>DRGC01000054.1 GCA_011050235.1 Phycisphaerae bacterium | reverse complement strand
CGCAGCGCTCGCCTCAGCGCTCCTCGTTGCACTGAACGCAAACCGGAACGTGCTAAACTGATTCAACGCCAACCAGATGCGCACGCTCCGCAACACCGACGCCCCCGACAACGGCCCCGCGTTGAAAAACTGCTCATTCTGCACGTCAGCGTTGAACGCCGCGTACGCGTATTGCACCCACGACAGAGCCATGACACCACCAACAAACACGGCCCGCCCCTCGAGGGACGGGCCGCTTGGGACGCAGGACGCCAATCCACACTCCCGTCATCGTCTACTCAGTTGCTTCTCTTCCTTCGCCCCCCCGTACGTCACCAATCTTCTGCAACGTCGACACCGACACCACCAACCCGCTGTTGCCGCTCGCGATCGACGACTGCACGCCGACTACAACCCACTGCGGCCCGCCCTTGATCAGGATCCCCACCGGGATCTCGAGGCGCCGTTCACCCCCGGTCGTCCCGATCCCAAACGACACCGTGCCGGGCCCCAAAGTGCGGATGTCCGAAAACCGGATCAAGCTCCGTCCGGCATTCAACGCCACTTGCGAAGCTTCGGACGACGACCCAATCGCCGCAGCAACCAAGATAACCTGCGTCGACGCCGCCCCGGAGCACGAAACCGCCACACGAACTATGTCGACTACAGAGCCCCCGGGAATCGGCCCCAGCACGAGAAACGTGCGCGTCGACAGAATCCCATCCTCATGCCCGACCATGCCGGGCCCGGGGATAAACACCGTCACACTCCCTACTGCTGGAACACCGTTGCATTCACCCGCTCGATCGGCAACGCACGCACCGCATTCGCGGCCTCCGCGTTCGATCGAACGTGAATCCGGCTTGCACCGGCCGTCTCCACGCTGTGCTCATCGTTCCAAAGCGTATCGAACAGCATCAGCATGTAGTTGTCGTCGATCGAAGCACCGATCTCCGGCTCCAACGAGTCGCCCGCCACGGTCGTCGTGTACGTTCCCGAATGAATGTGCCGGAAGTCCGGCGGGAACGGCACGCCCGTCAATCCCACGACAGCCCGCCCGACCTCGAAATCCGTAGCGCTGTAGTGTGTCTGCAGGTTGTTGACCAGGAACTCCAGGTTCCCGAGCGTCGGCGCCGGCGTCGCACCCGCGAAGCCCGTAGTGCCAAACAATAGCACCCCTCGCAACAGATTGCCGATCGGCAAGTCGATGTCGTTCTGACCCGTCGCGGCGAACGTCTGCGCCAACGTCGTGACTTTCTGTACCGTCGTGGGCGACGCGTCCATCAGCTCGATGGTCTCCACACTGAACCGCAGCCCGTCGAAGCCCGTAGCCGCGATGTCGAACGTCATCGTCAGCTGCAGCTCACCCTTGCGCGTCTCCGGGAAGCACTCCTCGCCAACATACGCCCGCCGGCCAAACAGAATCGGCAGCACAATCGACCGCCGATCATCGTCCGTCTCCACGGCGTTCGATTGCCAGATCGGGAGCCGATGCCACAGCATCGCCAACACCGCCAGGTCCGTCCCCGAACCCTCGATAACCGCGGCACCCTTGTGGCTGACCCGGATGTTCGTGATCGCCCCGAGCAGAGCTTCGAGCAACCGGTAATTCCCGATCGTACTCGTCTCGTTCAACGGCGAAATGTGCAGCAGAATCACGCTAAGCGGATTCACCGGCAGGTCGACCGTCACGTCGCCGTCGGCCGCCTGCAACTGATTCGGCATCAAGATCGAATGCGTAAACACAATCTATCCTCCTGGTACCGGGACCGGCACCGCTCTCAAGCCGGACAGGTCGAGCTTGACGGCAATCGTGCGATCCCCCGTGGAATTGATCTTCCACGTGTGCCGTGCCGTACAACCCAACGCCGCCAGACACAACAGTCCGACAAGAACACGCTTCATCCTACACCTGCTTTCAACCCAACTCAATGACAACCCGCGGCACTCGCCCAGCTACGCCCCGGCCAAACGGGCCTTCGTCTTGTTCATCGCGTCCACGATCGCCTTGACCCGGTCAAGGTTTCGCGGATCCCGTCGGGCGAACCTCGCCGGCAACGTCACGCCCTCGATCGCATCACGATACGGGGCAAACGCGGTTTCGTACTTCGACTGGGCGACCTGAACGCCCTGACCCCAACGCGGGATACCCTTCTCGATCGCACCTGCCTGCCACACCGCCGTACCCGCGCGATTCACGCCCTTGACGAACCGGCCCCCCGCAATCGCTTCCGTGACGCCCGTTTTCCACGCGTCAGCGGCCGCCGCCGTCGCCCGTGCCCAGTCCTTTCGCGGCTGCCGAACCCCGGACTCATAGTCCGCCGTGCGCTGCGGCGTCACCGTCGCCCACTTCGCCGCAATCTCCGACGCAGACCTGATCTCTGCCATGACAAACACTCCCGTAAATCACACCGAGGCGTCCTCCCCCTCTTATTCTACCACGTTTCTAACTACAGTAGTAGTAGTAGGTCCTGTGAAACGCGTCATATCCTGCGCTGTCCGACTGTAAACTATCTACCCCCAATAGATTCGCTGTCCCGTAAAATCACAGGTGCCTGTGCGATTCGCAGTGATTTTACGACCGGGGTGTGACACCCTTGACCCCTAACCGTAGAACGGTTACAACACTTTGTGCACAACCCTGTGATTTACTGTGCATAACTCACAGAAGATATCACTCGCTTTTCACAAGAAGGAGCCCCGATGTGCCCGACACAACCGACCCGTACACCACCCGAACAGGTTCCACCGGAGCACGCAAGCTCCTCACTCTCGGACACAGCAAGGGAGTCACCCTCCCCGCCCGTTGGCTCAAAGCCACAGGCACCGCCGACCAGGTCTACGTCGGATACCGCGTTACCGTCGATGGCGAACTCATCTTCTACCCAGCTGGCCGGCGTCCCGACGGGGACTGAGTCCCAGCTGGTTCCGCTCGGGATGATCCACGTCGCCGACGACCGCAACGGCCGGGCCCTCCTCGATATGGACCACGCCAAAGAGCTCGCCGAGCAGATCCGCAAAGACGGCCTGCTGCACCCAATCACGCTCCGCCCCCGTGCCGACGGCTTCGAGCTCATTGCCGGACGACACCGCCTCGAGGCGTTCAAACTGCTCGGCTGGACGCACGCCCCGTCCTGGATCAAAGACGTCGACGACTACCAGACCGGCGTCCTACGCTTGAGCGAGAACGTCACCCGCTCACAATTGTCGCCTGCAGAGGAAGCCTGGCAGCTTGCCGGGCTCCTCGAAAACACGCCAGGCGGCGTCGATGAGCTCGCCGCCCGCACCGGTCGCAACGTCAACTGGATCCTCGATCGCCTCGAGATGGCCGACTGGCCGGACAGCCTCATGCAAGCGATCCATCACGGCAAGATCTCGCTCGCGGCGGCCAAAAGCCTCGTACGCATCCCGGATCCCGAACTCCGCGAACTGCGGATCCACGATGCCGCCAGATCCGGCATCAACGCTCGAACCGCTTCATTGTGGCTCCAGCAGGCGCTCGGCGAACCCCCGCCCGATTCTGAAGTGTCAGAAAATTGGTGCCAAACGCCGTCCACGCAAAATGAGATCACGAGTTTTCAAAACTGTTTTTGCTGTAGAAGAAGCGTCGAGCTCGAACACATGCGCCCCGTTCGTATATGCGTTAATTGCGTCCGCGACCTCGAGGAAGCTGCCCCCAGCAGAAAAGCTCAGCCCCTCACTCCCAACGGTTCACAACCTCAAGAACGGAGTACCACAGTATGACGATCACCCGACACCACCCCGCACTGCCCTCTAAACTGCCCTCGCAACGTAAGAAAGCCGCTGCGAAGCTCGAATACCCCACCCCCGAGCATACGAAACCCACCAAAGCGATCCCCTGCGACGCTGACGCGGTGCTCTCCGTCACGGCCAGCATGTTCGCCGACCTGTCGCACCCCGAACGCGAGCGCATCCTCGTCGCACTCTGCATTACCGTAGAAATTGAAGCAACCTGCAGCGGCTGCCCGGTACCGAGACTTACGGCAATGATCGACACTCTCACGCACTGCCGCGATCAAACACGGCTGTCAGACCTTGGCGTACGTCTCAGCGCTGCGGAGTGACGGTGCCGCATTCGTCGAATGTGCGTAAGACGTAGCTGCTGCCATCGACGCCTGCCACGAAGCGCTGTCAACGCGTGGCGGCGGCTGCCCGACGCTCATCGCAATCGCCGGGCTACGGCAGTCGCTGCGGGTCTGGCTCCGCTCAGCGGTCAGTTGCTGTGGCTCGGGGGCCGGTACCGCGGAGCGTGGCCCCGCTCGCCTCAGCTTCCTTCCCGCTTCTCTTCGCCCTCCCCTTGCTCCTGGCCTTGCCCTGCCTTTGCGGTCCCTGGTGTCTCGGCCTCTTGTTCCGCGGCCTCGGCCTCCTCCTTGCGTGCTCCTCCCGGCGCCCGTGGCTCCGTCGGTTCCTGCTTCCCCTCTGGCGTTGGCGCTCGCGTTGGCTCTGCCTTCGCGTCCGTGCCGGGCTTCCCCCCCTTCCGTTTTCCGGCCTCTCGGCCCTGTCTTCTTAGTCCCTGCCGGGGGTTCCCCCCGGACCCCCGTTCGCAGACCACGCCCACAAGAGCCGTCTCATCAAGTGGTCAGTCGTCGGCCATCGAACTGCAGCGCCACGGAGTACCGTGCCTGTTCTTCTGTGGGGGGGGGACTTTGTGGCATGCGTCGTGAATGCCGCGAGCACGTCTTGGCCAGCCAGAACGTGCCGAACTCGCCGAAGGCCATAGCGCTGCGCTTCTGCAACGCGGCGAGCTTCGGCACCAGGATCCCGAGCTTCTCGGGAGTCCCTCGTTCTGGCTGCTCTCGGCTCTAAACAGGTGGTCACCGGATCCGGCACGGCTCGCACGGCGGGGTCGGAGTACCGACCACAACTCACCGCACTCCCCGCACCGGGCCGGCGCCGTGCCGCGCGGCGTCACGTCACATGCCAGACGTCCCCCCCCCGGAGCTGACGCACCAATCTTCACCAACTTGAACCGGTGTGCACCAGGTCAATCGACCGCCGCACCAGGCGAGGCTCGCTGCGCTCACCTCGCCTCCCGCGGCTCGGCGCACTCTCAGCGGGCCTCGCTGCGCTCGGCCCGCTCCCAGGCGCACTCCGCCGGACGGCAGCCCACCCGCACAACCCAAACAGTGCGGTTCAGGATCGTGCGGGGGGTCTGCCTGCGGCCTTGACGCCGGCGCACAGATGCAATACCCTCCATCGACCCCAATAGCAGAGGCTCCCTGCCTGGTTCTCTCCCCGAGACCAGCACGCAGGGAGCCTCGACTTTTCCGACAGCGCAAATTCAACCCACCGTCCTGCAGCCGGCCAGGTTTCTTTTCACAGCCCCGAGCCGGCCGATTTGTCGCATTTTGGTACAATCACGACATTACCCTTGACAGCCGATGTCGCTTCACGTACAGAAAGCGACACCCGGAAAGCGACGTAACATGAGATGCTCCTGTCGCTTTGGAGGTGGCTACGATCGGCCGCGCGTCGCTTTCCGGGCAGACGACCGCAGAGACCTCCAGGGCGCCGCGTAAGCCCCTGGGGGTCTCACTGGTCCAAACCACTGGAGGAAATCAACTATGGACGCTCTCACAGCTCTGGGCTGGGTTCTGACACACCTCGGGAGGAGCCGCCGTAAGTACCCAAACGTGGACAGCACCTCGAACGCGATCGCCCGGATCACGGCGAGGTTCGAGCTCGCGAAGCAGGCTTCCGGCGCCGGCGGCGGCCCAGAAAACCTGGCGTTGCTCGGCAAGACACTCTTGCAAACGGCTGGCCTCTGCGTGAGGGCCGCTGTCGATCTCGATCTTGACCACATGGCGATGATCCCGCTCCCCGACGGTGAGCTCGGATCGGAGCCGTACGCAATCGGGTTTCAAGACCCGCAGACGCCCGTCGAGGTAACGGCGTT
>DRGC01000053.1 GCA_011050235.1 Phycisphaerae bacterium | reverse complement strand
AATGTGCAGGTCAGGGCATGCCGTCCCTTTTTCAAAATGAAGAGAGCGGGATTGGGGGATTTGAAAGATTAAGGGATTGGTTTCTCTTGGCAAGAAGAAATCCCCTAATCTTTCCAATCCACAAATCCCGCTCGCGTTTCGCCCGGCAGACGCGTGCGCCCGGCCGTTATAATATGGGGACGCTAACCGTATTATACAGAGACAACAGATATCGTTACTGCTGTATTTACAATACTTATCATGTCTACTTATTCATAAATATGGTTAGCGTCCCCATATTAAATTGGGTGGAATGTGCAGGTCAGGGCATGCCGTCCCTTTTTCAAAATGAAGAGAGCGGGATTGGGGGATTTGAAAGATTAAGGGATTGGTTTCTCTTGGCAAGAAGAAATCCCCTAATCTTTCCAATCCACAAATCCCGCTCGCGTTTCACCCGGCAGAGGCGTGCGCCCGGCCGTTGGCCATCCGTCGGCGTCAGTCGATCCACCCGCCGCCCAGCAGCCGATCCCCGTTATAAACGACCGCTGCCTGCCCCGGCGTGATCGCCGCGATGTCCTCGCCGAAGTGGACCTCAAATGTCGCCTCGCCCGTTCGGCGCACGCGCCCGGCGGCGCCGCGGTGGTTGTAGCGAATCTGCACGATCGCATCGAACGCGTCGGGCATCTGGCTGTGCCAGTTCGCCCCCGACGCCGTCAGCTCGCGCCGCATCACGGCCGACCGCGGGCCGATCGTCACCTGCGCCCGCTCGGGATCGATATCGGTGACGTACATCGGCTCGCCGGCGGCCACCCCAAGCCCGCGACGCTGGCCGATCGTGAACTGCGCGTATCCGTCGTGGCGTCCCAGGACGTCGCCGGCGGCGTTGACGATCGTCCCCGGTCGAAGCGCCTCCGGAGCGCGATGCGCGAGCAGCTCCGTGTAGTCGCCGCCCGGGACGAAGCAGACCTCCTGGCTGTCGGGCTTGTTGTGCACGGGCAGGCCCCGCTCGCGGGCGATCCGCCGGACGGCCGCCTTGTCGGCCAGTTCGCCGATGGGCAGCAGGATTCGGCCCAGCCGCTCCCGGGCCACGCCGAACAGCGCGTAGGACTGGTCCTTGCCGACGTTGCGCGCACGCGCGATGGCAGCTCGACGGGGCTCGCCACTGGCCGGCTGGCTGTCGACGTCGACGCGCCGCGCGTAGTGGCCGGTGGCGATCAGGCCGATGCCGGCCTGGTCCGCCAGATCCAGCAGATGCCCGAACTTGATCAGGCTGTTGCAGTGCACGCACGGGTTGGGCGTCCGGCCGCGCGCGTACTCGGCCACGAAGTTGTCGATGATCGGCTCGAACGCCCCGCCCACCGGCAGGGAGATCAGTTCGATACCCAGCGCAGCGGCCACCTGCCTGGCGTCGACGGCGTCGGTCGGCGAGCAGCACGTCCGCGAGGCCGCCGGCCCGTCATCGTGGCGCAGCGACAGGCACAGGAACACGCCCGTCACGTCGTAGCCGTCGGCCAATAGCAGCGCCGCCGCGACGGCGGAATCCACCCCGCCGCTCATGGCCACCAGGACTTTGTTGTTCGCCGCGGACATTCAGTCCATTCTAACCGATCCGCCCCCGCCGCCGCACGCCGGACGCGCGAGCCCAACGGCGGATTTGACAAGACCCGCCCACCACGCTTTACTGCCACCAACAGACCGAGGAGATCTCCATCGATACCGACACGACCACGACGGCCTCGCCCACGTGCCCGCGCTGCCACATGCGGATCGCATCCGACGCGGAGTTCTGCGAGCACTGCGGCGCGAAGATTGGTCCGCACAGGCACGTGCCCTGGTGGCACGTCCATCGCCGCCTGTACGACTGGACGCTGGCGTGGGCCTACCGCCCCTCCGCGTCGGTAGCGCTGTTTATCCTCAGCTTCACCGAGAGCATCATCTTCCCCGTCCCGCCGGATGTGCTGCTGATCCCGCTGACGCTCAGCAACCGCCGGCGTTGGGCGGGCTACGCAACCAACTGCACGATCGCCAGCATCACCGGGGCGATCGCCGCCTATCTGATCGGCTGGCTGGCCTGGACGTTCGTCGAGCCCTACGCCTTCCAGTGGTTCGCCTGGGCGCAGTTCACGCCCGAGAACTTCCGCAAGGCCACCGGGCAGTTCGAACGCTACAATTTCTGGATCGTCTTCACCGCCGGCTTCACGCCGCTGCCGTTTAAGGTCTTCAACGTCGTCGCCGGCACGATGGGGCCCAAGTCGCCCAACCCCGCGCTGTTCTTTACGGTCTTCGTCATCGCCGCCACGACCAGCCGCGGGGCAAGGTTTTTCCTGCTCACCTGGCTGATCCGCATCTACGGCGCGAAGATCACGCCCTTCATCGACAAATACTTCAACTGGCTGGCGCTGGTGTTTGCGGCCTTGCTGATCGGCGGATTCGTGGTCATCAAGTTCGTCATCTAGCCGCCGGTCATGGAGAACGCCTATGCCTCTATCCCCTCAAGAACGTGAGCAACTGCACGAGCTGGCCCAATCGGCCATCGAGGCGGCCGTCAACGGCGGGCCCTTGCCGACCGTCGCCGAGCCCGCCGGCATCCTGGCCGAGACGCGGGGGTGTTTCGTCACACTCAAGAACCACGGGCATCTGCGCGGCTGCATCGGCACGTTCCGACCGGCCGACCCGTTGGCCGTCATGCTCGTCCACATGGCCCGCGCGGCGGTGCTGGACGATCCGCGGTTCTTCAACAACCCCGTCACAGCCGCCGAACTGCCGGACCTGACGGTCGAGGTCTCTATTCTCTCGCCGCTCGAGCCAACGGATAATCCACTGTCGCTTCAGATCGGCACACATGGGATCTACATCGTCTCCGGCGCGCGGAGCGGATGCTTCCTGCCGGAAGTGGCCACGGATCTGCACTGGGACGCCGAGCAGTTCCTCAGCGAATGCTGCGCCCGCAAGGCGGGCCTGCCCCCCGATGCCTGGGCCGACCCCGACACCCAGGTCTTCCTATTCACCTCCGAGAAGTTCAGTCAATAGGGCGACGGGTCGGGGCGGACGTTGGCTATGATGCGCAGGGCCCAGACGAGTTGCTCTGCGCGGATCGTGATTGGGGCCAGTTCTTCTCGGATGGGGATCAGATGAATGTCCTCGCCGCTGCGGCGGAAGAGCTTGCAGGTGACGCCGATCTGCCCGGCGATTTGCACGACGGCTGCCCGCCCGTCCGCCGCCGCGACCGACGGGCTGAGTATGACCAGGTCGCCGTGGGTGATCTCCGGCGCCATCGAGTTCCCGTCGATCAGCAGTGCGAACGCATCGACGTAGCGCGAGGCAATCGCGTCGGCGCGGATGAACTGCGCCACCTCGTCGGGGCCGGGATCACGCAGCGTCACGATCTGGGCCTTGGTCTGGCCCTCGGCATCGTTGAGAACCGCCGCCTGCACGCGCTGAGCCGACGCGCCCGCATGGCGGCCGATCAGCGCTGCCAACTCCGTCACGCCGGCATCGGCGCCCTGCGACCAGAACTGCGGCACCCCGGCTGCGCTGCGGCCAAGGACCGGAATCAGCCCGACCGTCGTCGTCCGTGCATCGCCGCCACGATCGCCCCCGGCGCGGGCGGCCGGTTCGGCCAATTGCAGCCCATCGCAGTGCGATGGCGAGGTGGCCGTCCCCCCTGCCGCCATCGCCGCCTCGGCGCTGTCGGCCGGGGCGGGCTGATCGGGAGTCAGCGCCTGGACCTCCGATAGCAGCTCAACGAACGCCGCCAGCGGCGCCGTCGCATCGGGCCGGTCCGCCAACAGCGCCGCCGCCCGCTGCAGAACCGGATGGCCGGGTGTGATCGCTCGGCTCCCACTAGCCTTCCCCGTCAGGAGCCAATGGAGATCCACACCCGCTACCTCCGCGATCCGCACGAGGATGTCGGCCGGCGGGATACGGGATGATTCATAATAGTCGTATGTACTTGGAGATATGCCAATTTGTTTGGCGAACTTCGCCTTGCCGCGAGGGCCCGTAAGCTCCAGACGGACCTGGGCAATACGTTCACAGACGCCTTTGTCTGAGGATGATTCCATGAATTATATTCGCCTTTACGAATCGTTCTGTTGACATATACTGCTGATGCGAATATACTCCCACTTGAAATAACGCTGCGCTGGGTATCTTACTTCCCCTTTCGGGCTGGGACAAGAAGGAAATATCGACATGGCCGGCAAACAGGCCTCCGAAAAACCGACGCTCACGGAACTGCTGCAGTGGCTGGACGTCCTCGGTGGCTGGCAGCAACATCTGACCCGTGAGGCGATCAAAGAGCTCGCCTCCCAGGGCAGGCCCAGCCGGTCGGGGCCAGGCGCCGCCGCTGGACGCGCCAATCGGCGACGTCGCAAAGCGTGACGCTACCGGCGCCGGGCCGACAAACCCGGCAGGCGAGACCGGGGCGTCCGGGCCGGGGCGGTCGACCGACAGGTCGGCCGCCTTCGGGCCTATTTCCAGCTCCGATATTCCCGTTCACGGGGGCCTATGGTGGTGCGATGTATCTTACTTTCCCTGCGGGGCCACGAAATTCGGAGACGCCAACATGCGCATACCCGCCATCCTCGACAGGCGTCGCGCGCCGCGCGCTTCAGCTATATACTCGGCGACGGTTCGCGACACCAGCGGCCACGTCTTGGGCCACGGGCGCACCTCGAACGTGGGTCCCATGGGGCTTTTTCTGATCGCGCCGCTTGAACATCGCCCGCACCTCAACGAACACCTGCTGATCGAGATGGATCTGAACAGCCCGCCCTACCCCGGCGGGCCCAAGGTTCCTCAGGCCGCCCACTACCTCGCGCGCGTCGTCCGCACGCGCCGTGTTGGTCGACTGGTCGGGGTGGGTCTGGAACTTCTCAATAAGATCGACTAGATCGCCGTAAATTGCCCACAGCTCGCGCGGCGTGCGTAGCGCAGCTACGCGCCCTACCAACTCATTCCAGAAGGTTGCGCGGGACAGGCTGGGCGTTTTCCGTTTCGTCCACGTCCACGGCGGCGCTCGTCGTCGATTGCTCGTCCGCAGTCGATTCTGCCGGGTCAACCGCTGTCGATCTCGCTGAACTGTCCAGCTCGGCCGTGCGACAGGCTGACAGGAACAGGCCTACCACGACGGCGAACACGACAACGAAGGTCACGGAGACCAGGCGCCCGATCTTCTTGATTGTGCGCATGCAATGACTCCTTCGGATAGAAACCGAACAGGACTTTCAACGTCTCGGTCACGTCCACCAAGTGCAGTCGATGGGTCATGATTCGCCGGAAGTAGCAGAAAGCGTACCAGCAGCGGAAGATGGCGTTGAAGACAAGGTTGGGCGGTAAGCGTATGAGTCGCCGCACCACCGGCAGCAGCCATGGCACCTCTCTGGCTACGGCGAACAGCTTGTGCAAGTTCTCTACTTGTCGCTTCTCATCCTCGCTACGAAACGTCAGAGGCGAACGGAAATAGTAGTTGTGCCCAATTGTCGAATAGTCGCCGTTGAAGTACCCACCGGCTCGCGCGTACCGGTCGATCTCCGTCCCCGGATACGGCTGAAGCAACATCGCAAGCGGATAGTCGATCTCACACTCAACGTTGAACTTCAGCGTCTCGATGTCATCCTCCAGCGTTTGGCCGGGAAGGCCGAGAATGTTGTCGGCCAGAATGGCAATCCCGTGGGCGTGCAGGCGTTTGCACGCGGCCCGAATCGTTGCGTTCGACATAGGCCTTCTCAGCGCGTCTCGGCGGTACGTTTCGTCCGCACATTCGATGCCCATGTTCACGCTCCGGCAACCCGCAGCCGCCATCAGCGCCACCACCTCCGGCGACATGCAGTCGGCCCGGACGTGACAGTAAAACGGCAGCCCCACCCGTCGACGGTATACGTCTGCGAACTCCGCCAGCCAATCCAACTCGAACGGGAACATGCTGCACCGAAACTGCACGAACGAAAGGCCCGAAACGGCACGCACGGATTCAATCTCCTGGACGACGTTCTCGACGGAACGAACTCGCCGGCGCCCCCATGCCGGGCCGTACAGGGCCTGCATCGACGGATTGAAGCAATAGGCGCATCGATATGGACACCCCCGGCCAGTGATGAAGGATTGTGCCGGATACGCACGGTGGCGCTCATCGAGGGCGTAGCGAGACTCGCGATCAGGGAACGGCAAGCTGTCGAGGTCATCCTTCAACGGGCGCAGCTCATTGCGGCAGATAACCCCGTCGCGCTTCACCCACAGGTTACGGATGTCCGTGATGTCGCGCCCGGCTTCAAGTCGATCGCACAACTCCAACATCGCTTGTTCGCCTTCGCCGCGGCAGATGACGTCTACGCCGTCTTCTCCAACCATCTCCGGGAAGAACGTCGCGTGTGGGCCGCCCAACACACTGACGAATCGGTGGGCATGCTTCAATCGTCGGTTCAGGGCGAGGTAGTAAACGTGCTGCCCGGTGCACACACTGTAGCCGATCACGTGTGGCTCGAAGCGACGGATCTCGGCCAATAAGTCTATCCCGCGCGTCGGCAGGAACATCACGTTATGCCCGGCCTGCTTCAGCATGGCTGAGATGTACATTAGTCCCAGAGGCTCGGCGCCTTCAATCCCCCGGACGATGAAGAGAACTCGCATGCCATCTCCCACGACCACCCGATCATGGATAGGAACGGGTGTCGGATGTCAGTATATCCCAACTCGACGCACGTCGGGAAGAGAAGTTCCCACTCCCCCCCCAGTGTCTGGTCCGGTCGCGGGTGGGTCTGGGACGTTTCGATAAAACCGACTAGATCGCCCCGCGCCGACCGACACCGCCCCGCCGGCCCGCAACCCACGACGCCAAGACCAGCGCCATCGCCGCACCCAGCAGCCACGGCCAGACCGCTGCGCCACCGGCCCTGGGCGCCGCACGGCTGATCGTCGCTGCGGAAGTATCGGCGACGATTCGCCCGCCCACCAGCCGCTCCAGCCGCCCGAGTGCGGCCCAGTTCACACCGATAGCGTCAAACTCCCTGCCGCCGGTCCGTGAAACGGCCGATCGCCAGAGCACCCCGCCCGACTCATCGGCGACCGACACCCACCCCGCCCCATCGCCGGCCGGAAGGACGACTTCGTAGCGGCCTGGCGCGATCTGCTGCAGCGGCGCGCGATGCAGCGGGCCGTCCCGATCGGCGCCCGCCAGCGACGCTGTCAGCGAGAGGCCGTTAACGGGCGAGTGGGCCTCGAAAGCGTCCAACTGGACGACCACCTCCCCGCCGCGACGGGCGATCTGCCCGCTGATTCGCGGATCGCCGGGCGGGCCCACCATCCACGCCATCACGCGCCCGGCCAATTGACCGGCGGCGCGGCCGTCAATGCCATCGCTGCCCACAACGGCCGCCACCGACGCGCTTCGGCCCAGGCCCACGCGGCGAATCGCCAGGACCGGATCGCTCTCGATTCGCCCGAGCACCTCCACATTGTCGGCCGTCGGCGCGCACAGGACATAGGCGCTCAGTTCGGCCGGGGCGCCGCCAGCCGAACTATCATCTATCGCTACGCGAAATCGCCCACGGCGGACGCCGGGGCCGCGGTGCTGGCGGATGAACGTCCCAAACACTTCCGCCAAGCCCACCAGGTCGTCGGTGGCAACCAGCGGAGCGTCGACCGTTCGACTCAGCGCAGCCAGTGAGTATCGGTCGGTCCGGCCGGAGCCATCGGTCACGGCCACCACCGCCAGCGATGCGCCGACCTCGACCAGCCGCTGGGCGGCGGTGGCGACGGCGAATGGTTCGGTTTCCAGATCGCTGACGGCCAGGATCAGTCGTTGTCGCTGGGCGCCGCCCGGCCGAGCCGCCAGTTGCAGCGCGGGCCACACGTGCGTGGGCCCGGCGGGTGCGACCTGCTGCAGCGCGTCGGCCAGTTCGGCGAAATCCGCCGGCCCGTCGCCGCTGTCGTAGACGGTCCGGGGTTGATCGGAAAACACGATCACCGTCAGCGTGTCCACATCGGTCAGATGTTTTTCCAGCGCGGTGACAGCCTGGGCGGCCTGGTCGAAACGCGCCGTCGCACCTGCGCGCTGGGCCATGGAACCTGACGCATCGAGCACAACCGTCACCGCCAGGGGGCGACGCTGGAACGGATTGGCTACCAGCGCGGCCACACGGTTGAGCGGATCATCCAATTCCCCCGGCGTGTCGCGCCGGCCCGTGCCGATCAGCAGCAGCCCGCCGCCGCTACGAACGTAGTCGGCCAGCGAGCGACGCTGGGCGGGCGTCAGGAGTTTGCCCGTCGGATCGACAACCACCACGCCCGCGTATTGCATCCATCCATCCACGGTTGTGGCGGCATCGGCGGGAGCGACGCGACGAACGTCCACGCCGCGCGGCCGGTCAATCGCCAGCGCAGCCCCGGGGGCAGCCACCATCGCCAGGCGCCGGCGCTGCGGCGCGATCACCGTCTCGGCGCGGTCGTTTTCGGCGAACGCATCGGCCGGGTCGAGTGAGGCCGAGTAGACCGACACTGCCCCGGCAGGTGGGCGATCGGCCAGCTCGAACGTGGCCGGATCGCCGGGCAATAGCTGAAGCGTTCGGCGCAGCAGCTCTTTCGCGCCGTCGCCGGCCCGTCGGACCGTCAGCGTCCGCTGCTGGGGGGCGTTGGCGGAAACCGTCACATGAATGATTGCGCCGCGGTCGCTGCGGCGGGCCGACAGGTCGACGATGCGGGCGTCGGCCGGCGGGCGTGTCAGCGGCACGATCAGGACGGGCACATCACGCTGCCGCAGCAGCTCGGCGGCCGCGGGCCAGTCGGTGTCGGTGAATTGGCCGTCGGTTTGGATCACCACGCCGCCGATCCTGCCGGCGGCAGCGCGGGCGGCGGCCAAGCGGAGGGCCGGGGCAAGATTCGTCGCAGCGACATCGACAGGCCGCCCCGGCTCGGCCAGACCGCCGGCAAAGCTGAGCGTCTCGGACCCGATGCCTTCCGGCAGCATCGGCCGCGAAGCCCCCTGGCGGCGCGTCGAGGCGGAGACATCGCGGAGCACCAGCCACGGCCTCGCCGACGCGCCGACGCCGCGGAGCATCGGGCGGGCCAGCGCCGCTACGACCAGCGCGACGGCCACGCATCGCGCAGCCGTCACCCACGGGCGCGTCGCGCGGCCGCGGCGCCGCCCCGCGCGCGCGATCCAGACCGGCGCGACGGCTGCGACAGCCGCCAGCCACCACCATGGGTGGGCGAACGTCAACGAGATGGCCGCATACACGCCCGGCATGGCGCCTCTCCGGCGTCGGGCAGTCGCTGTGCTCTGGACGCCGACGCGATCATAGGCCATTATGCCCCCATCGGGGCCGACTGCAACGGGTCAGCCCGCAGCAAAGGAGCCGAGCCGTGACACCCAGAGAGAAGTTCATCATGGCCCTGGAGGGCAAGCAACCGCCCGGCCGCGTGCCGCACTGGGAGCTGGTGTTCTACCTGACGATGGAAGCCATCGGAAAGGTCCACCCCGAGCAGCGGGCCTACCACCAGTGGGACCAGATGTCCGAGACCGAGCGCGAGTGCCACCGCCTGGACATCGCGCAACTATACGTGGACTGCGCCCGCAAGTACGAACACTCAGGCATCATGTTCCACGGCTCGGGCGGCTGGCGCGACCCCGCCGACGAGACCCGCCGCATCCTGGACAAGATCCGCGACATCTCCGGCGATGAGTTCCTGCTGTTGATACACGGCGACCCAACGCTCTCCCTACCGGGCGGCGATACCATGATGAAATTCGCCGTCCAGTTGGCTGAGGACCCGCAAGGCATAAAGGACAACTGCGCGCGGTACGTCGAGGGCTGCGTCAAGGCGGCCGAGCAGTATGCAAAAGACAGTGTGCTGGACGGGTTCGCCATGTGCGCGGACTACTGCTTCAATAATGCCCCGTTCCTCTCGCCGGCGATGTTTGACGAGTTCGTCACGCCCTATCTCACCCAAACCATCGCCGCCTATCGCGAGATGGGCTTCTACACGATCAAGCACACCGACGGCAACATCATGCCGATCCTCGACTCGCTCGTGGCTGCCCGGCCGCACGCGCTGCACAGCCTCGACCCCCAGGGCTGCGTCGATATCGCCGAAGTCAAACGCCTGGTGGGCGACAAGGTCTGCCTGATCGGCAACGTTAACTGCGGCCTGCTGCAAACGGGCACGGACGAGGAAGTCATCGAATCGGCCCGCTACGCCCTCACCAGCGGCATGCCGGGCGGCGGGTACGTGTTCTCCACCAGCAACTGCATCTACACCGGCCTGCCGCTTCATCGCTACGACCTAATCCTCGACCTCTGGCGCAGAGAAGGCAACTACCCAGAGCGATAACCCGTCCGCTACTGCGCAAGGAGATGCCATGACCTCACAACGCATGTTGTTGACCGTTGCCCCTGTGGCTCTGTGTGTTCTACTGATCGGATGCAATGACAGCGGTTCGGGGGCGACGTCCTCGTCGGCGGCTGGTGGCGGGAAGACGGCCTCTAGCTTCGTAATCGACGGCAAGAAGGATGCCGGCTGTCCCGAGGCCATCTTGCAGGAGGCGGGTATTGTCGGGCGGGGGCCGTTCGGCCACGGGATCGATATCAAGCAGGTCTACATGGACAACGACGACAAGGTGCTCTATCTGTTCCTGCGGACCACGCCCAGCATCGCCCAGCGCTACAACGAAAGACGATCGAGCGGCAGTCTGGTGGATCTGTACGTCGATACCGACAACGACCCCGCTACCGGCTGCAAGGACTACGACCTGTTCGGTTATGGACCCATTTCCGGATTTGAGCGAAAGATCGTCGTTCCCCTGGGCGTCGTCGCCGGCTACAAGCTTGGCGAAGGATCCTACGAGTCCTACTTTATTACCTGCGACATCCAGCAACCTACGGCTGGCGGCCAATGGGAGAACGTTCCGGGGACCGGCGGCCCCTCCGGCGGGTGGACGCCCGACAACATCAAGGACAGCGATGAAGGCGTCGAAATGGTAATCTCCCTGGAGACGCTGAACATCCCCCCCGGCGGGACGATCCGCATCCTGCTCAAGGAGCAGGCGGACCCCTTTGTGAAAGAGTCCTGCAATGTTGTGATCTACCGCATGCGCAAGCCGTAGAGCATGCTTCGCGTAGAATGGCATGGTCTCCCCGCGTCCCGAGAAAGCCGATCGCTTCTACTCGGGCCGTTTCAACCCAATTTCTTCGGCAATGCAGTCCCAGAAGCAATTGCACTGAGCGTAAGACCCGGCAGTACATGGTTGGTGCGTTCTGGGGCAAATATTCTGTGCGCTGTAAACTGACCCAACGGTGTCTTGGAGAAGGTTGTTCTGTGTTCTTGTCAGTCCCCTTACGTTCGCCGGCCACAAGAAGGTATTCTCCAAGTCAACGTGCTCACGCAGCTTGGTCGCCAATGTGGCGAGGCCCACGTATAGTGCAGCAAATCTCTCGCACGCCTCTTCAGGAGGTCTGTAGTTCGATGTCAGCTTTCGAATCTCGGTCAAGGCGGCGTCGACGAGTTCGTGCTCGTATTTCATCTGGTCCATGGCAACAACATCAACGAATGTCCCGCCCACCTGAAGCGGTGAACCCCCGTTGCGTCGATGATGCTCAATGTCGCGAACTCGCGGAAAGAGAATTTGCTCCTCAACACGCAAATGTTCCTCAATTTCTATCCTGAGGGAGGCAAGAGTTGCCTGTAGCGCTCCCAACATCGTTCCGTAGCGACGGCGATGCGTCTTCATCACCCGTTTGAGGAGATGTTCCAGGTGAGGGAGCTCACGCCTGAGGTATGTGTGATGCTGCCTTTCTATGTAATCGATCAGTTCGTTGGTGTCGGCCACGGCCCAATCGGTCAGCACGTCGTCTCTTGCTGGGGGAGCATTGCCAATCTCCTCCAGCGCCGCCAACAGAAGATTGACGGGGATGTGCTTTTCCGAAGCCGCTACTGCCAAAGTGGTCCGTTGGCCGGGGGCTACCCCGAAGCGTGCCAAGACAGATCTAGCTTGGGGGTACTTTCGCAGAATCTCGTGAATATCAATGGTTTCCTTAACTGACAAGGCCGCTCCCTCCCGGTCAGCATCCTCTGCTTGCCGTCAGCGCCATCGGGCCGCCGATAAGTCATTCTAGCCCTTGAAGGCATGGAAGCTTCCTTCTAAACACATAAATGTGAGAATACAAATACAGACTTCTGTTAGGGAGCGGCTGTTGGTTGGGGTGGCGGTGGTAGTCGTGGACTATCATATAGGCTAGGACTGCGGCGATGACGAGGATTGCGATCGCTTTGGCGATCTTGCGCCGCTGGTTCGGGGCAAGGCGTTGGCAGGGCGAACAGGAGTGCTGGGGTTAATCTGGGTTAATCGGGACGGGCCAATCGCGGCTGCCCGATGGGCAGCGATCAGTTCATCAGCAAGCTTGAGGCGGCCCTGGGGGGTGCAATCTGTCTTCTGGGGGAGACCAGACCAGTTTTCGGAAAAGGGGAGATGTCAGTTGTGCCGTGGGGACGGTGGTGGGTTTGGTGGTTGCCGGTTTGGTGGTTGCCGGTTTGGTGGGTGCGGGTTGGGTGGTTGGGGTGGCCTGGCGGCGGTGGTAGTCGTAGACCACCACGTAGGCCAGGATTGCGGCGACGACGAGGATTGCGATCACCTTGGCGATCCTGCGCCGCTGGCGCGGGGTGAGGCGCTGGCGGGGCGGGCGGGAGTGGCGGGTGAAGGCCCGGCCCATCTTGCGTGTCAGCCGCATGCGGGCGTTGATAGCCCACCCGGACGCCTCGAGGATGGCGCTGAGGTCTCGCTTGCGCAGCTTCATCCAGGCGACGATAATGGTCGGCAGCAACACGGCTACGACGGCCCCGCCGATGCCGATGCATATCTCCCACCACTGCAGCTTGGTGAGTTTCTCGGTCATGTAGGCCAGGGCTGATCCCAGCGCGGCCACGGCCAGGCCGGCGCCCATCAGCATCCCGCCGGTGGCCATGGGCGACTTGCCCTGGGCCGCCGGGGCCGACGTCTGCGACATGGTGGCGGTAGCCGTGGCGTCGAGCTTCTTCTCGGCCTCGGTGGTGATCGACTCGATCTTTCCCGTCAGCAGTCGCCCCAGACGAACGAACGGCGCGACCATCGCCTCGCGGAGGCTGATGGGATTTTCGACAATGTGCATGATCCGCGCGCCGTGCTCGTGGCCGTCGCGATCCTGGAAGATGCCCCGCTTGCCCACGCACAGGTTGCCCTTGTTGCCGGCGGTGACGGGGGCGGCCAGTTCGAACGGGGCCCCGCCGTCGTGGGGGGTGACCTCGACGTACATCAGGAACATGTTCCCGATGGCCGCCATCCTGGCGTGCTCGGCGCGGTTGTCGACCTTCACGGCAAAGTCAAAGCGACTCCCGTCGATCACCAGCGAGCCCATCTCGAAGATCGCCCGCCGCGCCGGGTCGTACAGGTCCGGGAAGGCGATGAAGTTATTGGCCAGATCGATCATGCCGGCCTGATAGAGAAGGAGCTTCTCAACCAGGCGGATGTTGTCCAGATGGAACGCCGTCTGCTCGCTGTCGGCGATCAGGGCCCCAACAGCCCGGGCGAATCGCTCGTCCTGGTACGTCTGCAGGGCCTGAGGGTCGATGGCGGCGATGTGGGTGGTCGCCTTGGCGGCCGACCATGCCTCGTGGGCGGTGAAGAACCGTTTGATCTGCGCCCACTGCTTGGCCGAGAGCGTCGCCGATTTGCCGACGATGGGCTCGGCGACCTGGCGGCGAAACTGCTCGAGCGCCGCCTCGTTGTGGGGATTGATCGGGCTGTCGTAGGCCAACTCCAGCGTCGCCTGGGCGCGGGCGATGGGCGCATCGGTCAGCAGCTTGTCGATGGCGGCCAGGTCGTCCAGATCGAGCGTGTCCAACTCGGCGGCCGTCCAGCCCATCCGCCCGGCCAGCTCGGCATCCAGCGCCACGGCGTGACACTGGGCGAAGTACTGGTCGAGCTTGCGGCGAAGCGCCTGGACGATCTCATACGCCGCGGCCGTCTGATCGCCCAGGGGGAAGATGTCATTGGTCTTGCCGTCGGCGGGGGGACGGCCCTGTTCGAGCCACGCCAGGTGCGCCGTCGATTCGGCCATGAATCGCCCCAGCGTCTCCTGGTCGACGCCCTCGCGGTCGCTGGGGTGCGGCACGCCGTCGACGGCGATGATGATGTCGGTGAGGAATTGGCGGATCTCGGGCTGCTCGGCCGCCTCGGGCAGAACGACGCCGGCCTCACTGACGGAACTGGCCTGGACCTGCTGCTTGATCTGGCGGATCTGATCGAGCGTGAGAAAGTCGTCGTCGCCCGCGCCGCGGCGGCGGAGCATCTTCTGGGCGGCGGCGCGTATCGTCTGTCCGGCTGGGGTGCGGGTGTTGATGTCAGCCAGGCGAATCGCGGTGCTGCGCTGGTCGATGCCGGCCCGGTCGGTCAGGACGTCCAACAGCCACGCGACGGCGTCGCGCATTTCCCAGCACATGATCCGCCCGTTGCCGTCGGTGTCAATCCACCGCAGGAGTACGTCGTCGACATGCAGGCCTTCGATCGGGGCGGCCGTGGAGACCCAATGGACCTCGTCGAGTTCGACGGCAGCGGCCAGGTCGGCAGCGGTGCGGATCACCGGCTGCAGCGACCGGCCAAGACGACGAAATGAAATGGCATTGGTTGTCGCCATGGGCTTATTCGCTCCCCGCCCCGGCCTGGTCCGGAATGCTAGGCCAAGGCGAACCGATCGCCCGGACGCGGAATGGCCGCGTTCGAGCAGCCTGCATTATTGAGGATTTCGGCCATCGCTTCAAGCTGTCCTCGCTCGCCGTGGACGGCAAAGGCGCCTTTGAGCTTGCGGGCGAGCGGGCCCAGCAGGCGGGTCAGGTCGTCGGCATCGGCGTGGGCGGAGAACCCGTTGAGCACTTCCACGCGGGCCAGCAGCGGGTACAGGCGCCCGAAGATTCTCAGCTCTTTGACCCGATCGACGATCCGCCGGCCGAGCGTGTTTTCGGCCTGGAACCCGACGATCACGACCGTGTTGCGTTCGTCGCCGATGTTGTTCTTGAGGTGGTGGAGGATTCGCCCGGCCTCGCACATGCCCGAGGTCGAGATGATGACGCTCGGGTCGCTCCGCTGGTTGAGTTGCTTGGACTGCCGCACGTCGGTGATGTACTGCACGAGCCCGCGGCCGAACACGTCGCCCTCCTCGCGCCAGAACTCACGGGCCTGCTCGTCGTAACACTCCGGGTGGCGCGTGAAGATGTCGGTCACGCGCACGCTCAGCGGCGAGTCGACGTAGATGGGCAGCGGCTCGAGCAGGCCCTCGGCGATGGCCTGGTGGAGGAAATACGCCAGGTGCTGCGTCCGCCCGACGCTGAAGGCCGGGATGATCACCCGCCCGCCGGCTTCGCGCGTCTCGTTGATGATGCGGACGATAGCGCCCTTCATGGCCGTCGGGTTGTCGTGGCGGCGGTTGGCGTAGGTGCTCTCGGTGATCAGGTAGTCGACCTCGGGCAGGGGGTGGGTCGGATCGCGCAGGATCGGCAGGTCGAACCGCCCCAGGTCGCCGGTGTAGAGCAGGCGGGTGGTCTTTCCGCCGCGCTCGATCTCGATCAGTACGCACGCCGAGCCGAGGATGTGGCCGGCGTCGAGGAACGTGGCCGTGCAGTCCTTCGCGAACGGCAGCGAGCGGCCGTAGGGGATCTCCTGGAAGAGCTTCTCGGTGGCTTGGGCGTCCTCGATGGTGTAGAGCGGCTGGATGTATTCCGACGGGTCGGCCGCACGCCGCTTGTTCCAATATCGCGCGTCTTCCTGCTGAATCTTCGCCGAGTCGGCCAGCATCACCTTGCACAGGTCGCACGTGGCGCTCGTCGCGTAGATCGGCCCAGAGAACTTGTGGGCGGTCAGGTACGGAAGCTTGCCGCTGTGGTCGATGTGCGCGTGGCTGAGCAGCACGGCCCGAACGTCGGCGGGCCGAATCCCCAGCGACTGGTTCCTCTCCTTCGCCCAGGATCGCCGCCCCTGAAACAGCCCACAGTCCAGCAGCACCGGCCCATCGGGCAAGTGCAGCACGTGCATCGACCCGGTCACCGTCCCGGCTGCGCCCTGAAATTCCAGTTCAATCACCATCGTTACCTTCCTGATTCCGCCTTCAGTTTCCGCCACACTCGCGGCCCGACGTGCCGCCCTTGTATCCGCCCGAGGCGCAAGCTTCAAGACCCGATCCCGCATTCGGCATTCCGAAATCCGCGACCTGCTTCCCAAGAAGCCTGGGCCAAGACCGAATGAGAAGAGATAAGTATGGTGGCCCCTGGAACCCCTAGGCAGCCAACTGCTTGTTCATCGTGTCATCAAGCACCATCTGCCATTCCATTTCAAATAACCTGCTCGCGGCATATTGCTTGGGCTTGTTGTCTATCCTAACGCTCTTGATCTCGTTGGCAACGGCGCTCTCCAAATCGCTCATTGTGGAGGGGAGTTGCAGGAATGTCTCCATTGCTTCCGTCTGCAGATCTTGGGCGGCATAGCCTTCAAAGAGAAGGACCCTGGCGGGTGTCGATAGTTCCCTGTCGGGAACATCGCTCAAGACTGCTTGCACTTCTCGCCATTCTTGCCGCATGACATTCGCCAGCGTCAAGCCTGTGCGAAAATACGCCTTGGACTCCCTGAAGGGGCATTTGTCGGCCCCCTCGGAAAAGATGGCCTTGGCCTCAGCAGTATTCCCGCACTTCAGTTCGATCATTCCGTAGACATGCTTGGCGATCCAATCGCTCTGGCTCACGGCCTTTCTGCCACCGAGCGCATTCTTGGCCTCTTCAAACCGTTCCAGCCTCGCAAGCACGCTCGCCAGGCCGGTCTTGGCGACCACATCTTCGGGATGCTGTTCGCGAGCGTACTGATAGGCCGTCAAGGCCTCTTCAAATTGCCCCATGGATCGGTAGGTCTCCGCCAGACCGTTCTTGGCTACCACAGATTCGGGATGGCGTTTGCAAGCATCCTGATAGGCCGTCAAGGCCTCTTCAAATCGCCCCATGGACCGGAATGTCTCCGCCAGGCCGGTCTTGGCCACCACATCTTCGGGATGGTGTTTGCAAGCATCCTGATAGGCCGTCAAGGCCTCTTCAAATCGCCCCATGGACCGGAATGTCTCCGCCAGGCCGTTCTTGGCCACCACAGATTCGGGATGGTGTTTGCAAGCATCCTGATAGGCCGTCAAGGCCTCATCAAATCGCCCCATGGACCGGAATGTCTCCGCGAGGCCGCTCTTGGCCACCACAGATTCGGGATGGCGTTTGCAAGCGTCCTGATAGGCCGACAAGGCCTCATCAAATCGCCCCATGGACCGGAATGTCTCCGCCAGGCCGTTCTTGGCCACCACAGATT
>DRGC01000052.1 GCA_011050235.1 Phycisphaerae bacterium | reverse complement strand
GTCCCGCCGCGTAGCGAAGCCGAACAGAAGCTGGCGGGACAGGAGCCCCGCCAGCCGGCGTCAGAGCTAACGCAATTCGCCCTATCAGACGTCATACCTCCCAAACTCATCAATCGCCTCAAACAGCGCCCACACATTCTCCACGGGCGTCTCGGGCATGATGGTGTTGCAGGGGGAGGCCATGTACTTGCCTTCCCTGGCGTGGAAGTTGTCGAAGAGCGTTCGCACTTCGTCGCGGATGCTGTCGCGCGTGCCGTGGACGAGGTTCTCCTGCACGTCCAGGCCGCCGAAGAACGTGATCTGGCCGCGGTACTGCTCGGCGATGGCGGGCAGGTCCAGGGCGAGGGTCTGAAGGTTGGAGATCACGTCCAGCTTGATGTCGATCCAGTGCGGGATCGCCTCGGTGATGTGGCCGCATGAATGCATCCACACATCCAGCCCGCGGCTGTGGCCGGTGTCGATCATCGTCGCGTAGTCGGCCTTGAAGTGCTGAGCAAAGTGGGCGGGCGAGATCATCAGCCGATGCTGCGTGCCCCAGTCGTCGGCCAGGTAAACGGCGTCGGCCCCGGCGTCGGCGACGTGGTTGATGCAGCGGATCGTGAAATCCAGCAGATCCTTGCGCATCGCGTTGAACAGCTCGCCATCGGTGGCGATCTCCATCATTAGCGGCTCGAAGCCCATCAGCATGAAGATCCGCTCGAAGTACGTCCGCCAGACGGTCCCTGCGACATAATTGTCAGGGTGGTCGGCCGACGCCTGACGGACCGGAGCGGCGAAATCGTTGTCGAGGATGGGCATGCCCTCGTCGAGGTATCGGGCCCAATCGTCGAGGGTGTTAATGATCGGGCGGGTCGGGTGCCACCCCACCCCGTCGGGCGATTCGCCGAACAGGCAGTTCCAGTTGTCCACGTGCTCGTGGGGGGCGAGCTGGAGGCCCAGGTCCAGCTCACGCTTGGTGGGGGCGATCTGGGTCAACAAGAAGTCGTCGTCCCACTTCTCGTGCATGCGCTTCATGTCGTCGGGATATTTGCTGCGGAACTGGCCGTCCGTCCAGAATCGCCACGCCGGCACGACGGGCGTCGCCTCACCGGCCAGGCACGCTTTGAGAGCTTCTTTGGGCAACATGGGGGAATCCTCTTGCGGGTTCACTGCGTATCTTCAGCACCGGCGGGCGTCGACGGCGAGGCCTAGGCCTTTCGCCAGGTCGTGCCTTTCGGCCCGTCCTCCAGAACGATTCCGCGCCCGGCGAGTGTGTCGCGAATCTCGTCGGCCCGGGCGAAATCCTTCGCCTTCTTGGCCGCGGCGCGCTCGGCGATAAAGGCTTCGATCTCGGCCCGCTGATCGTCGGAGACATCGGCGGCGTCTTCAGTCATCTCGGCGACGCCCAGGCCGAGCACCTTGTCCATCTCCAGCAGCGTGGCGTAGACGTCGCCCTTGTCGGCGGCGGCATCTTTCAGCAGGTCCCACACGGCGGCGAGGCAGCGGGGCATGTTCAGATCATCTTGGGCGGCCTGTCGGAATGTCTGCAGATGGGCGTCGATCGGCTGCGATGCGTCGCTGGTGTGCGCCCGAACGTCCAGCGCCGCCCGCTTGAGTCGCCCATACGCATTGACGGCCCCATCGAGGGCCTCGAACGTGAAGGCCAACTGCTGACGATAATGGCCGTTCAGCAGGAAGTAGCGGTACGCCAGCGGATCGTACCCCTTATCGATCAGCATCGGGACGGTGACGTATTCGCCGCTGGACTTGCTCATCCTGACATCGCCGTCCGTTTTGGCGAGCGTCAGGAACTCGCCGTGCATCCACACATTCACCCACGTGTGGCCGAGGGCGGCCTCGGACTGGGCGATTTCGTTGGTATGGTGGATGGGAATGAGATCGGTCCCGCCGCAGTGGATGTCGACTCGATCGCCAAGATGTTTCATGGCCATCGCCGAGCACTCGACGTGCCACCCGGGGAACCCCACGCCCCACGGGCTGTCCCATTCCATCAGGCGCTGCTTGTCGGTGGGCGAGAACTTCCAGAGCGAGAAATCCGTGGGGTGGCGTTTGCCCTCGATCATGCCGACCCGGGCGCCGGCCTGGAGGCCTTCGATATCCAGCCGGGCGAACTTGCCGTAGTCGGGGAACTTCGACGTATCGAAATAGACGCCGTCGCCTTCGATCGTGTAAGTGAAGCCCTTCTCTTCAAGCGTTTTGACCAGGTCGATCTGCTCTGGAATGTGATCCGTCGCGCGGCACCAGACGTCGGGCTCACGGATGTTGAGGCAGGCCATGTCCTGGCGGAAAGCGTCCCAATAGAACTGGGCGATCTCCCAGACCGTTTTTCCCTCCAGACGCGCGGCGACGACCATCTTGTCTTCACCTTCGTCGGCGTCGCTGGTCCGGTGGCCGACGTCTGTGACGTTCATGACGTGACGAACGTTATAGCCGCTGGTCCCCAGCAAGCGCCGGAGGATATCCACGAACACATACGTCCGCAGATTGCCGATGTGGGCGAACTTGTAGACGGTCGGCCCGCACGCATACAAGCGCACCTTGGGGGGCTCGATCGGCTCGAACGGATCCTTCTGTCGCGAGAGCGTGTTGTAGAGCACTACGGCCATGTCAGAGTCTGTCTCCATGCGTCCGGGTCGTGCGGCACGCTGGGCAGTGTAGCGGATTTCGAGGGACCATTCCGCCCCGCTAAGATGCCTGCGTCAGCATCACCACCGCCATGACAGCGATGCCTTCGCCGCGGCCGATGGCGCCCATGGTCTCGTTGGTCTTGGCCTTGACGGCGACGGCGTCGGAGGGCAGATCGAGCAGGGCGGCAAGGGTCTGTCGCATGGCGGCCTTGTGCTCTGCCAGCCGAGGGGCCTCGGCGATAACGGTCACGTCGCAGTTGGCCGCGCGATAGCCCTTCTCGCCGGCCAGGGCAACGGCGCGGCGGACGAACTGCGCGCTGTCGGCCCCGGCGTATTTCGGATCGTTGTCGGGGAACAACTGGCCGATGTCGTCGGCGCCGATGGCCCCCAAAACGGCGTCGGTGACCGCGTGCAGGACGGCGTCGCCGTCGCTGTGGCCGCCCAGGCCGAGCGGGTGGTCGATGCGGACGCCGCCCAGGACCAGCGGTCGGCCTTCGACGAACCGGTGCGAATCGTATCCCATGCCAATGCGGTACATGACGGCAGCATACGCGACGGCCTGCGGCGGGACAAGACCGTCTGACGGCCCGGGCCTTTACAGCCTCGGCTGCTTTCGGTAGCCTCAGCGCAGTCACTGTGGACACGCAGGAAAGGACGCCCAATGAACGACCGCTCGACCGACCTGCAAGTTCCGACGAACGAGCCCGTTCTCAGCTACGGGCCGGGCTCGCCCGAGCGGGATCGCATCCGGGCCCGTCTGAAATCGCTCAAGGCCGAGACCGTTGAGATCCCCGTGGTGGCGGGGGGGCGGGAAATCCGGACCGGCCAGACGGGGGAGATCCACCCCCCCCACGAACTTGCCCACACGCTGGGCGTCTATCACAAGGCCCAGGGCGAGCACGTCCGCCGCGCGATCGATGCAGCCCTGGCCGCTCGGGGCGACTGGTCGCGGATGAGCCTCGACCAGCGGGCGGCGATCTTCCTGACCGCGGCCGACCTGTTGGCCGGTCCGTGGCGCGACACACTCAACGCGGCCACCATGCTGGGCCAGAGCAAGAATGTCTTCCAGGCCGAGATCGACGCCGCCTGCGAACTGATCGATTTCCTGCGGTTCAACGTCCACTTCGCCAGGCTCATCGAGGCCCAACAGCCATTCAGCCCCGACGGCGTCATCAATCGCATGGACTACCGGCCGCTGGAGGGGTTCGTCTTCGCCTTGCCGCCCTTCAACTTCACATCGATCCTGTGCAACCTTCCGACGGCGCCGGCCATCATGGGCTGCACGGTCGTGTGGAAGCCGGCCTCGGCGGCGACCTATTCGTCGTGGCTGTTTTACCAGTTGCTGCGCCAGGCCGGCCTGCCGGACGGCGTGATCAACTTCGTGCCCGGCGACGGGCCGATCGTGGGCCCGGCGGCGGTGGCCTCGCAGCATCTGGCCGGGCTGCATTTCACCGGATCGGCCGAAGTGTTCCAGCAGTTGTGGCGCAGCATCGGCGAGAACATTGGCAACTATCGGAGCTATCCGCGCGTGGTCGGTGAGACGGGCGGCAAGGACTTCATTGTTGCGCATGTCTCCGCCGACGTCGATGCGCTGGCGACGGCGATGGGGCGGGGGGCGTTCGAGTACCAGGGCCAGAAGTGCTCGGCCGCCTCGCGGGCGTACATCCCCGAGAGTCTCTGGCCGCGGGTTGCCGAGCGGCTGTTGGCCGACGTGGCTGCGATGAAGATGGGCACGGTCGAAGAGTTCACCAACTTCATGAATGCCGTGATCGACGCCAAGGCGTTCAACCGAATCACCGGCGCCATCGATGCCGCCAGGGCGGATAGCCAGACCGAGGTGCTGATCGGTGGCGGCTATTCGGATAGCGAGGGCTACTTCATCGAACCGACCGTCCTTCGCACCCGAGACCCCAAGAGCCGTTGGATGTGCGAGGAGATATTCGGGCCGGTGCTGACGGTCTACGTATACCCCGACGACCAATACGCCGAAACGCTGGCGCTGGCCGACACCACCTCGCCCTATGGGCTGACGGGTGCGGTCTTCGCCCAGGACCGCGCCGCCGTCGAACAGGCGGCAGACGCGTTGCGGGATGCAGCCGGCAATTTCTACATCAACGACAAGCCCAGCGGCGCCGTGGTCAACCAACAGCCCTTCGGCGGCGGCAGGGCGTCGGGCACGGACGACAAGGCCGGCTCGTGGCTGAACCTCACGCGATGGACCGCCCCCAGGGCGATCAAAGAGAATCTCAATCCACCCACCGATTTCACCTACCCCTTCTTGCAGCCGGACTAGGGAGATGGCACAGTCGCGTATTGCGCGGCGGGGCTCCTGTCCCGCCGCGTTCCGAAGCCAGGCAACAGTTGGCGGGACAGGAG
>DRGC01000051.1 GCA_011050235.1 Phycisphaerae bacterium | reverse complement strand
GTCCCGGCCAGCGCAGTGGCCGGGCTTGGGGGGGGGGAGGGGGTGAAGAATCTTATGGCATTTTACACGCGGGCGGATCGTGTCCCAGCTTTCAATTGCAGGGGGGCATTGGCAGCAACGACCAACGAAACGGGCAGCGACCATGCGTAGCTGCTCCTCTTGTCATGCGTCCCCGTTTATTCTACGGCGCGTCGAGCCAGGTTGGCACGTAGCGCCAGGCGATCTTGACTTGCCGGCGTTTGTCAGCGACGTTGCTCTGGTGGCTGGCCAGCAGGGCCCAGAACCGGCGCGAGTGGTTGAGGTGGCGGGTGTGGCACAGTTCGTGGACGAGCACATAGCCGACCAGGTCGGCGGGGATGAACAGCAGCTTGAGGTTCAGGCTGATCGTGCCGGTCTGCGAGCAACTGGCCCAAAGCGTGCGCTGCATGGCCGCCCGCACGCGGGTGAAGGGCAGATGAGTTTCGTCGGACAGGGCGACCAGGCGGGGGGCGAGGCAATCGTGGACCTTCAGCTTCAGCCACTTGCGAAACGCCATGCGAGCCAGGGTTGCATCATCCGTTGCGCCGGTCAGCGACAGTTCGCCGGGGGCGGTTTCTCTCAGCCGGACCCCGGCTGACGGCGTCCGGCGATAGGCGACCGACCATTGCCGATCGACGGCGCGGAGGACAATCCGCTGCGGCAGGGCGTCGGGGTCGTCGGGCGGCGGATGCAGGCGTTGTTGTTCGATCTCCTGCAGGTGACGTTCGATCCAGCGTCGCTTTTTCTGCAGCAGCTCGGGGACCTGGTTGCGGTCGAAGCCTTTGGGGATCACCACGACGAGCCCGTCGCGCGGCGAGAGCGTCAGCCGAACGACTTTGGCTCGGACGCTCGTTCGGATCGTGTGTTTGGGCAGTGTCTCCGGCACGGGCGGTGCTGTCCTTGGCGAGAGGCCGTCTATGACGCCGCCACGGCGGCGACACGTTGGCGGATCGTGTCGTAGACGTCGGCGGGCAGGGGGCCTTTGGCGGCGGCGACGATGTTGGCTGCCAGGTGGTCGAGGTTGAACGTCCCGACGATCGTGGTGTGGCAATGGGGGTGGGTCAGGGTGTGGCGGAGGATGAGTTCCGGCGGCGTCATGCCGCCGGTGAGCGTTTCATCGAGCTTGGCCGTCGCCCAGACGCCGTCGGGCCCGTCGTAGCCGGCAGCGCCTTGGGGGCCGCCGCGGGCGATGCCGCCGCGGATGATGATCCCGGCCCCGGCGTCGGCGGCCAGCGTGATGGCGTCGTAGTTTTCCGGCTGGAGGCACGAGTAGGGGATCTGGAAGGTGTCGAAGGCGCCCATCTCGACGAACTCCGCCAGGGCGGGCGGGAGCGTGGAGATGCCGATGAAGCGCGTCAGGCCCTGCGATTGAATCTCTTTCAGCACGGCGACGATGTCACCCTCGCGGACATCCTGGGGCGAGGGGTTGTGCAGCTGCAGCACGTCGACGTGGTCGGTGTTCATCCGCTCGAGGCTCAGTGAGATGTTCTCGAAGAGCTTCTCGCGCGTCCACGTGTGGGTGATGTCCCACGTGTCACCGGTATCGGTCCACGTGCACCCGCACTTGGTGGCCAGGAAGTATTCGTTGCGGCGGGATGAAATGAACTTGCCGATCCGCTCCTCGCTCAGGCCGTAGTCGGGGGAGGTATCGATAAACGTGATCCCCGCATCGAGCACGGCATTGAGGACGGCGTCGGATTGCTGGTCGCTGACCTCGCGGCCGGACCAGACCTTGGGCCCGCGAAGCTCCATCCCCCCAAAACCCAGTTGCGTAACATCCAGGCCCGTTCGTCCCAGTGTGGTCGTCATCATGGCGATATCCCTTGTTCGGCTTGCGTGGCGGCCGATGCGCGACGTGCCCATCGCCCCCGCGATATGCTTGCGCTACCATAATAGCCCATCGCGCCGCCAGTGTCACCGGGTGCGATCATTGCGGGGCGGGGGAGTGGGGGCCCGGCGCGCAGCAAAACGGGCGACCGGTATCGGCCGCCCGCTTCGTCCGCGCTGTAAGGGGTTGTTGTCTACTTCCGCCTTTTCCGCCGCAGCAGGGCCAATGCGCCCACGCCCAGCAGTCCCATCGTCGCCGGCTCGGGCGACTGGGGATTGAGGTTCCAGAACGTGCCGATTACGGTCGGCTGATTCAGCACCGTGGCCACCAGCAGCGCCTCATAGTTCTCATTGGAGAACTCCGGGGCGATGTTCGCCAGAAAGATGTCTATGGGGGAACTGTCGAGGTTGGCGGTGATGACGTCCGACAGCAGAATGTCCGGGCCAGCCGGGCCACCCAGCTTGGGTGTCACCTCATAAGCCGCCAGCGTGCCGAGGTCCAGACCGCTGCCGATATCCGGCAAGTTCAACAGCTCCGCGGGGAGATTGACGAACGTCCGAATATTCGTCCAGGCGGGTTCCTCGCCGGCGTTCAACGGATCCAAGAAAAAGCCCGGAGCGATGTTCAACTCCATGTACAGATCGGGGTCACCTTCAACGCGCGTTTGCTCATACGTGATGGCTGTCGATGCGCCGACCTTGACGCCGCCCAACGTCCAATAGGCGTCCAGGACCGCGCCCGAGCCGAGCATGTACAATCCGCCATGGGCCGTTTGCCCTGGGTTAATGACGGCGCCGGAATACGTAATCTTCGTGTCCGTGTCGCCATCACCGTCGAAATCGCCGGTCGAACTGCCGATGGCCGGGAAGGGCATGGACCAGGCCTGATTGGGATTGCCCAGGTTCGGGCTAAAGGTCGGACTGTCCACGATAATGTCCAGATCGTCGACCGCCAAGCCCGTCTGGTTGATGAAATCCCAGTTCAACCACGGGTCGTGCCAGATGGGATCGCCTGCTTGTGCCGCGGATGCACCGAGAAGTACAACAACGGCCATCACAATTGTCAGTATTCTTGTCATAGCTCCATCCTCTCTCTAGTTTCGTCTCTTGTAATACGGCTTCATCCGTGGCCCGATCCCCCCACATCCGTGATCAACAGAATATACAGAACAGAACAATACAGATAGAATGGATCCGCAATCTCCCCCCGTGCGAATTACGGTACGAAGTGACTGATGCTACGCGTGTGTTCGAGCCAAGAGGCGCTCTCGCGCACAAGGCCTCCTCGTCCATCCTTGGATATGGCTCTCGCTTATCGTGAAGATACCACCGCCCACCGATCAGTCAAGCTAAAAACCTTAAGATATTGACATAAAGGACATTTTTTCCTACTATCAAAGGTGTTTACCCTACTGGCGGACACGGCGTAAACCTGTCATTTTTGTCAATGATTTTGACGTAGAATCATCGTCGACTCACGACAGCGCCTAAAATGACCCGGCGGGCAGGAGAGCGCTATGACGGACAGGCCGGGAAGATCTACGCTCCTGGAGGGCTTTTCTTGCCCCCTGACAGGTAAGCCGTGCGAGGCCGGTGCGCCCGCCGTGTGCGATCACTTCTGGCAGTGCATCCGCCAAGCGCTGGCCGACAGCGTCCGCGGGCCCCAAGAGTGTTCGCCGCGATCGGAGGACCCGGGCGCAGGATCATGATCGGCCAGCGCGAGACGCTCGTTCAGTGGGATGCAGGCAAACGTCCTCGTCATTTCCGTCTGCCCGGTCGATCCCAGCGTTCCATGGCCTCGTGCATGCGACGTTTGACGGCGTCGTAGGCCGGCTTCGGACGGCGGAAATGCTATCCTGTGTGCACGTTCCAGGAGACCACGTCGACCAGGTCGAAGCAGATATCCTTGTCGTCCTTGTTCGAGGCGAACGTCACCGGCCGCGAGCGGTCCAGTGACTTGATTGAACGCCGGCCTATCTTCGCCGCCGCCGCAGCGCCAACGCGCCCAGCGACAGCACGGCGATCGTGGCCGGTTCCGGCACGGCGGATGTTGGGGCAACGAAGCCGAAGTTGGTCTTCAGGATCGCCAGGTCCGTGCCGTTGACGACGTCGTCGATGTTGGCGTTGCCGCCGGCCCAGCCGATGGGGCTTTGGGCGAAGCCAGCTTTCAGGATCGCCAGGTCCGTGGCGTTGACCAGCCCGTCGAGATTGAAGTCGCCTCGCTTCGTGCCGACACCGGTGTCGACGCCGTTATCCCACTCGACGAGATACTCGACCAAATACGTCAGGTCATCCTCGTCGACGTCACCATCTTCGTCCAGGTCGAAACACGCCACGTCGCCGCCCATGTTGTCGCGCAGGTAATCGATGTCATCGGCGCCGACGTCGACGCCCTCCCCCGGCCAGTCGCAGGGCGGGGGCGGGGGCGGCACGGTCCAGTCGCCCAGCACCGGGTAGATGCCGCCCGTGCCGTGGTCGCCTTCCGGCCGATCGCCCAGAGAAGGCAGCGACCAGGTCAGATCTCCCGGCCCAGGCCGGTCGCCGAAGCTGGACAAAGAGTCGAAGTGGCCCAGATAATCCAATTCAGTGACGACTCGTAACGTCCACAGCAGCCCTGGGTCATGCCCGGCGCCAAGGCCCACATTCCATTGGACCAGGTGCAGACCGTCTTGGCCGGCGACAAAATCGCCGCCGCCGGCGCTGCTGTAAGTCTGGCCTCCGCTGACGTCGTAGGCGGAGGAGAGGACCTCCACGGTCGCCGCGTACTCCCATGGCGCGTGCCAAACGTTGTCAATAGCGTAAGGCCGGGCGGGGACTTGCCAGCCGCCGCCGAAAAGGATGGGCTTGTAGGAGGCGAAATCCCAGGCAATGTTTTCCGGCCCTCCTAGGAAGCCCAGGTCCCAATTGTTCCCCGCGGCCGAGCCGTCCCACCGCTGGTAGATGTTGTGCTCGTAGTCCGGATCCCAGCCGCCAAGACCGTCGTGGAAGTTCAAACCAAGGTTGTTGTTGAATCCCCAGACCATGAAGTCCGGCGCGGTGCTGCCGTCCGTGTAGAAGTCGATGACGTACTCAAAGCCGCCCTCGACGGCGACGGGCTCTTGAGCCAACTCCATGTACGCGCCATAAGCCTGGATCTTGCCGGGCTCCCAGCCGTAGTCGTAACCCATCACCGGCGAAACAACAGCCGCCACCACCCAGACCGCCACAAAGGCAACTCGCGCTATCCTCATGATAAAGCCCCTACCGAAAGGTGATGCCGAATCCCAACGGCCCAACAATAATATTACACACCACCGCCGGGCGTCTGTCAACAAATAGGTCATGCCTCGCAATGAGTTAATTCTGCGAGCGGTCGCGTCGGCGGGGGAGGCGTCAATAAGAAACGGGCCGCCCTGCGGCCGGCCCGTTCTTCCGATGGATTATGGGTGGGCGATCAGGTGGGCCCGCCGGCGGCGACGGCGACAGGCTCTTCGAGCATCTCGCGGACGACCGTCAGCAGGTGGTCGGGGCTGAAGGGCTTTTGCAGCAGCACCGCGCCCTCGCGCGCAGCGGTCTGGTCGTCGATGATGCCGCCGGCGTAGCCGGAGACGTAGATCACCTTCACGTCGGGACGGACGGCCCGGAGCTTCTGGGCCAGCGTTCGCCCGCACATGTTCGGCATGACCACGTCGGTGACGAGCACGTCGATGTACCCGTCGAACTGGTCGGCCGTCTCCAGGGCCTTGGCCCCGTCGTCGGCGGAGATCACATGGTAGCCGCACGTTTCCAGCACGCGGGTCAGCAGCGTCCGCACCGCCTGTTCGTCCTCGGCCAGCAGAACCGTCACCGCCGGCGCGTCGAGGGTGTCGGGGGTGTCGAGGGTGTCGCAGGCGACTTCAGTCGGGGTCGCCGGCGCCGCCGGGGTCGCCGGCGCCTTGGCCGGGGCGGCCACACGCGGCAAGAACAGGTGAAACGTCGTGCCCTGTCCCGGTGCGCTGTCGACGGTGACATGCCCGTCGTTTTGGATCACGAATCCGTAGACCATCGCCAGCCCCAGCCCCGTGCCCTGGCCGGTCGGCTTGGTGGTGAAAAACGGCTCGAAGATCTGCCTGGCGATGCCGTCGTCCATTCCGCAACCCGTGTCGGTAATGCTCAGCACCACGTGTTCGCCCGGCTGCGCGTCGGGATGATCGGCCACATAATCGTGGGAGATGTCCACGTTGGCTGTCTTGAGCGCCAGCCGGCCTCGCCCTTCCATGGCGTCGCGGGCGTTGGTGGCGAGGTTGGTCACGGTGTGTTCCAACAGGACCGGATCGACCCGAACGCTCCCGGTGTCCTCGGGCAGGTCGGTCTGCAGATCGATCCCGTCGCCCAGCAGGTGTTGCAGCGACGTCGCCATGGGCGTCAACAGGTCGTTGAGGCCCACCGAGTGCAGGTTTTCGGGCTTCTGAGGCCGGGAGAACAACAGGAGCTGCGCGACCAGCTTGGCCGACTGGTCGGCCGCCCGGGCGATCTCGCCCAGCGCCTCGCTCAGTGGGTCGGCGTCGTTTATCTGCGACTGGGCCACGCGGACAAAGCCGCTGATGATGGTTAGCTTGTTGTTGAAATCGTGGGCCACGCCGGCGGTCAGGCGGCCGACCGCCTCCATCTTGATCGCCTGGCGAAGGCGGTGGTCCTTGGAGCGAAGCTCGGTCACATCGTGAAAGATCACCAGCCGGGCGGGCCGGCCGTCCCAATCGACGTGGACGGTATGCGTGATGGCCAGCGCGTCGGGCTGGCCGGGGCGGGGGATGGCCACCTCGCTGCCGTCGGTCAGCGGATCGTTGAGACTGCTGCCGATCAGCTCCAACGGCGGGCGCGCGAACAGGGCCTCCGCTGCGGGATTGACGTGACGCATGTGGCCGTCATCGTCAAGGACAACAATCGCATCGACGCTGTGATGCACCAGTCGGCGCAGGTGCGAATCGTCCGGCTGCGGCATCGGTGCGGGCTCCCTCCTGCGGGGCGCCCGGTGGATGGCCTCGACCAGACAGCGAGCCAGGCCGGCCTCGTTGAAGGTCCATTTGACCAGGCAGTCGGCGGCGCCGTGGGCGATCACCCGAAAATGTCGCGACGGATCGCCCGAGGCCGTCACCACCACCACCGGCACATCGGCCGACCGGCAGATCGCAGCGACCGTTAGCATTTCGGCGTCGCTGGCCAGGTTGGCCTCCAACAGGATCACGTCGGGGCCCTGGCTGGGGATGAGGGGAGGGTGGACGGTCGTGGTGTCGAGGTGACAGACGTGCAGGTCGCACAATGCTGCCGCCGCGTCGATCATCCTGCCCAGACGCTGGGCGTCGTTCGCGTCCGGCTCGAGGACGAGAACACAATGAGCTTGGTCGTCCATGACTCTGGCTCCTTGCGACAATGGCCGCGGACGTGGACGTCCGCGGCTAAGGCCTATTATTTTTTCCCCTCGGCAAAGGTCGCCCAATCCCATTAGCCTTTTTTCCGATGTCCCCAGCGGCGCCTTGGCCGGGGCCGGCGGGGGAGGTACGATGGTGTATGCCCATCGCCGCGGGCCCGGGGAGATTCCCCCGGCGTCCGTGGAGAGCCAACCGTGAACGAGGCCGCCAGTCATATCGTCTCAATCGCCCGCCGTGCGGCGCGGCGGATTCGCCTCGCCCGCGGCGTCGCCGGGCTGGCTGTCGGCGCAGCGGTCGGCGGCGCCGTGGCTGCAGGGGCGCTTGGGGCGGCCTTGCTGGGCTGGACGACGGCGGAGGTCTGGCCGGCGATGGCGGCGGTGTGGGCGGGCTGTGCGATCGTCGGCGCAGCGGCCGGGCTGGCGCGGCGATGCTCGCCGGCCGAGGCGGCCCTGCACGTGGATCTCACCCGCGGGCTCAAACAGCGCTTCGCGACGGCCATCGAGTTGGCGCGGCCGCCGCGGGCGGATGAACCCGTCGCCCGGACGTGCTTCGCCCAGGCGCTGGCTGTGTTGGGCGATCGACCGTTGGGGGGGGTGAGTTTCTGGCGGCGAGCGCATCGGCCTCTGGCGGCGGCGGCGCTGGCGGCGATTCTGGCAGCGGCGCTGGGGATGCTGCTGGCCGAGCGCCGCCCGCTTGGGCGGATGTCGGCCCCGCGGCGCGAGGCGCTGGCCCGGGCGTTCGATCGCCAGGCGTCAGCCGTCGGGGCTGCGGAAATCAGAGACGCGTTGCGAGCGGCATCGGCGGCCGTCGAGCGAGTCGACGATGAACACTTGGCGCAACTGCTCGATGATTTGCGCGAGCAGGGCTTCGAGCCGGTCGAACTGACCCCCGAAGCCGTGCGCACTGCGGCCGCCCTCTTGCCGCCCGGCCCAAGCGCCGCCCCCGGCGAGCCAACCGCCGGCGAGCCGACCAAGCCTACGGTCGCCGACGGCCCGGCCGAGGGAATAGACCGCTGGGTCCGCATCTACGATCCAGCCTATCGATCGGCGGCGGGCAGCGGGCCCGACGACGAACGGCCCCCGGCTGAGGCGAGCTACGAGCAGGCATGGTCGGCGGCCCGGCTGCGGGCGGCCCAGTCGTTGCGCCAGGGCCGCATCCCCAGCCGCTACCGCACCATCGTCCGCCGCTACTTCTCCGTCGACGAGTGATCTACTCGTCGCTCTGGTAGAGGGGCGAGGGTTCGAGGCTCCTTGACCTGCATCAGAAACCACGCCAGGGCTACGCCGTCCCACTGGAAGCCCCGGACCGCCTCGCCGGCAATGTTGAACGCCGCATTGCGCGTGTAAGATTTCATCGGTCTCGCTCGCCGCGGCCGAGGCGGCGACAAACGCCCTCCTATACCCGCCGCTTGGGACCTTGACAAGTACGCCCGGGCGTGGCCAGATAGTTCACCCGCCGACGATGGCGCGGTAGAATACTTCCGACCTGTCCTGTTAGGGAGAACGATTATGAATCAGCGATGGATTGCCTTGTTGCTGTTGGGGGCGGTGATGGTGAGCGGGTGCATCAATGTGCCCGACACCTTCAACATTAATTTCGGCCGAGACGATCAGGACGACAAACCGCCCAAGAGCGACTCCCCCCCGGCCGAGGTGAGCCCTTCGTCGGCCGATGGCGAAGGTGAGGACAGCCCGCCCGGCTCTGCCGCCGACGTGGCCGCCGAGATCCTCGGGGGCCTCATGCTTGCCGCTGAGCACGGCTTTCTGTTCTACGGCCACGATACGCTGGCCTATCCCGACCACGTTACGCCACTGGTCGTCCGCATCATGAAAGTCCGGACCGGCTCGGGCGTGGCGGGGGCGACGGTGACGTTCTATCAGAACGAGACGAAGATCGGTTCGGGGACCACCAACGATCGCGGGCTGGTAATGATGGACGTGATGCCCGATCGCGTGGGCGACTACCACTTCACCGCCCGGATTACGGGCGTGGGTGACGATCTGCCCAAGGAACTGCTGGAGGTCAAGCCCACGCCGATCCTGGTCATTGCGCGCGAACCGATCGCGAGGTTTGTCGTGGTGGACCTGGACCACACGGTTGTCGATTCGAGCTTTATGTCGGTCCTGATCGGGCGAGGCAAGCCCATGGTCGACTCGCAGGACGTGCTCAAACGCCTGGCCGGGCGATACAGTCTGATCTATATGACTCACCGCCCCGAAGAGATGGCCCGGGCCAGTAAGCAGTGGCTGGCGACGCACAACTACCCGCCGGGGCCGCTGCTGATGCCCAAGTTGTCCGGGTCGATCGGCAGCAGCGGCAAAGAGAAAACCGAACGCCTGGCCGAGCTGTGCGAGGCGTTCGGCAACATCGAGATCGGCATCGGCGACAAGTTCTCCGACGCCGAGGCCTACACCGCCAACGGGATGCGGGCGTACCTGATTCCGCCGGTCGATCGTGACGATCCGGAGGAGATGCGCGAACTGGCCGAGGAGATCGATGACCTTGATTCGGCCGACGGGCTGCATGTTGTCGAGAACTGGCGCCAGATCGAGGCAAGCATCTTTCACAACGTGGCGTTCCCGAAAGAGAAGTTTGCCGCACGGCTGCGACAGCTGGCCGACGAGGTCCAGCGGCAGCAAGACGATGATGATGACGACGATGACGATGACGATGACGACGATGATGACGATGATTAGGCATCGTTCGTGTTGCGTGTCTGCCGGTCGTTAGCTGGTGGGCACAGGACAGCAGGGGCCTTCTACAGGCCGGGGAGTGCCATCGGCCAACCGTCCGATTTGGAGATCGGAGGTCTTCGGCAGGCCCAGGGCCCAACAGCGATGGGCGAAGAACACGCGGGGGCGCAGCGCTGCGAGCGGCGGCGGCGAATCGGTACAATGCAAGCGAGCAAACATGTCTGAGTGCCCCCCGTGGTGTTGCCGCGGATGCTATATGGGAGTGCGGCTCAGGAGGCCTGAGAAGGCCCGATGGTAGAGCCCGGGCTCAACGGGCGGTACCACCGGGCCTTGTTTCTATGGGCCCTTGGCGTCATCTCCTGACAGGTGTATCCTAGGGTGTCATGGGCATGGTTCTTGGGATACGGCGTCTGGAGTTTTTGTTGCGCGGCTGACGGCCTGTGTCCGATATCCATCGCTAGACAACCACATCAGTAGTATCGGAAGTATCGGAGCAAGCGCATGGACGAGATGCAGGTCACGTGTCCGGCTTGTGGGGCGCTGTTGGGTGTCCCGCCAGATGCAGCCGGGCGTTCTGTGCGGTGCGGCAGTTGCCGGCACCGTTTCCAAATCCCCGCTACCGACAGCCTCAGCGAAGACGATATCGCCTCGCTGCTGGACGCAGCCGACGACAAGGTGGACCTGGCCGAACAGGCCCACGTCGACGCCGACGAAGAGCCCAGCCTCGGTAGCACGATCGTGGCCTCCGAGTCGATCGACCGCCCGACGGGTGTCCGCCTGGCGAAGCTCGGCCCGTCGGCGGCGATGTTCGAGTTCCCCGCCAAGTTGCTGCGCGAGGCGTCGTTTCGATGCACCATGCCGCGGACGTGCATGCGGTGCGGCGCGCGAGCCCACCTTCGGCCTCATGTGATCGTGTTCGCCTCGTCCCTGGCCGACAAGGAAGCCCTGCGGTCTCTGCTGGCCAGCGGCGTGCTGATCTGCTGTGAGCCGGATATAGACCGTCTCTACGGGGCCGATTTGTTGAAGCATCTGCCGCACGTTCCCAACGCCTCGCCCCCCGCCGACCAGCCGATGCCTTACTGGATGTGCGACATGTGCAACCCCGAGGGCCTGGTCGTTGGACAGATCATCGAACATGCTCGCACGGGTGAGAAAATCTGCCGCCTTCGCGTGGCCAACATTCATCGCGCCCAAGAGTTTCTCACCGACGCCGGCGGCAGCGAAGCCGATCTGGCCATGCTGGCCAAGGCCTCCGATGTCGCCCAGGAAAATCCCTGGGATCAGGTCCCGCTGGTGGTCCGCCAACGGCTTGAGCAGTGGTTCAAGGCCGAGCCCGACGAGCATTTCATCGCCTACGTTCCCGACCGCGATCTGTCACGGACCGAAGAAGGCATGGCCGGGCTGGTCGTCTCCGACCGGCGCGTCGTCTATCACTCGCACCTGCGCCACAAAGAGGCGCCCAACACCGAGCCGATCGAACTGGAACTGGCCATGACGCGCGATGAGGGGCTGTTGAAGATCAGGACCGTCCACTGGGCCGTTCGCCGGATAGCCGTCGACCGCGAGGGCGTTCGGCATCTGCGGCGAGCCCTGATGCTGGGGAAGTTCAAAGCCGCCTGGCGATAACGCCTGTGTGTCGTCGTCAGCGCTTGCGCCGGCGCCGGCGGCGTTTTCGTTTGCCCCCGCCGTTTGTCCCCGCCGGGCTCCCACCGGTTGGCCCGGCTGGGCTCCCACCGGTTGGCCCGGCTGGGCCCCCACCGGTTGGCCCGGCGGATTCGCCGCCCGAGTGATCGGGGGCGGACCGTTGCTGCGACGGCTCGGCCCCGGAGGCAGCAGGTTGGCCTTGGGGGCGACGTCGTCGGCGGCGTCTTTTCTTGGGCGGCTGCTTGTCGGCGTCGCCGGTGTCCTTGTCGGCGGCGGGCGCGTCGGCCGGTGGCTTGTCGGGCGCATCTCGCAGAAATCGCCTGTCCGGGCGATGTCTCAGCGGGATCGGCGCGGGCCGCGGGGTCGCGGGAGAGGGGATCTCCGGAGGATCGACGTTGCGCTCGACGATTTCCTCGACGCCGATGACGGTTCGCGACCGGTCCGGCAGCTCCAGTTCGATCAGTTGGGTTAGGATATGCGTCTTGACGACCCGCCCGACCATCTCGGCCGTGCGGACCCAGATGTTCTTGGGAGGCAGGGCCTGGCGCAGCTCCTGATAGCCGGCGTCCTCGTAGCGCAGGCAGCACATCAGGCGGCTGCATCGCCCGGAGATTTTCGACGGGTCGAGCGTGGCCTTTTGGATCTTGGCCATTCGCATCGAGACGGGCTTAAGGTCCTTCAGGAACGTCTGGCAGCAGCACTGCCGCCCGCACCGTTCGAAGTCCCCCACCAGCCTCGCCTCATCCCGCGCGCCGACCTGCCGCATCTCGACCCGCGTTTGGAATTCGCTGGTCAGAAGTTTGACCAATTCACGAAAGTCCACGCGACTTTCGGCGGTGAAGTAGAACACCATCCGCTCCCCGCCCAGCAGATGTTCGATGGTCGTCAGGCGCATCGCCAGGTTGAGCTTGTCGATCTGCTCCTTGCAGAAACGCCTGGCCTGGCGGCAGACCTGCTGAAGCTCATCGGCGTCGGCGACGTCCTGCGAGTTGGCTAGCCTGAGCACCTTGCCCTGACGCTTGAGGGGATAGTCCGGCCCGTTGGCGACCGTGAACTCGGCCACGCGTGCGGGGGTGACGCACGAGCGGCCGCAGGAATCGCCGCATAGAGGCTGGGCGACCTCGCCCAGTTCCACGCCGCGTTCGCTGCGGATGGTCACCTTCGTCCCGGGCGCCGGTGGGGGGTCCAAGCGGTGCTGGAACAGCCCAATATACCGCATCTTGCCGTACCGGACCGCCAGCAACGGACCGGCCTGGGTAATGTCCTGGGCCAGTTGATCGGCGCGGGCCTGTTGCTGACTCGACAGCACGTCCTGGTCGGCCACGTGCGACGGCGCCTCGGGCCGGCCGCGACGCTGCTCGATTCCCTTGGCGGCGGTCGGCAGATCGTATCCACCGCGCGCCCGCGCGGAGAGCGACTCGGCCTCCATCCGCTCCTCAATCGGCGCATCGAAGTCCGGGGTGGGCTCGGTATCGTCCGGGAGTTCTGTCGGCGCGGGGGCGACGGCTTCGTCGGCATCACGCCGCTCGCCAGGCGCCTTGCGCGACGAGGGACGCTCGCTTCGCCGATCCGGACCGCGACGCCCGGCGCGGCGCCGTTCGGACGGTTTGCGTTCGCGTTGCTCGCGGCGGCGGGGTTGGCGCGGTTCCTGCGGCGGCGCCTTGGCCTCGTCCAGGTCGGCGTAGACGCCCAGAGGGCTATCCGTCTGGTCCGGCTGGGCCTGGTCGTCGGCTACCTCCTGGGCGGCCTCGCGGACACGCCGCTCGAAAAGCTCGTCGACGCTCTTGGGTTTTTCGGCCGGTGTGGCGGGTGCGTCGGCCGATTCCCAGGGCGGTATGATCTCGGCGGCCTTATCCGTCTGGTCGGGGGACGTCGCGGGGGCCTTTTCCCAGGGCGGGGTCGGTGTGCGCAGCTTGCCCCCGTTACCGGCTGAGTTCGTCGGCGCCTCGTCGGGCATGGGTGCAACTCCGGATTCACAAATCCGCGGCGGCCCGCGGGGCACAATCGGTTTTCGGGTCCCGGCCCGTCACCGGGTTCCATACGCCTGTCGGCGTCGGTCCGAACGCGACCGGCGGAGCCACACCCGCTTCGACGGCAGCAGCAACTCCACGAAAGCAATTATACCCCAACTGACAGATCAAGTTAAGGGTTTTTCCGGGGAACAACCTTCGCCAGGCCCGGGAGGCCATAGCGGGAGGTCGTGTTGTAAATATTGTTACAAACATAAGTTATACTTTGTATTCCGCATGGTGGCCCCTGGAGTGACTCTGGGAGGCGATTGCGCTTGTCAAGTTAGGCCGGAATGGGATATCTTGAGCAATACCGCCTGCCGTCAAGCGTTAGACGAAACGTGGACCATGGACCCTCAGCAGTTGAAGGCGACGATCGCCGCTGCGAAAGCTGGCACGGACGACGCGTTCGGGCGGCTGCTGGAGGCCTATGGACCGCGACTGTACGGATATTTCTTCCGCGCCACGACGAACCATCATGACGCGGAGGATTTGCTGGGCGAGATGACGCTGAAGCTCGTCCGTCAGTTGAAGAATTATGATGACCGGGGCCGATTCGAGCCCTGGCTGTTCCGGATTGCAGCCAACATGGTTCGCGATCGGATCCGCCGGGCGAAAGTCCGGCCCAAGGCCATCAGCCTGTCTGCCGAAGATAAATATGGGCGTCGCCTGGTGGATTCATTCGGTAGCGACGGCGACCCCGTCGACAGCGGTCTGGTGGCCCAGGAACGGATGCAGCACCTGCGGCGAGCCCTGGACACGCTGGAGGAGACGACGCGCGAGATGGTGCTGCTGAGATACTTCGGCGAATTGAGTTTCAAAGAGTTGGCCGAGATGTTCCACTGTCCGCTGGGCACGGTGCTGGCGAAGGTTCACCGCGGGCTGAAGGCCATGCGGAACGTTATGGGTGAGTCCGATGCAAGTATATGACGCCGACTACGAGCGAATTGGCCGCTGGCTGGACGGCGAGGCCGTCGAGCTGACGGCCGCTGAGCGCGCCGTCGCCGACGAGATTCGCCGCGACGAGCTGCTGCTGGATGCGCCCATCGACGGGCGTGGTCAACATGAGGCGATGGCCCGCGCCCGGCGGCGTCTGTCAGCCGAGCTGGGCAGACCCCGCCGCCGCAAGCTGGTCCTGGCGGCGTTGACGGGCGTCGAGGCCGCCGCGGTCGCCGCGTTGCTGGTGATGGTGTGGACTTTTCATGTCGTCTCCAACGGGAATGGTCCCCCTTCGATCATGTCGCTGGAGACGTTCGTCCAGGTCACCGGCCAGACCGACGGGCCGGAAGAAATGGACCTGATCGAAGATGAACTCGACCGTCTGCGGGCCGAGATGCTTGTCGAACTTCCCGAAGACGATAGCGATGCCGCGCTCGAGGACCTCCAGGAACAACTGGACGAACTTTGGCTGGATGGGCCGCCTGATATCTGGGCAGAAAGCTGATGACACGTCTGCAGAGAACGCACCATCGAGGTGAAACCATGTTTCAACGCACGTCCGCAGTGATCGCTTCGGTCGTTCTGACGGTCTTGGCCGTCGCGATGGCCGAGCCACCGGCTGACCCGCCTGCCGCCGAGCCAACGGACCCGCCCGCGGCGACCACCCAACCCGCCGGGCCCGCCGAAGGCGCAGCGGTCGAACCGGCCGAGCCGAGCACCAGGCCGCACGTCCACAGGCCGGTGAAGCCCCTGACGGCCGAACAGGAAAAGGAACTGCTCGAATCCGTCCAGCGGCGTTTCCCGCGGCGCTACAAGGAACTCACGCAGCTGCGCAAGGACAACCCCGAGCGCTACCAGCGCGTCCTGGCGCGGATGTGGCGGTGGCACGAGCGGTGGAAGTACCTGCCCGAAGAGGCCCGCAAGGCGGCCGTCCATCGTGACGAGATGAAGATTCAGGCCTACCATTTGGTCCGAACGTGGCGACAGACCAGCGATCGCCGGAAGAAACGTCAGATCGAAAGGAAGCTTCGCAAGGTCCTGATCGAGAAGTTCAACGCCGAACAGGAACTTCGTGAGAAGCGCCTGGCGGCGATGCAGCGGGAGATCCAGACCCTGCGCAAGGAAAACGCCGAGCGGGCGAAGAAGCGCGACCAGATCGTTCGCGAGCATTTGCGGCGAATGCTGCTGGCCGACGGCCCCGACGACGGTCGCGGCCACCCCGGCAGGTCTGACAGGCCGCCCGGGGACAGCCCTCCCCCAGCGGGATCGCCCGCGCCGACCACTCAGCCGGCTGAGCCCCTTCCGGCGGCCGACGAGTGATGACGGCCCATCGGCCTGATCCGCCCGGCCCGCCCGCTGATGGCGACGCCTTCGGCAGCGATGTCGTCGACCGCGTTCGCGCCGCCGGCGGCATGTGGGCCCTGCCCGGCGGCGAGCTTCGCATGCCGCGGGTGTTTGGGTTCTGCCGTGGTGTCACGCGGGCGCTGAGCATGCTCCAGGAGGCCGTCGCCGCCGACCGCGAGGACCCCGGGCATCTCTATCTGCTCGGCGAAATCATCCACAACCCCTGGGTCAACGCCTACGTCCAGCAGTGCGGCGTTCGCATTCTCACGGGCGAGTCGCTGGCCAACCCCGAGACCGTCCTGACGGCCCGCGACGTGGCCGTCATCCCCGCCTTCGGCGTGCCCCTTCAGATCCAGCGCCATCTCGAGATGATCGGGTGTCGGATCGTCGACACCTCCTGCGGCGACGTGCGCCGCCTGTGGGCCTGGGCGACGCGGGCGGTCGGTGACGGCTACGGGATCGTGATCTTCGGTCGCGACGCACACGATGAGACCATTGTTACCAAAAGTCGCCTGGAAAGCGCCGGCGGGCGCTACGTTGTCGTCGGCGATCTCGATCAGACGCGGCGCCTCTGCGAGTTGATCGCCACCGACGCCGGCAGCGGGGCGTTCGGCCGGGCGTTTACGCCGCCGGCGACGAATGCCCGCTCTGCCGCGCCGTTCGCGCGGATCGCGCAGGTCAGCCAGACCACCATGCTCTACGACCAGACGATCGAGGTCCGCCGCCTGCTGCACGAAGCGCTCGTGGCCCGCTACGGCGCCGCCGAGGCCGACGAGCGGCTGATATTCGAGCCGACCGTCTGCCGGGCCACCCAGGACCGCCAGGCCTCCGCGATCGACCTGTGCCGATCCGGCGTCGATCTGGTCGTGGTCGTCGGCGGATACGGATCGTCCAACACGCGTCACCTGTTCGAACTGGCCGCCCAGCACACCCCCGCCTGGTTCATCGAGGATGCCGATTCGATCCGCTCGGCGGAGGAGATCCTGGCCCTGGACGCCGCCGCCAACAAGCCGGAGATCGCCCGCGACTGGCTGCCGGTGAAGCGCCCTGTCCGCATCGGCGTCCTCGCCGGCGCCTCCAGCCCGGAAGTCGTCGTCGGCCAAGTCCTCCAACGCCTGGCCGAACTGCTCGGCTGACCCCAGCCATTACTGGAAAGGATCGCACGACTCGGCCATGGGCAATTGCCGATCGAAAACCAATCAGACGTCGAGGTTCTTGACCTCCAGGGCGTGGGTCTCGATGAAGTTTCGCCGCAGGCCGACGTCCTCGCCCATCAGCAGGGAAAATATCCGTTCGGTCTCCTCGGCCTCATCGATCCTGACCTGCAGCAGAACGCGGCGCTCGGGGTCCATGGTCGTCTCCCAGAGCTGGTCGGCGTTCATTTCGCCCAGGCCCTTGAAGCGCTTGATGTCCATGCCCTGCCGCCCGATCTGGTGGACCCCGGGGGCGATCTCGGCGACGTTGGCCGCCGGGAACTCCTGCCCGTCGCTGATCAGCACGTACTTGGCCGGCGGCAGTTCGCCCGTGACGGTCTCCTCACGCCGCAGGAAATACTCGCCCACGTCAACGCCGCGCTTGGCCAGTGAGGCGATGAGCTTCTCGATATCTCGGACCTCGTGCAGCTCGGCGCGCTTCTGGATCCGCGTCGTCGGCTGCGCCGAGCCATTGTTGCCGTTGCCGTTTTCGTCCTCGCCGTCGACGAGGGCGTCGGCGTTCTGGGCTAGCAATTCGTCGTAGGCATCCTGTCCGTAACAGAAGTGGTTCTTCCCTTCAATCACGACCCAGTGGGTGGGCAGCTTGCCGTCTTTGCGCCGGGCCATGAACGGCTCGAACAGCAGCCCGCGGCGCTCAAGGATGCGGACCTTGTCGGCCAGTTCCGTCAACAGGTCGACGAGTTCGGCCATCTTCGCGCCCGAGAAGGTGGCGATGGTTTTGGCTTGCTCGCCCGACAGGTCGCGAATCTCCAGCGTTGTGTCCTTCAGGCCCAGGGCCGTCAGCGTGTTGCGAAGCTCAGCCTCGTTGAGGACGTATTGCTTGTCCTTCTTGCGAGTCACCAGGAACAGCGGAGGCTGGGCGATGTATATCCGCCCATTCAGGATCAGATCCTTCATGTACCGATAGAAGAACGTCAGCAGCAGTGTGCGGATGTGGCTGCCGTCGACGTCGGCATCGGTCATGATGATAATCTTGCCGTAGCGGACCTTGGTGGCGTCGAACTCGTCGGCGCCGATCCCGCACCCCAGCGCCGAGATGATGGTCTGAATCTCGTTGAAGTTGAGGATCTTGTCGAGGCGGGCCTTTTCGACGTTGAGAATCTTTCCCTTCAGCGGCAGGATCGCCTGAGTGGCCGAATTTCGCCCCTGCTTGGCCGGCCCGCCGGCCGAATCGCCCTCGACCAGGAACACCTCCGTCGATTCGACGTCCTTGGACCGGCAGTCGGCGAGCTTGCCCGGCAGCGATCCGCTGGCCAGCACCCCTTTGCGACGGGTCAGGTCGCGGGCCTTGCGGGCGGCCTCGCGGGCCTGCATCGCCTGGAGGCCCTTGTTGACGATCCGCTTGGCCTCGGTGGGGTGCTCTTCCATCCAGGCCGACAACTGCTCGTTGACCACCTGCGTGACGAAACTCTCGACCTCGCTGTTGCCGAGCTTGGTTTTGGTCTGGCCCTCGAACTGCGGCTCGGGCACGAGCACCGAGATCACGGCCGTCAGGCCCTCGCGTAGATCGTCGCCGGAGGGGACCGACGCCTTGTCCTTCTTGATCAGGTCGGCCTTGCGTGCGTAATAATTGAGGGTGCGGGTCAGGGCGCTCTTGAATCCCGATAGGTGCGTCCCGCCTTCCAGCGTGTTGATGTTGTTGGCGAACGAGAAGATCGTCTCGGCGTAGCCGTCGGTGATCTGCAGGACGATGTCGACGACAAGGTTGGTGGTCTCGTCCTCTTTGTGCAGGACGATGGGCCGATGCAGCGGGCTCTTGCCCTCGGTGAGGTGCGCGACAAACGTCAGCAGGCCCTTGTTGTATTGGAAAACATCTTCCTTGTCGGTCCGCTCGTCGGTGATCTTGATCCGCAGACCTTCGTTGAGGTAGGCCAGTTCGCGCAGGCGGCCGGCCAGCGACTCGTAGCGGAAGGCGGGCTCGGGGAATATCTCCGGGTCCGCCTTGAAGGTCACCTTCGTGCCCGATCGCTTGCGCGTGCCGATCTTCTTGAGCTCGCTTTTCTTGATCCCGCGCGCGAAGGACATCGTGTAGACCTCCCCGTCGCGGCAGACCTCCACCTCCATCCATTCGCTCAGCGCGTTGACCACCGACGCGCCCACACCGTGCAGGCCGCCGGAGACCTTGTAGGCCTGATGGTCGAACTTGCCACCGGCGTGCAGGTGGCAGAACACGAGCTCCAGCGTCGAGATGCCCTCGGTCGGATGTGGACCGACCGGAATGCCGACGCCATCGTCGGTGATGCTGACGGACTCGTCGGGATGGATGACCAGAGAGATCGAACTGCATCGACCGACCATCGCTTCGTCGATGGCGTTGTCGACGATCTCCCAAGCCAGGTGGTGCAACCCCCGCTGCGTCGTGTCGCCGATGTACATGCCCGGGCGTTTGCGAACCGCCTCCAGGCCGCGCAGCACCTTGATGACCGTCTCGTCATAGACGCCCTGAACCGGGGACTTCTTTGAGCTTGCAGCCTTTTCCGTGGCGCTTTTCGTCGTTCCGTCAGCCATGAGTGAATGCGTTCCTCTACCAAAAACCTTGCCCATCCCACCCGACAAAGGGCGAAAAATGCGCATCCTTATTTTCGCAAAATATCGAGCGAAATACCAACAAAATTCGCTCAAAACCCAGCGGCAACAGTCACTGTAACGCCCTTTGAAACCCGATGTTGCGCCTCGGCATTTCGTCCACTCGTCAGCGGTCAGCCCAGCGACTCGATTTGCTGGACGATCGCGTCGGCTGTGTGCGTTTCGCCCGCCGACCGGGCCAGGTCGAGGGCCTTTTGAAACTGCTCGCGCGCCGCGTCCAGCCGACCCGCCGACCGCGCGCACTTGCCCGCCTCGACATACGCGGGAATGTAACCGGCGTCCAGTTCGTTGCACCGCGCGAACGCCGCCAGCGCCTCATCCGCTCGGCCAGCGGCCGCACACTCCATCGCCAAAGAGTAATTCAGGAACAGATCGTCGGGGTCCTTGGTCAGCAGGGCGCGAATGGATTCGATGCGGTCGCTCATGGCTGTTGCCGCCGGGTGCGGGTCGGACGTATTCTATACGCCACTCGGCGAGTTTGGAAAGGCAGGCGCCCGATGAACGACAAGATCTACACGAAGGCCGGCGATGACGGGTGGACGCGCAGCCTCGGCGACCAGGCCGTTCGCAAGAGCGACGCGCTGATGGAAGCGATGGGGACGCTGGACGAACTCAACAGCCACGTCGGCTCGTGCCTGTCGGCGGTCGGACATCACGATTCGATCGACCAAACGCTCAGGGCGGTGCAGACGGACTTGTTGGCTATCGGTTCGATGCTGGCCGCCGGCGGCGGGGTCACAATCAGGGCCGTTCGCATCGAGGTCGAATCCGTCGACCGGCTGGAGGCCGCCATCGACGCCGCCAGCCAGCGCGTGGCGCCACTGACGCAGTTCGTCACCCCCGGCGGGGTGGAATTGGCCTCACGCCTGCACATCACGCGTACCGTCTGTCGCCGCAGCGAACGCCGCATCGTGGCCGCCGGCGACGGCGGGGGCGACGTGCCGCCGGTGGTGCTGCAGTACGTCAACCGCCTCGGCGATTTGCTCTTTGCGCTCGCCCGGCTGGCCAATGAATCCGCCGGGACGGCCGAACGACGGTGGGAGCGATAAGCGTGCAGACCGATTGGCCGTACCTGACCGCCGATCTGCCCGGCATCGGCGGGCGCGTCAAGAGTTGCGTCGAAGACTTTCGCGTCGACGAGATCCCGCTGTACGCCGCCTGTGGCGAAGGCACGCACGTGTATGTTCAGATCCGCAAGGCCGGCATCCCCACGCCGGTGGCCGTCGAGCGGATCGCCCGATACATGAACACCCGCCCGTCGGAGATCGGCGTCGCCGGCCTGAAGGACGCCCAGGCCGTCGCGACCCAGTGGCTGAGCCTCGAACACGCCGACCCCGACGCGCTGGCCGGCTACCGCGACGGCCAAATGCAGGTCCTGACCGTCACACGCCACACGAACAAGCTTCGCCCCGGGCATCTGGAGGGCAATCGTTTCGCGATCCGCATCCGTAACGTCGGCGGCAGCGCCTTGCCGGCGGCCGAGGCGGTTCTCGAGACGCTCACCCGCCGCGGCGTGGGGAATTATTTTGGCCACCAGCGATTCGGCATGCGGATGGACACCCACCTGCTCGGCGCGGCGCTGGTGCGCGACGATCTGGACGAGTTTCTGGCGCTATACCTCGGCAGGCCCGCCCCCGACGACCCGCCCGACTGCCGGGGCGCCCGCGAGGCGTTCGATGCGGGCGATCTCGAGGGGGCCCTGAAGCATTGGCCCAGGCACTACGGCAACGAGCGGCGGGCGCTGTCGGCCTTCAAGCGCCGACACAAGGCGACGGCTGCGGTGGCCGCGGTCGACAAACGCATGAGACGGCTGTTCGTATCGGCCTGTCAGAGCGCTATCTTCAACGACGTTGTCGCCGCGCGGATCGACACGATCGACCGCGTCTTCGTCGGCGACCTGGCGAAGAAGACCGACACCGGCGGCGTCTTTTCGGTCGAGGATGTCGAGGTCGACCAGCCCCGCGCCGACGCCCTGCAGATCAGCCCGACCGGTCCCATCGTCGGCACTCGCTGCGACCTGGCCGAAGGGCGGCCGGGCGAGATCGAGCGCCGCGCAATCGATGCGAGCGGGCTGACGTTGGAGCTATTCACGAAGGTCGGGCGACTCAAGCTCAAGGGCGCCCGCCGGCCTCTGCGGTTCCTGCTGGGCGACCCATCGGCAACAGCCGGCCGGGACGACCGCGGGGAGTTCGTCGAACTTCGATTCACCGCCCCGTCGGGCTGCTACGCGACGGTCGCCGTGCGAGAAATCACCAAGACAGGCGCGTTATAGCCGCCCCCATCTGCCATCGGACAGACGCCCATAGCGCGCGGAGGCGGGGACGTCGTGGTCTTACCGGTTGCCCCCACCTGAGTCCGGCATATCAGAACCCGACCATCGCGACCGGCCGATACCTCATGTGCTGAGGTATGCTTCCGCTGGACCGAGGACCCCTTTGCCAAGACCGGCAAGCACGCCTCCGCGGAGCCGACGCATTGGACAGCGACCGTTCAGCACCTGCCTGCCGCAGGCAGGTTCGACATTCGACATTCGGCATTCGGCATTGGGATGCCCCCAGCCGGCTGTTGCCGCAACACGGACTTACGCAAGGCCGCTTTTAGCCGCCCTTGACCCAGTTGGGGCCCTTGGGCTTCTTGGGTCGACTGCTGCGGGACCGTTTGCCCGGCATGGAGATCGTGGTCTCGCGGGCGGCCTCCTCGGCCTCTTTCATCCGGATGTGGCGGCGGACGAGGTAGGAATCCAACAGCCCCGCGGCGGTGGAGGCCATGATGTAGAGCGTCAGGCCCGACGGCGCCGCGTAGAAGAACACCAGCATCATGCCCGGCATGAGATAGCGCATCATTTTCTGCTGCTGTTTGGCCTTGTCGTCGGCGGCCGCCTGCGACATCTGCGGGCTGAACTTGGTCTGGAAGAACATCGCCACCGTCAGCAGGATCGGCAGCAGGTTAAAGCTCGTGCCGATCAGGAAAACAGGAGTGCTCCAGCTGATCAGGGCATCCGGGGCGGCCAGGTCGGTAATCCACACCGGCAGCAGGCCCGCGTGGCGAAGGTCGATCGACGCGCTGATGCCGGTGTACAGGGCGATCCAGATCGGCATCTGCAGGAACATCGGCAGGCAGCCCAGCAGCGGGGTAGCGCCCTGCTCGCGGTAGAGCTTCATCATCTCCTTGTTGAGTGTGTCCTTGTCGTCGGCGTACTTCTCCTTGAGCTTCTGCATCTGTGGGTTGATCTTCTGCATCTTGAGCATGGAGACCTGGCTCTTCTTGGTCAGCGGATGCAGCAGCAGGCGAACGATGAACACCAACGCAAAGATTGCCAGCCCGTAGTTGCCGAGCGTCACGTGCGACAGCATCTTCAGCAGCCACATCACCCGAAACGCCAGCCACGCCGACGTGATGAAACACCCGCCGAAGTCGATCGTGTCGAGGTAACCCAACTGCTCGTAGCTCTGGCGGAACAGGGGGTCCTTTTCGTTCGAGAAGATACCCCGGTCCTTGGGCCCGGCGAACAGGTCCAGCGTGATCCGGCGCGTGCTGCGAGGGGCCAGGGCGACGCCCCACACATCGACGCCGGCCTTGTTGCGCTCGGCGCCGATCTGGACCGAGGTGATGTAGGCGGGCGATCCGTCCTCGCGCCGGTTGGCCTCGACATTAAAGTTTGCCGCCCACTTGGGTGCGTCGAGTCGGTCATCGGTCTGGGACTTCAGGTGCAGAAGCGTCGCGAAGTATTTGTTCGTCGCACCCACCCAGACGACGGGGTCGGCCTCATCGGAGGTGCCCGGGATCGGGCGTCGCTTGTCGACGGGGGCCTCGCTGCGGGCCTTGAGTTTCTTGTCGATCGTGCCGGCCTTGTCGAGCTTGACCTGGACGAGGCGATCCTTGCCGACGATTCGGCCGTAGGCGATGAAGCGGTTATCGGCGCGGACGCCCTCACGCTGCAGCCAGGTCGGGCCGATGGCGCCGGTGAGGACCTGCAACGGCTCGTCGGAGAGATTCTCCAGACGGCAGGAAACGCCAATGGTGTAGTTTTCTTGCTCAACGTGGAACGTTTTGTGGACTCGCAGGACGTCCTGGCCGTCATAGCGCAGCGTGTAGGTGAAGGTGGCGTGGGTGGGGGTGGTTTCGGTCAGAGCCCATCGCTTGCGGTGCAGGCTGGCCAGGCGGATCTCAACGGGCTGGCCGTTAGCATCCGTTCGGCCCACGATGCGGACCCACAGACGGCGCGTCGCCAGCGGGACCAGCCGGTCGCTCCCGGCAGCGACCGGGGTCAGCAGCGTGTAGTGGCCCTTGTATTTGTCGGGGTCTTTCAGGCGGGCGGTCTCGTAGTTGTCGGGGTTGCTGGCGTAGAGCTGCTTGTCCTCGACGGTCACGAAATGGTCGGCCAACTGGACGCCGAGGATGCCGGCCCCCTCGTTGGTCAACTCGACGCGGAACATAAAGCCCGACCCGTGGGCGACCGAGCCGATCGAGACGGTCTCGACGGGCTGGTCCTGCGACGTGGGCAACCCGGACCACGGCTGGGCGGCCTTTGGCGGCGCCGCACTTTCGGCAGCAGCGGCTGCGGGTTCGGGCTTCTCGACGGGCGGCTTGGGGGCGGGCGCGTCGGCCGGCGGCGCAGGCAGCGCGGCGACTTCGACGGGCGGCTTGGCGGCTGGGTCGGCAGGCTGGGTGGCCGGCTGCGTTGCCGGTTGCGTCGCCGCGGGCTGTTGGGCCTGCCTGTCCTTCTGGGTGAACCAAAACAGGCCGACAACGAACACTGTGGTCAGCGCCACCATGATGATCAGACGTTTGGGGTCCACAACGGCTCCTTATCGCCCTTCGCGCAGGCGAAAGCCCAGATAGTCGTCCAACTCGGGGATCGGCAGGACTTTCTCGATGACGGCTTCGTAGTCGTAGGGCACGCGGATGAACCGCACCGCGTCCGGCTCGTACAGCACGTAGCTGGCGCGGTTGTCGCGGTCTCGCGGCTGGCCGACCGATCCGACGTTGATCAACGCCTTGTGGTTCGGGTCGATCTCGTAGACGTACTCGAGTTCTTCAGGGGTGTAGAAATCGGGTGTCTCGACGAACACGCCGGGCACGTGCGTGTGCCCCACGAAGCACAGGTGGTCGAACCGGTCGAATAGGCCCTGCAGCTTCGAGGCGTTGTTGTAGACGTCGTCGGGGAAGATGTATTCGTTAACGGGGCGGCGCGGGCTGCCGTGCACGAACACCGTCGGGCTGGCGTCGGCCTGGCCGTTGCCCTTGACGTGCCGCATCTCCAGCGCGCCCAGAAACTCCCACCACGCGCTGCGATTGGCGTCGCTGGATTCGGTCTCGATCTGCTGGCGTGTCCAGAAGGCGGCGGCTTCGGCGCCGACGTTGAAGTTCTCCGGCTCGTACAGCACGGCGAAGTCGTGGTTGCCCAGCAACGTCACCGACGCGTGCTTGCGGATGAGCTCGAGGCACTCGCACGGCTCGGGCCCGTAGCCGATCACGTCGCCCAGGCAGACGATGCTCTCGACATCGCGAGCGGCGATGTCGTCCAGGACCGCCTGCAGGGCCTCCATGTTGGCATGAATGTCACTGATGATGGCTAGCATGCGAAAATCTCTCGACACGGCAGGGCTATGCTATCTCCACGGCAACGGTAGTGTCAAATGCCTTTGGCATGGGCCGCCCGGCGCAACTAGAATCGCCCGGGCCATGAGCGACGAAATTTCCATCGCGATCGAGACATCCTGCCGCGAAGGTGGGGTGGCTTTGGGCGTCGGCGACCGGCTGGCGGGGCGGATCGACTTCGACGCCTCGCGCCGACACGCGGCTCAACTGATCGTGCAGTTGGACGATCTGCTCGGCCGGGCGGGCCTCAAGCCCGGGCAATTGCAGCACGTGTATGTCTCGGCCGGACCAGGAGGATTTACGGGGCTGCGCGTGGGGATCACGGTCGCGCGGATGCTGGGCGAGCTGGTGGCGGGCCTGGAGTGCGCAGCCGTGCCGACGGCCTGGGCCGTCGCCGAGAATCTTCACAACCGGCCTTGGGAGCGACTGGCCGTCATCCTGGACGCCGGGGAGGGCGAGGCGATCGCGACGACCTTCACCCGCCGCGACGGCCAACCCGTCGCCGACGAGCCCGCCGGGCCCATGCCGACGGCTGCGCTGGCCGAGCGATTGCCCCGGCCAATTCTGCTCACGGGCGAAGGGTTGTGGTATCATGATATAGCAGGTGACGGGATCGAGCTGGCTGACCCCGCCTTGCGATTGGCGACCGCCGAGGGCGTGTGGCGCGTCGGACGGCGGCTGGCCGGGCTGGGCGCCTTCACGACGCCCAATCACCTGCTGCCGATCTATGCCCGCCCGCTGCGGGTCCAGCGGCCCGGCGGCGACCAACAGACAACGTGATCATGTTGAACAACCAACGGATGCATTTCGAAAGGGGCTGCCCATGATCTGCACCGAACCGCAGTTCTCGATCTTCCTGATCAACAAGCCCGGCGTGTTGGCCGCCATCACCTCCGCCCTGGCCAAGGAGCGCATCAACATCACCGCCCTGAGCATGATGGATTCCGTCGAGCTCGGCGTGCTGCGGATCGTCTGCGACGACCCGGCCCGCGTGCGGAAACTGCTGAACAAGACGCACGATCACTGGACGGAGGCCAAGGTGCTGTTGATGGAGATGGACAACCGTCCCGGCGTCTTCGCCCGCGCCGCCCGCAAGCTGGCCGAGGCGCATGTCTCCATCGCCTACGCCTACACCACCGGCGGCAGCGAGGGCAGAACGCGAGCGGTGTTCAAGGTCGCCGACATGAAGAAGGCCTTCAAGGTCCTCTCGGAACTCGGGGCTACCAAGAAACGCACCGCCAAGTCGACCCGAAAGACCCGCACGGGCCAAAAAGGCCGGTCGAAGTAAAAAGGGGACGGAGCACTAATTAGCAACCCAAGACCAGACGCACGGGGGCGAGCACATGGCTAATTAGTGCTCCGTCCCCTTTTTAGTTCGGGCCGTCAGAATCCCGCGCCGTTGTCTTGGGCGGCTTCGCGGGCGGCCTGGGTCCGCTCCAAGAGCTCCTGGAAATCGGCCATATCAAGCCAGGTGACCGAGCCGTCTACCCGCGCGACGTTCGTGCCCCGATGGCCGTAATACTCGGGTTTCTCATAGGCCATGATCAATCCGCTGTCCATCGATAAATGCGGCTTGAGGTAGATGAACCCCACGTCGCCCATCAACACGCCGTTGACCATTTGCACCTGGCCGGGACTGTGCGAACTCTTGAGGGCGTGTGGCATGATCAGGCCCTCCTCGATTAGGGCCTCGAAATTCTCAGGAAACTCGTTGTCGTGCATGGCCGCGTACATAGCCGCAGCGCTGCCGATGGCGTGGAGGTTGGCACTGGAGACGGCTTCCTTTGCCTTCCCCCGGGCCCGGCTCATGGTCGGGAGCATTGCTGTGCTGGCGGCGCCGACTGTGTTCAGCGCTGTCAGCGCGCCGACGATGGGCACCGAGCCGTACCACTCCCACGTGATGCCGCCATCGTCGGCGGAGACGGCCTGCATCTCCGGCTGGAGATACCTTTCGATACTGGTCAGCGGGGGCAGCCAGTGCTGCTCGAGGTTAACGACCCCGAAGCGCCGCCCCGCGCCGGCCCCTGTCGTCCACCCGATCAAGGCGAAGTTATATACCTGGCGAAGTATCTTGGGCGTGTTGGTGTAGACCAGCGAACACGGGCGCGCGGCGAGTTTGGCGCGGAGCGTGCGGAACTGCGGCGTGCTCGTCAGCGACGTCACCGGCCCGCGCTGCAGCACGGCGGCGATGACCTGCGGATACAGTGCCATGTAAAGCCGATCGCCGTGGACGGCCCAGGCGGGGGCAACCGGCATCGGTATCCAGGGCCTCTCGCTTCGCCGGCCCGGCGCGCGGCGGACGTAGCGAATGTCCGTATCGCCGATGCGCATCGTGGCGAGGACCGGGTCGGCGTCGTCGATCTCCTCGACCTCACCGACCTCGTCGGGGGCAGCGGGGGCAACGGCCGCCGGGGCCGAGCCGTCATCGGAGGCCGGGTCGGGCCGGCCTTCCAGACGCCGCTCGAGCTTATCGATCAGGTCGCCCAGCTTGGCCGCATCGGCGATCTCCACCGACAGCACCGTGCCCGTGAGGAACCCGCCCTGGGACGGGGCGCTGACCATCATCCATGTCTGGCCGACCGCGCCCAGCAAGTCCTCGCGGATCGAGAACCCAAGCATTGTCTCCATCATCGCCAGTTGCTCAGTGATGGCCTCGCTGGGCTTCTCGCCGTCCGGCATTGAGGGGAACGCCTCCGAACGCCGCAGGAGCTCGTCGTAGACCTTCTCAATCGGCAGCTTCATGATGGACACATAGTCGGCGTCGGCAGGCACGTCGGCCAGGTCGGCCTCGGTGATCGGATCGCCGGTGTAAATCGTCAAGAGCCCATGGTGAGGCCCCGGTGTGAACAGCCGCATCTTCGCGTGCAGCGCGTCGCCGTCGACGCTTATCGCCCCAGCCACGACGGTGGCCTGGTCCATGCCGACGGCCTCCCAGACCGGGCCGACCATGGAGGCAATGTAATAGGCGGGCGACATCCCAGATGCCATCTGTGTCGTCGGTTCCTCGGCCCCCTCTGGCGTCTCTGGCGGGGGCGGCAGGAAGGTCTGGACCGTCGCCCGTATCCGCTCGATGTCCAGGTACACAGCAAGCTGAACGTCCGCGCCGGCGACATCCTTCATATGGGTCAGGAATTTTGGGTTGCGGGCCAGCGACGCCTCAGCCGCTAGGGCCGCGAGCGTCTCGAGCGTCTTGTCGCCCAACGTGACCATCAGCGTCTCGCCCACGTAGGCCAGCATCACCGGCCCAATGGGCGTCATCAGCATCCGAGCGGGGAGCTCGCCGACGGTCGTCTGTTCCAGCGGGACCTCGCCGGTCTCAAGTAGTGCGTCAAGATGCTGGGCGAACGTATCGCGCTGCTGGCCGAGGTCGATCATCAGCACCGCCGAAATATCGAACGGCGCCGGCGGCGGGCCGGTCGGCTGGGTGGCCTCATTGCCCTCTGGCGGCGAGGCCGGCGGGCTGACGTCGATCAGCGCAATGGCGACCGGGCGCCGCCAGACGATGTCGGCCATTGCCCAGACGTGCTCGAAGGACGCCTTTTCGTCGGCGTGACTGGCGTTCTCGAGAATCAGTCCGTAGATCGACCGCAGCAGCGCCGCCGATTGATCGGACTTGAGCAGTTGGCCCAGCAGCGCCTGGTTGAAGGCCGGGTTCTGCCCGGCCCAGCCAGCGTAGAGCAGCGTGTTGGCCGGCAGACGGTCGGCCAGCGGCGCCGGGCCCTGAGCCGTTGCCGCCGATGCGAGAAGTAAGACACACAGGAATGTGAGGATCGATCGTCGCTTCATGGAACTATTCTCCTTACTTTCACCCGGCCGATGACGGCCGGAAAGGTGCCCTGCGCCTGGCCCACGGGCCTTATCCTACAGTCCTGCCGCGACCTCGGCCAGAAAAATCCCCCTGGTGTGCGCGCCCGGGGAACGCCTACAATGAGGCGATGAAATCACTGATATGGATTGCCTTTGCGGCGCTGTGGGTGACGGCAGTCGGATGCGAGGGCCCGGAGGAAATTTCTCCGGCGACCTCGATGATCGTGCAGGCCCAGCGGACGACGTGGCAAAGCCCGTTCGGCCCGGGCGAGCAGATTCGCTCGACCAACTATCGGATATTCATGACCACGCGAAACACGGCGCTCCGCCAAAACCTTCCGGGCTTTATGGAGGCCGCTTACAGCCACTACGTCGAGCTCACCGGCCTGCCGCGCGCCAACGGCACGCAGCGACTGGACCTGTATGTCCTGGCCGACCGTCAGCAGTGGGCCCATCTGACCAAGCACCATTTCGGCGAGCAGCAAAGCAAGGTGTACCTGCAACTGCAGGCGGGGGGATACATGTCCGACGGCGTGTGCGTGCTGTGGGATATCCGCGTCGTGCCGACGTTGTCGGTGGCGTCGCACGAGGGGCTGCACCAGTTCTTTCACCACCGCCTCAAGGACCGCATTCCCATGTGGGCCGAGGAGGGCCTCTGCAGCAACGCCGAGGGGTTCGAACTGCTCGGCAATGCCGTGCGGTTCACGCCGGCTAATAATCCCTCGCGGTTCACCACGTTGCGAAACACACTGGGCAACGGCCATTGGACCCCGCTGGAAAAACTCCTGCCGATGGACGCCGGCGATGCCATCAGCCGCCACCCCAGCAAGGCCATCGGCTACTACGCGCAGGTCTGGTCGCTGATTCTGTTCATTCGCAGCAACCCGGCGTATCGCGAAGGCTTTCAGCAGATGCTGCACGACGCCCAGGACGGCAAACTGGTGACGGTGCTGGGCATGCACCTGCCCGTCCGCAGCGGGCGACGATACAACCGGACCATTTCCGTCCCGGCATTTCGCCACTACATCACCAACGATCTGGCGAGTTTCAAAAAGGACTGGCGCCGCTACGCCATGAAGCTGACCAATCTCAGCCAATAGCTGTGGGGGGCGTGGGGGGAAAGGCCTCAATGACGGCCGCCCGGCAAGCCGATTGACCCAAGGGCGCCTTTGCTGATATGATGGCGCGATACGAATCGGCTTCGGCCGACCGACCCCATGGTGGCTGTAGCTCAGTTGGTTAGAGCACCTGGTTGTGGTCCAGGGGGTCGGGGGTTCGAATCCCCTCAGCCACCCGTCTAACAAGCCCCCACAGCGGGGCTTGTTATTGCGCTGTCCCCGCGACAGCGTGGCCGCAGCAGGGAGGGGCGAATCGACACTGCAGCCGGTGTGTTTGGGGGCCGGGCGGGGCTTTGGTATGATAGACGGGAGGGAGTATCGCTCAAAACCATGGACGTTTATCTGGAGACGATGGGCTGTCAGATGAACCGGCTCGATAGCGAGTTGGTCGTCGCTCGTCTGCGCGCGGCCGGTCACGAGATCGTCGCCAGCAGCGCCGACGCGGACGCTGTTCTCTACAACACCTGCTCGGTCCGCATGCACGCCGAGCAGAAGGTCTTCAGCCGTCTCGGGGCCGACGCCCAGCGCAAGGCCGCCGGCAGGAAGCTGATCGTCGGGGTGTTGGGCTGCATGGCCCAGCGTCTGGGGCGACAGCTGCGCAAGCGTTACCCGTGCGTCGATATTGTCTGCGGGCCGGGCCAACTCGCCCGGCTGCCGCAGATGCTGGCGTTCGCCGCCGACGGCCAGCCGGCCATCGCTCTTGACGTCGATCGCAACGATCGGGCGGCCGCCGAAGATGAGAACATCGACTGGATCGATCTTGTCCGCGACGCCGACCGCACGACGTCATCGGCCCAGGCGTTCGTCCGCGTGATGCGGGGGTGTGACCGGTTCTGCACGTACTGCATCGTGCCGTTCGTTCGCGGGGCCGAGGTCAGCCGGCCGGGCGATCACATCGAGCAGGAGGTCCGCCGCCTTGTTGAGGCCGGCAAGAGCGAGATCACACTACTGGGCCAGACCGTCAACCGCTATCGGCATGAAGGCGACGGCCGGTCAACGCGATTCAGCGACCTGCTGGCGCGCCTGTCCGATATCGACGGCCTGCGGCGGCTGCGGTTTGTCACCAGCCATCCGACGGACTTCACCGACGACATCCTGCAGGCGATGGCCGAGTTGCCCAACGTCTGCGAGTACCTGCACTGCCCGGCCCAGAGCGGCTCGGACGCGGTGCTGAAACGCATGAATCGCGGCTATTCGCGCGGCGACTACGACGACCTGATCGATCGGGCGAGGGCGATCGTTCCGGGGGTCAGCATCGCGGGCGATTTCATCGTGGGCTTTCCCGGCGAGACCGACGCCGACCAGCAGGCCTCGGCCGATCTGCTCCGGCGGTGCGGCTACAAGAACGCGTTCATCTTCAAGTACTCCCCGCGCCCGGGCACGCCGGCGGCCAAGCGATTCGATGACGATATCGACGAGCAAACCAAGAAACGCCGCCACGCCGAGTTGCTGGGTGTGCAGGACGAGATCGGCCTGGCCCACCATCGCAGCTACGTCGGCCGGCAGGTCGAGGTGCTGGTGGAAGGGCCCTCCAAGCGGGCGGACAAACAACCCACGCCGCCGCCGGCGGGTCAGACGCAACTGCAGGGCCGAACGCGCGGCGACCACATCGTCGTCTTCGACGGCCCGGAGACCCTCGCCAGCCAATACGTCCACGTCGACGTCACCAATGCGACGGCATTGGCGATGATGGGAAGACTGAAAGCTGAAAGCTGAAAGCTTAAAGCTGAAATAACGACTTCCGCTTCGCAGACGGCTTTCAGTTTCTAGCTTTCAGCTTTCATTCTTCTACTTCGCCAGTGACTCGACGAAATCTCTAATCGGGTCGCCGAGCTGGAAGCGGGCGAAGATCAGCCACAGAATGTTTATGCTGGTGACGATGGTGTAGGCGGTTGTCCCTCTCGGCCATCGCCACAGGCGGATCTTGATCCACCAGGGGGCGGCGCGGACATCGACGAACACCTTGCGCCCGGTCGCTACGCGGTAGGTGTAGCGCATTCGTCGCAGGACGGTAAAGGCCGGCAAGATCGCCTGCTGGGTGATGAAGGCCGGCACGTTGTGGGCCGCTGCGGCAATCAGGATCGCCGCCAGCCGTTCGCCCCGCTGCCAGTAGCCCACCGGGCATGACCCGATGATGGCCTCGGCCCGGGCTCGGGTGTAGGAGATCATGAACGCGTTGAAAAATCCCACTACGCACATCAGCAGGACCGTTATGTTGGCCGGCGACGACCAGACGTAATAGAGCGCGATGCCGACGAAGATCGCAAAGTCGCTGAACCGATCGAGCGTGCTATCGAGGAACGCTCCGAACGTGCTGATGCGGTTGGCCTGGCGGGCGATGGCCCCATCCAGTATGTCGCAGGCCGCCGCCATCACCATCAGCGCCACGGCCACCAGCAGCCAGAGACTCGCTCCCTCGCCCGCCGCCAGCGACCAGGCGAAGGTATCCCCCGCCCCCAGGGCCAATGCGACCCCGGCCAGTCCGGTGATAAAGACCCCCGCGACCGTGACGGCGCTGGGGGAAACGCCGAGACGAATCAGCACAGCCGCCAGCACATCGCGCGCCTTGGCGAAGCCCGAGCCGATCCAGAGAGTCGCCATTACCGGTGGCCGCTCCGCATCGCGTCAGCTCGACGCCTTTCGCTGCGCCTCGTCGCGGGCCTCGGGCGTGTAAACGCCGTTGCCGCACGCGGTGGTGGTGACACGGCCCGGGCGGGCGTGTGCGGCGATGAACTGCTCGACCATCTGGTGTGCGTCGGCGTCGGTGTGTTGCACGGGGGGGTGTTTCATCGCATAGGCGCTGATCGAGTTGATGGGCCCGGCGATTCCCGCGTCTCGCGCCAGGCGGCAGCAACGGATCGCGTCGATCACGACCCCGCCGGAGTTGGGCGAATCTTCCACACTCAGACGAAGCTCAATGTTCATCGGTACGCCGCCGAAGCCGCGTCCCTCCAGGCGGCAGAAGCAGATCTTGTTGTCCTTCTGCCACGCCACGTAGTCGCTCGGGCCGATGTGTACCTGCTCGTCGGGCAGGGGGACGTCGAGTTGGCTTTGGACGGCCTCGGTCTTGGAGATGCGCTTCGAGCCCAGGCGCGCGCGGTTGAGCATGTTCAGGAAATCGGTGTTGCCGCCGGTGTTGAGTTGGTAGGTGGCGTCGATTTTCATGCCGCGCTCGTGCATCAGGCGGGCCAGCACGCGGTGGACGATCGTCGCGCCGATCTGCGCCTTGACGTCGTCGCCGATACAGGGGATACCGGCCCGCTCGAACCGCCGGCCCCACGTTGTGTCGGAAACGATGAACACCGGAATGCAGTTGATCAGGCTCACGCCCGCTTCCAGACAGCATTCGGCGTAGAACTCCGTTGCCCGCTGCGAGCCGACGGGCAGGTAGTTCAGCAGAATCTCCGCGCCCGTTTCCCGCAGCGCGTGGACGACCTGCTTCGCGGTGGCGTCGGGCCGATCGGCGACAACGAATCGCTGGTGCTCGGGGTACTCGGCCATGTGCTCGGCGACGCCGTCGAGTTGATTTCCCATCCGGACGGTCACGTCGTCGTCGGCGAGTTCATCGAAGAACACCTGCGTGTTGTTGGGCGGGGCGAAGATCGCCTCGCACAGCGGGCGGCCCACCTTGCGGGCGTCGATATCGAAGGCGGCAACGACCTTGACGTCGCGGGGGGTATAGCCGGCCAAGACCGGATGCATCAGCCCCAGACCGACCTCGTCGCCGTCGCCGGCCATCTGGTGGCCGTAGTATCCCAATCCCTGAACGAGCGACGACGCGCAGTTGCCGACGCCAACAACGGCAATACGAATCTCGTTCTTGTCCATGGAGCTCTTCCCTGTTCGAAATGCCGACAGCGCAAGACGCCTTGCGTCCGCCGGCGAATATGCTCGTCATCCTCAGACAGCCGAATTGTAGGCGCGCGTTTGCGGTCTCGTCAACAAGCTTTCGCCCCTCGCCCCGGCCGAATGCTTGTGCCGGGCCTCTCGATCGCGCACACTGTTTCGGCCCGTTCGTGGGCTTTCGGACGCCGCGATGACCCAACGCTGGAAACGATCCCTGCTGACCGCACTCCGCTGGGCGGCGATGATGACGGCGCTGGCGGCTGCGGCGCTGTACCTGCTGGCCAGTTGGCAGCCGGCCTCTTATCGTCCGCCCCAACTCACCCAGAGCCAGCAGGAAGCATGGGCCAAGCACTTCGTCCGAGCCAGCCAGGAGTTCTCCAACAAGGGCCAGTGGACCGAACCTTACACGTGGGTCCTGCGGGAAGAGGACCTGAACCACTACCTGGCGTCGATCGACGAGATTGTATTCCTTCAGGCAGGGAGGAAACGAGGCGAGGTGGACAAGGTGCTGGACACCGCCGGGCTGACGGGGCCGGTCGTCAATCTCCGGGACGACGGACTGACGATCATGTTGAAGTCCAACGAGTACGGCAAGGTGCTTTCGGCCGACCTGGAACTGCGCATGACCGATGATGGGCATCTGCGAGTTGTACTGACAGACACGCGCATCGGCCTGCTGCCGGTGCCGCGGCTGGCCGTTCGCTCCCGCTTGCGACAGTTCAAGGCCGCCCTGAAGAAGCGCCTTGACCGGCTGGCCAGGGCCCCCAAACCCGAGCTTCGCGGCAGTCGCAGAGGCATTATTATGCTCAAGCTCATCCAGGTCGAAGAACTGATGGCCTCACTGATCCTGGCCATCGATGAAGAGCCGCTGCCCGTCCATTACATCCGCATCTTCGGCGATCGCCGCGTCCGCCTGCGGGATATCATTATCGAGCCCGGCCAACTCACGCTCGACCTTGTCCCTGTTCTGAGGGGAAAGGATAAGGACGAGGAGAAGGACGACGACTGACGCCTTCTGCTAGCTCACGCGCGTCAGGCGCCACGCATTGCGCTGGGGGTCTTCGCACTGCAGTTCGAACGTGTCCTTCATTTTCGCACCGGCCAGGTCGACGACCCACCGATCCGGCTGCTCGACCGTGCGCTCGTAGGTGCCGATGTCGACGCGGTCCACGCGCCCGCGGTCCTTGTTGACCGGCCCCTCGTATGCCAAGTAGCCCATCCGATGGTCGGCCAGCCGCTTGGCCGGCAGCGATTGCCCCTTCGCCAGCCCGCACGGGTCGGCCGCCAACTGCCACGTCGCCAGCACATCGCCGGTTCGCAGCATCAGGTCGTAGTGCACCGGCCCGTAGCCGCTGTGGCACAGGATGACAAACTCCTCAGGCATACACTCTAATTGTAGTATTCCCTTGCCCCCCCGGGCCAGGGGTGACAGCGGCCGGCGAAGTTGCTAAAATCTGGATTATGAGCGATACCCATCTGGTTTATACCAGCCCGCTCGAGACTCGCTATGCCGGCCGGCAGATGCGAGAGCTGTTCAGCGCCCAGCGGAAGTTCTCCACCTGGCGGCGTCTCTGGCTGGTGCTGGCCGACGCCCAGAAGCAACTCGGGCTGGACATCTCGCAGAAGCAGCTCGACGAGATGGCCGCCCACCTCGACGACATCGACTTCGACAGGGCCGCTGAGCACGAAAAAGCACTCCGCCACGACGTGATGGCCCACGTGCACACCTTCGGCGAGGCGGCCCCGGCGGCCAGACCCATCATCCACCTCGGGGCGACCAGCCAGTTCGTCGTCGACAACACCGACCTGATCCTGATGCGCCAAGGGCTGACGCAGATCGCCGGCCTGCTGGCCAGCACCGTCGACGCGCTGGGCGAGTTCGCCCAGCGGTATCGCGATCTGCCGTGTTTGGCCTTTACGCACTTTCAGCCCGCCCAGTTGACGACCGTCGGCAAGCGGGCGGCCGTGTGGGCGGCCGATTTCACCGCCGACCTGGTGGAGATCGAGCATCGCCTCCAGACTCTGACCTTCCGCGGCGTCAAGGGCACGACCGGCACGCAGGCGAGCTTCTTGGCGCTGTTCGACGGCGACCACAAGAAAGTCGTCAAGCTCGACAAGCTCGTCGCCAAGGCCATGGGGTTCGAGACGACCTGCACCGTGACGGGCCAAACCTACAGCCGCAAGGTCGACGCCGCCATTGCCGCCGCGCTGGCCGGTGTGGGCGCATCGGTCCACAAGTTCGCCAACGACGTCCGCCTGCTCGCCCACCGGCGGGAGTTGGAAGAGCCCTTCGAGTCCACGCAAGTCGGCTCGAGTGCGATGGCCTACAAGCGAAACCCGATGCGGTGCGAGCGGGCGACCGCCCTGGCGCGGTGGTTGATAACGATCTCGGCCAGTCCGCTGTTGACGGCCGCCGAGCAGTGGCTGGAGCGGACGCTGGACGATTCGGCCAACAAGCGGCTGGCGATTCCCGAGGCGTTTCTGACGGCCGACGCGATCGTGCGGATCGTCCTGAACGTCGCGCGAGGGCTCGTCGTTCATCCGGCCGTTATCGAGGCGAACGTTCGGGCCGAGCTGCCGTTCATGGCTACCGAGAACCTTATCATGGCCGCCGTCAAGGCCGGCGGCGACCGCCAGGACCTCCACGAACGGGTCCGCCTGCACAGCCACGCCGCCGCCGATCAGATCAAGGCCGGCCTGGCCAACGATCTGCTCGACCGCCTCAAGGGCGATGATGCCTTCAAGGATATCGACATCGACGCGCTGCTCGACCCGACGGCCTTCATCGGCCGAGCGCCCCAGCAGGTCGACGAGTTCCTCCAACAGGACGTCGAGCCCATTCGCCGCCGCTACGGCGACTCCCTCGGGGCCGACGCCGACCTGAAGGTCTGACGGGTCGCCCAACAGGGAGGGGGATCAGTGGAGGTTGCTCACCCCGCGGACCTTGCTCACCAGCTCCTGGATCGCCGCGTCGCCGGCGGATTCATCCGCATCCGAGAGCACCAGGAGAAATCGCCCGTGACGGGCAACGTCCAGCACCTCGTCCAGCCGGCCGACGGGCACGCCCAGCCCGATCGGCGTCTCCAGAGACGACGCCAGCAGTGTCTCCCGCAACTCGGGCATGTCCAGCAGCGCCTCAGCCGCCGTCGGCTGGCGCGGGTCGTCGACGAAGAACTGTATCAGCGTCCCCGGCGTCTTGGCGACCAAGTCGGTCTGGTACAGGCCGATGGTGTGGTTGTGGTAGAAGCCGCCCCCCGTGCCTGCGAACAATCGAGCGGTGGTGGGTTGTTCGAACTCCAGCGCCATCTCGCGGCTGATGAGCCCGACCGGGTCGCCGTTGATGAAGATCGCCCGGTCCGGAAGCCATGTCGTCCAGACGGCCGTGCCCCAGCCGGGCGGGAAGGGGCGATCGTCGTTGTCATGGAGAAACGCCTCCAGTTGCAGTTGCCAGTCGACGCACCAATCGATCAGGCGATGGACGGCGGGGGGGTCGGTGTACATCTCTTCGAACAGCGCGGTCCCGCGAATGCCGTTGGCGGCGTCCAGCGGCGAGCGGTGCAGGAACGGCAGGACGTGAAAATCCTCATCCCACCGCCGCCACAGGGCCTGGTTGACGTGCAGGGCGAACTGCACCCACTTGTTGTTCGGATCGAATCGAAGCTCGGCGATCCGGTCCCAATCGAGGTTGGGTTCGAGCCAACTGGTCGTGCCGTCATGAAAGGGCTCGCCGCCGGTCATGGCCGCCGCGATGCCGCCGATGCCCCAGTAGACCAGCGCCGTCGGCACGCAATCGTCGTCGAACCGGGCGAGGTTCGGCGCGTTGCAGCGAAACTCCGCGACATACCCCTCGATCAGCCCGTCGATGAAGCCTTCACCCAGCATCGCCTCGGCGCCGCGGTCGAGGAAATTGCGGCACAGGAAGCCTTCCAGATCGCACCCCCGGTCCCACCCCACGCATGTCATCAAGTCGCCGGCGTCCGTGCGCTCATAGAACTCCCGCCAACGCTGCATGCGACGTCGCAGGTCCCGCTTGTAGGATGATGACACCGTCACCTCAACACTCCTCTCTGAAAGCGATCGCGGCGAATCCCTACGCCGTTACCAGGCGGACGAAGGCTTCGCCGCGGCGCTCGTAGTTGTCGAACTGGTCGAAGCTCGCGCAGGCTGGGGAGAGCAGGACGATATCGTCCGCGCTGGCCAACTTACGAGCGTGTTCGACGGCGGCGGCCAGGTCCGGGGCATTTCGGACAATCGGCAGATCGCCGGTGCGGTGGGCCTCGACGGCGGCTGCGATGGCCGGGCCGGTGGGGCCCATTGTTACCACGCCTTTGGCTCGCCCGGCGAGGGCGGCCCCCAGGTTGTCGAAGTCGATCCCCTTGTCACTGCCGCCGACGATGACGATGCAGCCGCGAGGCCCGAACGCCTCCATCGCCACGATCGTCCCGGCCGGCGTGGTGCACTTGGAATCGTTGACGTAGCTCATGCCGTCGCGCCTGACGACGAACTGCAGCCGATGCGGCAGGCCGGAAAAACCCTTCAGCGCTGCCGCCGCCGTATCGCGAGCCACACCGAACTGCCGCGCCGCCGCCCAGGCCGCCTGCGCGTTGGCCTGATTGTGCAGGCCGGGCACGATCAGGTCGAACGGCTCATCCGTCGGGTCGAACCACTCGACTTTTCCCGGCGCCTCGGCCGCCCAATCGCTCATGACCGGGTCGGCCCGGTTCAGCACCAACACGTCGTCGGCGCGCTGGAAGGCGAAGATGTTCTTCTTGGCCGCCGCGTAGGACGCCATGTCGCCGTGACGGTCCAGATGGTTGGGCTGAAGGTTGGTCACCACCGCCACGGTCGGGCTGATGGCGACCTGCGGCAGATCGGCCAGTTGGAAGCTGCTGAGTTCCATCACGACCACGTGGTCAGGCGCGATCGTTTCCAGCGCCTCCAGCAGGCTGCCGCCGATGTTGCCGCCCACGTGCGCCGTGAAGGCGCCGCCTAGGATTTCGCCCGTCATCGCCGTCGTGGTCGACTTGCCCACCGATCCGGTGATGCCGACCACCCGCGCCTCGCATCGCTGAAGCAGCAGATTGATCTCCGTGGTCCGAGCGACGCCGGCGGCTGCGGCGGCCTGGAGGGGGGGCAAATCGGGCGGGACGGCCGGGCTGACGACCAGCAGATCGGCCTCGACAAAGTCCGCCTCGTCGTGGCCGCCCAGATGAAGCTCAACGTCGCAGTCGGCCAGTTGGGCGATCGAATCGGCCAGTGCGGCCCGGTCGGCTTTATCGGAAACGGTCACACTCGCCCCTTGCCCGCACAGCCAGCGAACCGCGCCGATGCCCCCGCCGAAACGCCCCAACCCCACAACCGTCACTCGCCGACCGCGCAGCTGCATCGGCTGCGATGAAGGCTTCGTCGTCATAGCGATTCCAATGGCCCCAGGGTCACCAGGGTTGAAGCCGACAGGTCCCACTGCCGTGTTACCTGGTGGACCTGCTTGCCCGTGACGGCCATCAGGTCCTGCACGTCCTGTTCGAGGGATGTGTAGTGGTGACGATAGAACAGATCGTTGCCGACGCCCATCAGCCGTCGCATGGACGACTCGGCGGCGAGCGTCGCCCCCGAGGCCAGCTTGTTCTTGGCCGCCGTCAGCTCGGCTTCGGTGGGCCCGTCGGCCTGGAAGCGGGCGAACTGGTTGCGAAGAATCTGCAGCACCTCGCCGGCGCGATCCGGATCGCACGAGATGTAGGTGAACATCGCACCCACGCCGTCGAGCCCCTCGTAGATCACGTGGGCCTCATCAGCCAGCGCCGGATCGATCAGCGCGTAGTACAGCCGGCTGTTCGTCACATCGCCCAGAATCGCCGACGCCAGTTCGGCCGCGTAACGCTCGTCGTCCTGCTCCGACGGCGCCGGCGACATCAGCCCCAGGTGCTGGCGCTGGATATTGGCGTCGGTGAGGATTGTCGTCGACTGGTGATCGGGCGAGGGCGGCACGGGATGGGTCTCGGCCCCGCCGGCCCAATGGCCGCAGGTCTCGCCGATCTGGGCGACCATCGCGTCGAAGTCGACCCTCCCGGCCCCGACGACGGTGATGCTGGCCGGGGCGTAGTGCTTGCGGCGATAGGCCTCCATGGCGTCGCGCGTCATCGCCGTGATCGACTCGGTCGTCCCCAGCACGTCGTTGCCCAACGGGTGCCCGTGGAAATACGCTTCCATCAGATGCTTGTAGGTCTTCCAGGCCGGCTGGTCTTCGTAAACGGCGATCTCGTCGAGGATGACTTGCTTCTCGACATCGAAGTCTTCCTGCCGGAACGAGGGCGCCATCAGTTCGCACAGCATCGCCAGCATCGGATGTTGATACTCGGGCAGGACGGCCCCGTAGTAGACCGTCTTTTCGTGCGACGTGGCGGCGTTGTATTCGGCGCCGAGGTCGTCGAAGGCGCGGTTCAGATCGAGGGCGGTGTAGCGATCGTTGCCCTTGAACATCATGTGTTCGAGGAAATGGCTGACGCCCAGGACGTCGGGCGTTTCGTCGCGGCTGCCCGTCCGCACGAAGAACCCCATCGCCGCCGACGCCGCCGAGGCGTTCACCTCGGCCACGACCGTCAACCCGTTATCCAGTTGTGCCTCTCGAAACGCCATCGCTTGCTACGCCTCGAAAACGGCTAACGGCACCGGCTCGGGGCCGATGACGACGCCTACGAAATCCCCAGCCCGATACGCCTGCAGATACGCCAGCACGTCATCGATCGTGATCGCATCGACCGCAGCCGTAATCTCGTCGATCGTGCGCACCCGCTCAAGATAGTGAAAATCGTTCACCATCCGCGCCGCGCGCGAGCCGGTCATATCCAGGCTCATCAGCGTGGCGCTCTTCAGTTGTGTCTTGGCCCGGGCCAGCTCGTCCGGCTCGATGCCTTCACCCAGTCGCCGCAGCTCGCCGACGACGACCTCCAGCGTCTCCCGGGCTTTTTCGGGCACGGCGCCCGCGTAGGTGAACCAGCCGGCGCAGCTCTTCAGTCCGCCGTAGGCCGTCGAAACGCGATACACCAGGCCGCGCTTCTCGCGGACCTCCGTCATCAGCCGGCTGCTCATGCCGCCCGACAGCACACACACCGCCACCCGGGCTGCGTAGTAGTGCCCGTCCGTCATCGTCACCGACGGCTGGGCCAGCGCGAGGTGCGTCTGGGCGGTGTCTTTCCGCACGTGCTCAAAGCCGCCCGTGGCCGGCTGGGTATCAATCTCCGCCTGTGGCCGAGCGGGCCAATCACCCAGGTGCTGCTCGATGCGGTCGCGCACCTGCGGCCAGTCGATCTTGCCGGCCACCGCGATGATCGTGCCATCCGGGCAGAAGTGGCCCAGCAGATGATCGCGGACGGCGTCGGCCGTCATCGCCTCAAGCGACTCGGCCGTGCCCAGATGGTATCGCCCCAGCGGGTGGGGGAAGAACCGTTGGCGGCACAGCACGTTGACTTTCTGGGCGGGATGGTCGTCCAGCGAAAGCAGGTCCTGGACGATCAGGTTGCGGCAGGGGTCGAACGCCTCGTCGTCCAGCCGCGGGGCCAGAAGAATGTCGTGATACAGCCTCAGCACATCGTCCAGGCGTTGGTGGACCTGGCCGGCTGAGAACGTGATGAAATTCGCGCCCGCGGCCTCCACGTGGCGACAGCCCAGCGAGTCCAACGCGTCGTTGAGTTGCCGCGTGTCGCGGTCGCCGGCCCCCCGCAGCCACCACTCCGCGCCGACGGCGGCGGCGCCCTCCATGCCGCTGGGGTCGTAGATCGGGCCAACCGGCACGCGCACCGTCAGCGAGACCGACGAGACGTGGTCCATCGGCTCGCCCAGCAGCACCAGGCCGTTGTCGAAACGTTCGATATGAATAAGGTCGGGCATAGTCTCGAGGCTCAGTCAAACGGCGTGCATTGTAGGAGTTGGGCGCGGCAAGTCAACGGCCCGGGCGGGGCGGGCCTTGAAGCCGACGGCGGGGGGCTGCATAGTACGCGGCTGCGATAAGGCTCAACCCATGATTCCGACCGTCACACACGCACTCGTTCGCCGACCCGGTGAGAACTTCTGTGACGGCGTGACGACCGCCGACCTCGGCCGGCCCGATTATGCCGCCGTGCTGGCCCAGCACGCCGCCTATTGCGATGCGCTGCAGCAGGCGGGCGTTGCGGTGACGGTCCTGGATGCCGACGAGCGGTTCCCCGACGGGGTGTTCATCGAGGATGCCGCCGTCGTCGTCGAGGCATGCGCCGTGATCGCCCGCCCGGGTGCGCCGTCCCGCGCGGGCGAGCAGCATGCCGTCGAGGAGGTCCTGGCTGCGGCCAAGCCGATCCGCCGCATCGAGGCCCCCGGCACGCTCGACGGCGGCGACGTGCTGCGCGTGGGGGAGCGATTCTTCATCGGCCTGTCGAAACGGACCAATGAACCCGGCGCGCAGCAGTTGGCCGATATCCTGACCGAGCAGGGATATTCGATCCAAACCGCCACCGTCGGCGGCGCGCTGCATCTGAAGACGGCCGTCGTGGCCGTCAATGAGCGAACGCTGCTGGCCGCCGATGAGACGGCCGATGCGGCGGCCTTTGGGGGCTTCGACATCATCCGCGTCGCCCCCGACGAGAGCTACGCCGCCAACTGCCTGCCCGTCAACGGCATGCTGCTCGTGCCGGAAGGCTTTCCCAAAACGGCCGAACGCTTGCGGTCGATCGGCTGCGACGTCCGAGAGATCGACATGTCCGAGTTCCGCAAAATGGACGGCGGCCTGACATGCTTGTCGCTACTGTGGTGAAGGCTCGCCAACACAGATTGCACGGCGCACGGGATGACCTTGTCGAAAATCCGAAATTCGAAGCACCAAACGTCAGCGGCGAGACCTCATCGCTGCGATCATCGTCTGTCGGTGTTGGTTTGGAGGATTCGGATTTCGAATTTCGATATTCGAATTTCGGATTTTTGGCACACCCCTCCGACCCATCTCTGCTTCCGTGTCGTTGACACCAACCCGCGGGGGGTCTATAAGGGCCGGACCTGCTTTGGCCGGCGGTGCAGCCCGTGCGGCGACAGGCGCCAACCGGCCGATCGACGCAAGTGAGGTCTTTATGACGCGACGTGAACGGGTGTTGATTCTCGGTGCGGCTGGGCGGGACTTTCATAATTTCAATTTGTATTTCCGCGACAACGAGCGGTACGAGGTGGTGGGTTTTACGGCGACGCAGATCCCGCGGATCGACGATCGGCGCTATCCGGCCGAGCTGGCCGGCGGGCTGTATCCCGACGGGCTGGGGATCTTCAAAGAAGACGACATGGAGGAGCTGATCGCCGCCCATCAGGTCGACCAGGTCGTGCTGGCCTACAGCGATCTGAACTACGTGACGGTGATGAACCTCGCCTCGCGTGCGTTGGCCAGCGGGGCGGATTTCCGCATCCTCAACCCCGATGAGACGATGCTCGAGTCGTCCAAGCCGGTGATCGCCGTCTGTGCGGTGCGGACCGGCTGCGGCAAGAGCCAAACCGCCCGCTACATTTCCGGGGTGCTCAAGGACGCCGGGCTGACGACCGTGGCCATCCGCCACCCCATGCCTTACGGCGACCTGGCCAAGCAGGCCGTCCAGCGGTTCGCTACCTACGACGACCTGGCGACCCACGAGTGCACCATCGAGGAGCGCGAGGAATACGAATCGCACATCGCCTGCGGCAACATCGTCTACGCGGGCGTCGATTACGGCGCGATCCTCAAACAGGCCGAGCAGGAAGCCGACGTGATCATCTGGGACGGCGGCAACAACGATCTGCCCTTCATCCGTCCGGGCCTGTGGATCACGGTGGCCGATGCGCTCCGCCCGGGCCACGAGCTGAGTTACTTCCCCGGCGAGGTCAACTTCCGCCGGGCCGACGTGATTCTGGTCAACAAGGCCAACACCGCCGACCGGGCCGTCGTCGACGAACTCGTCGAGCGGGCCGAGCGGATCAATCCCGGCGCCGACGTGCTGGTCGGCGCCTCGACGGTGCACGTGGCCGACCCGGACGCCGTCAAGGGCAAGCGCGTGCTGCTGATCGAGGACGGCCCGACGCTGACGCACGGCGAGATGCCCTACGGGGCCGGCAAGGTCGCCGCCGAGAAATACGGCGCCGCCGAGATCGTCGATCCCCGGCCCTTCGCTGTCGGATCAATCAAGGAGTGCTACGACAAGTTCCCGGCGCTGGGGGCACTGGTTCCGGCGATGGGGTATTATGGGCGGCAGATTGCCGAGCTCGAGCAGACGATCAACGACACCGACTGCGACCTGGTGCTGATCGCCACGCCCATCGATCTGGGCAAGTTGATCGACATCCGCAAGCCGTCGTTGCAGGTGACCTACGAACTGGAAGACATGGGCGACGCGGGCCTGGCCGACGTCGTGCGCGCGTTTCTGGCGCGTGTGGGCCTGGCCGGCGGCCAATAGAAAGGCGAACGGCCATGGACCATCTGCTGACCATTTGCGATCTGACCGTCGCCGAGGTGGGTGGGATCTTCGAGTTGACGGCCGAGTTGAAGGCCAAGCCCGAGCGATTCGCCGACGCGCTGGCCGGTAAGACGCTGGGGATGATCTTCCAGAAATCCTCCACGCGGACGCGCGTCTCGTTCGAGGTGGGCATGTTCCAGCTCGGCGGGGCGGCCCTGTTCCTCAGCTCCAACGACATCCAGCTCGGCCGCGGCGAGACCATCGCCGATACCGCCCACGTCCTGTCGCGCTACCTCGACGCCGTCATGATCCGCACGTTCGACCATCAGGACGTCGTCGACCTGGCGGCCTTCGGCACGATCCCCATCATCAACGGCCTGGACGACCTGCTCCACCCATGCCAGGGGCTGGCCGACCTGTTCACGATGAAAGAGGTCTTCGGCGATCTGTCCGGGCGAAAGCTCGCCTACGTGGGCGACGGCAACAACGTGGCCCACTCGCTGCTGATGGCTGGGGCGAAGACCGGCGTGGATGTCTCGCTGGCCGTGCCGCCGAACTACGGCCCCCAGCCCGAGATCGTCGACGCTGCCCGCGACGCCGCCTCCGAGACCGGCGCGACGCTGCAGGTCGTCACCCATCCAGCCGAGGCCGTCGCCGACGCCGACGTGGTCTACACCGACGTATGGGCCTCGATGGGCCAGGAAGCCGAGCGGGCCAAACGCCTGCAGGTCTTCCAGGGCTATCAGGTCGACGCCAAGTTGATGTCGGCCGCCAAGACGACGGCCGTCTTTATGCACTGCCTGCCCGCGCACCGGGGCGAGGAGGTCGCCACCGACGTGATCGACGGGCCGGCCTCGGTCGTCTTTGATGAAGCCGAAAACCGCCTGCACGTTCAAAAGGCCATCCTGCTGAAGCTCCTGACATGACCACCAGCCGTGACATTATTTCCCTCACCGATCAAGTCAGCGCCCGCAACTACAGGCCGCTCCCCATCGTGATCGCCCGCGCCGAAGGCGTGTGGGTCTGGGATGTCGAAGGCAAGCGCTACATGGACATGCTCAGCGCCTATTCGGCGCTGAACCAGGGCCATTGTCATCCGCGGATCGTGCAGGCCCTCAAGGACCAGGCCGACAAGGTCACGCTGACCTCACGGGCGTTCCACAACGAGCAACTCGGCCCGTTCCTCGCCGAACTGCTGGCGATGTGCCGGCAGGAGCTGGCCCTGCCGATGAACAGCGGCGCCGAGGCGATCGAGACCGCCGTCAAGGCCGCCCGCAAGTGGGGCTACCAGATCAAGGGCATCGCCGCCGACCGGGCGACCATCATCGTCTGCGAGGGCAACTTCCACGGGCGGACGACCACCGCCGTCAGCATGTCGTCCGAGCCGCAATACCGCGAGGGCTTCGGGCCGTTCACGCCCGGATTCACGATCATCCCCTATGGCGACGCCGACGCGCTGGCGGCCGCCATCGACGAGAACACTGCAGCGTTCCTGGTCGAGCCGATCCAGGGCGAGTCGGGCGTCATCGTCCCACCGGACGGCTACCTGACGGCCGTTCGCGAAATCTGCACCGACCGCAACGTCCTGCTGATGGTCGATGAGATCCAGACCGGCCTCGCCCGGACTGGCAAGCTGTTCGCCTGCGACCACGAAGGCGTCCGGCCCGATGTGCTGGTGGTGGGCAAGGCGCTGTCGGGCGGGATCCTGCCGGTTTCGGCCGTTGCATCGCGGCGCGATGTGCTGGGCGTATTCGAGCCCGGCGATCACGGCAGCACGTTCGCCGGCAGTCCGCTGGCGTGCGCGGTGGCCCGCGCGGCATTGGCCGTCATCCGCGACGAAAACCTCGCCGACCGGGCAGCCGAGCTGGGCGAGCATTTCCGTGGCGAGCTGTTGAAGCTCGACTCGCCCTTGGTGGCCGAGGTCCGCGGCAAGGGGCTGCTCAACGCCGTTGAGCTGAAACCCGACGCCCCCAAGACCGCTCGCCAGTGCTGCGAGCACCTCATGGCCGAGGGGATGCTGTGCAAGGAAACGCACGACAACGTCATCCGTTTCGCCCCGCCGCTGGTGATCGCCCCGGCCGATCTGGACTGGGCCCTGGGCCGCATCGCGGCCGTGCTGGCCTGACCGGGCAGGTGCAGGCCCAGAGGACGGGCGCGGCCTATTTGTTCAGTCGTTTGTATCCCCGGGGCTGGCGCGTATAATTGCCTAGCGACGCCGAAGCGTCGGCACGTCAATGTAGCATTGGCCTTTCAGGGAGATCGGCTATGACTAATAGAGCACGTCTTATCACCTGTCTGTTGGGATGCGTTTTCATCGTCACGTGGGCGGGGGCCCAAGATATCGACACCGAGCACGTCGATTCGTGGGTGACCGTTACCGGTTCCGCCGCCGGCGTGGACGACAAGGCCAAGGACGAGGCCGTCGCCCAGGCCCTGCGCAAGGCCGTCGAGGAATCGTGCGGCGTGTTCCTGACGTCCCAGTCGAAGGCCGAGGATTACCAGATCACCTACGACAAGATCTTCGCCGACGCCGTCGGCTATGTGCGCCAGCACAAGGTCATCAAGGTCTGGACCGAAGACGACAAGACGCTCGCTAAGGTCCGTGCGCGCGTATCGACGCAGAAGTTCGAGCAAGACTGGGCCGCCATCGCCCACACTGTCGAGCAGGAAGACAACCCGCGCGTCATCATCGCCATCGTCGAGGAGACCCGCCAGACCGCCACGGGCGCCCCCACGATCGTCGAGGAGGCCGGCGTCGTCCAGAGCAAGTTGGAGGACTTCTTTCTCAGCAAGGGCATCACGCTGATGGACCGTGAGACGACCTCCAACGTCACCAAGCGCGACGTGCTTCTGGCCGCCATCAAGAACGACGAGAAGGAACTGGCCGCCCTGGGCGCGCGGTTCAAGGCCGACGTGGTCGTCATCGGCCGGGCGACGGCCAAGTACGGCAAGACGATCGAGATCGAAGACATCGAGATGCACCAGTTCACCTCCAAGCTGACCGTTCGCGTCATCCAGAGCGATTCGGGGTTGGTCCTGGCGTCCAAATCCTACGGGCCGGTGACGGCCAATTCGCTGCAGCGCGGCGGCGGGGAGGACCGCGTGCTGGCCAAGCTGGCCGACGACTCGGCCCCCAAACTGCTGGCGGCGGTCATCGAGGCGTGGCGCCAGCGGGCGAACGTGCACCGCAAGATTTCGCTAAGCATCTCCGGCATGACGTTCAAGAAGTGGAAGGTCTTCGAGAAAGAGATCAAGACCCTGCGCGGCGTCCAGGCCGTGCGGCGGCGCGAGATCACCGAGAACGTCGCCCACGTCGACGTCGAGTATCGCTACGGTATCGACGGGCTGGCCGAGCGCCTGGGCGAGCTGGAAAGCATGGAACTGGAAGTTACCGAGATTACGACCAATCGCATCAAGCTGAAGCTGATCGAGGATTAGCTCGGTCGGCGGATAAGGTGAGAGATCCAAATGGCTGGAACGGATGCGGGCGCCCTACACGTGGGCTTCCTGATCGTGCGCCTCGGCGTGGGGATGATTTTTGTCGTCCACGGGTACCCGATCCTCAGCGGCGGCACGGGCCAGTGGACCCAGCTCGGCAACAAGCTGGTCGAGCCGCTTGGCGTGTCGGCCGGCGACGGGCTGTGGGGGTTCCTGGCGGCCGCCGGCATGACCGTCGGCGGCCTGTTTGCGGCGCTGGGGCTGCTGGTGCGCCCGAGCGCGTTGCTGCTGCTGCTGGTCACGAGCCTGTGGGCCTACGCCGAAATGCATCGCCTGACGGCAAGCCTCGAGCATTACTACTTCCCCCTGAGCATGGCGATCGTGTTCGCCGGCCTGCTGATCGCCGGCGGGGGCGACTACTCCATCGGCCGCGCCGTCAAACCCCTCGACGGCAAGTGGTATCAGTAGAGATCGCTCGCCGCCAGAGGCAGAGCCCGGCGTTCTATTGGGCGTCGGGGGATTCCGCGTCGCTGCAGCAGGAATCGCCCGCTGAGCTATCGGCTGAGCAGCAGCAGTCGCCGCCAATCCCAAGGGCGCCGTAGATCACGCCGACCGCGCACCCCACGCCCGCTCGCACGGTAATGGCCTCGGCCGGGCAGTTTCGCATGCAGGCCCCGCACTCCATGCAGCGGTCGCGGTCGGTTATGGCCGCTGGCCGCTGGTGGCCAGCGAACACGCCGTGCGGACAGACCTCCGCGCACCGCCCGCAGCCGACGCACTTGTCGGCGTCGTAGTGCAGTGTCGTCACGTTCGACAGATATTTCAGCATCCGATTGCCCTCACCCGTCAGCGGCCAAGGAATAGCCCAACAGTCCACAGGACAAGCCCGGCGGCCCCGGCTGCGATCTGGATGGGCACGGCCAGGCGCATCTCGCGGCGCACACCCGACAGCGACGTGTAGGTCGTCGCGCCCGTGTAGGTCATCGCCACAAACGCACTGATCGTCGGCACGATCAGCCATAGCGCCGCCGTTTCGATCACCGTCTCCCGGGCCAGGGGGATCCAGCCCATGGCCGTTGCGACGGCCGCGATGGCGATGCCGACGATCATGCCCTGGCCCGACAGCGTCTTGGCCGGCAGGATCGGCAGCAGCAGGGGGGCGATCACAGCCCCACCCACCAGCGCCGCCAGCACCAGCGCCGCCGACCGCACCCCCAGCCAATTGCCGGCCGTGATGTCGAAGCCGCCGCGCGTCAGGCCCGCCGCCACGAGACCAGCCGCCGCTACAGCCAGCGCCCACGGGGTCCAGTGGACCAGCTCGAGCGGCACGACAGCCGAGCGATCCCGCAGGCCGAAACGCACGCGCCGCATGGCGTCGGTCGCCGTCATGCCGGCGGCCATGAACGCCGGGATATCGACCGCCCGGATGGGGCCGTAGACGACCTTGAAGCCGCTTTGCTTCTTGACCTCGTGGGCGGCCACGCCGGGCGCGCCCAACTGCGGCACGATCAGCGTGCGATGATCGACCACCGCAGCCAGGCCCGTCAGCGACACACGCCGCACGATCTCATCGGTACCGAACGTCCCCTTGCCGGCTGCGCACCAGACGTTGATGCCCTTGGTGTCCAGCACGAGGACCCACGCGTCCATTCCCCCCAGCCGCTCGCGCAGGCGGTCGAAAGACAGTTTGTAATTGGCCGTCACCAGCACCGGCGACGCCGCATCGGGCGAGCCGACCGCATACAGCCCCGCCGGGACGGCGTAGCTCATCCGCCCGATACCCAGGCGAACGCGCGCGGCGGCCAATCGGTCAGCCAACGTCAGGGCGGTGGCAATGTGCGGGACGGGACCGGCGGGCGTATTGATCTCGCCGATGACCCACGCCGGCTGATCGTCCGCAGCCTGGGCCTCGCAGCAGGGGGGTTGCGAATCGCCGGCGTCGCAACACCTGTCGGTTTGTTGTGTAGTTGTCTCGTTCATGGTGGTTATTGAGGCGGCCTCACGAGGTGGCGGCCTTGTTGAGGAACCTTGCCAGTTGTTTCAACGGCTTGGGATCGACCCAGCAGTCGACATTCTGTCCACGTCGCTGCATGTGGACCAGCCCGGCGTGGTGAAGTTCCTTCATGTGGTGCGACACGGTGGACGGCGCGATGTTGAGGCTCTCGCCCAGCTCGCCGACACATGCGCACGCCTGCTGTGGTGTTCTCGCCCGGCGTCCACCCCGGCAGCAGCGAACGAGGCGCAGGAACAGCCGAATGCGATTGGGATTCGACAGGGCCTTGAACATCACCGCCAACTGCTCCGGATTGTTATTGCGATTATTCGACATATATCGAATTATAGACAATCGCCCCAAACTCGTCAAGGGGCGTTGGGATATTTTCTCCGATCCGGCTGGGCGGGGCGGCTATGAAGTTGGCGGGGCGATGATTTTCAGGTTCAGCTCGGCCAATTGCTTGTCGTCCACGGCCGCCGGGGCGTCGGTCAAGGGGCACGTGCCGCGCTGGGTCTTGGGGAAGGCGATCACCTCCCGCAGCGACGCCGCGCCGCACAGCATCATCACAATCCGGTCCAGCCCCAGGGCGATTCCACCGTGCGGCGGGGCCCCGAATCGCAGCGCATCGAGCAGGAAGCCGAAGCGATCCTGCGCATCCTCGGCCGAGATGCCCAGCAGGGAGAACATCTTCTGCTGCACGCCGCTGTTGTGGATTCGGATCGATCCGCCGCCGAGTTCGACGCCGTTGCAGACGATATCGTAGGCCCGCGCGGTGGCTGAGCCGGGGTCGCTGTCGAGCTTCTCGACGTCTTCGGGCCGGGGCGATGTGAAGGGGTGATGCAGGCTGTCCCAACGCTGCTGGTCTTCGTTCCATTCCACCAGCGGCCAATCGGTCACCCAGCACCAGGCGAAGGCCCGGTCGTCATAGAGATTCATGTCCGCGCCGAGCTTGTTTCGCAGGGCGCCCAGGACCCGGTTGGTCTTGGCGGGCGTGTCGGCGACGAAGAAGATAATGTCGCCGTCGCTGGCGCCGCAGACCTCGCGAAGCTTGGCCTGGACGGGCTGGGAGAGGAACTTCGCCGGCGTGCCGGTGAACGCGCCGTCGGCCAGCTTGCACCAGGCCAGGCCCTTGGCGCCATACTCGATGGCGAAGTCCGTGTAGCCGTCGATGACCTTACGGGTGAAGGCGCCTCCACCCGGGGCAGCCAGCGCCTTGACCAGCCCGCCGGAAGCGACGGCGCCGCTGAAGACCTTGAACTCGCAATCGGCGACGATCTCGCCGACGTCGTGGAGGAGCATCTCGTACCGCATGTCGGGCCGGTCCGTGCCGTAAGCGTCCATCGCCTCGGCGTAGGAGATGCGGCGCACTTCGTCGGGGAACGGCCGGTCGGCCAGCGCGCAGACCGCCCGCAGCACGTCGGTGGTCATGTCGATGATGTCGTCTTCACAGACGAACGCCATCTCCACGTCGAGTTGGGTGAACTCCGGCTGGCGGTCGGCGCGGAGGTCCTCGTCGCGGAAGCACCGGACGATCTGGAAGTACTTGTCCAGCCCGCCGATCATGAGGATCTGCTTGAACAATTGGGGGCTCTGCGGGAGCGCGTAAAACTCGCCCTGTTGCATCCGCGACGGCACGAGAAAGTCGCGCGCGCCTTCTGGGGTGGACTTGGTCAAAAACGGCGTTTCGATCTCCAGGAAGCCTTTGGCGTCGAGAACGTCGCGCATGGTCTTGCAGACCTTGTGCCGCAGGACCAGCGCCTGGGCCAGCGCCGGGCGGCGAAGGTCGATATAGCGATACTTGAGGCGCGTCTCCTCGGCGACGTTGCCGAACTCGTCCGGCTCGAAGGGGACGGTGTCGGACCTGTTCAGCAGCGTCAGCGACGCGCCCAGCACCTCGATCCGGCCGGTGGGAAGCTTGGGGTTGATGCGATCGGCGCCGCGGTGGCGGACACGCCCGCCGGCGGCGATGACCCACTCGTTGCGAAGCGCGCGGGCGAGTTTGTACATCTCGGCGGCGGCGTCATCGCTCTCGGCCGGCAGGTCGAAGACCACCTGCGTGAGGCCCTCGCGGTCGCGCAGGTCGATAAAGACGACCCCGCCGTGGTCGCGGTAGCTGCGGACCCATCCGCACAGGCGGACCTCGGTGTCGATATCCGTCTCGCGCAGTTGGCCGCAGGTGTGTGTGCGTTTCAATACGTCGTCACCGATGCATTCCATGGAGAGTCCATCCAATCAGGCGCCTCCCGCCGGGCGGCGAGAAGATGCGTCAGTGTACCGGATTTCGGCAGTGATACAACCGCGAGTTGGCGATCGCCGGCGAGGGGGTGGGGGCGTCTACAGGCTCGGCGCCCGTCGGGCCCGGATCAGTCTGGCTAGCGCGATCGCTGTGCCGACAAAGCACAGGGCGGCGGCGATGGCGAACGGCATCCAGGTTTCCTTGACCCAGTCGCCCACCGTCCAGGCCAGTAGCGGGCCCGTCGCCCCGCCGAGGTCCAGCGCCGTCACCAGCCAGGCGAACGTACTGGGCCCGGCGCGGCCCGCCTCGGCCATCAGCGTGACGATCAGGCAGGCCGTGAAGACAAAGAACATGATCATCAGGACGACCACGGCCCAGAAGCTCTGAGAGACCAGCGCCGCAACGGCCAGCAGAATCGTGGCCGCCATGAGAAACACGAACGCACTGGTGCGGTGTCCGATACGGTCGCTCAGCCGTCCCAGCATCGGCCCGCCCACCAGGCCGATGATATGGCGACTGCACAGGATCAGCGCGGTGAATGTCGTCAGCGCCAGCGCCCGGCTGCCGAACTCGACGGAGTCGCCGGTGAGCATCTTGAGGACATCGCCGAGCTTCGAGAAGATGATGCCGTACCCCACGCACCCGACGATGAAGCCGCAGATCAACAGGCCTCTGGATGTTCGCGGCACGGGGCCGTCCGGCTCGGCATGCAGCTTGAACGACATGCGTCGTAGCGTCCGCCCGATCGTCGCAGCCGGGATCACGCCCAACAGCGAGATGCCCGCCAGAACAAAGAAGCACCACTGCCAGCCGGCCTCAAAACCCCACAGTCTCCTGAACTGGTCGAACAGCAGCCCTCCCAGCGCCAGCCCGGTGATCGAGCCTGCGCGCGACAGACCGCTATAGAGGCCAACGGTCCGGCCCACGTCACGGCCGGGCATAGCCGCGATGGACGTCATCGTTCCGATCTGGCGGATCGTCGACCAGCAGAACCCCCACAGCAGCCTCGCCCCGATCAGGATCGCAAAGATCGGCCACGTTCCATAGAGAAACGTCAGGCCCGCCCCCAGTACCAGCACGCCCACGAACAGACCGGAGAAGTGGATGCGGCGAATGAGCCACCCAGCCAGGTGGTTGGTCAGCAGCCTGACAAAACGGTTCATCGACAGAATCAGGCCGAGCTGGAGGGACGTTAGGCCCAGCGTTTGGTAATGAATGGGCAGGATGGCGTAGAGGGCCTGGTCGCCCAGCAGCGAAAAGGCCGTCGCGATGCCGGTCAGGATGACGGCGCTTCGAAGCATCGGCCGCCCGGCGCCGAGGCCGCTCGTGTCGTTCGTGTTGATTGCGTCGGGCTGCATAGGTCCTAAGTGTTGTAGGCCGCTGCCGCCGCACGAGCTACTGGCGTAGCCCGCCGGCCGACAACGGCCGTCCGTTCAGTCGAACACATACCTCGTCGGCATGGTAACACAATCACCCGTTGCTGCAAGCTCCGCCGCCGACCGGCAACGATCACCACGCCCCCGTGCGGGCGGGCAGGGGGTCGATCGTGAAGGCCATCCGGTCGCATAGTCGCTTGAGCATCGCCGTCTTGATGTCGGCGTGGGCGGGGCTGTTCCAGAGGTTGTGCGTCTCGGCGGGGTCGGCCTGCAGATCGTACAGTTCCCCGCAGTCCAGGCCGTGGACGGCTGACAGCTTGTGGGTGGCCGTCCGGACCATCGTGGTGTAGGCCTTGGGCTCGCGGCGGCGGACGACGGAGTTGTAGCACTCGCAGTAGATGTCGTCGCGGTGATGGGCGGGATCGGCCCGGCCCGTCAGAAGCGGCCAAAGCGACCGCCCCTGCATGCCGGGATGGACGTCCAGCCCGGCCGCGGCCATCAGCGTCGGGGCGATATCCACCAGCTCGACCAGGGCCTCGCTGCGGATGTTCTTCGTGATCGCCGACGGCATGGAGACGATCAGCGGCACGCGGACGGCGGGGTCGTAGAGGTAGGGGCCCTTCAGATAGATCCCGTGATCGCCCAGCATCTCGCCGTGGTCGGACGAGTAGATGACGATGGTGTTGTCGCGTTGGCCCGTGCGGTCAAGGGCCTCGAGGATTCGGCCGACCTGGTGGTCGAGCAGGTCGCACATCGCCCAGTAGGCGGCCCGGATCAGCCGATGGCTGCGGTCGTTGATGTGGTCGCGGTCGAAGGCATCCGGCGAGCAGTAGGCCCCGTGGCTGTCGCGGTCCTGGAATGGCGGCTTGTCGTCCAGCTCGCCGGGGGTGTAATTGGGCAGCGGGATCTCGTCCAGCCGATCCAGGTAACGCTCCAGATACTCCCGCGGCGGGTCGAAGGGATGATGCGGGTCGTAGAAGTTCACGCTGAACAGCCACGGATGATCGAACCGGCTGCTGGCCTCGATGAAATTGACGGCCTTCTGCGCGCACCAGGTCGTCTGGTGATGGGCTTCGGGGACGGATGTTTCGACGTATTGCTCGCCGTCGAACTTCTCACGGGTGAACGTCGCGCCCTTCTCTCGCAGCCAGTGGAAGTACTCGTTGGTCGGCCAGTCGTCGCCGGGGTGATGCGACCAGTGAAACTCGTCGTACCCGTCATCGATACGGCGCTCCGTGCCCGTGCACACCTCCGGAAAGCACGCCGATAGATGCAGCTTGCCCGACAGGCCGCACACATAGCCGGCGTCGTGCAACAGCTTGGTCACGAGGACCTCGTCGGCGGGGATCGATTGGCCGTTCTGGCGGGTGCGGCATGTTCGCGGATATCGACCGGTCAGGAAGCTCGCCCGACTCGGCGTGCAGACGGGGTTCTGACAGTACGCGTGCTCGAACAGCACCCCCTCGGCGGCCAGGCCGTCGAGATTGGGCGTGCGGGCGAACGAGTTGCCGTAGACCCCCAGCGTGTCGAACCGCTGCTGGTCGCTGCACAGCCAAAGAATGTTGGGTCTGGCCATCCTCATCGTCTCCTATCGTCACCAATCGCTCACGCGCGCGGGCAGCGGGTCGATGGTCAATGCCATCCGGTCGGACAGCCGCTTGAGCATCGTAGCTTTGAGCTGCTTATGCTCGGCGCTGTCCCAAAGGTTGTGCGTCTCGCTCGGGTCGTCTTCGAGGTCGTATAGCTCGCCGCAGTCCATGCCGTGGACGGCTGACAGTTTGTGCTCTTGCGTGCGGACCATCGTCACGTAGGCGCCCACCTCGCGATGGCCGGCGGCGGCGTAGCTCTCGCAGTAAACGTCGTCGCGGTGGCGGGCCGCGTCGGCCCGGCCCGTCAGCAGCGGCCAAAGCGAGCGGCCCTGCATGCCGGGATAGATGTCCAGGCCGGCCGCGTCCAGAAGCGTCGGGGCGATATCGACCAACTCGACCAAGGCCTCGCTTCGGACGTTCTTGGCGACGGCTGACGGCATGGAGGCGATCAGCGGCACGCGGACGGCGGGGTCGTAGAGGTAGGGGCCCTTGTAATAGATGCCGTGGTCGCCCAGCATCTCGCCGTGGTCGGATGTGTAGATCACGAGCGTGTTGTCCCGCTGGCCCGTGCGGTCCAGGGCCTCCAGCAGTCGGCCGACTTGGGCGTCGATCAGATCGCACATCGCCCAATAGGCGGCCCGGCTGAGGCGGTGGTCGGCGTCGGACATCTCGTCAAAGGCCTTGTCGCTGAAGGCTGCGGCGTGATCGTCCCGCTGGAACGGCGGCTTGTTGTCGAGCTCGCCTGGGATGTAGTTGGGCAGCGGGATCTCGTCGAGCGCGCGGAGGTAGCGCTCGAGGTACTCCGCCGGCGGGTCGAAGACGTGGTGGGGGTCGAAAAAGTTCACGCTGAACAGCCACGGATGATCGAAGCCGCTGCAGGCATCGATAAAGTTGACGGCCTTTTCGGCGCACCACGTGGTGGGGTGGTGCTCTTCGCCCATGCCGCGCCGGACGTGCGAGAGGCCTTCGATCGGCTGGTCAGTGTAGGTCACCCCTCGCTCGGCCAGCCAGTGGTAGTATTCATTGCTGGGCCAGTCCTGCCAGGGGTGGTGCATCCAGTGAAACTCATCGTATCCGTCGTCGATGCGGCGTTCGGTCCCCGGACAGATGCTCGGATAGACCGTGGAGATGTGTAGCTTGCCCGCCAGCCCGCAGGTGTAGCCGGCATCGTGGAGCAGTTTGGTCACGAGGACCTCGTCGGCGGGGATCGATTGGCCGTTCTGGCGGACGCGCGTGGTCCGCGGATATCGGCCGGTCAGAAAGCTCGCCCGACTCGGCGTGCAGACGGGGTTCTGGCAGTAGGCGTGCTCGAACAGCACGCCGCCGGCGGCCAGGCCGTCGAGATTGGGCGTGCGAACGAATGAGTTGCCATAGGCCCCCAGCGTATCGAAGCGCTGCTGGTCCGAGCAGATCCACAAGATGTTCGGTCGCGACATGGCGAGATCCTGAGTGTGCGGAGAGGATACATGAATCCACAACATCCCACAAATCCCGACGGTCGGATGTGGGCTTGACAGGGGGTTTTGGGCCTATACGCTTGCGGGTGGAGAGGCGCCATGAGAGTCCTTCATATCGATATCGACACGATGCGCGCAGATCACCTGGGCTGTTACGGCTACCCTCGCAACACCTCGCCCAATATCGACCGTGTCGCCGCCGACGGCGTTCGGTTTGACCAGTGCTTTGTCTCCGACGCGCCGTGTCTGCCCTCGCGGGCGGCGCTGTTCATGGGACGGTTCGGCATCCACACGGGCGTGGTCAACCACGGCGGCGCGTGCGCCGACCCGTATCCGGAGGGGGCGAGCCGAGAGTTTCTCACCGATCCGCGCTATGCGAGTTGGCCGGCGGCTATGAAAGCTGTCGGCATGCGGACCGTCACCGTCAGCCCGTTCGCCGAACGCCACAGCGCGTGGTGGTTCTATGCGGGCTTTTGCGAGATGATCGATACCGGCAAGCAGGGCGGCGAGATCGCCGACGAGGTCGCGCCGATCGCGCTGGAGTGGCTGGGCCGAAACGGCCGGAGCGACAACTGGTACCTGCACGTGAACATGTGGGACCCGCACACGCCGTATCGCACGCCGATGGAACACGGCAACCCGTTCGCCGACGAGCCCGGCCCGGAGTGGATGACCGACGAGATCATCGCTCAGCACCGCCAGAGCTACGGCCCCAACAGCGCGTCGGAGGTCCGCAACTACTGGGACCTGACGGAAAGCGCCTTCCCGCGCGAGCCGAAGCAGATGCTGAGCGCGACCGACTTCAAGCAGTGGATCGACGCGTACGATGTCGGCATCCACTACGCCGACATGTGGGCCGGACGGCTGCTGGCGATGCTGGATCAGCTCGGCATCGCCGATGAAACCGCCATCCTCATCAGCTCCGACCACGGCGAGAACCAGGGCGAGCTGAACATCTACGGCGACCACCACACCGCCGACACGATCACGTCGCGCGTGCCCTGTATCCTCAAGTGGCCCGGCGTGGGGCCACGGTTGGACGACGGGTTGATCTATCAGGGCGACGTGGCCGCGACGATCCTGCAGCTTCTGGCCGCGGATGTGCCCGAGGGGTGGGACTGGCAGGGCTCGGCGGAGTCCTTCACCGCGGGCGAATCGGCCGGGCGGGACCACCTCGTGATCAGCCAGGCCGCGTGGGCCTGTCAGCGGTCCGTCCGCTGGGACAAGTGGCTGATGATGCGGACGTACGATACGGGCCTCAAGGCGTTCCCGTCGGTGATGCTGTTCGATGTCGAGGCCGACCCGCACCTGCAGCACAACGTTGCGAGGGACAAGACCGACATTGTCCTGCACATGCAGACCATTCTGGATCGGTGGCACGACGAGATGATGGCCATCGGCAACGTCGGCGTCGACCCGATGAAGCAGGTGATCGACGAGGGCGGGCCCTACCACACGCGCAGTGCTCTGACGATGTACACCGACCGTCTCCGCGCGACCGGCCGGGGCCACCACGCCCACTTCCTCGAAACCCACGGCGGCCGGCCCATCAACCTACCGTAGCCGATCTCGACGCGTGCACGAGGCTAGGGGTCTGTAACAGCTAGAATGACGGGTGGCACGGCTTGCTTGCAAGCCGTGTAGGTGCAGCAACACAGGTTGCAAGCAACCTGTGCCACCCACAAATTACGTCTTACGGACTACTAGATCGGCAGTTCCACGCCCGTCGCAATCCGTCAGCGCCGCCGACGGCGCTAGGGTGCGATGATGAAGGGGTCGCCCGGCGAGAGGCCGTCGGGGTCGTTTAGTTGGGCCGTTGGCGGCGGGGTCACGGGGCCGGCCAGCAGCGGATCGTCGGTCTGCTTCATCCAGGCGGCCAGGCGATTGCGCATGTCTTCCAGAATGGCTGCATGGGCGGGAGCGGCGACTAGGTTGTTCGTCTCGTTGGGGTCAAACGTCAGGTCGTAGAGTTCTTCCTTGGCGAGTGGGCGATCGGCCCAGCCGGCGGCGATCAAGACGTCCTTGGACGGGCTGTCGTCGCAGTTGGGCAGGACGCATCGGCCGCGGTCGTCGAAGCGGCGGATATACTTCCACCGCCTGGTTCGCACGGCCCGCATCGGCTCGTAGGCGGCGTGGAAAGTCACGCCGGCGAAAATCGCGTCATTGATCTCGTCGGCCTCGCCGTTGAGCAGCGGCATCAGGCTCTTGCCTTCCAGGCAGTCGGGCGGATCGATGCCGGCGATCTCGCAGACGGTGGGGTAGAGATCGATCTGCGAAACCAGCGCATTGCAGACGTGGCCACCTTCCGGTATTCCCGGCCCGCGCAACATCAGCATGACGGCCAGGCCGTGGTCGGTCATGTTGCACTTCATGAGCGGGAAGGCGATGCCGTGATCGGTTGTGCAAATCACGAGCGTGTTGTCAGCCAGCCCGGCCTCGTCGAGCGCCGCCAGGACGCTACCCATGCAATCATCGAGCTGCCGGGCGATGGTGTTGAAGGCGGCCATGTCGTAGCGCGTCTCGGGCGTATCCGGCAGGGGGGCGGGCGGTTTGCAGAACCGGGGGTCGTCGGGCGGCTGCGGCTGGGGGAAGTCGCGATGGGTCGCGGTGAAGCCCACCGACAGGAAGAACGGCTGCGGCGGGTCGGCGAGAAAGCGCTGCGCTGCGTCCACCCGAATCGTATCGGTGGCGCCCATATCTGCAAGGATGCGGTCGTAGCCGATCATCTCCGTGGTGGGCGCGACGTTCTGCATGCCGGCCACCGCCGTCGTGTAGCCGCCGGCCTTGAGGGTGTTGGCCAAGTGGCCGTTGTAGTCGCTCGGCCAGAAGCCGCGGTTGGTCAATCCCAGCATGCCGGCCGAGTGCGCGCTGCGGCCGAACAGTAGCGCCGCCCGGCTGGCCGAGCACGTCGGCGCCGCGCAGAACGCTTGGCGAAACAACACGCTCTGCTCGGCGAAGCGCTGCAGGGCAGGGGTCTCGACGGCGTGGCCGTAAGGTTGGATGTATCGCCCCGTGTCGTGCGAGTGCAGGTAGAGAATGTTGGGTCGGGCCATGGGGATTCCTTTATTGCCGCTCTCGGCCCGAGCCACCATAATGCCGGCTTCGAAGACCGGCAACACCTAGAAGGAGGCCGACATGGATTTCTCCGTTCGAAACGCTCGAGACGCCGACGCCGCCCGGATCGATGAGGACTGGGGATCGCTGACGTGGCTGGCCGGCGGGAAGATCGGCAACGCCGCCGAGCAGACCGTCGGGCGCGTGACGATCAAGAAAGGCTGCTGCAACCCGCGGCACCATCATCCCAACTGCGAGGAGGTGCTGGTCCTGCTGGCCGGGCGGCTGGAGCACACCGTCGGCGACGACGAGACGGTCACGCTCGAGCCGGGCGATACGATCGTCATCGCCACCGATATTCAGCATAACGCCCATAGCGTCGGTGATGTCGACGCCGACATGATCGTGGTGTTCTCGTCCGCCGACCGGCAGGTCGTCGGCGAATAAGGAGCCTGACGTGAGTGAGCTGATCGACCGCCTCGTCGCCAGCCCGTGCTGCAATCCCGAGATGTCTCTGGACGATGCGCTGGGGGCGTATTCGAAGCTGGGCTTCAAGAAGTTCGAGGTCTTCACCACCTGGTGCGGGTCGGCGTTCGATGTCGGTGGCGACCCGGCCTTTTATTTGGACAAGGGCGAGGAGTTCGACCTTCAGTTCACGTCGCTGCACCTGCCGGGCGTGGACGAAGACGGCGATATCGGCCCGGCCATCCAAGGCGCGAAGTTCGCCGAGGCGATCGGTTGTCCGGTCGTGCTGTTCTCGGCCGCCAGTCGTGAGATTTACGTCGAGGCCGGCCGAGCGTTCCTGGACGCCGCTGCCGACATCAACGTCACGCCCATCATCCAGAACCACTTCCATGCGCCGATCTGCACGCTGGACGATTACCGCGAGGTGCTCGGCGGCCTGGATGACCCGCGCATGAAGATCTGCCTGGAGGTGGGCCATTTCCACAGCGCGGGCGTGTCGTGGCGGGAAGGCTTCGACCTGCTGGGCGAGACGATTGCGCTGGTGCACATCAAGGACCAGGTCGGGCCGCAGTCCGTGCCGTTCGGTTCTGGCGAGATCGACCTGCCGGGCTTGTTTAGCCATATGAAGTCGGTCGGCTACACCGGCGACTACGTTGTGGAAATGGAAGTCGCCGACACTGAGAACACGCTGCAGTACCTGGCCGGTGCGATCGAGTATCTGCAAACGAACTGCGAGGTCTAACCATGGATGAACCGAGAATCTGTACCGTCGGCGCCGGCGGTCATTCGAGCGGAAGCATTTACCCCTACATCGGCCGGGCTGGCGGGCAATTGGTCGGCGTCTGCGACCTGGAGATCGCCAAGGCCGAGCGCAACGCTCGCCTGTTCGGCGGCAAGGCCTACACGGACATGGGCGAGATGCTCGACGCCGAAACCCCCGATGGCGTGATGATCTGTATCGGCCCCGATCAGCACGTGGAGCTAGCCCAACTGGCGATGCGGCGGGGAGTACCGGTTTATACCGAAAAACCTCCGGCCTCCAGCGCCGCCGATGCGCTGGCCGTCGCCCGCGTGTCGAAGGAAACGGGCGTGCCGTGCATGACGGCCTTCAAGAAGCGCTACGCCAACTGCTACAATCGCGCCAAGGAATGGCTGGCGACGTTTCCGACCGAGGATATCTACAGCGTCACCGCCTCCTATTGCTCGGCCGAGTACGTCAACCCCGGCAGCTACCTGCTCGACTTCGCCATCCATCTGATCGACCTGGTGGGGTACCTGTTCGGTGAGGTCGCCGACGTCCACACCTTCACTCGCGAGCATCACGCCTATGCAGTCAGCATTCGATTCGCCAACGGCACACTTGGGACGTTCGATTTCAACGACGGCCGAACGTGGGCCGTACCCGCCGAGGACATGATGATTACAGTCAAGGGCGGCAACTGCATGAGCATCCACAACAGCTCGTGCTGGAAGATCACCCAGGACGGCCAGGCCGGCGAATGGCGCGAGCCGCCGACGTTCCTTTCCGGCGACAACGGCAACGAAACCGGCCACCTCGCCGAGATCGTCGACTTCTTCGCCTCCATCAAGGAGGGCCGCCGCACCCGCTCCGACATCGCCGAGAGCTACAAATCGATGGTCCTCTACGAAGCGGTCCTGGAAGCGGCGGATACCGGCAAGACCGTCAAAGTCACCTACGAGACGATTTAGACGCGCAAGAAAGAAGCGCGGTGGGTCTCCTGACCCACCGCGCTTTTCGTTTCAATTACCCCAACTTCACGCGAAGCGTCTGACCTTCCTTGACCCGAACCGTTCGCTTTAGCTTGATGTCTGCGCCGTCGAGGGTGAATGGGATTGCCTTGCCCGCCAATTGGACGGACTTGACGCTCTTCTTGCCGAGCTTGCCCAGGCGGAAGGTCTTGAGCTTCAGCTTGCCCGATAGGATGCGGAGTTCGGCGACGGTGGCGCTTTGCTCGAACTCGCCCCAGCCGCTGTCGAGCGACCAGAAGCAGCGGAACCTGCCCCTGACCTTGCGGATCGGCGTAAAGCCGATCATCGCGTGCGGCGCGTCGAACTCGAAACCGCTGAAGGCGTTCAGTAGCGAGTAGCTGGCCATTGAGCGGGCGTAGTTGTTGCCGCACTCGATCTCGTTCCATGGGTTTCGTTTTCGCCCGTCGTAACGGTCGCGGATGGCCTTGACGCACGTCATGCCTTCTTTGACCAGGCCGGCCTGGATCATGTGAATGCACGCCGCCCACTCGTAGCCGTTCTGCGTTTCGCCGGCGTAGGGGATCGGAATGTAAGGCCGATAGACGTCGTCGGGCCAGTGGGCGATCACGAGGCCGCCTTCATCGTTGAGGCAATACAACCGACATGCATTGAAGTATTCCCGCATGGTCGGGCGGAAGTTGGACTCGAACAGCCACTTCAGCGAACTGCGGACCTGCTTGCGGTCGAGCACCTCGCCCAGGCCGTACAGGTTCGCGTGCCATTGAGCGATGACCTGGTCGATCTCGATGCCTTCGCCGATCTGGTATTTGATCTCGCCATGCTCGGCGTCCCAGTAAGCGCCGGCATAGGAAGCGCCCTTCGTGAACTTGTCCACGATCGATTTGTCGTTCAGGTCGATCTGCTGGTGATACCAGCGGCCGTTGAAGAGATTCTTGTCGGCCCACTCCTTGCCTTTTTCGAACAGCCCGGCGAATTCTTTGGCGCTCTTGGCGTCGCCCAGGTACTCGGCCATCTCGGCCCCGGCCTTGAGGGCGCCGAGATAGTAGCCCGTCAGCCACGCGTTGGGCCCGAAAAGCTCCACGTCCAGCGTGTGGTGCTGCCGGCCCCAGAGGACGCCGGTCTTGTCCGGGTCCCACTGGTCGATGTTGGTCTTGGCCCAGGCGAAGCGGATGGACTTTCGCACCAGCGGCCACAACTCAGCCAGCCAGTCGTCATCGCCGCTGATCTTCCAGTCGCGGTAGAGCTTCATCACGCCGCCGAATTGGCCGTCGGCGCAGGGACGAAAGTCTCCGCGCCCCGACCCCAGCGGCAGCTTGATGCGGAACTGCATTTCGCCGTTGGCGCCGATGTTGTGGACGTAGTCGGCCTCGCGCATGGACCGCTCGAGCTTGGGGAACAGGAACGGAATCGCCTGCGTGTAGTTCCACACGTGCTCGCACGAGCCCTCGCAGCAGCCGGTCGTCGCGCACAGGCCTTCCCAACCGTACAGCGTGCCGTCTTGGAGGCGCATGACCGTGGCGGTTTTCATAATCGCCAGGTTGGCCGAGACCGCCTCCAGGGCCGCGGCGGGCAGGTCCGAGGCCATCAGGGCGTTCTTGAAGACCATGGTCTGGTCGAACAGGCGGCCCCAGTTCTTGAGCGCGTACCCGGCGGAGTCTTTGGAGTCTTTCCAGAGCGTGGCGTAGTAGTTCTTCCAGGTCTCCGAGACGCAGCACTTTTTGGCCCGGTCAGCAGCGCCGCCGTCCCAGTAGTTTTCGCAGTTGGGGAAGTTCCAGGTGATCACGAACCGCACGCGTTTGGTCTTTCCGGGCGCGATGCGGATGTGGGCGGCCAACATGCCTTCGTTATTCCCGCGAGCGGCGGCCGGCGTCAGGCGACGGTTCTTGAGCTTGCCGCCGGCGGCGATATCGCGCCAGTAGACTTCGAGTTGGTCGAACCATGCACCGGCGAACCAGTATTCCTGGAAGCTGACATCCTTGGCATCGGTGGCGAGCGTCATCTCGCCGTAGGCGGCGGATGACTTCTTATGGGCGGTCGAAGTCAGGTGCAGCAGCGTCTTGCCGCCGACTGTGCTGACGCGATTGAGGTCCTTGGCAATGTGCGGGTTGGCCAGCGACCCGAACAGCGTGTAGGTGATGGCCTTGCGCGTGGTGTTGGTGATAGCGAACTCAAAGAACGCCGCCGGGATGCCCGAGTCGGTGTCGTTGAGCGGGATCAGCGGGTTGAAGGATGTCTGGCGGATCTTGCCCGGGAACCGCGTACCTTTGAAGTCGAGCTGGGCGACCGGGAACTCGCCGCGGAAATCCACGCTTTTGAAGTGTGGCACGCCGGCCATGGTGTTGGCCGATGGGCCGAAGCCGACGCCCTGGAAGCCCGCACTGCCACTGCCTTGGTAGGGCGGATGCAGATCGCCCTGCAGGACGCGCGTGTCCAGCACCTTGCCGCGCGCTTCGGCGCGGATCGCGAAATGCGTAAAGCCGTTGTAGCTGCCCTTGGATGGGCGGTTGAAGATCTCCCAATCAATCAGCCGCCCGTTGCCGGCCAGGCCGATACTGCCCGTACCGATCCCGCCGAGCGGAAAGGAAATCTCATTGGTGAACTCACCGGTGTAGAGGAAGGGATCCTTAGGCATTGCACTTGTCTCCGGGTGTTGCACTATCACTCATGTATTTCCACGATGTCTTTGTCGTGCAGCAGTTCGGTTCGGTGGACCTGTTGGCCGTCGAATCGGCCTTCGCCCCAGATGCGGGCGAACTTCATCTTCTCGGGCAAGTCGCGGTGAATGCCCCGGGCGAGGTCCTCGATCGATGAACCCATCGGCAGCGTGAACGGATCGCCGAGATCGGCATGCTTGCCCGGCCGTTTGGTGTAGACGCGGACCACAGCCAGCAGTTCCCACAGCCGCCGACAGACCGCATCGAACCCCTCGCCGGTGGCGGCGCTGACGGGCCAGACCTCCAACGTGCCGGCGTAGAGATCCCGAAACGTCTCGATGTTCTCGGGATCGGTCAGGTCGACTTTGTTGGCGATCACGATGGCGCTGCGCGCATTGGGGTCGTCGGGGCTGAGCTGGTTTCGGGGGATCGACTGCAGCGCCAGCCCCCGCTCGGCCAGGACTCCGGCGGCCATGTCGGCCTCTTCCAGCCCGTCGCCGGCGGCGTCGGCCATGATGGCGATCACGTCGGCCAGACGGATCGTGCCGATCAGTCCGGGCGGCATGTGCTCGGCCGTGATAGGCGGGGTATCGACCAGTTCGATCTGGGCATCCTCGTAGTGCCACATCCCCGGCATCGGCAGGGCGGTCGTGTAGGGGTACTCGGCCACCTTGACCGGCGCGTTGGTGGTGGCGGCGACCAGCATGCTCTTGCCGACGTTGGGCGCACCGACCAGCACGACCTGGCCGGCGCCGGTCTTTGGGATGTGGAAGGGGTCGGGCCCTTTCTTGGCGACCGACTTCTTGGCGCCCGCTTTGCGGAGTTGGCTGATGCGGCGTTTGATATCGGCCTGCATCTTTTCGGTCCCCTTGTGCTTGGGGATCGTGCTCAGCATCTCCTGCAGGGCGTCGAGCTTCTCCTGGTCGGTCGACGCCTCGCGGAAACGCCGATCAGCCTTCTCGTACTCCGGCGTGACGTTCGTGGGCATGACATGAGCTTACGTCACATCGCCGAAAGGAGGCAAGGACCAGCCAGGACATTCGGATCGAACGCATCTTCGACTTGATCGGGCGGCCGATTGAATTAGGATCGGCGGATCAGAAAGGACCGCTTCATGCCCGACCGTCCCAACATTATCGTGTTCTTCACCGATCAGCAGCGGTGGGATTCGTGCGGCTGTTACGGCCAGTCGCTGAACATCACGCCGAATCTCGACCGCATGGCGGCCGAGGGGGTGCTGTTTCGAAACGCCTTTACCTGCCAGCCCGTCTGCGGGCCGGCGCGTGCGTGTCTGCAGAGCGGACAATACGCCAGCGAAGTGGGTGTCTACACCAACGGGATCGCGCTGCCGACCGACGGGACATATGTCGCCCACCACATGTCCGAAGCCGGCTACGAGGTCGGCTACATCGGCAAGTGGCACCTGTCGTCGACCGCCATCATTCATCCCGGCGCCCGCCCGGGCCAGGACCGGGAAATCAACACCCGCACCCAGGCCGTCCCGCCGGAGTTCCGAGGCGGGTTCAAGGATTACTGGCTGGCGTCGGATACGCTGGAGTTCACCAGCCACGCCTATGACGGGCACATGTTCGATGCCGACGGCAACCGCCGCGAGTTTCCGGACGGCCGATACCGCGTCGACGCGCAGACTGACTGGGTGCTGGAGTACTTGCAGAGCCGCACGGGCGAGAAGCCCTTCTTCCTGTTCGTCTCCACCATCGAGCCCCACCACCAGAACGACCACGCCCACTTCGAAGGTCCCCACGGCTCGAAGGAGACGTTCAAGGACTTCGTCACGCCCGGCGACCTGGAAGGGACCGGCGGCGACTGGCGCGAAGAGATGCCCGACTACCTCGGCTGCTGCAACAGTCTCGATGCCAACCTCGGCCGGGTGCGCGCCGAGCTCGAGCGACAGGGACTGACCGACAGGACCGTCATTATCTTCACCAGCGATCACGGCTGCCATTTCTGCACGCGCAACAGCGAGTACAAGCGGTCGTGCCACGACGGCTGCGTGCGAATCCCGATGGTGGCCGTCGGGCCGGGCTTTGAGGGCGGGAAAGTGATCGAGGAGATGACCAGCCTGATCGACGTGCCTCCGACGATCCTGGCCGCCGGCGGGACGGCGGCGCCGGAGCATTTTCGCGGACGGCCTCTGCAGCAGTTGGCCGACGGGTCAGCCATCGACTGGCCCGACGACGTATTCATCCAGATCAGCGAAGACATCTGCGGGCGAGCGATCCGCACCCATCGCTGGAAATACTCCGTCCGCGCCCCGGACAAGGATGGCGATGCCCCCGGCAGCGACGTCTATGTCGAGGACTTCCTCTACGATCTGGCTGGGGACCCCCACGAGAGGGACAACCTCGTGGCCGATCCGGCCCATGCGAACGTCCGCGCTGAGATGGCGGAGCGCCTCAAACGCCGCATGGCCGAGGCGGGCGAGGGGACCCCGAGAATCCTGCCAGAGCAGCAGGCCTGACTGGGTCCATAGCTTCTGCGAAGCAGGGACAAGAGGTCGTCCCTAATCTCGCCAATCCTCTAATCGGGCTCTTGTTGTTGGCCCGTGCCCCTAGCTGCCCTCATGGTCCGGTTCGTCGTCCAGGCGCTGCTGGAGAGCGCGGTAGTCGGTCTTGCCGGTGCCGAGGTGAGGCAGTTCGTCGATGCGGATCACGCGTCGGATGTTGTGCAGCCCGGACATCCCGACCTCGCGGATGACCTGGTTGGCCGCTTCGCGGGCGATTGGCTTGGTGGTGAACAGGACGATCTCGGCGCGGTCCTCCGGGCTGGGGGACGTGACGGCCAGCACGGGCCCCTCGTCGTGCTGGTCGGCGAACCAGTCTTCCAGGATGGTCTCGATCGCCGGCAGGGAGACCATCTCGCCGCCGAGCTTGACGAACCGTTTCAGCCGCCCGGCGAACCGCAGCACGCCGTGGGCGTCTTCGGTGACCAGGTCGCCGGTGACGTACCACTTCTTGCCTTCGAATTCCACGAACGGCGACGGCCCGTCATAGTCGAGGTACCCGGAGAACACGCTGGGCCCGCGGACCAGCAGCATGCCTTCGCTGCCGGTTGGGACGCGGCGAGTGATGTCGATATCGACGACCGCGTGCATGAGCGACCGCAAGACCGGCCCGATTGTATAGGGCTGGTGGGCGTCCTCATGGTTGACGGCGATAATGGGCGAGCACTCCGTCGCGCCGTAGCCTTCCAGCACGATGGTCTGCGGGCAGCGCCGTTGCAGGGCCTCGTAGACGCGGGGCGGGCATTTCTCCGCGCCGGAGACCACCAGGCGCAGCGAGCGGAGCTGATCGCCCCACGATGCCCGGACGATTCCGTCCAGGAACGTCGGCGTCCCGGCCAGCATCGACGGGCGATACGCGTCGATCGTCGCCGCCAGCGTCGCCGCGTCGGTCGGGTTGGGCGAGTAGACCACGCGCAGGGATACGCACAGCGGCAGCAGCACCGACGAGGTCAGCCCGAACGAGTGGAACGGCGGCAGGATGCCGAGCAGGCTGTCGTGGCGCTTCAGCGAGAAGCACCGGTACACGTCCGCGATGTTCGTCAGCATGTTGCGGTGGGTCAGCGGAACGGCCTTGGGGATGTTCTCCGAGCCGCTGGTGAACAGGATGGCGGCGGTCTCGGGCGCCCGCGCGGCCCGGCCGCGCAGGTGCCACCACCCAAGGCGAGCGGTCAGCACGGCCGAGAGCTTCTTCCACCGGCCAAGTTGGGCGCGGATGTCCTCCACGTAGACGAACAGATTGCGGACGTCGCCAAAGACAACCCCCTGCGTTTCCAGCCGTTCGACCAGCACGCGGGAGGTGAGGATCGCCTCGACGCCGGCGGCCTCGATGCAGTGGGCGAGATTCTTGGGGCCTTGCGTCCAGTTGATCATGGCCGGTGTCTTGCCGGCGAACAGGACGGACAGGTACATGATGGAGGCAGCCACCGAGGCCGGCAGCATGATGCCGATGTTGCTGCCCGGCAGCGCCTCGATGGGCCCGCACAGCAGCCGCACCGCCAGCATCACGTCGCCGCAGGTCCGCACCCCGCTGACCTGGTCGGCGACCAGCGCGGCGCGGGGGTGGCGGCTGGCCTGCAGCAGGAACGCCTGGGGGATGGTGAGCTTGTTCAGCCCTTCCGGGCAGCGCGGATCGGTCAGGTGGGTGAACCAGGTTCGCGAGACATCCTTGAGCCGATGCGTCCCGGCCGAGACCGCCTGCCCGCCGGCGACCAGCATCACGTCGCCGACGGTCTGCAGCGAGTCGACCCCGCCGGGCATCATGCCGAACTCCGTCTGAAGCCACGTCACCAACTCCATGACCATCAGCGAATCCATCCCCAGATCGTGGGCCAGCCGGGCCGTGTCGGAGATGTCCTCGATGCCCGTCAGCTCGGTCAGGAACTCGCCGATCATCGTGCGTGTGGCCGGGGATACCTGTGTCAGATCGCCCGACTTGGCGAGCGAGGGCGGCTCGGGCCGGATCTGCACGCCGCCGCGATGCCAGATAGACCTGGGCACGTGCGTGTTGGGCGGAGCGTCGTGGTTGAAGAACCCCTCCAGGTAGCGGTTGATGGCGGCGCGGCTTTCGTGTCGGGGGAAATCGTCCGGCTCGACGACGTCCATCGTCACGCGTCGGCGCGGGGCGAAGAAAATCCCGCTGGCCAGCAGGGCCCGAATGCCGCTCCGCAACGTCCGCCCGACGTTCGGCGCCTTGCCGGAGGCCCAACTGAACCCGCTGCCCCACAGCCCGTGCGTTCGGATCAGCACGATGCGCACATCCGGCATCTCGCGGAGGATCATCTCCACGCCGCTGTTGCCCCGCAGGTCCTCCAGGCGTTGGCGCGTCACCTGCCCGCCCGGATAAAGGATCAGATTGTCGCCGTTGCGCAATGCGTGGACGCACTGGTCGATGGCCGACCGGGCCCCCTCGACCGTGCCGCCGGCCTTGGCGAGGTCGGTGATCGACAGCGCCCCCGCCCGCCGGGCCAGCGAGCGGATGAAGAAGCGGTCGATCTGGTGGCGATCCGCCAACGCGCGCGGGCGAAAACTCGGATAGAGTGTCGCCATCACCATCACCGGATCGATCAGCGCCGGATGATTGGGTAGAAACAAAATGCCCCGCCGCCCGCGCCGCCGGATCTTCGGCAGGCCCGTCACCGTGATGCGATAACGCAACCACAAGCAGAACCGCACGAACATGAATAGGAGCCAGTCGATCATGCAGCGGTCTCCTCGTTCAGCACCCACCTTAACCAAATCGCCATCCCAATTGCCAGCACTCCCACCGCCGCCAGGGCGCTGGTGGCCAGGCCCAACGAGTAGATCAGAAGCCATTCAATCAGGCCGGACAGCGAAATGGCCGCGAAGGTGGCGAAGCTCACGGAGGCGATGATGGTGCCTCTTTTCTCGATAGGGGCGCGGACCTGGATGAAGGACCCGCACGGAATCATGAAGATCCCTCCTAGGATGCCGGTCAACCCCAGCAGCACAAAGGCGACCGGAATCTGGGCGTCCGTCGGCAAAGAAGGCAAGGCGCCCATGGCCAGCAGGACCGCGCCCAGCCCCGCCGCCGAGGGCGCCAGGGCCCGGTACCAACGAGGCCCGGAGGCGACCACGTTGCTCAAGACCCCGCCGATGGCGACTCCGACAACTTGTGCGGCGAGCAGGCTGCCCGAGATGGCCTCGCCGGCCTGCAGTTGATCCATCACCAACACCGAGATCAGGAGGATCAGCATCGAGCCCACGAACCAAATGAACACCGATGCCACCGACGCAATGGCCAACAGGCGGTCCTTACGCAGTTCCCACAGCTCAACGATTGTGCGAATCGGCCCCAGCCACGGGAAGGGGGCCCCCGGGTCGGCGGCCGGGCGACGGGGCGAGCCGACGCTGAATAGCAGGCCGACCGTGGAGACGGCGACCAGAGCGATGCCGACGATCCATCGGCCCACGGGAATACCGCCCGCTCCCGCGGTCTTAACGTGCAGCGCGAAGCCGGCTGCCACCAGCCCCGCCAGGATCATGGGTGTGACCACGACTTTGAGGATCGAGTTGGCCCGCTGGACGTAGGCCGCAGGATAGAGCTCGGGGATCGACCCATTCAGCGACGGGCCGAACAGGCACGATTGCATACCCATGGCAAAGGCCATAGCCAGAATCAGCGGCCACGAGCCCAGGCAAATGCCGACCGCCCCCAGTCCCATCGCGACCAGTTCCAGGGCCTTAGCGGCGATGATGATGCGACGTTTCGGGAACCGGTCGGCCAGCCATCCGGCAGTGGAGGCCAGCAGCAGGTAGGGCACGGTGAAGATCGTCAGGATCCAGCCTTCCTTGATGGCTCCGCTGCTGCCGGCCAGGGCCAGCAAGATCGCCGACTGACGGTAGAGGCTGTCGTTGAACACCCCCATCGCGTAGGCGCCGGCCATCGACGCGAACTTGCGGCGAGCGCTGCGGACCTGTTGTCGAAGCGCGTTGTCCATTAGCCTGCCTTGAGCACCAGGTCGTAGCCGACCCACATGATCGCCAGATCGGCCATCAGGTGGCTGATGTAGCAATCGATGATCGATCCGCCGCGGATGCGGAGCAGGGCCCACGCGGCTCCGGCGATCATCGTGACCCCCACGGCCATCGCGATCAGCAAGCCGTCGCCAAGCCATAGGAGCGCGAAGATATGATGCAGGCCGAACAGCCCGCCCATCAGCACCACCAGCGCCGTGCGGCCGGCGAGGCGGTCGCGCAGCTCGCCCAGCAGGAACCCGCGCCAGTAGTATTCCTCGAACAGCGCGTTCCAGAACGAGAACACCACGGCCTTGGCCCAGTAGGTGTCGAGCAGCCCAAACTCGCGAAGCTTGTCGACCAGAAGGTCCGGTCGGATGATCGACCGGAAGATCGCGTAGTAGCTGCCCAGGATGATCCCCGCCATGGCCGCCCCGACGGCCAGGCCAACCAGGCCGTTCGTTCGCCGCCAGCCGATGCGCTGCAGCACCTCACCCACCGGCCGCCGCGACCACCGCCAGACGATCAAGGAAGCGGCGATCATCGCCACCTTCAATCCCGGATAGGTGATGGCCTTTAGCCATTCCAAGTGAACGGCCACCAGCGTCTGAAAGGCGGGCAACAGGCACAGCATCGCCACCAACAGCAGTGGGGTCCTGCGGATGGGTGGATGGGGGTCGGTCATGGTCACATAGTCTACGGGCTAGGGCAGTCCCCGGATCAAGCTTCCATCAACATTTCTGTAAAAGATGGTTTGGGAATATGTTATTGATTTGTCTGGGCGTGGCGCGAATAGCTGCCCCTCGACGGTCGTATTAGAACGGGGGGACGATGGCTAGCGATGTCGACAACCCACCCACAGGAATCGTTGCTTCACCGTAGCCGCCACGGCGACGCCGACGCCTTCGGCGCGTTGGTCCGGCAGCACGCCGGCCGCGCCATCGGCACGGCCAGCCTGATGCTGGGCAGCTACGACGACGGGCTGGACGCCTCGCAGGAGGCGTTCGCGCGGGCGTGGCGGCGGATCGACAGCTTCCGGGGCACGGGTAGCTTCTACGCGTGGTTCGCCGCGATCCTGCGGAATGTCTGCATCGACCGGATTCGGCGCCGTAAGCGCCGCACGCACGCCTCCCTGGACGAGGTCCATCCAATTGCCGACCACGCCGACGGCCCGGCCGCCTTGGCCGACCGATCCGAACAGGCCGAACGTCTCTGGCGGGCGATTTGCGAGCTGTCGCCGCCGCACCGGGACATCATCGTCCTCAGCCACTTCCAGGAGCTGTCCTACCGCCAGATCGCCGAGTTGTTGGAGATTCCCATCGGGACGGTCATGTCACGTCTGCACGCCGCCCGAAAAGCCCTGCGCGACAAACTCGCAGGAGGCCAGGCATGAGTTGCGAAACGATCCAACCTTTGATTACGGGCTACCTCGATGGCGAACTGTCCGCCGACCAGCAGACCGAGCTGGATGCGCACCTGGCGCAGTGCGAGCAGTGTCGGCGCGACCTTGAGGAGTTGAGACAATTGAAAGACAATCTTGCAGGCATGAGTTTTCGTGAGCCCGGCGACGAGGAACTCGATCGCTACTGGCAGGGCGTCTACAATCGCCTGGAGCGCGGGACCGGCTGGGTCCTGCTGTCGATCGGCGCGATCTGCCTGTTGAGCTTCGGGGCGTTTATGCTGGTCGAGCGCGTGGTCCGGGACCCCGATGTGGCCTGGATCGTCAAGATCGGCGTGACGGCGCTGATCATCGGGGCCGTGGTGCTGTTCGTCTCGCTGCTGCGGGAACGATTGGCCGTTCGCAAAACCGATAGGTACGCCAAGGAGATCAAACGATGATCGTGACCACATCCCACGAGCTTCCGGGCAAGACCGTCGTCAAGACCCTCGGCGTGGTCCGCGGCAACACGGTCCGAGCCCGGCACCTCGGCAAGGACATTGCCGCGGTCTTTCGCAACATGATCGGCGGCGAGGTCGCCGAATACACCAAGCTGATGGCCGAGGCGCGCGAGCAGGCCCTCGACCGCATGGTCGCCGCCGCCGAATCGCTCGGGGCCAACGCCATCGTGAGCATGCGCTTCGCGACTTCAGAGATCATGGGCGGCGCCGCCGAGATGCTGGCCTACGGCACGGCTGTGGTGGCCGAGTAGCGCCGAACCGCACCCACACGTGGCGCTGAATCAGGTCGGGCGTTGACCGCAGGGGCGGTTAGCGGGTTAACTGGGGGCATCGAGTAGCTCGGAGGACGCCATGTCCGATAAGCCGAACGTGATTGTGGTGATGTGCGATCAGTTGTGGGGGTTTGCGCTGGGGTGTTATGGGAATGCGTTTTGTCGGACGCCGGACATGGATCGCTTGGCAGCGCAGGAGGGGGATGCATGACGCCCAAGGAACGAGTTTGTGCGGCGTTGGAAGGTCGGCCGGTGGATCGGTTCCCCACGGGCGTGCTGTACCATCATCTCTATGTAGAGCTGGCCCTGGCGGAGCTGACGGATGAGCCGCCGTGGCGTGTCTACGCGCTGCCGTATCTCGAGCCGGACGAGTACCTGGAGCTATACCGGAAGATCGTCGAGCGGGCGCCGTTTGATATTCTCGAACCGCTCCCCGGCTCGCAGCCGCGGGAGGTGCGACAGCGGCAGGAGTTCGTCACCAAAGACGGCCGACCGTTCCGCCACGACACGCACAGCGACCAGTGGTTCCCTCTGGACGAGCCCACCAAGAGCGGTCACGTCTACGACGGCTCGATGAATGAAGGCCAACAGATCTTCGACCGCCGTGACATCGACGAAAAGATCAAGATCGTCCGGGCCGAAGACGTCAGCCGCGACGGGCAACTCGACCAGCTCGAAGCCGCCGTGGCCGAGTTCGGCGGCGACCACTTCATCCTTCGCGACGGCCCCAGCGGCGCGCTGGGCTTGTGCACCGCCTATTTCGGCATGATCAACACGATGGCGATGCTGATCGAGCAGCCGGACCTGATCGACTACATGATCGCCAAGTCGCTCGAACAGGCCATCGAAACGCTCCGCCGGATCGCCGCCGCCGGCGTGGACGGAGTCTATAGTTGGGAAACGATGGGCACCGGCGAGCTGATCTCACCCGCCCACTACGAGCGGTTCTGCTTGCCCTATCGCCAGGCGCTGGTCGACGAGGCCCATCGGCTGGGGCTGAAGGTCATCGTCGCCTTCTACGGCGACGTGATGGATCGGCTGGATCTGATCGTCGCCACCGGGGCCGACGCTCTCCAGGCCGAGTGCGCGATGAAGGGCTACACCAACAACATGCACAAAATCGCCGAGACCATCGGCGACCGCATGACGCTGTTTGCCAACATCGATCCCTATTGGTATCTGGAAAAGGCCTCCGACGAGCACCTCGCCACCGAGATCCGCCGTCAGGTCGAAGCCGGCCGAAAGGCGCGCGGCTTTATCCTCTCACCAGCCAGCCCGATCACGCCGGGCACATCCCTGGCCCGCGTGCAGAAGTTCATCAAACTGTGCCACGAAATCGGAACGCCCGGTTGACAGGCAGGCCAGTTGCCGGGAACCTACGCCACATCGTCAGTGGCGGCTGGCGCAGCACGCGGTGCTGGCTGGCGGGGCTCCCGCCCCGGCGGATCTGCGACCTGTCCCGCCAGCTTCTAAGCGATGTCGGTATTACGTGCGGGTCCCGACTTCGCAACACGCGGCGGGACAGGAGCCCCGCCGCGCTGAGCAGCGTGAAGTTCAGCCTACAGAGAGACCATGTCCGACAAACCGAACGTGATTGTGGTGATGTGCGATCAGATGCGGGCCTTCGCGGCCGGGTGTTACGGCAACGAGTTTTGCCAGACGCCGAACATCGATCGGCTGGCCCGTGAGGGCGTGCGGTTCGAGCATGCCGTCAGCAACAACCCCGTCTGCACACCGGCGCGAGGGACGTTCATCTCCGGCCAGTACAGCCGCACGTGGCAGGGCGACCTGGGCAACCCCATCGCCCCGTTCGGAGGCCTGTGCGCGCCGGAGCCCATCTGGCAGCGCGTGCACTGCAAAGACCCCACGCTGCCCGAGCAACTCAAAGCCGTCGGCTACGATACGGCCCTGATCGGCAAGTGGCACGTCCATCCGGCCCCGGACTTGCTGGGCTTTGACTACAAGGTCTACCCCCGCGTCAACCACCGCCACACCGATCAGATCTTCGTCGACCAACTCCCGCCCGGCGAGTGCGTGAAGGGCTTTTCGGTCGAGTACGAGGCCGACAAGGTCGCCGAGTACCTCGCCGGCCGAGGCGACGATCCGTTCTTCCTGTTCTACAGCATCTCCCCGCCGCACATGCCGGTGGCCGACATGCCGGAGAAGTATCTGACCATGTACGATCCGGCCGACGTGCCCCTGCGGCCGAACGTGTTCGTCGACGGCGAGATGTACTACGACAAGGACGTGTTCCTGATCTATCTGTGGGACTATCTGTACTACTGGTACCACCTGCCGGAAAAATCCGTCCTGCCGGAGGGCTTCGACCTCCGCTCGCTGACGGCCCTTTACTACGGGGCGACCACGTGGGTCGACGACATGATCGGCCGCCTGATGGGCGAACTCGCCAAGAACGGCCTGACCGACAACACCATCGTGGTGTTCACCTCCGACCACGGCGACAACCTCGGCAGCCATCACACCTGGAACAAGGGGCTGGTCATCGAAGAGTCGATCCGCATCCCGCTGATTTTCTGGGCGCCCAAGCTGTGGCAAGCGGGCGTCAACCATACCCAGGTAGCCGAGCTGCTCGACATCATGCCCACGCTGCTGGACGCCTGCGGGGCCGACACACCGGCAACCGTTCAGGGCGACAGCCTGGCGCCGATTCTCACCGGCCAGCGCAGCGAACTGGACGAGACGGATGCGATCCTTGAGACCTGCAGCGGCTATCTGGGCATTCGCACGCCCACGCACACCTACGGTATGACGATCAACGAGGCCGAGCGGTCGATCACGAATGATCGCTACTGCTTCTACGACATGCGCGACGATCCCTACCAGCAGAATAACCTCATCGCTGCGGGCGAGCAGGCCGACTTGGCCGAGTCACTCAAGCAGCGCGCTGTCGATTGGTTCGCTGACACGCCATGGCTGGAAGAGCAATGATATCAGCCGCCGCAGGGCGGCCGCCACGCCCAGTTGCCACTACGTTCGCACGTGGCCGCGGCCGGTGACGATCCATTTGTAGGTGGTCAGGTCCTCGGCGCCCATCGGCCCGCGGGCGTGGAGCTTGTCGGTGGAGATGCCGACTTCTGCGCCCAAGCCGTATTCGCCGCCGTCGGAGAATCGGGTCGAGGCGTTGACCATGACGCTGGAGGAATCCACGCGTGCGACGAACTCATCGGCAGCGGCCAGGTCGCCGGTGACGATGGCCTCGGTGTGGGCTGAGCTGAACGTGTTGATGTGTGTGACGGCATCGCTGAGCGAGTCGACAACCTTGACGGCCAGGATCAGATCGAGAAACTCCGTCCGCCAGTCGTCCTCACACGCGGCTTTCATTCCTTTAAACAGCTTGCGCGACCTCTGGCAGCCGCGAAGTTCCACCCCGGCGTCGGTGAGCTTGTGGCAGATGGTGGGCAGGAAGTCTTCGGCGACGGCCGCATCGACCAGCAGCGTTTCGGCGGCGTTGCAGACACCGGGGCGTTGACACTTGGCATTCATCACGATCGACTCGGCCATGTCCAGATCGGCGGCGGAGTGGATATAGACATGACAGTTGCCGGCATAGTGCTTGATGACGGGGATCGTGGCGGCCTCGACCACCGCGCGGATCAACCGCTCGCCGCCGCGGGGTATGATCAGGTCGATCAGCCCTTCCGCCCGCGCCATCGCGGTGACGATGTCGTGATCGGTGCGGTCGATCATGATTGCGGCGTCGGCCGGCAGGTCGGCGGCGGTCAGGGCCTCGCGGACCACGGTGGCGATGGCCTGGTTGGAGTGCATCGCCTCCTTGCCGCCGCGCAGGATGCAGGCGTTTCCGCTCTTGAGGCACAGCCCGGCGACGTCGGCGGTCACGTTCGGCCGCGATTCGAAGATGATGCCCACCACGCCGATGGGCACGCGGCGTTTCTCGACCCGTAGGCCGTTGGGGCGATTGGTCGCCGAGATCGTCTTGCCGACGGGGTCGTCCTGGGCGGCGATCTGCTCCAGCGCCGTCGCCATGCCCTCGATGCGCTTGTCGGTCAGCGTGAGGCGGTCGACCATCGCATCGGTCAGGGCGAACTCGTCTTTGCGGGCCAGGTCTTTTTCGTTGGCGGCCTGGAGGTCGGCGGCTGCGGAGCGAATCGCCGCAGCGGCGCTGCACAGGCCGTCGTTGCGCTGGGCGCCGCGGGTGAGCGCGAGCTCGGCGGCTGCGGCGCGAGCGGCAGTGGCAAGTTGTTTGACGTAGGTTTCGGCGTCCATGGGGTCACCCATTGGGCTGTCGGTTTGCTGAGACAGGCTACCACGATGCGAGGAGGGTTTCACGCCCCCAATCGACACCGGCCGGGTCGGGCGGTCAGGGCGCTGCCGGCGCGTCGGTGCGCTTGACGAGCTTGAACTTCACCGACAGCGGCTGGCCGACGAGGCGAAGGTGCAGGCCTTCGGGCAGGCGGATGCGGACGGTCCGGTCCAGCCAACTGTCGACGGGCTGCTTGTCGGCCTCGGTCAACTCGACGAAGGCGTGAACGTCCTCCGGGCGAAGCTGGTCGAGGTCCTTCTTGGCCCCGGCGATCGTGATATCCATCCGCCAGGCCAACGGGTCCTGCAACTGCAGTTCATATTCCCGCCAGGTTGTGTCGGTGGGCCACTCGACGGGGTGAAGCAGACGGACGATGACGGGGAAGGTTTTCGTGTCGGTCAACTGGCTGACGGTCAGGGTAACGCTGACGGTCTTGGGGTCAACCTGGACGGACTGGTCGGCGATGCCGGCGACCAGCGGGACAGATATCGTCACGGGCTGGCCGGCGGCGTACTTGCTTAGGTCCTGGCGGACGGTCTTGATGACCGGCTCGTCGCCGGCCTGGTCGATGCGCTCCCATACACTTTGGGCGGCGGTGACGGTCACCTTCGCCGGGTCGATCTGGACCTGGTCGGCAAGGGCGCCGGTGACATCCAGCGTGACGGGCAACTCGCGCGTCAAGAGTGCCTCGATACGGAAGGCGATTCTGTCCGGCGTGGTCTGCTGAACCGTCAGCCCGCGCTGGACGATGTCGCGGGCTTGGTTGAGCAACTCGGTGACGGGGATCTCGTGGCCGCCCAGGTCATGGCTGGCCAGATCGCACGGGATGGGGCCGGGGTTCTCCCACAGCCATCGGCCGAACTGATCGAGACTTCGTCGACTGCCGTTGGCGAGGAAGGTGATCGACAGCGGCTGGCCGTTAGGCTCTCGCACGACGACGCGTGCGGTCCGCCCGGCGACCAGGCGAATGGCGACGACGAACTCGCGAGATTCGCTGATCTCCATGTCGGCGTAGATCCAGATCAGGGCGGTGACGACGGTCACCCAAAAGATGCTCCGCGTCCGCGCCCACCACCACCATCCGGAGAAGCGTTTCACGTCGGAGATGTAGTCCGGTCCCTTGGCCATGTTGTCTTACGCGCTTTGGGGCTCGTGTTTGGCGCGGGGGCGACGCCTCGTGTTGGAAGCCAGCAAGTTCAGCAGCATCTCGCGCAGGTCGGACAGCTCCAACCCCAGGGTCAACTGCCCGTCGTAGGCCAGCGAGACGCGCCCGGTTTCTTCGCTGGCGACCAGGACGACCGCGTCGGATTCCTGCGCCAGCCCCAGGGCCGCCCGGTGCCGGCTGCCCAGCGATAGGTCGACGTCACCGCTTTCGGCCAGCGGGAACTGACAGCCTGCCGCCGCGACGCGCCCGTTGCTGATGACAACGCCCATGTCGTGCAGGGCGCTGCCGGGGTGGAAGATCGTGTTGAGCAGTCCTTCCGTGATCTCGGCATTGAGGGCCGTGCCCGACATCGTCAGCGCGCCGAGCCCGACCTTGCGCTCGATGGCGATGACGGCCCCGATCTTGTTACGCGAGAGATGCTCCAGGCTGGACACCAGAGCGTCCGCCAACCCCTCAGCCTTGCCGCGGGCGCTGCTAAACAGCGTGGTCTGCCCCAGACGGATCAACGCCCGGCGCAGTTCCGGTTGGAACGCCACCACCACAGCCACGAACGCGAACAGCAGGAACTTGCCGTAGAGGAACTCCACGCGCTCCCAGCCGACGCTGCCTTCGCCCGGCAGGGTCCGCGGGAGTAGACGGATGACGATGTAAACGGTCGCCAGCAGGAGGGCGAAGCCCTTCACCAGTCGAGCCCCGCGCGTGCCGCGCAAGAAACGCGTCACCAGCCACACCACCAGCCCGATCAGCATCAATTCGATGATCACGACAATCGGGCTGTAGGAGGTGGCGATGCGGTTGAGATATGTCGTTATGCCACGGGCCAGCTCGCTCATCGTTCCGTCACCTGCGCAGAACATCCCTGTTGACTACCTAGGTTCATCGTCCACATGGGCAATTCCCCTACAGCGCAATCGCCCTGTTTGAGCAAGAAAAGAGCCGATTTGGGCAAGAAAATGCCGCCCGGCTCGGGGAGGGGGAGGGGCTACATGCGTTCGACGGTCTCGATGCCCAGCAGGGCCAGGCCCCGCCGGATCGTCCGGGCCGTCAGGTCCGACAGCATCAGCCGGCTGGTGCGGGTGGGCTCGTCGGCTTTGAGGACCGGGCAGGTCTCGTAGAAGCTCATGAACGCCCCGGCCAGGTCGAACAGGTAGCTGCACAGGATGTTGGGCAGACAGTCGGCGGCGACGGCATCGAGCGTCTCGGAGAGCTGCAACAGCCGCACGGCCAGCACCCGCTCGGCCGGCTCGGTCAATGCGATTCGGCCGGTGACGTCGTCGCTGAGGCGGCCCTTGCGGAAGATGCTGCGGACGCGGGCATAGGCATACTGCATGTAGGGGGCCGTGTTGCCCTCCAGGGAGAGCATCTTGTCCCACGAAAAAACGTAGTCGCTCGTGCGGTTCTGAGAGAGGTCGGCGTACTTGACGGCGCCGATGCCGACCGCGCGGGCGATGTCATCCCGTTCGGTCTCTGGCAGGGAGGGGTTCTTCTCGGCCACCAGCTCGCCGGCGCGCTTGACAGCCTCATCCAGCAGGTCCATCAGCTTGATCGTCCCGCCCTCGCGCGTGCGGAAGCGTTTGCGGCCTTTGCCCAGCATCATCCCGAACGGCACGTACTCCAGCGAAACATTCTTCGGCGCAAACTCCGCCGCCCTCGCCACCGCAAACAGCTGCTGGAAGTGAAAATTCTGCTCACTACCGACCACATAGATCAGCCGATCCCCGCCCAGCGTGCCGATTCGATGGCGAATGGCCGCCAGGTCCGTCGTGGCGTAAAGATACCCGCCATCGGACTTCTGAACGATGAATGGCTGAATATCGTCATCCTTGTTCTTGAAGGCGTCCAAGAACACGCACTGCGCGCCCTCGGACTCTTTCAGAAGCCCTTTAGCGTCGAGGTCGGCCACCACCTTCGGCAGATCGTCATTGTAGAAGCTCTCGCCGCAGACATCATCAGGCGTGAGCGTGGCGCCGAGTCGATCGTAGACTTCCTGGCAATGCGACAGCGAGATGGCGAGGAATTGAAATCGTGTATGAAGGACAGCGTCATCGCCACTTTGAAGTCTCACGACGAAGTCGCGCGACTTATTCGCAAAGGCCTCGTCGGTGTCGAAGCGTTCCTTGGCTTTCCTGTAGAACTCTTCGAGATCGGGCAATTTCGCGACCGTGACCCGTTCGGCATCCTTTGATTCGCGCACTTCCGTCAGTTCATCGAGGTACGCGCAGAGCATTCCAAACTGGGTGCCCCAGTCGCCGACGTGGTTTTGGCGTTGGACGTCGTGGCCGAGGAACTCGAGCGTTCGGGCGAGGGCGTCGCCGATGATGGTGCTTCGCAGGTGGCCGACGTGCATTTCCTTGGCGAGGTTCGGGCTGGAATAGTCGATCACGACGCGCTGGGGTGGGGCGGCCTTGGCGATGGCCAGCCGCTCATCCTCCGCTGCGGTGGCGAGTTGCTGGGACAGCCAATCGCTCTTGAACGTGATGTTGATGAATCCCGGCCCGGCGATCTCGACGGTCTCGGCCAAGTCCGACAGGTCCAGATTCGCGATAACCTTTTCCGCCAGATCGCGCGGCTTGGTCTTGAGCTTCTTGGCGGCCGCCATCACGCCGTTGGCCTGATAGTCGCCAAACTCCACCTTCGCCGCCGGCGCCACCAATGCCGGCGACCCGGCCGGCGCGCCCGCGGCCGTCAGAGCCGCAGAGATTCTGGATTCAAGTTCGTGTTTGAGATTCATAGCCACAGAGCCACAGAGACACGGAGGTCGATTTCATTTCAAAAGACAACTCGTCGGATACCATTGACCAAGCGAGCTTCGTTGAAGTTTATCAACAGCCTCACCTTTACGCCAAAGGCTTTCAGCGTGCTGATGACCTGGGCCAGATGCACATTGTGGACCGCCTCGACATGCTTGAGTTCGACGACGACTCTTTCTTCGACTAGGAGATCAAGACGATGTTCTCCGCACACGACACCGTCGTATAAGACTTTCGTGGCTTTTTGTCTCTCAAATCGCAGGCCTTGCTTCGCCAGTTCGTGCGCAAGGGCATTCTCATAGACCGACTCCAGAAACCCCGGCCCCAGCGCTTTGTGAACAGCAATCGCACAGTCAATAATCCGTTCAGTAAGTTCCCGTTCAGGAAAGCATCGCGCCCCGGAAGTGGGCCCCAGAATTGTCGGGCTCTTTACCATTTCTATCCCAGCATTCAACGCCAAGGGAACGGAAAGAAAACAACCACTTCTTTCTCTGTGGCTCCGTGCCTCTGTGGCTATTCTATTCTGTTGTTCTGCCAGTCCACCCTTGGGCATTCGCCCCAGATGAGTTCGAGGTCGTAGTAGGCCCGGTGTTTGGCGTCGAAGAGATGGATGACGACGTCGACGAAGTCCAGCAGGACCCACTCGGCCGAATCCATGCCGGCAACGCGCCAGACTCGCTGGCCCGATTCCTTGCCGTGGAGGCAGATGTCGTCGGCGATGCTGCGGAGCTGGCGGTCCGACGTGCCGGTAGCGATCACGAAGAAGTCAGCCACCGGCGAGATGCCTCGCAGATCCAGCACGACAATGTCTTCGGCGTTGTCGTGGTCGGCGATTCGGGCAGCGGCGACAGCCAGGTCGCGCGGGGCGTCTTCGGCGGGGGTGCGGTGCTTCTTACTGTGCGCCACAGGTGATCGCTCCCTATTGTATGCCCAACAGCGCCCCGATGTGCGGAGCGAACTTGACGATCAGGCCGGCGAAGACGATGGAGACCATGCTCATCAGCTTGATCAGGATGTTGAGGCTGGGCCCGGCCGTATCCTTGAACGGGTCGCCGACCGTATCGCCGACGATGGCGGCCTTGTGCGCGTCGGAGCCCTTGCCTCCCATCTGGCCCGTCTCGATGAACTTCTTGGCGTTGTCCCACGCCCCGCCGGCGTTGGCCATGAAGATCGCCATCGCGAAGCCGCACATCAGCCCGCCGGCCAGCAGCCCCAGCACGCCCGCCACGCCGAGCGTCAGCCCGACGAGGATCGGCACGACCAGCGCCAGCAGCGACGGCACGATCATGGCCTTCTGCGCGCCGGTGGTGGAAATTTCCACGCAGCGAGCGTAGTCCGGCTTGCCCGTGCCGTCCATGATGCCCGCGATCTCGCGGAACTGGCGGCGGACCTCGTTGACCATGGCATAGGCGGCCCGGCCGACCGCCTTCATCGTCATCGCGCTGAACAGGAACACGAGCAGCACGCCCGCGAACATGCCGCACAGCACCTTGGGGTTCAACAACGTGGCGTCGTAATAGTCCATGAACTGATTGAGCGTCGCGATCTCGGCAGGCACGACCTCCACGCGAGCCGTCCGGGCGACCCGTTCGCCTGACGCATCGGAGGCCGTGTATATGATCGGCACGCCGCGAACGTTGTCGTCGTCGGCGGGGTCGAACGTGCCGAAGGTGATCTTGCTGCCGGCGGCCAGGTCCTTCGGCCAGTTGGACAAGACCAGGTATGCGGTCACCTTCCCGTCGGCGCCGACACCGGCGAGCTTGCCGGGGGAGGGACAGAAGCCTTGGTGCTCGAACGCGCCCTGCTCGTAGTGTGAAACGATCGCCTCCTCGCTCTCGCGGATGAGGCCCATGCGGACCTCTTGCACGTAGACGGCCAGCAGCGCCAGGGCCGTCAGGGCGGCCGAGCCGACGGCGAACCCCTTGCCTATGGCGGCCGTGGTGTTGCCCAGCGAGTCCAACGCGTCTGTGCGTCGGCGGACCTCGGGGCCCTGGTGCGTCATTTCGGCGTTGCCGCCGGCGTTGTCGGCAATCGGCCCGTAGGCGTCGGTCGCCAGCGTGATGCCCAGCGTCGCCAGCATGCCCACCGCGGCGATGCCCACGCCGTACAAGCCGAGCTGAACGTTCCCGAATCCGCCGGCGAAGGCGTAGGCAGCCATGATGGCCACGATGATCGTCAGCAGGGCGGCCCAGGTGCTCTTCATGCCCTCGGCGATGCCGGAGATGATGACCGTAGCCGGCCCCGTCTCGGCGGATTTGGCGACGGCCTGGGTCGGGCCGAAGTCGTAGCTGGTGTGGTACTCGCTCACCTTGCCGATGATCACGCCGGCCGCCAGGCCGGATGCGATTGAGCCCCACACGCCCAGCCAACTGACGCCCGGCACCCCGCCAAGCAGCAGGTAGCACATTCCGGCGGCCGCCGCGAGGGTCAACACGCTCGCGCCGTGGACGCCCAGGTTCAGCGCGCCCATCAGTTGCTTCATCGAGGCGCCTTCTTTCGTGCGGACCATGTAGACGCCCAGGATACTGAGCATGATGCCGATGCCGGCCAGGACCATCGGTGCAGCCAGCAGGCGCAGTTGATGTCCCACGGTCGCCCCCGGCAGCGTCACCGCAGCGGCCACGCCGAGCGCGAGCGTGGCGAGAATCGAGGCGTAGTAGCTCTCGTACAGGTCGGCGCCCATGCCGGCGACGTCGCCGACGTTGTCGCCGACGTTATCGGCGATGGTGGCCGGGTTGCGGGGGTCGTCTTCGGGAATGCCCGCTTCGATCTTGCCGACCAGGTCCGCCCCGACGTCGGCGGCCTTGGTGAATATTCCGCCGCCCACACGGGCGAACAGCGCCTGGCTGGATGCCCCCATGCCGAACGTCACCATGACCACCGTTATTTCGACCAGGCTCATGTGATAGCCGAACACCGGGGCCAGTTTGGTGAGGATCAGGAACCACATGCTTACGTCCAATAGCCCAAAGCCGACGACGACCAGTCCCATGACGGCTCCGGCGCGGAAGGCGACGGTCAGGCCGCGGTTGAGGCTCTCCTTGGCGCCCTGGGCGGTGCGGTTAGACGCGAGCGTAGCCGTCTTCATGCCCAAAAAGCCACACAGGCCACTGAAGAACCCGGCGGTCAGGAAGGCGACCCAGACAATCCGGTGCTGCACGCCGATCTGGCCCATCACGAACAGCAGGGCCGAGACGATAATGAAGAAAATCAGGACGACCTTATATTGCCGCCGCAGATAGGCGTACGCCCCTTCGCGCACGTGGGCGGCGATGGTCTTCATGTTCTCATCGCCTTCGTTGGCGCGTTTGACCTGGCGATAGAAAACCCGCGCGAACACCAACGCCAGCACCGAGCCGATCGGCGCCAACCACCACAGCAGTATCGGGTTGGCTTTCGAGAAGTCGAACAGGTCCGTCCCGTCGGCCGCCGAGGGGGTCGCAACGGCGGCGGCTTCCGGCGGGGCGACAAAGGCGCTGTCGGCGATGGCGATCTGCGGGGCCGATACCAGCAGCAGGGCCGCTACGATCAACGCCCCCGCCCAGAGCGGGTGGGTGAAGGTCCGTCGTGGCAGATTCATGAGCAGCAACTCCTTGACCTTCGCGCGGCTTCATTGCGCCGCGAAGTGAACGGGCCGGTGGTCGGCCGGCCGGCATGAAGAACAGGCGACCGAACGGTCGCCTGTGACGTTCGCAGCTGCGATACGGCTCTCGACAGTCGGTCGTCCCTGACAGATCTCATCGCATGGGTGTGGGCGTCGCCCTTGGTGTGGAGGCCGGTTACGACCGCGCGAGCCTCGCCATTCGGCTGACGGTTTGGCGCTGTCGTCGTCGTCGACGCTCCGAGGGCTTCTCGTAGTAGCTGTTACGCTTGATGTCCTTGGTCAAACCCTCTTTCTCACAGAGCTTCTTGAAACGGCGAAGCATCTGATGAACGGATTCGTTGCTGCGTGCCTTGATCTTAATCATGCGGCAGTCACGGTCCTTTCTGCGATAACCGTAAGCTATGGGCGACAAAGCCCAATAGTACTACCCGAACTGAGCTATGATACGCCTCGGACGCGTCGATTCAAGCGTTTTTTCCTCAGATGGGGGCTCGGACGGAAGCCGGGACGGCGAGGCTTATAATACCTTGTAATCTGGATGGTTATATTGGCCGTTCTCACGGCGGCCGCTGCCGGCCGCGGCGGATCTGGTCATGGCCTGATCAATGCAGTATTATGCCGGCCTTTACGGCCCTCCGCAGCGACGGCTGTCAGACCGGCCTGCTTCGCGGCCCAATGCGGGACGGCCCGGGAACCGAGCATGGATCTACAACCGCTGACGGGCGAGTTTGCCGGGATCGCCACCGCGGCGCTGTGGGCGGCGACATCGCTGTGTTTCACCGCCGCCGGCAAGCGCGTCGGCTCGCTGCCGACCAACGTTATCCGCCTGGCGATCGGCGTGGCGATGCTGTCGGTGTTTGGGTGGGTGGTCCGCGGACAGTTGATCCCCGCCGATGCGACCGCGCACGCGTGGCTGTGGCTGAGCATCTCGGGCGTGCTGGGGATGGTGATCTGCGACCTGTGCCTGTTCGAGTCGTTCCTGTGGATCGGCCCGCGCATGGGCATGCTGATGCTGACGCTCGCGCCGCCGGTGGCGACGCTGACGGCGTGGGGCATCCTGGGCGAACAGCCCGCCACGCAGCATTGGCTGGGGATGGCGATGGTGCTGGGTGGCGTGGCGTGGGTGGTGCTCGAGCGGCGCGTGGACGCCGACGGGCGGGTGCATCGCCATCCGGTGGCGGGCGTGTTGCTGGGGGTGTTGGCGGCGGCCAGCCAAGGCGTGGGGATGGCGCTCAGCCGTCATGGCATGTGGGTGGTCACCAACGGCGTGAGGGTGGATCAGTGCGAGCCCTTCGCCGCCGCGCAGATCCGCGAGCTGGCGGGGCTGGTGGTGATGGTTGTGTTCTTCTTCCTCATTCGCGCCTGGCCGCGGACCGTGCGGGCCCTGCGCGACCGCGGGGCGATGGGGTTCCTGTCGCTGGGGGCGTTTCTCGGGCCGTTTCTGGGCGTGGCGATGTCGATGGTCGCGCTGAAGCACGCGCCGGTGGGCGTCGCATCGACGCTGATTGCCATGTCGCCGATCTTTGTCCTGCCGATGGTGGTGGTTTTCCATCGTGAGAAGCTCTCCCTGCGGGCGGTGGCCGGGGCGCTGCTGGCCGTGGCGGGCGTGGCGACGTTGAAAATCAATTTCGGAGGGTGACGCGTGCGTTTCTCCGGGCCGGCCGGTAGAGTGATCACGCCCAACGGGCCCCGGCAACCATGACCGACAACACATCAACGTGCGATATCGAGATTCGCGTTCGCTACGCCGAAGTCGACCAGATGGGCGTGGTCCACCATAGCCGCTACTGGGAGTACCTCGAGATGGGGCGGACTGAGCTGCTTCGGCGGGTGGGCGTGGCGTATCGCGATGTGGAGCAGGCCGGGGTGCTGCTGGTGCTCGCCAAATGCTCGGCGAAGTTTCACGCACCGGCCCGATATGACGATCTGCTGACACTGACGACAATGCTGACGAAACTCGGCACAGCCCGTATCGATCACAGCTACCAGCTCAAACGCACCAGCGACGGCGCAATACTTGTGACGGCAGAGACCACGCTGGCCTCGGTCGACGCAAGCGGATCAATCCAGCCGATCCCCGACCTTCTCCGCCAAGCGATCGAACAGCGGGGCTGACGATCCGTTCGGTAGGGAACCGGGGGTCGGGAATCGGGAACCGGGAGCAACAAAAACAATCCCCTAATCCCACCAATCTTCTAATCCCGCTCTATAGGCTTCGCTTTGCGATTCGCCCACCCCATTGGGCTACTTCAACTTCAGTTGCAGGCCCGTTTTCTTCCATTTGTTCAGCAGGGCGCGCATGTCCTTCAGCAAGAGCGTCAGTTGCTCGGTCGTGTCCAGCAGCTGGCGATGCAGACGGTCGTCGACGATGAGTTTGCCCATCGTGCCCTGGCCTTCGTTGACCTTGACGATGACCTGCTGGGCGCCGACCAGCAGCTTAGCCATCTCGTCGGCGGTTTCGTAGAGCTTCCCGGCCAGCTCGTCGATGTTGCCGGCGCCGCTCTTGATCCTGCCCATCAGGCTGTCGGGATTGGTGGCGTCGGTTTCGGGCACGAGGTTGGCCGTAATCTGCGCGACGTTGCCGGCCGCCGTTGACATCCCGTCGGCTGTGGTGTGGACCTTGGCAATAAGAGATTCGGCGTTGGTTAGATCGAATTCGGTTTCGATCGTCCTGCGCAGCGTGCTTGCAGCCGAGGCGATGTCCTGCATGGCGGCGTCCAGGCCTCCGCCGATGTGGACGGGATGATCCCAATCGGCCAGCGGCGCGTCCTTGCTTCCGGGGGTGACGGCCAGGCTGGCCGAGCCGACCAGGCCCGCCGAGACGTAGGTGGCGCTATCGGCGTGAATGGTGACGCCCTTCCGGGTGATCTGGGCGATGTAGTAGGCCCGGCCCTGGTTGAGGTCCAGGTGCACGCGGATGATTCGGCCGACGTCGATCCCGCCGGCCTTGATGGAGCTGCCGGCCTGGAGGCCCGGGTTCTCGTCTTCTCGGACGTAGAAGATCGCCTCCTGGTAGCTGGGCCGAAACAGCTCGGCCGCGCCGATCCACAGCACGATGGCCAGCACAAGGCCCAGGGATGCGGCGACAAAGATCCCGGCGGTCAGTTCGCTACGATGTTTTCGTGGCATGGGGATGCTCTCCGGACGGGTGCGGCCTCAGGAATGGCCGGCCGCCGCGTCGAGGATGTCTTCTTCGTATCCATCGCTCCGCCGCCGGCGGGTGATCGGACCGTCCGGATCGCCGCGGAGGAACTGTCGAATCAGATCGCTGGTTTCATCGCCGGTTACAGCACCGTTGCGGAGGGCCTCGAACTCGCTGCGCGGGCCGATCTTGAGGATTCGGCCCTTGTCGAGCATGGCCATGCGGTCGGCGATACGAAAGGCCGAGTCCATCTCGTGCGTCACGACCACACTGGTGACGCCGAGCTTCTTGGAAAGGTCCATCATCAACTGGTCGATTTCGGCGCTGGTGACCGGGTCCAGTCCAGCCGACGGCTCGTCGTAGAACAGGACGCGAGCGTCCATCGCCAGCGCGCGGGCGAGCCCGGCGCGTTTCTTCATGCCGCCGGAGATTTCAGCCGGCATAAGGTGGGCGGCCTCACGCAGGCCCACCAGTTCGAGCTTGATCGTCACGATGACGTTGATCGTGTCATCGTCCAGGTCGGTGTGTTCTTTCAGGGGCAGGGCGATGTTCTCGCCGACCGTCATCGAGTTGAACAGCGCCCCCGACTGAAACAGGATGCCGAACCGTTTTCGAATCGCATCGAACTGGTCGTCGTTGAGTTCGGCGATGTTCTGGCCGAACAGCTCCACGTAGCCTTCGTCCGGCCAGATCGAGCCGATCATGTGGCGCAGGAGCGTGCTCTTGCCGCAGCCGCTGCCGCCCATGATGACCATGGTTTCGCCCTGGATGACCTGCAGGTTCACGCCGTCCAGAACGGCCCGGTCGTCAAACCGTTTGACCAGATCGACCACGCGCACGACGGGTTGGCCTGTTGTGTCGATCATGTTGGCGGTGTTGGGTAGCTCCTAGAAGTCGAAGATATAGAAGATCATCGTACACACGCAAGCGGAGGCGATGATGGACACGATGGAATAGACAACCGTCATGGTGGTCGCGCGCCCGACGCCCTTGGCGCCGCCGCGGACACGCAGGCCCTCGAAGCAGGCGATGGCGCTGATGAGGACGCCGAAGACGGCCGCCTGGATCAGGCCCGTTCCCAGGTCGGAAAAGGTCAACTGATCCCGCATATTCGGCCAGTAGTTGACCCACACATCGGAGGCGAGCACCAGGCGACAGGTGATGTACCCGCCCAGGGCGATCATCAGGTCGGCGATCGCCGACAGCAGGATCGTCATGACGCACGTGGCCAGCACGCGCGGCACGACGAGGAAGCGGACGGGGTTCAGGGCCATGGCCTCCATCGCCTCGATCTCCTCGGCGACGACCATCGTGCCCAGTTCCGCGGCGATCGACGCCCCGGCGTACCCGCTCAGCACGATGGCGGTAATGATGGGCCCCAGCATGCGAAAGCCGGCCACGCCGATGATGTTGGCGATCATCGCCTCCTGGCCGAATGTGGCCAGCGGCGGCGTCATCTGCAGCGCCAGGATCACGCCGATGAACGTCTGGACGAGCGCCACAATCCCCAGGCTGCGCACGCCCACCCGGACCATCTGAATCGCCAGGGCCTCCCATCCGAAGCGGACCTTGGGCGAGACCAGCCCCCGAAAGGACCAGACGGCGGTATCGGCGATCAGCAGCGACAATCCGCCAACATAGCGCATGGCCCGAACGACGGGGTCGCCCAACGAGTCGATTGGACTGCGCTCGTCGGCGGGCGGGGTCATGACGACGCGAGCGCCTCGTCACAGGTGGCGTGGATCTCAAAAACGTGATCCAGGCGAGTGATCTCGAAAAGGCTTCGCACGCGGTCGCTCATGCCGACCAGATGCATGCTCGCGCCGATGGCCTTGGCGCGCGACAGCATCTTCACCAGCGATGCGATACCCGATGAGTCCATGTAGGTTACGCCCGCCAGGTCCAGCACCAGCCGCTGCGGCTTTTCCGCGACGATATTCGCCAAGTCCTCCTGAAACGCATTGCTGTGAGCGAGGTTCACTTCGCCGGCAACTTCGACCACGGCGGAACGATCCACCCAACGAACGTTCTGAATGAGAGAGTCCGGTGACATGTTGGTCATAGGCCAGGATCTCCTGAAGGGCATTTCACTATAGCGTCACTGAACTCGGGTAGCAAGACGGTCGGTGTCGGTACTTTCCGGTCGGGGAACCTCGGTCGGGTCGGGGCCATTAGAGCGCCGGCGGGTGTGGCTGGGTGGTCGGCGGGATATCGTCAGACGTGTTGTCGGGGACGATGTAAGGCGGCAGAACGTCCTGGTCATCCTCGGGCTCGGGCAGGGGGGTTAGGTCCCCGGTGGCGGATGTGGGCTTGTCGGTGCGCGACCAGCCCCAGGCCTGCGCGCCGTCGTTCCAGCGCCGCCACCAAGGCGTTTGGGTGCGGCGGGGGGGCATCGGCCCGTCGGCCAGGCCGTCCCAATCGGCGGGGGTCGATCCGAAATCGGTCCCGAAGATCGTCATCAGCGATTTGTGGGCCTCGTGTCGCACGGTCAACTCGGGGTCGTCCATCCTCGCGATCAGTGCCCGCACGACGTCGGGCTTGTGGTAGTTTCGAAGCGCCCGAACCGCCGAGACACGAACGTCGAGCAGCGAGTCGTAGGCGGCGGTGCGGATCAGGGGGCCGGCGGCTTGAGGGACGATCACGCGATCCAGGGCCACCGCGGCGTCCCAGCGGACGACCGAGGCCCTGTCGTCCAGCGCCTCGATCAGGGCGTCGGCGTAGGTGGGATTGCGGCCCTTGCCCAGGGCCGTCGCCGCAGCCGATCGAACGAAGGCGTCCGGATCGCGCCGCAGCACCTCGGCGAACAACTGCAGGGAGGTATCGCTCTTGCCGGTTTTGCTATGGGATAGTTTCAAAATCGCCTGGCGTCGGCGGTCGGGGTCGCTGCGGTCGGTGAGGTCCTGCTGGATGTCATCGGCCGAGGTGGGGTGCATCTTCTGGCGGACCCACTTGGCCATCTTATTGTCGTCGCCGCAGCCGACGGAGGCAGCGGCCAGGGCCAGAAGAATCCATGTCGCCCAGTGGCAGCGCATTCGTGTGGTCCGATCAGGCCAGTTGGGCTTGGAGTTCATCGGTCCCGACGTGCTGCACGTGCGTGATGGGCCGGCCGCCGAATCGTCGGCCCAGACGTGCAAACCGTTCGGGGTTGTCGGTCGTATAGCAGTGCATTTCGGCGGGGGTCTCGCCGCTGGCGGGGACGGTCAGGCCGGCCAGGTGGAGCTGGATTTTTTGGACGGCGGCGGCGGCCGAACACACCAGGGCGACATCCGGGCCCATCAGCTTGCGGATGGCGCCGGCCAGCAGCGGGTAGTGAGTGCAGCCCAGAATCAGCGCCCCCAGACGGCGGCGCTGAAGGTCGTGCAGGTATTCGCTCAGGACGGACAGGACGATGGGGTCGTTCTCGTCGCGCCCTTCCTCGACGATGGGCACCAGCAGTGGGCAGGAAGCGCCGATGACCTCGCGGGTCGGGTCCAGCTCGGTGATGGCTCGTTCGTAGGCGGCCGAGGCGATGGTCGCCTCGGTGCCGATGATGCCGATGGGTCCGTCGGTGGCGGTCACAGCGGCCGCTGCGCCGGGGCGGATCACGTCGACCACGGGAACGGGGCTGAACGCCTCGAGTGTGTCGGCCGCGGCGGCCGAGGCGGTGTTGCAGGCGGCGACGATCAGCTTGGGCTCGAACTGCAACAGAAAGGCCGTGCACTGGAGGGCGAACTGGCGGACGGTTTCCAGCGACTTCGTGCCGTACGGCACACGGGCGCTGTCGCCGAGGTAGACAATGGGCTCGCCCGGCAGGGCGCGCGTCAATTCCCGCACGAGCGTTAAGCCGCCCAGGCCGGAATCGAACACGCCGATCGGCGGGCTCGAAAAGTTTCCAGGCGCCTGTTCCATGGTCATGAGCCTAACAGGTCCGTGGGGGCGTTGGCAAGGGCGGGCGGCGGGCTAGGTGAGCTCGAACATGGCGATGATATCATGCGGTTCGAGGCGGTATCGGCTGCCGCGGCCCTGGTAGAAGCCGTGCGCGGCGATCAGGTGAACCGATAGCGGCGTCAGGGTCAGCGTGCGGCCCGTTCGGGTGTCAGTCAGCCCCAACTCGCCCTTGGGGAAGACCCCGTCGCCGGTCCAGGGGGACGGGATGCGGCCCATGCCCTCGCGCCAGACGGCGGCGACGTGTTCGCTGATGGCGGCGGGCCGGCCAAGCTCAGCCATGGCCGTCTTCATCGCCGCTGCAAGCGACCGAGCGATCTGCTCGTGCGTCAGCCCGGCGGCTTCGACGGCAGCGGTATCGGCGGCGATGATCTCCGACAGGTCGCGCGGATCGTCGCCCAAGAAGCCCTCCGCGCACAACACTCCCGGGGCCATTCGCTCGAGAATCGCTTTGTCGCGGGGCGTCTGTTTCATGGCGTCGGTCTAGTTGAACTTGTCGTAGAAAACACGGTCGTCGGTCAGGCCTTTGGTACGCAGGAGATCGTGGGCGGCTTCGATCATGCCCGCCGAGCCGCACAGGTATCCTTCCAGTTCCCGGCCGTCGGAGATGTGGCGGTCGACGATTTCGGTAATCAGGCCGGTCTGGCCGGTCCAGGCGTCGTGCTCGCCGGGAGCGGACAGGGCGGGGATGAACTCAAACCACGGAAGCTTTCGGGCCAGTTCGGTCAGTTCGTCCAGCAGGAACAGATCGCGCCGCTGGACGGCCCCGAAGAAATACGTCGTCTTGCGCTCGATGTCGGCCTCGGCCATGTAGCGGATCATTGACCAGAACGGGCTCATGCCCGATCCGCCCGCGATCCAGATCATCTCGCGGTTGCTGTCGGAGAGGCGAAAGTCGCCGTAGGGCCCGTTGAGCGTGACCTCGTCGCCTTCGCTGAGGTGCTGGAAGACCCACGTCGTGCAGATGCCGCCGGGTACGAGGCGAACGATCGTCTCGACGGCTTGGTCGTCACTGGGCGGATTGGACATACTGTACGCGCGGTAGACGGGCTCGGGGTTGTCGCCGTAGGCGGGGGCCTCCAACTGGATGTATTGGCCGCCGACAAACGTCAGCGTGTCCGGTTCGATCAGCCGGATGCGAAGCTCTTTGATATCGTACGTCAGATCGCTGATCCGCTCGACAACGCCGCGGTATTGGCGGACGGCGAATAACTCCTCGGGGATGAGGATCTTCAGATCATTGCGGACCTTGATTTGGCAGGAGACGCGCAGGTCGTCGGCGATTTCCTCGGCCGTCAGTAGCGGCTCTTCGGTCGGCAGCAGCGCCCCGCCGCCTTCGAGGACCTTCACCTTGCAGTAGCTGCACGTGCCTCGCCCTCCGCAGGCCGACGGGATAAATATCCCCTCCGTCTTGAGCGACCCCAGCAGCGTGTCGCCGCCATCGATCTCCAACTGCCGCGCGCCGTCGTTGACGTCGATGGTGCACGTGCCGTAGTTCACCATGTATCGCTCGGCGACGATCAGCAGAGCGGCCAGCACCGTCGTGACGGCGCACGAGATACCCGCGGCCAGCAGCACGATGAGCCATGGTTGGAGCGGTTGGACCACAGCGGTTCCTAGAGCTTGATCATGCCCTGAAAGATCACGAACGCCATCGCCATAATGCCGGCGACAATCAGCGTAATGCCCGGCCCCCGCAGGGCGGCCGGCACGCTGTCCTCTTTGATTCGGCTGCGAACGCCCGCCAGCAGCATGATGGCGATGAACCACCCGACGCCTGCGCCGAACCCATACAGCAGCGCGTCCCAGCCGCCGAACTGCCTGCCGCTGACGTGCGTCACCATGAACAGCGATGCGCCGAGGATCGCGCAGTTGACGGTGATCAGCGGCAGGAAGATGCCCAGCGCGAAGTACAGGCGGATGCTGATCCGCTCGATAGCCATCTCCATGAACTGCACGAAGGCGGCGATCACGACGATGAACAGGATCAGCTTGAGGCTCTCGGCGGGGAGGCCGTAGGGCTCGAGCGGCTTGAGCACGTAGGCGTAGAGCGCCCAGTTGATGACGACCGTGCAGGTGGTCACGAACACGACCGCCAGGCCCATGCCGAATGCACTTCGCATCTGGCGGCTGATCGACAGGAACGGGCACATCCCCAGGAATCGCGTCAGCAGGATGTTCTCCGTGACCGCCGCGGAGACGAAGATCACCAGCAGCCGCATGACGAGCGGCCCGTCCAGGGGCGAGGAGGCGAGTTCGGCGATCATGATGCGCCTCCTGTGGCGGCGGCGGCCCGCTCGCCGTCGCGCCGCATCGCCCACGCCTTGGCCGCCCAGACCGCCATCGCCAGGACGAAGAAGGCGCCGGGCGGCATGACCATGATCGTCCACTGTCGCCACCAGACCGCGTTTTCGGACAGGGGCAGGACCTGAACGGCCCACGCGGTCCCCTTCAGCAGCGTGCCGAAGCCCAGCACCTCGCGCACGACCGCGACGGCCATCAGGATCGCCGAGTAGCCCAGCCCCGCGCCCAGCCCGTCCATGGTGGCGGGGAAGGGCTTGTTCTTGTTGGCGAACGCCTCCAGCCGGCCCAGCACGATGCAGTTGGTGATGATCAGCCCGACGTAGGCGGCGATCTGGCTGTGCGTCTCGAAGAAGAACGCCCGGAAGACGATATCCACCACGATCACGTAGACCGCCACGATCAGGATCTGCACCATGATGCGAATCCGCTTGGGCGTGATGGTCCGCAGCAGGCTGACGGTCAGCGAACTCATCGTCGTCGTCCAGATCAGCCCCAGGCACATCAGCGTGGTGTTGAATACCAGATTCGTCACCGCCAGCGCCGAGCAGATGCCCAGCACCTGCCGGAAGATCGGATTCTCATTCCAGACCTGCTCCAGCAGGGCCCGACCTGCGGTGACGCGTTGTTGTGGCGTGCCGTTCATTCGCTACGGTTGTCCTAGAAAGGAATCTTCGTCACGTGCTTGCTGAGGAGTTCTTCTTCCAATCGCCGAAACATGGGGATCTGTTCGTTCAGGAATCGATCCAGGGCCGTGATCGTGCCCGTTGCGCCGCTGATGGCGTCGACGTGGCGGCTGGCGCGGGGCGAATCGGCTTGCGGCGCCTGGCCGCCGATGTAGATGAACTGTCCGTCCGGGTTGGGCGATACATTCAGCCCGACGAACTTCTGCCGCCAGGTGCGTTCGGTGATTCGCCCGCCCAGGCCGGGCGTTTCCTGGTGCTGCAGGAATGTGATACCCATGACTTTGTTCAGATCGGGTGTGACGGCCATGTACCCGTCGATCCGCGCCCAAAACCCCGTCCCCGAGACCGAGAAGGCGTACCCGATCAGATGGTTCTTCTCGTCGACGGCCACGTAGACCTTATGAGATTGGCCGGTTTCCGGGTCAACGACGTCATCGAAAAGGTATGCGCGATTCTCGTACAACTCGACGATCTCTGTGTCACTGAGCGTTTCCACATCGCCAAGGCCGAACAGTTCCACGATGGCCTTTTGCTCGAACAGGCGCTCGTTGCGTTCGACGATGTCGCGCGTAGCCGCGTGCAGGGCCATGATGCCGGCGGTGAACAGTGTGGAGACCACGGCCGCATAGAGCAGGACGTAGGTGGGGCTTTTCTTCGCCTGGGCCATCATGGGGCGTCCTCCCCGGCCGTCTCGGCGGCGGGCGCCGCGGCGCGGGTTTTTTTTCGGGCCGCCCACTCGGTAGCCGCCATGTCCAGGTGCGGGGCGATGAGGTTCCCCAGCAGGATGGCGAACGTGGCGGCGGCGACGAAGATTCCCCGCCATCGCAGCAGCACGATCAGGAAGCCGATCAGGAACGCATATGCCAGTTGGGCCGGCTTCTTGTTGGGGGCGCTGACGGGCTCGGTGATCATGTAGACGACCACGTAGAGCGTCGTGCCCGACAGCAGCGTCAGGTGCAGCGGCGGGATGCCGTAAACGAATGCGCCGTCCTGCACGCCGGCGGCAAAGCCCAGGATATTTCGAAACAGGACGCTCGAGACAACCACGCCCGCCAGTCCGCCCAACATCAGCCGCCAGTTGGCGGTTCGGGTCCACAGCAGATAGGCGCCGGCCAATACGATCAGCGCTGCGCATCCCTCGCCCATACTGCCGGCTGAGATGATGCGGTCGACCCCGGCGTCGTTGAACGTGCCGGAGATGTTGCCCAGCGCCAGTTGTCGCCAGTCGACGGCGTAGCCCGCCTTGCGGTAGATGTCCATGGGGGTGGCCATGCTGACGGCATCGGCGAGGGCCCGGCCGGAGTCGGCCAGGTGCGCCGGGAGCTGGCGAAGCGATTCGAACGACCAGCATCCAAAGCCGCCCGGGAACCCTCCGAAGGCCGGCACGAATTGGCGCGTCAGTTCAACCGGGAAGCAGATGTAAACGAACGCGCGTCCGACGATGGCGGGGTTGAAGGGGTTCTTGCCAAAGCCGCCAAAGACTTCCTTACCGAACAGGACGGCCACCACCGCCCCGACGGCGGCGATCCACATGGGCGTCGTCGGCGGCAACGACAGGCCGTAGAGGGCGCAGGTCACCAGCCCGGCCGTGCTGACGGGCCCGTGACGCTGGCGGGAGGTGATCCATTCGGTTCCCATGCCGGCTGCGAACACCGCCGCCAGCACCGCCCCGGCGCGCCAGCCGAAAAAGTAAACCGCCGCCACCGCCAGCGGGGCCAGCGCATAGAGCATGCGCATCATGATGGCTTGCTTGATGAATCGCTTCTTGGGCCTGCCCCTGACGGCAGCGGATTTGTTGCTCGGCGTTGAGCTCATAGGTGATGAATTCCGGCCGGTCGGCATAGTGTAGGCCAAACCAATCGGCTCAGTCCAGTTTCACCTGCAGTCAATATGCCCCACCGCGGCCGGAAATCAACTGCTGACTGGGCGAAAAAAAAAACGACGTCAGGCGGAGGGAGACCTGACGTCGCATATAAGTCGCATTCCCTGCACAGGTGGAGGGAGACCTGTGCAAACAAGCAAGTGCGACTCGGAGTATTATTACAAGAGGTATCGGCCAGAAAGCCAGAATTTTCTTTAGGAAATATCACAAGTTTTTTGCTGGGGTAGCGTTACAGGGGGGCGTTTGGAGGCGGTGTCAGTTGGTTAATCAGGTACTTATGCGCCGGCCAGCACCCATCCGGCCGGGCGACAATGTCGTCAGCGTCGCTGCCTTCAGGACGGCCGTTTAGCCAAGCTTGTCAATCAGAACGTCCGCGATGCGTTCGGCGGCGCAGCCGTCCCAGAGGTCGGGTGTGCCCATCGGCGGTTTTCGGCCGGCTTTGAAATCGTCGTAGGCGGCCAGGATGTCCTTCGGGTTGGCGCCCACGATGCGGTTGGAGCCGACCTCGGCCGTGATGGGACGCTCGGTGCTGTTGCGGAGCGTCAGGCAGGGGACCTTCAGGATGGTGGTCTCTTCCTGGATGCCGCCCGAATCGGTCAGCACGAGCGAGGCTGCGCTCATGAGCTTCAGGAAGTCCAGATACCCCATCGGCTCAACGATTCGCAAGTTCCTCATCGACTCGACGCGGTCGGCCAGGCCCAGGGCCGCGATATTCTTCTGCGTTCGCGGATGGCAGGGAAAGATGATGGGCATGTCGGCGGCGATTTGTTCCAGCGCATCCAGCAGGCCCGAGAGGACCTTCGGGTCGTCCACATTGGCCGGGCGATGCAGCGTCAGCGCTGCATATTCGCCGGCCGTCAGCGAGAGATTGTCCAGAACGCTCGACGCGTCGGCCTTGGCCCGGTTGGCCAGCAGCGTGTCGATCATCACGTTGCCGACGAGAAAGATTTTCTCCTCGGCGACGCCTTCGTTCCGCAGATTCTCTGCGCCGCTGGTTTCCGTGCAGAACAGCAGGTCGCTGATCGCGTCGGTCAACAGGCGGTTGATCTCCTCGGGCATGGTGCGGTCGAAGCTCCGCAGGCCGGCCTCGACGTGGACGAGTTTGACACCGAGCTTGACGGCCACCAGCCCGCAGGCGATGGTGCTGTTGACGTCGCCGACGACCAGCACCACGTCGGCCTGCTGCTCGATGCAGATCGGCTCGAACTCCCGCATGATTTCGGCTGTCTGGACGGCGTGCGAGGCCGAGCCGATCTCCAGATTCACGTCCGGTTCGGGGATGCCGAGCTGGCGGAAGAACAGATCGCTCATGGCCTCGTCGTAGTGCTGGCCGGTGTGGACCAGCATCGCGTCGATACTGTTGCGTTTGGCGAATGCCGCCATCAGCGGCGAAATCTTCATAAAATTCGGCCGGGCGCCGGCGATGAGGATAATCTTCACTGTTGGGTTCCTTTGTCGAAAAACGGCGAAAATGTCCGCGTATCGTACCGGACCGCGCCTGCAAGAGCAAAGTTGTTGGCCGAAAGCCCGTCAGACAAATGCATTTGCCCCCACGGCCGCGTTGATATATTAACATCTGCCAGCTATGAAACGTTTGCTCGACATTCTTCTCAGCCTGATTGCATTGATCGTCCTGGGGCCGCTGCTGCTGGTGATTGCGGCGATGATTCGTCTGGGCTCGAAAGGCCCGGCGATCTTCAGGCAATCCCGCATAGGGCGGCACGGCAGATCTTTCACGATGCTGAAGTTTCGCACGATGCGGGTCGGGATCGATCCTTACGGCCGATCTCCCCACGGCGGCGACGACCCGCGCCTGACGCGCCTGGGACGATGGCTGCGCGAAAGATCGCTCGACGAGCTGCCGCAACTGCTGAACGTGCTGGCCGGGCAAATGAGCCTGGTCGGTCCCCGGCCGCTGTATGAACGTCAGGCGGCCAAGTGGAACGAGCGTCAACACAAGCGCCTGGAGGTCCGTCCGGGGCTGAGCGGTTACGCCCAGGCCTACGGGCGAGCGGGGCTGACGCACGAAGAGAAGATTGAAATGGACGTTCATTACGTGGAGAATCGCAGCGTCTGGATGGACACGAAAATCGTTGGACGGACGATTCGCAATCTTCTGGCCGGCCGGAGTGAGGACGTGTACGAACAGCGCTATAGCCACGACGAGGAGTACGAGTCCCATTAGTCACCACATCAATATCTTGTTTACCTGCGGCGGGCGGCGCGTGTCGCTGTTGGAGGCGTTTCGAGAGGCGATCAGCAGACTGAAGTTTCGCGGCAAGTTAATCGTCTCGGAGCTGACCGAAGCGGCCCCGGCGGTGGTGGTGGCGGATGAGTGGCACTACGCGCCGTCGGTCGCCGACGACGGGTACGTCGGTCGGCTTCTGGAGATCGTCGAGACCCGGCGCGTCGGCCTGCTCGTGCCGCTGACCGATCTGGACCTGCTGCTGCTTGCGCAGCATCGAGAAGACTTTCAGCGTCTGGGCTGTACGGTGATGATCGCCCCGCCGGAGGTCATCGACATCTGCCGTGACAAGAGAAGGACCAACGAGCTTGTTGCGGCGGCGGGCCTTAAGCCCATCCCCAGCTTCACGCTCAAGGAGTTTCTCGACAACCCGTTCTATCCGTGTTTCATCAAGCCCCTTGTCGGCTCGGCGGCGATCGGCGCGGCGAAGATCGAGGACGAGGTCCGCCTTCGCAGCCACGTGGCCACCTATGAGGACGCCACGCTTGTGCAGGAGTATATCGAGGGGCAGGAGTTCACGGTGGACGTCTATCGAAGCCGCGACGGCGAGATCCACGCCATCGTCCCGCGGCAGCGGCTGGTGGTCCGCGGCGGCGAGGTGCAAAAGGCTGTCACCATCAAGGATGCTCAACTCGAGGACGCCACGCGCACGCTGGTGGAGAGCCTGGACGACCTATGGGGGGTGTTCTGCTGCCAGTGCCGGCGCGAGATCGGCGGCGAGCCACGGTTCTTTGAGATCAACCCGCGCTTCGGCGGGGGGGCGCCGCTGGCGATCGCCGCCGGCGCCGATTTGCCGCTCTATCTGCTTCAGGAAGTATTGGGGATGCCGATCACATCCCGCTACGGTGAGTTCACCGAGCGGCTGCTGATGCTCCGCTATGACGAAGGGCTATATCAGCAGATCGAGGATGTGACGCAGTTGCCCGGCTACGATGCGCCGGAGTTTCGATAGCATCGGCCCTCATGGCTCGTCCATTGGACATTCAGGCTGTCGTGTTCGATCTGGACGACACGCTGTATGCGGAACGCGACTATGTTCGCAGCGGCTACCGCGTGGTGACCCGGCATTTGGCCGGCATGCTGAAGCGCGATGAGCCGATGGACACTTGGCTGTGGAATCGGTTCCTCAGCGGTCATTCCGGCGGCGCCTTCGATGCGCTGAACGACCAGTTCAAGCTCGGCCTGTCGGCTGAGGATATCAGCGAATTGGTCACGCTCTATCGCCAGCACCTTCCGCAGATCGCCCCTTATGGGCCCGTGCCGGACCTGCTGCGCCAACTCAAGCGGCGCGTTCGCCTGGGGCTGCTGACCGATGGGTTCCTACCCGCCCAGCAACTCAAGCTGCAGGTGTTGCGCCTGCGCTCACATTTCCACACCGTGGTGTTCACCGAGGAACTCGGCCGAGACAAGTGGAAACCGGCGCCGGACGGCTTTGAGCTGATCGCCGACCAACTGGGCGCCCCGCACGAGGTCTGCTGCTATGTGGGCGATAACCCGGCCAAGGACTTCGTCGCACCCAACCAGCTCGGGTGGCGAACCATTCAGCTTCGCTGGCCGGACCAGGTGCACGCCGACAATCCCGCCGCCCCCGGCGGCCAGGCGCAGCACATCGCCCGCAACCTGGCCGAACTCCGCGCTGCTCTCGACTAAGGCGCCGACTCCCGGACCGGCTGGCCGGGGACGCGTTGCGTTGACTCGGCCGGGCGTTTAGACTCGCCTGGCGTTTCTCAAACAGTCAGGATGCATTGATGGCGATCCCTTTAGGCACGACCTCGCGACAGTTGGCGACCACCGCACGCTGGATGCTGGCGTCGGTGGTGACGATTGCGATGCTGGCGCTGTGGTGGCCCAACTTTATCGGCTGGGGCGCTGCCATACTGGGGGTGACGACCACGCTGACGCTGTGGCTGATGCATCGGATCGTTTCGGGTGACCGCCAGATACCGGCCCAGCCGGTATACTACGCGTTGCTGGCGCCGGCGGCGATCCTGTTGGTGCATTTTGTGGCGCACAGTATCACCGGTCATCGCGGCCTGATCTCCTTCTGGGTGGGGGCGATGGACTTGTCGATGCTGTTTCACCTGGCCTTGCTGGTAGCGGCGGTGATGCTGGCGCAGAGCCTGCTGCCCCGGGCGGCCAGCTATGCCGGAACGCTGTCGGTGTGTGGGGCGGCGATGATCATCGGCCCATCGATGGCCATGCTGGGCGGCGCCGGTCAGGTCGAACAGATCCGGCCCATGCTGACGCTGCTGGGTCTTGCGGGCGTGGGGGTCTGGCTGACGCCGCTGTGGGGTATTGGCCGCATCAACGAGCCGCCGGAGACGTCGTATCCGTTGACGCATCCGGTCCTGCGGCGCACCGTAGTCGTCGTGGCGGCGGCCATGTGCGGCATGCTGACATGGACCTCTCCGCGAGCATTGGTCCTGCCGGCGGGGCTAGCCGGGGCGGTGCTGTTGTTGTCGGCGGCGGTGTTTCGCCGACATCGGCGATGGATGGTCCTGGCCGGGGGGCTGTTGCTGGCCGGGGCGGCAGTTGCCTCGGTGGCGTGGTTGAACGTTCACCAAACAGCCGGACTGTTGGCGCCGGCGGGTCCGTTCGGCCTGGGTGAAATTGCGTTCGCCCACGTCTCGGCATCGGACAGCGGCCCGGTGGTCCTGGGCCAGTCGGTCGGCTGGGTGGGAATGATATGGATGACAGTCGGTTTGGCGGCGATGCTGATTATCTCGTTGCTTCGGGCGGGTCGGCTTCGCCGGGGCGACCAGGGCCGGGCGATCATCTGGGTGTGGACCACGGCGCTGGCGACGTGTGCGCTGTTGTCGCCCGGGGGTCTGCAGGCGCCTGCGGTGCTGATGGCGACGGCTCTGGCGTGGGGTCTGTTGCCGCGAATGCTGGGCCGGCCTCAGCAAGGCAGGCCCGGGCTGATCCTGCTGCTGCTGATGGCGGGCCTGATGGTGGCGGTGGGTGTGGCGCGGTCAACGGGTTTGGTTGGCTGGTCAATAGGCGTTCTGGCAGGCGGCTCGAGCGACAAGTGGCTGCACGTGGTGACGGGGCTGCTGTTGGCGCTGATGCTGGCATGGCGAATGGCCGGCTGGGGCCCATGGTGGGGGTTGGTGGGCGTGGTGCTGGCCGGGGCGGCCGGCGGGGCTGGCGAAGTGCTTCAGCAAATCGCATCGGCCGGGCGGAGTCCGCAATGGGCCGACTGGATGGCGCATGGGGCGGGTTCGGCGGCGGCGCTGGTTCTTTATGGGTTATGCGTGGGGGCTCGGTGGTGTGAATCGGCGGACGTCCACAACATGGATGAGGCCATCAGCCGATACCGCCTCTGATGCAATTGACGGGTTCGGTTGCCGTCCGGGGGGCCAAGGGCTACAATACCAATGGCCCGGAGGTCGTATCAATCCGCCCCGGCGCCGCTGAGGAGACTTTCATGAAACGTCGCCATGGATTCACTTTGGTCGAATTGCTGATCGTCATTTCGATAATCAGCATGTTGGCGGCCCTGCTGCTGCCGGCGCTGGGCAACGCCAAGCGTCTGGCGAAACAGTTGAAGTGCCGCACCAATCTCCGCGCAGTCGGCCAGGGGATGGGAAACTACGCCAACGAATACAGCTATCGTCTGCCGAGCTTTCGGTCGGATACGAGCGCCTGGAATGTCGTTGGGGACAAGAAGGTGACCTATGTCTACGCCGGCGTCCGCGACGGCAGCCGCCCGCTGTTCGCGCTGATGTACTCGCTGGAGCAGGACACTCTGGACAACTGGACCCGCCGCGAACTGAAGTACGTCAAGGTGGACTCGTTCGTTTGCCCATCGGTGGGGGCCGATGATCGCGTGGTCGATCCGATCCAGTGGGAAAACGGCGACAACAAGCAGGTGGGCTTCGATTCATGGAAATCCATCCACTACTCCTACCAGCACAGCCTCGAACCGGACATGATCTCGCCCGTGACGTTTATCGAAGAGAGTACGCGCGTCATCATGGCCGACCGCACGCCGATCGTGAACCGTCCGGGTTCGAGTTCGGGCTACGACGGCGACAAGACCACCGCCACGAGCTACAACACCTTCTCCGCCGCCGGCGGGAGCGCCCACGATAAGCTTTCGCCAAATCACGGCAAGGAAGGCCACAATCTGTTGCGCCTCGACAACAGTGTTACCTGGACCACGGACATTGTCATCGACGAGGACAACATCTGGCTGCCGGGCGATACGACGGGCTCGTCGGCGCTATCGAGCGGGCCCGAGGACGACGAAGACGTTTTCCTCGTGCCGTGACCGCTGGTTGCCCCCACGGCGTCGGGTTGCTGCGGTGAAGGCTATCTCTGCTTGAATCGCTTCGCGCTGCTTTTGGGACGCCGTCTTGCCGTCGGCGCATGGGCTCATTATGATGGCGCACCCGCCGTCGGAGGCGGGCGCTGGCGAAGCGACTGGACATGCATACGATCGAACACATCATCGTCATCGGGTCTGGCAACTGGGGCCTGACGTTGGCATCGCTGTTCTCGGCTAACTGTCCGGTGCGAGTGTGGACCATCGATAAGGCAATGGCTGACGATCTCAACGCTCACCGCGACCGGCCTGGCGATTTCTACACGCACCCCTTGCCGGATTCGATCTGTATCGAACCGAAGTACGCCAGCCCGTTCGACCAGGATCGGACGCTGGTCATCCTGGCCGTACCCTCCAGCACCATGGCCGACGTCGCCGCCGAGTTGGGCCGACATGTCGCCACGCCGTTGGTGCTGAGCGTTTCGAAAGGCTACGACGCCCGGCGACTGTGCACGATGAGCGCGCTGATCCGTCGCGAAATCCCCGACGCCGCGGTCATCGTGCTGACCGGCCCGACCATCGCCAACGAGGTCGCCGAAGGCAAGCCCACCCGCGCGATTCTGGCCGGCGACGACCTGATGGTGCTGGCGCAGGTCAAAGAGGCGCTGGCCAACGAGGTGATCAGCTTTGAGGTCGCCCGCAACCCCACGCATCATGAAATTTGCGCCGCGCTGAAAGGCATCGTGGCCATCGCCGTCGGCATGGCCGAGGGGTTGGAGTTGGGCGCCAACATCCAGGGCATCCTGATGACCGAAGGATTGCGGGAGATGGCGACGGTGGCGTCGTTCTTCGACATCCCCGAGGCGATCGCCTATGGCGTCAGCGGGGCGGGCGATCTGATCACCACCTGCATCAGCCCCGACAGCCGAAACCGTTGCCTGGGCGAGGCGCTGGCGCGCGGCCGGACGTCGGGGCAGGCCCTGACGGATGTGGGCATGACGGTCGAAGGGCTTGCGATGTCGCAGACCATCGAGACACTCTGGTCGCTGGACGTGTCGATCCCTCTGTTCCACACCGTCAACGGGATCCTCAACGGCGAACGGACGGACATTCGCCAGGCCCTGACGTCGGTGATTCGGAAGCTCTAGTCCACATCCCAGCGTCGGTCGGCGACTGGGTCTTGGGAAGGATGGGAGCATGAAGGCCGTCATCCTTGCTGCCGGAATGGGAAAACGCCTGGCCCCTGCGGGCTGGACAAAGCCCAAGTGTCTGTTGCCTTTCGGAGACCGGACGCTGCTGGGCCACATCGTGTCAGCCGCGACGGCCTGCGGGATCGGCCACGTCGTGGTTGTTGTCGGATATCAACAGCAGCTCGTCCGCGACGCGATGGCTGCCGACGACGCGCAAGTCGAGTTTGTCGTCAACGACGATTTCTCCACCACCAACACGATCCATTCGCTCTACCTGGCCCGCGAGCATCTGGACGACGACTTCGTTTACTTCAACGCCGACGTGCTGTTCGACGGGCGGATCGTGCCAATGCTTCTGGACGGGCCGGGCGGGCAACTGGCCGTCGACGTCAGCCGTTGCGGGCCCGAAGACGTGAAGGTCGTCGCGGACGATCTCGGGCGAATCACGCAAATCGGCAAGGACCTGCCGCCGGAGACGTGCCTGGGCGAGTTCATCGGGATCGGCAAGTTCGCCCGAGGCGCGTGCGCCGATCTCATTGTCGCCCTGGTGCGATATAGCGAGGGGGGGCGGCGTGATCTGTTCTTCGAGTCGGCCGTCAACGATGTCCTGGCCGATCACGTTCATACGGCGGTAACCATCGGCGATCTGAAGGCTGTGGAGATCGACCTGCCGGAGGACCTGGACCGGGCGCGTCGGCTGTGGGGTGCGGGGGATATCCAGACGCTGTGACCGATGCGGGCTATGGCGCCCCGGGGCCGGGGATCAGCCCGGCGAGCTTGGCGGCGATCATCGCAGCGACCAGACACACCAGGTAGGCGAAGTAGCGTCGCAGGCGGTGGGCGTGCAGCTTGTTGCAGATCGACACGCCGATCTGGGCGCCGATCGAACTGCCGATCAGCAACGACATCCCGATGCCCAGGTCGACCTCGCCGACCCAGCCTTTCTTGACGACCGCGACGGTCGCGCTGAGCAGGAGCACGCCCAGCGACGTTCCGATCGCCTCATGGACGGGCAGGCCGACGGTCACGACCAGGATGGGCACGATCAGCACACCGCCGCCGATACCCATGCCGCCGGCCAGCATGCCGCCGCAAAACCCCACACCCGCCAGGCCCGGGGCGCTGAGGTGCTTCAGGTGACGGTCGTTGCCGAGGTCAACGTGCGGGCCGATGGGCAGCCGCTTCAGCAGGCCGTCGCGATCCTTGTTGGTGACCTGGCCTCGGGTGATGCGGAGGGCGACCGCCATCAACAGCACGATGAACAATACATGCATCACGTTGGTGTACTGTTGGCCGAACTGCGCCTGCATGACATGCAGGACCGCGTCACCGACCAGCACACCGGCGATGCTGCCGATAGCGATCAGCGCGACGGCCTTGAGGTTCACATGGCCCAGCCGCCAATGGCTGGCTACGCCGACGGCGCTGGTGCCGAGGATGAAGCTCAGCGTGGTCCCGATGGCCAGGGGGTAGTCTTTCCTGAAGAAGATGTTCAGCAAGGGCGTGGACAGGAACCCGCCGCCGACGCCGAACAGGCCTGAGACGATCCCCAATATCAAGCCCATAGCCCCCAGCAGGGCGACCTCGGACCAGCCGCTCACGGTGGTTTCGAATAGAGCCGACGCGACCATCACTCCTCCCATTCGTCGACCTTCTTAGTGCGGCGGGGCCAGAGACGCTGAAGAACAAAGGCCATGCCGAACCCCCACGCAACCGGGAGCACAACCATCAGCGAGACCTGGAGGACCTTTGGCCACATGCCCCACATGCTAGTGGGCGGGGGGGGCTGTCACAAGCGCCGACCCACTGCCGCGGTCTATTGCTGGCCGTAGTAAGAGCCGGGGCCGTGCTTGCGGAGAAAGTGCTTGTCCAGCATTGCCTGTGAGAGCGGGGTGGGATTGGCGACGATCTGCAGCGTCTGGGCCGCCAGGCGGGCGACGATTTCCAGCGCGACGGCATTGTCGACGGCCTGCTCGACCGTCTCGCCCCAGGCGAAAGGCCCGTGGCCGGCGACCAGCGCCGCCGACATCTGGCAGGGGTCCAGATCGGCCAGGCGCTCGACAATCACCGCGCCGGTGTTGGCTTCGTAGTCGTCGGCGATCTCGGAGCCGTCCAGGTCGCGCGTGACCGGCACGGCGCCGTAGAAGTGGTCGGCATGGGTCGTGCCCAGAACGGGAATGTCCGTGCGGGCCTGCGCCCAGGCTGTGGCGTGGGGGCTGTGCGTGTGCACAACGCCGCCGATGCCCTCAAACGCGCGGTACAGCGCCAGGTGTGTGGGCGTGTCGCTGCTGGCTCGCAGATCGCCTTCGACGACCTCCCCGGTTTCCAGGGCCACGACCACCATCTGGTCGGGGGACATGGTCTTGTAGGAGACGCCAGATGGCTTGATGACCACGCGCCCGCTCTGGCGGTCGACGCCGCTGACGTTGCCGAACGTCTGGAGGACCAGCCCTTCGGTCACGAGGTCGCAGTTGGCCTGACAGACGCGCTGTTTGAGTTCGTCCAACATTCTTTGACCCTTACGGCTGCAGGGGACCTTCGATAGTGTCGGCGATCGCCTCCGCCGGCAGTGTCAAGGAACTCTCCACGCCTGCATCATAAGAATGGAGTCTCTGCGAATGCAAGGAAGCCCTCGGGCGCCGCTCAGCAGACCGTGGCCACCAAGCCTTGGGTGCTGATGCTGAAATCGAAGAACCTCGCACGGCCGTTCGGAGGATCGGCTGTCAGCATCGTCCGCACGGCATCGGCGTCGATTGGGCTCTTGCAGACCATCAGCAGGAACCCCCCACCGCCGGCCCCCAGGAGCTTGGCGCCGTGAATGTGCTGGCGCACTCGCGCCAGCAGGCGCTCGATCTCTTCGCTGCTGGAATCCGGATCAAGCTGCTTGTTGAGCTGCCAGGCGGCATCGATCAAGGCGCCGAAGGCGGGCAGGTCTTTGCGGGCCATCGCCTCGGCAGTGCGCGGCCCCAACGCATGCAACTGACCCAGTGTCGCCATGGCCTGGTGGTCGCGGTCAAGGTAGCGACCGACGACGTGTGCCAGAATGTTCTTCGCCAGACGCGTTATGCCGGTGTAGTAAAGCAGTGCGCACCCGTCATTGAGGTGGGGGTCGAGCACGTCCTGCGTCACGTACTGTGTGTTGGGGTCCGGCACGAGGCCGGGGGAGGTGGTGATCAGTTTGACCCCGTCAACGGCGCCGCCGATTTGGTCCTGCCATCCGCCGCCGGTTGTCAGGGCCTGCTCCAGCCGCAGAACACCGTGGAACAGCTCTCGTTGATTGAGTGTCCGGCCCATGACGCGCTGGATCGTAGCCAGGATCACTGCGCCAATGATACTACTTGTGCCCAGTCCACTTCCTTTGGGAATGGCCGCCAGGGTCGTCAGCTCAATGCCCCCTCCGAAACGCTCGAGCATGCTCTCCAATGTCATGCCGGCAGGCCAGTGCGGATGGTCAGGCGAGAACGCCGATAGCGCCAGGGCCGCCTTGGCCAGCGCGAACTCGCCGGTGGCGCTGCGGTAGTCCAGCAGGTCTTCGAGATTGCGGATTTCGATCTGCTTACCCAGATCGATGGAATTGATGCGGATCACCCTCTCGGCGGTGACTCGCGCGTAGCAGTGGATGGGCGGCTGTCCATTGAGGTCGACCGCAGCGTTGATGACGCATCCGCCGCGCTCGAGGGTATAGGGCGGCGTGTCGGTCCAACCCCCTGCCAGATCCAGTCGCGCCGGCGAGCGGCCCCAGACGATCTCGTCCGGTCGCAGCGCGTTGATGGGCGTTGGGATCTCGGCTGGGCCGCTGGCCATGATGACATCGGCTACGTGATTGACCGCGGCGGCCTTGGCGCAACGGGTCCACTCTGAGATGCCGATGTGCTTGTCGCCGGCCAGACCAATCGACTCCAGCCATGCCAGCACAGGCGGCTGGACGGCGCTCAACAGGGCCGGCATCGCCGGCTGGGCGGGTGCGGTTTGGGCCTCGGCGATGGATTCGAGGGCGGCCCCGAGCGTGTGGAGGATCCGCGGTATGGTCAGCGACTCCAGTGTGCCGGTCGTCGTGGTCGCATACCAATGCGCCTCGGCGAGAACGTCGGCGACAAACGTCTCGGGGCTGTCGCTACGGCTCAGCACCCAGGCCAACTCAGCCGCCGAGAAGGCGCTCTCGGGGCGGAACAGTCGCCCGGCCGCAATCTGGATATCCTTGGCGCGAATTCGGTTTCGTCGCTCATGGAAGGTGTCCGCGTCGGCGAGTTCGGCCATCTCGGCCATGCTGCAGCGTTGGGCCGAATGCCACTGCTGCTTCTGTTGCGGGGAGGCCTTGTCCGGCTGGAACATCCAAAGCCAGCGATGGTATCCGTCCGGGGTCTCTTCGACCGGAAACACTCTCGCCTCCCACAGCGTTCGCTGGTCGTCGGGCAGCTCTACGGGCCAGACATCCTCGGCCTCGGCGCCGGCATCCGACAGCCAATCGAGCAGAGGCCTGTTGCAGAACGTCGCGCCCTGGCTGGCGGATTGTTTGAAGGTATCGCTGACACCATAACATCGCACGTACCAGCGGGTGTCGCCTTCGAGCACGTCGAGGCATGCGCCGTGGGGCAACGAGATCGGCTGATCGACATCGACACCCACCAGGACGTTCTGGCCGGCCAACTCGACGTTGGCGTTGATCCGGCAGGCTTCGATCCAGCAGTCGGAGCCCTTGATCTCCGCGCCATGACGTCGTTCATTGTTGATGCACAGACAGGTCTCCGGGGCCGGTCTACCCAGGTCGGCCCGCAGCAGTTCCGCACCTGAGGAGATAATCTGCCGCGTCGTGCCGAAGTGCAGGAAGCCGCAGTGCGATAGCACCTGCGAATGGAACGGGGTCGCGCAAAGGGCTTCGTATATGCGATCCAGTAGGTCATCGCTGAGCTTGCCGCCGCTGGTCGAAGATCCCTCCGGGGCGCAGACGGTCCGCTTGTAGTCTTCGACGGTTTGGTTGTCCCCCATTGCGCAGGCAATCTCCCGATAGAAATCCAGGCCCGCTCGCGGGATGGCCCGGCCCAACGGGCCGCTCCACTGCAGCACGCCGTTGGTGTCGGGCTGTGCGCCGCACAGCGACAGGAGCGTGGTGGCGAAGTCGGCATCGAAGTTCATCACGCCGACGTCAAGGAGGGACTGGCCATCGCGGGTGACGGCGCCGGCATCCTGCTGCTGGGCGGGGGTCGGCTTCTGGAGGAATCGCCCGACCTGTCCCGAAGCGTCACAGCAGAACACGCCGTGCCCAGCGGCTAGCTCGGGCGCGGCGGCGCAGCCCAAGCCGGTCAGGCCCTGCGGCGCGAACGTTACCTGGGTCGGGTCGAACTGCAGCAGCACATCCCCTGAGACGATGACCACCTGGCCTGCGTCCGATGGCATGGCGGGCAGGTTCATGTAGACCTGCAGCTCCCGGTCGAACAGCGTCTCACCCAGGGCGGCGTCGCTCTTGCCGGGCAGGGGGATGAAGACCTTGCCCGCCGGGGCGTATGCGGGAAGGCGCTTCGAGTCGCCCCCGGCGTGGACGATGAGAATCCGCAGTTGTCGCAGGGCGGCCGTCCAGGAATCCGGGTCGCAGCGGTTGACAGATGGCGGCAGGCATCGGTCGAGGACTTTCATCAGGCAATAGATTGTGCTGCCGCCGCTACCGACGCGCCTGCCGCCGGGATCGCCGATCACCAGGGCCTCGCGGATACCGGTCAGGACCCCCAAACGCCGGCGTGTGTCAATGGCGCGCTGGTAGGCGCGGGATTGATGATCGTTCGATGCGGTAAGGATCAGGAAATCCCACGGCGCCGGCGGGCGGGCTGTGAATTCGCGTGTCATGCCACTCTCTCGTCGCGACAATTTCCGGTCGTCAGGCCGGAGGCGTCTGCTCCGGCGCCGGACGGAGTTTGTCATGCTATGCCAAAGCTCTTGCAGCCGCAAGCAACCGACGACATCCGCTTGAAGTTGCCGGCGACCATGCGGGTATAATGCCCTGCTCGACCTAAGACAAAGAGAGACCGAGGACCATGAAAGTGCCGTTACTGAAGCTCAAGGAACAGTTCGCCGCCCTCCGCGACGAGATCATTGACGCCATTGTGCCCATCCTGGACAACCAGCGAGGCGTCAACGGCCCGGAGATCGGGCAATTCGAGCAGCTCATCGCTGACTAGAGCGACTGGCAGGCCGCCATCGGCGTATCAAGCGGCACCGATGCGCTGCTGTGCAACCTGATGGCCCTGGATATCGGCGCCACCTACAAGGGACGAAAGGCCGGCTCGATCTCCGCGGTGGGGTGTCTCAGTTTCTACCCCACCAAGAATCTCGGGGGCGTGGGCGATGGCGGCATGGTTGTCACACAGGACGCCGAGCCGGCCGACAAAATCCGCGCGCTCCACAACCACGGCGAGACCAGTCGCTACCATCACAAATACATCGGCGGCAATTTCCGCCTGGACACCCTCCAGGCCGCCGCCTTGATCGTCAAACTCAGGCTCCTGGACGGGTGGTCGGCCAAGCGCCGCGCCAACGCAGTTAGGTACGACGAGCTACTCGCCGATTGCAGCGACCTCGTCACGCCGCCCATCGGCGAGCACAACGTCTCGATCTTCAATCAATACGTCATCCGCGCAGCCAGGCGCGACCCGTTGCAGGAGTTCCTGACCGACCGGCAGATCGGCACGGGCATCTATTACCCCCTCTGTCTGCACCAGCAGGAATGCTTCGAGAGCCTTGGCTACAAGACGGGTGATTTTCCCGTCGCCGAAAAGGCAGCCTCCGAGGTGTTGGCCCTGCCGATCTTTCCCGAACTGAGCGACGAGCAGATCGAATTCGTCGCCGAAAAAATCGGCGAATTCTTCAGTTGATCCGCGGCAGAGAGGCCCGGGGCCCGGCCCTTCTTGCTCGCCAGGTCGGCGGACATCGAACTCTTGGAGGATTCGCTCTTATACCGGTACCAGGCAACAGGGATAAAGGCCTTCGCGGGGCCGGGCCGCTGTCGTGACGGCAATGTTGTTCTGTGCGTGCGTCATGCTGCTTGCACACAAGAGCCCCTTCCTGTATTTCCAGTTCTAACCAGCCGGGTGTCAGGAAACGCATTATGACAAACCAACCTATTCAGTTCGGGCCTGTTCTTGTCGGGCCGGGTCGACTGGTTCGGGAATGCCAGCCACCGCGCCATCAAGAATATGCCGAAACGAGAGCCGCAGCCCTCCGCAGGCGATCCGACGCAAAATGATATGGTACTCCTAGCGAAGCAAGGGTTATTCCTGTAGCTTCAGTTCCGGCGATCGACCCGTGTGAGCCATCGAACTCGCCACGGAGTCGTAGCGATCTGACTTGGTCGCGATCAAAGGGAAGCGAATGAACAAGACCGTTGCGATTGTCCAGGCGCGTCTGGGATCGACCCGACTGCCGGGTAAGACGTTGATGTCACTGGCGGGTCGCCCCGTGCTCGGCTGGTGTACCCACCGATTGAGGCGAGCCGAACGGCTCAACAGTACTGTTGTCGCCACGACTACCGTCCCGCAGGATGACGCCATCGAAGCCTTCTGCCGCGACGAGGGAATCGACTGCTTCCGTGGCAGCGAGGACGATGTGCTCGGCCGTTTCATGGCCGCCGCCAAGGAACATAACGCCGACTGGATTGTCCGCGTCAACGCCGATAACCCATTGATCGATCCGGCCTACATCGACGTGCTGGTCGACGAGGCGATGCGCGGGGGCGAAGACTATCTCAGCTTCAACCGAAATGACGGCAAGCCCGTGATGCTGACGGCGATCAGCTTCTTCGCCGAAGCCCTCTCACGCAGCTGCCTTGAGCGCGCGGATGCGGCGATTGACGATAAGACGGAGCGGGAGCACGTCACGCTCGGCATCTACACGCGGCCGGAGACATATCGCGTGCGTTTCATTCCGGTCCCGCAGTTCTGCGACGACAATCGCTTGCGACTAACCCTGGATACCCAGGATGATCTTGATATACTCCGCGAGTTGTTCGATGTTCTGGGCCCGCGGGCCGAAGGCGCAACGGCTGAGGAAGTTGTCCAGGCCCTTTGCCAGCGCCCGGACTGGTTGGCGACCATGGCCAGGTTGAACGACCAGCAAGCCAAGACCTACAGCGATCGCCAGCAAGAGGACTTAACGTCATGACGAGCGTCAAGAGGCCCATCCTTCGCAAGAACGAAGATCTCAAGGAAATCGAGAGCTTCCAAGTCGCTCCCGGCCGATGGATCGGGGACGATCAGCCCACATTCATCATCGCCGAGGTCGGGCAGAACCATAATGGCGATATGGCGATGGCTCGAGAGCTGATCGATAACATCGGCTTCTTCAAGGCCGATGCGGTCAAGCTGTGCAAACGGCACATTCCGAGCGAACTGACCAAAGAGGCCTATGATCGGCCCTATCCGGGCCCAAACAGCTTCGGCGAAACGTATGGCCAACACCGCGAGTTCCTTGAGCTCTCTCGTGACCAATACAAAGAGCTCAAGGCCTACTCCGAGGAAAAAGGCATTATCTTCTTCGCCACCGCCTGCGACTCCCAGAGCGTCGAAGACCTCGAGGATGTCGGCGTATCGCTCTACAAAGTCGCCAGCCGCGACCTGACCAACCTGCCTCTGATTCAGGCGATCGCCGAGACCGGCAAGCCCATCATCCTTTCCTCCGGCATGGACCCCCTCGAGCGCATCGGCGAAGCCCTGGACACCGTACGCCGACAACACAACAAGATCGTGCTCATGCACTGCACAAGCAGCTATCCGACGCCCTATGTGGATGTGAACCTTCGGGTCATGCGGACGCTCAGGCAGGAGTTCGACGTCCTGCTCGGCATGAGCGATCATACCATCGGCATCATGGTCCCGGTCGTCGCCGCCTCGCTGGGGGCCGTCGCCGTCGAAAAGCACGCCACTCTCGGCCGACATCTCAAGGGCACCGACCAAGCATGCAGCCTCGAGCCCGACGGCCAGCGACGCGTTGTCCGCGACATCCGCAATTTGGAGCTCGCGATGGGCGACGGCATCAAGCGCGTGCCTGACAGTGTAGCTGACGCTCGCGCCAAGCTGTGCCGATCGCTGGTCTCAAAGAGCGATATCCCCCAGGGGGCCGTGTTGACCGAAGAGATGCTGTGCCTCAAGAGCCCGGGCACCGGGCTTCTGTGGCGAGATCGCGGCCGCATTGTCGGCAAGAGCGCCCGCCGCGATATCCCCGCTGACGTGACGCTCTCCGAAGAGGACTTCGCATAGGGCCATGCGGTACCGAGCCTTTATTTTCGACGTCGGTGATATTCTCTTCGACGTTACCGTTTGGCGAAAATGGCTGACCGGATATCTGCGCGGCCTCGGTGTGGAGATCGACTATCCTACGCTGGTGACCCAGTGGGAAGCGGCCCTGCAACCCGTCTACGTCGGCCGGAAGGAATACTGGGAGGCCTTCACCGAGATGCTGGCGTCGCTGGGGCTGGACGATCAACAGATCGAAGCCGCCATCGTCGCCGCCCGCGTCAAGGCTCACAGCCCGGCTGTCACGACGCGCCGTCTGTTCGATGGCGTGGCCGAGACACTGGCCGACCTGAAACGCATGGGCTGCAAGCTGGCCGTCCTCAGCGACACGGAAAGCTCCGGCCAGAAGATTCGCTCGCAACTGGCGGATCTGGGCATCGCCGACCACTTCGACGCGGTCCTCACCAGTCACGATCTGGGCCACACCAAGCCTTCGCCTCACGCGTTCGAGGCAGCCCTGGCTGCTTTGGGTGTTGCGAAAGACGAGGCGGCCTTTGTCGCCCACGACGAGGACGAATTGGCCGGGGCGATGGCGTATGGGATAACGGCTGTGGCCTTCAATTTCGCCCCCCCTGTCCCGGCTGACCATTACATCTGGCATTTCCCTGAACTGATCCGCTTGGCGCAGTAGCCGATCCGCGTAATCGCACCACAGAACGACGCACATGATGACACTGTCCAAACACGTCGCCAAGATCGGAAAGTTGGGGTCGATCTACGCCATCGCCCAGATCGTGCCGCAAATCGTCGGTCTGTTCCTGTTGCGGGTGTTTACGGACTATCTGGATACCGCCCAGATGGGCATCGTGGCCCTGGCGATACAAGTGATGCTGCCGCTGACGGCCCTGGTGTCAATGGGCCTATGGCCGGGGCTAAAGAGTCACTATTTCCGCATAGCGGAGGCTAAGCGTCCCGTCTTGATCCGGTCGATGTTCATCGCTCAGGGGGTCCAGATCGCCATATTGTTCGGCCTAGGGGCGCTGGCGGGTATTTGGATCGCCGGCTCCCTCTTGCCGAATCTTCCCCTCGACAACCGACACGTGTATCTCCTGTGGTTGATGATACTGGCCGCCTGTTCTCTGCAAGTAGTCGTCAAGCTCGGCCAGGGCGTGGCGCAGCTCCAGGAGCGAGCGCGGGTCTCCGTGTGCCTCTCTCTGTGCCAATACCTGGTGCAGATGGGATTGGGCGTTGCGGCGGTGGTGTGGCTGGGCTGGGGCGGGTTCGGCCGACAAGGCACGATCGTGGCCGGAATGGCCGTTGCCGCCCTTATCGCCGGGCGGGTGGTGTGGCGCGCGGGGGCGGGGCGCTTCGATCGCTCCCTGTGGAAGAAGACGGCATTGACGGGCCTGACGTTCGTGCCTCACTCGCTGTCAGGGCTGCTGGCGCCGGCGGTCACGATCTGGCTGCTGAACAAGCTGGTCAGCGCCGACGCTTTGGGCGTTTATGGTGTGGCTAACCGGTTCGGTCCGCTGCTGCAGTTGCCCCTGTTTGCGCTGGGGCAGGCGGCGTATCCCACGCTGGCCCGCCTGATGAGCGAGGGCACCCCCGAGGCCAAGCGTCAGCAGTCGCGCCTATACACGCTGATCATCATCGGCGTGTGTTTGTTCGCTCTGGGCTTGTGGCTGCTGTCGCCGACGATGATCCGCCTGATCATCCGCAACCCCGCCTATCACGAAGCGGCCTACGTCGTGCCTATCATCGTATTTGCCTATTTCTTTCAGGGGATGTACCTGATGATTTCCCTACGAGTCTTCTACATTGGCGGCGGATTGTGGCTTGCGACGGCCACCCTCTCGTCCCTGGCCGTCACCGTGGGCCTGTGCTTTCTGCTGATTCCGCTGCTGGGCATGTATGGCGCCGCCTGGGCGATGGTGGGCGGGTTCGTCACGCGATTCGTCGTTGCGGCGGCCGCCGGCGAAATGAAGTACCCTCTGCCATGGGAGTTTTCGAAGCTCGCGCGAATTCTGGCCTGCACGGCCATCCCCGTGGGGCTGGATGTGCTGGCCGGTTTCTATTGGCGCCCCTCCTTGCTGATGGAAATCCCATTGAAAGTTATCTTGGTGCTTGTGATGCTTGTGCTGCTGCGGGCCACCAATGCCGTCACCGCCACCGAACTGGCCCAGGGCCGAAAACTCATCGCTGAGAAACTACGATCTATGCTGGGGAGGACGAATAAATGAAACGCCTCGTGAGTTCTTTGTTGCGATGGCTGCTCTGGCCGGCGGTTTACTTCACCCAGTGGGCCGGCCAGCAGTACCAGACCGTTCGGAACGACCGCCTTCGACGGCGGCTCAACGCCGCGGCCCCCGACACGCTCTCCCTGGCGGGCGCCGTCCACATCACCTGCCCAGAGAACTGCACCGTGGGCCGAGGCGTCGCCATTCATGACGCCGAGTGGAACGCCCGCGGCGGGATCACCATCGGCAACTACGTTCACTTTGGCGCGAGGGTGACGATCCTTACGGCATCGCACAACTACGAAGGTGACGAAGTGCCCTACGATGCCACCTTCGTCGTCAAGCCGGTGATCATCGAGGACAACGTCTGGATTGGCTGCGACGTGGTGATCGCACCGGGGACGCACATTGAAGAAGGCGCCGTGATCGCCATGGGGGCCGTGATCTCCGGCCACGTCCCCAAGGGCGCCATCGTCGGTAGCCAGAAGTGGCGTATCCTAAAGCATCGCGACATGGACAAGTACGAAGCGATCAAGGCGGCTGGGAAGTTTCACTAATCCGCTCGGGCAGGCCCGCCCACTCCCAGCGACAGGATACGCGCGGCCATCGTCTCGGCCGCTTTGCCTTGGGCCGTCGGACCGGCGTGGTAGGCCAGGAAACGCCGGCGATCGACTTCGAGTTGGTCGGCAGCTTCATCGCTTAGCGCCAAACGCATTGATTCGGCCATCTGTTTGGCGTTCCTCGCCGGCAGCGACCCGCCGTTGGCGACGTAGGGATAGCGGTCGGGCTCGTCAGAGAAGTTCACGCAGATCGTCCGTTTGCCCAACAGAATGGCCTCGAAGACGGTCGTGGACGACCCGCTGACCATCACGTCGCACGCCGACAGAAGCTCGTTGAACTGATCGAGAAAGAACACGACGTCCGACAGGCCCGCCTCGGCGGCCAATTGCTGATAGGACGTCAGCGGGTGATCGCGCATGGGCCGAGCCTTGACGACAATCTGAAGGTCCGGCCGATGCCCGGCGACCTCGAACACTGCCCGCACGGCATCGAGGAACCACCCGTACTCCTGCGTGGCCACCAGCACAATCCGCTTGTCCAGCGGCAGGTCCAGGGACCGTCGCATCTCGCCCCCATCGGCAGGATGGTTGACCAGCGCGTCGAATCGGGGCCCGCCGGTGACCCAGATGCGTTCGTGAGGAAAGGCGCCGTACTTGCTGAGCACGTCGGCGGCGTAGGATCCATAGACGGCGAAGTGATCAGGGGTCGGCGTCCCGGCCATCTGCCCCGGCGGAATGGCATAGATCAGATGCATCGGAAACAGGGTGCCGTGTTGCACCCCCACGGTCGGAATCTTCAACGTCCGCGCTGCGGCGATACAGATCATCCCCGACTCGTACATCTCTTCGGTCACGCAGAATGCCGCGACCGTCCCGGCCGATCGGAGTGTCTTGGCGGCCGCCGCTACGGCATAGTCCCACGAGGCCATCCGCGCCACGGCCCGCCGCAGCAACGGGACGTACAGTTCTGCCAGATCGGCGCCGACAAATTCGAACGACTCGGCGAAGGCCCGGGCCTTTTCCAGCCGACGGTAACGCCACATGCCGATGAGTTGGCGCACTGTTGCAGGCAGACACGTTCCCAGGCACATGTAGGATACGTCCGGCGACAGCCGCTCTTTGATCCGCCGTAGCGACATCCAGGCCGGGTCGTAGACCAGGCAGAACAGCGCCGCCAGGCCTCGACGAGGAACCTTTGACGGTTGAAGGAGGTGGCGGAGCCGCACTGTCTCGTCCGCTCGATGCAAAGCGTTTTCCAGTTCAAGCCAGTTGACCGGCTCGTCGTTCCTGTAATCGCGCGGATACTTGGAATTGAGAACGATGGCCGGGCGACGCCGGTCTTCGCGCCGGTCGCGCCGCAGACCGACAATCAGCCGAGCCATGATCGCCCGCACCGCATACATCCACGGGATGACCACGAGCCACAGAAGCGTGCTCACCCACCAGCCGACGACGCCCCCAAGACTGTTGATAGCCGGCCCGGCAGAACTGGGTGCGAACTCACACGCAACGCCCATATTTCGACACTTCGACGCCAGCGCCGCAGCGACGGTCTGTTGGCGCGTGCAGACGAGCACGCGCTGTGGGCCGACGGCTTCGATGGCTCTGCTGCAGATCCATACCGTGCGCACGGTCAGGAACACGCCCTTGTCGGGATGCTTGTTCTTGCCCGGCCCCGTCCACCACAGCGAGTAGCCGTGGCGGCGGCGAAGCACGTCATCGAAGCTTCGGCCGTTGACGATCGGCTGTCGCGGCCAGGCATCCAGAAACGCGAGAAAATCGCGGCGAAGGGCTTCCGCATCCATGACATCCGCCGTGGCCATTTGCGTCCACTCCGGCGGGAAGTCTTCTTGTTCGGCCTGTTGGCCGTAACACAGAGCGGTCACGGCTCGGCCGGAGGCGCGTTCGGTGATCCAGCGGACGTCTTCGGGTGTGAGCGGCGCCGTTATGATCGCCAGCAGTGTGGTGTCGTCGGCTGTCAACTGTCACTATCCTGTCGAAGGTACATGATTCCGCTCGGCGTCAGCGCCGAAGCGTCCGCCACAAACGGCGCACCACGGCGATCGTCGTGCGTCGGGTCCGGCTGCCCATGAAAAGGGACACCGTATCCAGGTCGCGCTGGCTGTCGATGTCGTCTTCGGGGCTCATGACCAGGGCGAGGACTTTGTCGCCCATCATCGAACGCTTTTCCGTAATCGTGCTCGTGCGGATTACATCCAGGTAGCCGTTCTGCCAGTAAATGGTGGGCAGCTTCTGCCGCGGCTCGTTGTAGGCTTCCGGTACGTCGGGGCAGGTCAGCAGCGGCTCGAGGCGCCCGTCCTTGCAGTCACCACATCTTGTACGGCGTATGCGGAGCTGGGATGACGGCCCGTAGCGAATCGGCCTCGGGGTGGTCCTGCAGCATCCGAACGGCCCGGTCGATCATCGCCGCCGGGCGAAGGAAAGGCACATCCGCGCCGGCGTCGCGGGCGATCTGGGCGATCTCCTCGCTGTCGGTCGAGACGATAGTGCGGCTGATGGTCTTGCTGTTGAGCCCTTGCTCGATGGTATGGACGATCAAAGGCCGGCCGCGGAAGGGCTGGATGTTTTTCTTGGGCGGATGCTTCGACCCGCCGCGAGCGGGGATCAACCCCAGGATGTCCGGGGCGCCCGGGGCGTTCTTGTCAAGATTGTCTGGCATAAAGTGCTCTAACTCCAAGACCTTACATTACTAATCGACTTGAAAAGGCCCGCTTATGAGCGAAAGACGCGTCTTTCTGCACATTATTGCGGCCAAGAATGTATGTCGCCTCGCGTAACTGGATCGGCAGGCTACAGGCGGTTGCATTGGGTTAGCCAAAGGCATTATCCCAATCGTCCGGCCAACTGCAAGCCCATCATCACCGACCCAGCCGCCATCACAGCGCCTTGTGGGCCCCGGGCTCATCAGGCCGCTCGGCGATCGTCGATGTCGGCGGCAGGGGTGCATGGGCGAGACGTCCATACTTACGATAGGTTCTAATAATCCTACGCCCGGCGAGGTGGACAAGTTCGGCGATGCAGGCAGGGGGCTGTGCACGTGCGACCGGCCCAATCTCCCCACAGGTTTCGAGGCGCCAAAGAGCTAGTCCACCAACACCCGTCGGGCGCGATGGCCAAGCAGTGTGGTGATCTCGTAGCGGACCGTGTCGGCGAGTCTGGCGAGGTTCTCGACGCTGTGGGGGTCGGCCGGGTTGGGGGAAATAATCTCGACCTCGTCGCCGATCTGCGCATCGGGGCAGTCGGTCAGATCCACAATGGTCTGGTCCATTGACACGCTCCCGCGAACGGGCACGTGTTGACCCCGCACCCGCATGGTGGCCTTGTTGGACAGACGCAGGAAGTAGCCGTCGCCATAGCCGATGGGCACCAGGCCGATGATGCTCGGTCGGTCGAACTCATACGTCAGCCCGTAGCCGCACCGCGTGCCGGCGGGGGCCTGCTTGATCTGCATCAGCGTCCCCGTCAGCCGAAGGGTGGGCTTCAGCGGCAGATGGACCTGCATCTGGTCGGAAGGCTCGTACCCGTACAGAGCGATGCCGGGGCGGACCATGTTCAGATGCGTCTCAGGCAGATCGATCAATGCCGCGGAATTGGCTGCGTGCAGCATCAGCCCGGCCGAATCCCCGCAGGACTTGGCAAAGGTCTTCAGTCGCTGCAGTTGAAGTCGGGTGAAGGTCTTGTCGGCTTCACCGGCGGTGGCGAAGTGCGTGTACAGTCCCGTGAGGCGCACGTGCTGTTGACCGCGCAAGCGATCAATGATCGACGGGGCCGTCGCCAGCGGCGCACCGGACCGCATCATGCCGGTGTCGACTTTCACGTGAACGTGGGCGTTCTTGCCCGCCTTGGCAGCGGCCCGGTCGATCAGACCGACTTCCTCGGACGAGACGACCGTCAGCGTCACGTCCCTGCTGATCAGGTTTTTCAGGATGCTGTCGAGGTGGCTTTGGTCGGCGTACGCGCAGGCCGAGAAAAACACCATCGCCGGGCCCATATACCCCATGTCCCTGATGAGCAGGGCCTCGTCTGGCGTGGCGACGCCGAGCCAGTCGACCTGCTCGGCCAGGACGTTCAGGACGGTCTGCAGGCCGTGGCCGTAGGCGTCGCATTTCGCGCAGGCGCAGATCTTCACGCCCGGAGCCAATTGCCGCCGCAGCACGCTCGCATTCGCCCGCAGCGCCGAGGCCGATATCTCCGCGGTCAGATAGCTTTCCATGAGAACTCCACGCGCTGGCTGCTCCAGGCCAAGACCTTGGCAGGAGTATACGGCCCGGGGGTGAAACGAATCAAGATGGGCGGGCGATCAAGGGCCGAGGTCTATTCCCGTCCCGGCGAATCGCAGACAACCGTCACTGCAGGAACGTCTTGATCTTGTCGGCGACGAAGTCGATCTGCTCGTCGGCCAGTTCTGGATAGATCGGCAGGGCCAATACCTCAGCGGCCGCTTTCTCACTGACGGGGAAATCGCCCGTGTTGTAGCCGAGGCCCTTGAAGCACTCCTGCTGATGCAGGCACAGGGGATAATAGATGCCCGTCCCAATTTCGTGATCCGCCAGGAACGCCTGCAAGCCGTCACGTTTGGGCGTGCGGATGACGTACTGGTTGAAGATCGACTCATTGCCCTCGGCGATCTTGGGTGTGACGATCTGGCTGCAATCGGCCAGCAGGGCGTCGTAGCGGGCGGCGTTGGCGCGGCGCTTGGCCGACCAGCCGTCCAGGTAGGTCAGTTTGACGACCAGAACGGCGGCCTGGATTGTATCCAGGCGGAAGTTCCCGCCGACGTACTTGTAGTGGTAGCGGCTGGTCTCGCCGTGGTTGCGAAGCGCGCGGATCTTGTCGGCCAAGTCGGTGTCGTTGGTGACCACCATGCCGCCATCGCCCACGCCACCGAGATTCTTGGTGGGATAGAAACTCAGGCAACCGGCCGCGCCGATCGAACCGGCCTTTCGGCCCTTGTAGGCGGCGCCGATGGATTGGGCGGCGTCTTCGATGACGGCCAGGCGGTGTTCGGCCGCGACGGCCATGATCGGGTCCATCTCCGCCATCTGGCCGTACAGGTGCACGGGCATGATGGCCTTGGTCTTGTCGGTGATGGCGTCGGCGATTTTCGCCGGATCGATATTGAATGTCGCCGAATCGATGTCCACGAAGACCGGCTTGGCGCCCGTCCGCCAGATGCTGCCAGCCGTGCCGAAGAACGTGAACGGCGGGCAGATCACCTCGTCGCCCGCGCCGATATCCAGGGCCATCAGGCTGACCAGCAGGGCGTCGGTGCCGCTCGACAGCCCGACCGCCGCCCGGCAGCCGCTGTAGTCGGCAACGAGCTCTTCGAGCTGCTTGATTGCCGGGCCGTTAACGGACTGCTGGCTGTCCAGGATCGGCAGGATGGCCTGGACGACCTGGTCACGAATTGTCGCGAACTGTGCCTTTAGGTCCAGCAACGCTACTTTCATGGCGCACCTTGTCATAACACCGGCCGCTACAGCGTTGTCGACAAGCTCGCCGCGGGCCCGGTCGGACACGTTAACGCCCTGCCGCTGGGGCAGGGCCGCCGACATGGTACTCAAGCGCCACGGGATATCAAGCCCGCATCAGCTGTTCAGATCCGCGCGGTACAGAAGAACATGGCGGGTGTTGGCCGAGATGAGTAACATGCCGGTCCTTAGCGCGAGGTGTACTGTGCAATGGAGTTGGCCGGCATCTCCACGAGGCGTTGTGTGAAGAACGTATTGATCATTGCAGCGGAGTACCCGCCGTCGGCGACCGTCGGGGCGAAGCGCCCGGCGAAGCTGGCGGCCCGCATCGCCGAGCACGGCTGGTCTCCCTGCGTGCTGACCATGGCCGAGGGGGACTACGAACTCACCGACACCTCGAGCGTCACCGATGCCATCCGGGCCGTGCCCACCGCCCGCGTGCCGTGCGGCAGCATCTGGATCCGCTCGCAGCGGTGGCGACAATCTTCGCCGGGCCTGCCGCGCCTGGCCGAATATAGGATGAAGGTGCGTTCGTCGGATGGCGCAGGCCTGCCGCCTTGGGCCCTCGGACGGCCGAACGAGCAAGAACGCCCCTAGTCAGGAACCAGACCCGATGGGATACGTTCGGAGTTGAACTTCACAGACGCCCACCCGAAGAGAAGGCCATGGACCAGTCACATACTCGGACATTGTTGATGATCGCCCGTTGGTTTCCGCCGGATACCGGCGTGGGCTGTTTTCGCCCACTCCGATTCTGCCGCGATCTGCCTGCCATGGGCTGGCAGTGTAAGGTCGTCGCGCTGGCGGAACCTTGCTGCACCTACCCCAAGGCCAGCTTCCTCGCGGCAATCCCTGAAGAGACCGAGGTCATCCGGTTTCATTGCGGGAATCTTGCCGGACACATGGAAAGGATCGCCGAGAGCCCTGCCACCGGCGCGATTCGCACGTTCTGCGCCAAAGCCGTGCGCAGGACGCTGCAGGAAATTCGCATGCCCGACATCCACGTCTGGAGCCTGAGGCGCCTCTTTAAGGCCATCCGGAAGACCCTCCAGCAGCGCTCCATCGATGCGATACTCATCACCGCCCCCCCGTTTTCCTGGATGACACTGACTGAAAAAATCAAGACGGTCTGCGATGTCCCTGTCATCCTGGACTTTCGCGATCCATGGACCTCTAACGTCCATCTCTATCACGGCCGGCGCGGGCGATGGTCACATCGGGCGGAACGCAGGACGCTTCGCGCCGCCGACGCCGCCATCTTCAACACCCCAGGCGCGATGGAATACTACGTCGAGACCTACAGCAATCTCGACCAGAGCCACTGGACCGTCATCACCAATGGCTTCGTCAAGGAGCAGATCGACGCCGTCGAGCCGGAGCGGCTCGACCGCACGACACTTGTCCATGGCGGGCCGGTGGGGGGGGGGATGCGAGCGGGGATGGTGTGCATGCTGGTCGATGCCATGGGCAAGCTCAAAGCCGCTGGAAAGATCACGCCTGCAACGTTCCGGTTCATTTCCTATGGTGACTGGCCGGCGAACGTCGCCGCGGCCGCCCGCGAGTGCGGTGTGGCTGAGATGATCGAATTCCGGGGGTCCCGAAGCCACAACGACGTGCTGGCCTCGCTGAAAGGAGCGGCTGGCCTGCTTCTGATGTTGGACGACCTTCACCCACGCCATGCGCCGGCAAAGATGTACGAATACCTGTACCTGGGTTCGGAAAAGCCGATCCTGATGATCGGTCCAGCCGACAGTGATGCGGCGCGCATCCTCCAACAGACCGGCGCCGGCATGACGGTAGGCGCGACCGTTGAAAGCATCATCGAAGGGCTCGAGACAGTGCTTACAGGCCGGTCGTCGGCCAACATCAACACCCAGGCCGTCATGGCCTACGAATCCAAGGCCCTCAGCCGAAAGCTGGCCGACCTGCTCGATGCTGTCATCAGCCGTGACTAAGCCAACCGGGCGCACGAACCGGTGGGGGCAGTCAGTCAACCCGACAAGCCGGGCGACGCGTTGGTCGTGCAAAGTTCCACCGCACCTTTCGCCGCTGGGTGGCCGCCGCGGAGGTGTGTTCGCTGCGTGAGGGCTCTGGCCTCGAAAAGGCCTATCTGGCTGGTGAAGGCCGCATGTATGTCCTTCGCCTGTTTGCGATCGAACGATGCTCTGCCGTATACAAATCAAGGTCGTCATCCAGGAAATCCGGAGTGATAGCCTGCGATCACGTCTGTGACTGAACGGCCCCTGGAGCCGATATATAATTCAATAATACAAAGGAGGTTACAGCCAGACCCAGACGATGGGTCTCCCGGCCAATCAGGCGGTGGCGCAATATGAGGCCCGTGGGCCGACCGGCCGCGGACGGAGGTGTTGACATCGGTTGCTGATCGGGCTCTGAGGAACGCATAATGAGCTGGAGATAAATACGTAGGACGGCTGATGCGCCCCTGGGGCTCGGAGGGTCCTAAACCCTTTTCCCTTTGATGCCGATGAAAGGTAATGCAGCGACACTGGCGCCGTCAGCGGCCCCGGACGAGCGGGGACCGTATGCGTACGTGGTCGCCATCGAGCATCTTAACCCGATTGGGACGGTAAACTGCCATCGTGGCAGGCTACCCAGAACCAACACAGCCTATCAAGCGTAACAACCAGTAACGGACGGACGCGGATCGATTCACAAGGCCTTGTATCAATGCGTGACGGCCAGGCCGCGTGGGATGGACGCCGCATCTGACGAATCATGACAGTTGCAAGTGTGCCACTCTTGTCCGACCAGCAGCTCGCCTATTATTACCCGGAGGCTGCCGACGAGTCCTTGGGTCCCCAGGCCAAGGTCCTCTCCTTGATCGCCGCAGGGATGTGGGGGATCGGGGGGCTGGCCGTCGTCGGGATGATGGCCGTGGGGCTAACCATACCGGCCATTCTCACGGTCGGGGCGCTCGGCTTTGTCGATTCCCTTATGCGGCGACGAGTGAGCGTCTACGCTCTGATCGGCGCCATCTGCGTGTTCCATTTGATCGGCCTGGTACCGGGGCTCGTCACGGTGGCCAGGCTGGTGGGCGCATGGGCGCTTATTCTGAGCGCTCCCCGTCTGCTGCGGTCGATGGATACAAGGCGCATAGACCCCATCTTCAAATGGGTGGTCCTGTTCGTCATTTTGGGCGTCGTCTCCTTCCCTCTGAGTCCGAGGCCACTATTCTCATTGCTGGGCAGCGCCACGATGGTCCAAGTTTACTTGGTCCCGGCGGTCATGGGAGTCTGGCTGACGTGCCGACGCTACCGGAACATGGGTCTAATGGTGCTGGTCGGCTTTACCACGCTCCTTGCCGTCCAGCAAATCCGCACCGGATCGCCTGAAATTGTCGAAACCTACCGTCGCGCAGAAGCGGAGACGTTCACGGAATCCGCTAAGGTCGACATCAACGAGATGGCCCGTCTGATGTCGATCGGCGTCTTCAGCGCGATCTATCTGTTCTTGTCCACCAAAGGGATGGTGAAGAAAGGCCTTTGTGTCTTCTTCGGCATGGTCCTGTGTATTGGGATCGTGATCGGTAAATCCCGCGCGTGCTATGTTGCCGTCCCAATGGCGGTCATGTTGGGAATCCTCATGGCCCGCCGGGCCAAGATAGGCAAACGATTGGCGGCGGCGCTGGTCGCGGTTTTCCTAACCGTGGTGGTGTTCTTTGTCAGCAGTCAGTTCGGGTTCCTGGGGATTGGCATCAAGCAGCGTTTCGACAGTATTTTTGAACAAGGGATCGAAGCCGGGGCGCGCAACGTCTACTGGTCCGCCTATGTTCGCGTGTCCGCCGCGCGGGGGTTCATGCCCTACGGCCTACAGGGCATGCGCTTCAGCGAGAAAGCCAACCTCTTAGGAATCACAGGCCACGTTGCTCACAACGATATGATCGACATCCTGGCCGCTCTAGGCCTGCCGGGCTTGGTCTTGTTCCTGGGCATCCATGGTCATCTGTTTCGGCGCATCAGACGAATGCGTGGGCACTGGGAGCAGATGCTGGCGGGCATGTTCTGGATATTCATGCTCACGGCGGGCATGACGCAGATGGATTTCCTGCGGAAGTATTACGGCCTGGTCTTAGGGCTGCTTCTGGTGATGATTCGGATAGATGAAAAGGACCGACGGGTCGAGCAGGCCCGTTTGTCCTACTCCTATGCGCTGGCGTATCAACAGACCCAAGGGGAGGCCACCGGCGGCGAACCACCGGGGGGGTGATAGACTTGCCCGTCAATCGCACGAGACCTTTGTCGACGAGAAGTTCGAAAGATACATTGACAATGATGCACATGAACGCCAGGACGTTCGCGGTTGCGCAGATTGTGGGTAGTCTTGATGTCGGCGGGACCGAAGCCACGGCGGTCGCCTTCGCCAACGCGCTCGCCCGGCGGGGGCTTGCCTCCCATCTGGTGTCTCTAAGGGAGGGCGGCGAACTGGCCGCGAAGGTCGACCCGCGCTGCATTGGGCGGGTCCGCAGCTACCTCCGCCGTAACCACATCACCGTTGCGCACTGCCATGGGCGCTCCCCCGCCTATATTCTGACCGTCCTGCGGTGTTTCACGGGGCTGCGCTGCGTGCTGGCCTTCCACGACCATTTCGGGACCGTCGGAGATTTTCCAGGTTACCAACTCTTGGATTCGATCCTGCTGCGGGGGGTGGACATGTATTACGCTGTCTCCAGGCCCCTGCAGGCCCGGGCCAAGAGGCTCTTGGGCATGACGGACAACGTGTGCCAATTCATTCCAAACGGCGTGGAAGCTTCTCAGCACCCTCACCGTTTTACCCAGGGCCATATGGTGATTCAGGTCGGGAACATCCTGCCGGTCAAGGACCATGACACCGCACTCCGCGCCGCGGCGATTCTTCGGCAGCACGTGCCCGACTTGCGATGGTTGTGCATTGGTCACATGCGAGACCATGTGGCCGATCATGTCCGCAGCTTGATGCGGACCCGAGAGCAGCTTGGCCTGACCGATTGTGTGGAGTTCCTCGGGCTCCGCGCTGACGTTCCCGATCTGCTCAAACAAGCCGACGTTGGCGTAATGACCAGCCGCATGGAGGCGCTGCCCGTGGCCCTGCTGGAGTACATGGCCGAGGGATTGCCGACCGTCGTCACGGCCGTCGGCGAGTGCGGCAGCATTGTCCAGGCCGCTCAATGCGGGCTGGTTGCCGCCCCCGGCGATGCCGAGGCCATTGCCGCGCATCTGCAGGCGATTCTCACGGATCGCGAGCGGGCCTCGCGGCTCGGCGAAGCCGGGCGGGCCTATGTCATGCGGCACTATAGCCTCGACGCTATCGCGGACCGGATCGAAAAGACCTACCGAAAACTGCTGCGACAAAGAGGCCTGTCCCCCCGATGAACCAGTCCATGCCCGCCCAGCCGTCTCGGCGACATCGGCATTGGGACCAGGTCCCTTGCGGCTGACCGCCGCCGCGTGATCCCGAATAGAAGGGTGAACCCATCGGCTAAGGATCATCACTTGACAGGCCCGGCTTCATAGAAGGGATAACACGTTCGATCCTATAGCGTCACCGAATATGATTGCAGCCAGTCAGCCAGTCGATAGAACAACCAAACAAACGAGGCGGCTCGTTGGTTGCCTTGCAAGCCTGAATCAATTGTCTTTTTCAGTAACTTCATGTCAAATAGTCCGAGGTCTCTGACACAGGAACTGTCGGCAAGATCAAGGACCGGCTCTTTGAGGCAATTGCTGAGCCAACGGGAATAGGGAACTCCAAATCCTTTCTTGGGCGCGTCCAAGACAAAATCAGGCACGATCCCTCGCATCGCTTTTCGGAATAGGTGTTTCTTTTCGCCCTTATGGACTTTGTATTCTGAAGGCAGACTAAGGACATACTCAGAAAAACCTTTGTCGAGAAATGGCACACGTACCTCCAGCGAATGAGCCATGGTCGGCTTATCTACTTTTTCCAGGAACTTATCCGGCAAGAGCACAAGTGTGTCCAGAAGCAACGCTTGCTGTAATCTGTCCATCCCTGGCTCAAAGTCCCGAAGGAGTTCCCGGTGACGCTGATAGGGATCCAGTTGAGACAGCTGCTCCAGAAAGGCTGGCGCAAAAACACCCCAGGGAATCTCGTTCTTGTCCAAACCGGTCAAGATCGCGCATCGGCGAGCCCGGTCTTTCGCGAAGGCCTGCTCAAACCATTTTTGGTATCGTTTGGGCATGAGTTTGTAGATGTTTGAATGATACAGCGGTGCAAGAAAACAGCGCCCCTTACGAGCATATTTGTCCAACATGAGCAGATGTTGGTAGCGCTGATAGCCACCTAAAACCTCATCTCCCCCATCGCCTTGCAAAACGACTTTTATTTTGCCTGAAACCGCCTCGGCGAGTAAATAAAGCGGAATGTTGGCTGCATCACCAAACGGTTGGTCGTGAGCGAGAGTCAATCGATGGAGTACGGAAATAAGTTCCCCGCTGCCAACGTGCATTTCATGGTGTTGTGTACCAGCCGATTCGGCGACCCTTTTCGCCAACGGCAATTCACTCGATTCAGCAAAGTCAAAATCGACAGAAAAGGTCGATAACTGTTTCCCCATCCGACGACCGGCGATCATTGCGATGGATGAAGAATCGATTCCTCCGGACAAAAACAGCCCTACCGGAACGTCACTGACTAGGTGAGCCAGGACTGCTTCTTCGAACAGTTCGCCAATGCGTTCGATCGCCACCGATTCGGAGTCGCTGCATGGGGGCACATCCAGAGGACTCCAGTATTGTTTTGTCGTATAGTTCCTATTGGCGTAATGCAAAATATGGCCGGGCAGTAAATATCGAATCCCCTGATAGAACGTAGATTGACCGAGTGGGGTCTGAAAAAAGAAATATTCCAATAAGCCTTGCAGATCGATTGTTGTCAAATCTGGGGCCGACAACAAAATCGCTTTTATCTCAGAGCCAAATGTAATGGCCCCACTTGAATGGTGAGCATAGTAGAGAGGTTTGATTCCAAACCGATCACGAGCAAGGGTAAGCCGCTTTTCCCGGCGATCCCAAAAAGCTACGGCGAACATACCATTGAGTCGAGGGAAGACCTCATCTCCCCACCGGGAAAACCCCTGCAGTAAGACCTCGGAATCGCCATGGCTGGTGAAGACGTGTCCGAGCGCCTGAAGCTCTTTCCGTATGTCTTGAAAATTATATATCTCACCATTGTAAACCATGACAAATCGTTGATCCGGTGAGGCCATCGGCTGGTTAGCCGCCTCAGAGAGATCCAGAATACTCAGGCGTGCATGACCCAGCGCGACATCACCGTCGGTCCAATGATTTTGCGAATCGGGACCTCGATGGGCAATGGCGCGGACCATTTCCTCAATCACCTCGATTCTCTGTTCGCTACTGACAAAGCCGCAAATGCCACACATATAACAATTCCTTCAAATCACTGATTGAGTTTACTGTACTTTGCGAAAGGGCATCGTTCATTTATACGCCAACGGCGGAACCGTCAGCGGGAAAAGAATAAGCAAGCAGGGCTACGTCCAATTATCGAAGACGCCGCAATCGCTTGGTTCTGTAGGATTGTTCTGCCAACACATCAAGCCTGTGATCTCTGGTGACGTCACTTGCCCTGACGAGCCGCTATAGCGCGGCAATAAGCCTTCGCGTGGCCATCGGCCATCTGCTCAAAAGAGTAGGCTTCCTGGGCGACCTGTCGAGCCGCTCGGCTCATCTGCAGAGCAAGAGTGGGATCGGTCAAAATAGCCTCGACCCGGTCTACGGCGTCATCGAGATTTCTGCTCTGGCACAAATAACCGGTTTGGTCGTGGCGGACCAGTTCTTCCGAGCCGCTGATCCGCGTGGCGACGACCGGCAGACCAGACGCCATCCCTTCTAAGATCGCATTGGACATCCCCTCAACTACCGAGGTGGACAGCAGTAGATCGCTGGCTCGCAAAATGTCCGCCACATCCGTCCGATCGCCCAACAGCCGAATCCGACCATCCGCGTCGCCAAGCTCATTCAGTCGATTCCGCATCTCATCGAGCATCGGTCCTCCTCCGATACCCAGAAAGACCGCTTTGGGATTGCCAGTTGTAACTTTGGAGGCCACTTCCAGAAACATCGGCCAATTTTTCGCCGGCTTCATAGAACCGACCGCGCAGATCACAAGGGCGTCCGCGTCAATCCCTAAAGCCGTTCGCATCGCAGTCTGATCACCGGGGCGGAACTTCTGGCAATCCACACCATTGTCGATGACTATCATGTCCGAACCATCGCTCTTGAGACGCTCAGCCCAGACATCCCGGACCCGCAAAGAATTGCAAATGTATACGTCGGCATACCGATCAAGGAACCGATCCAGTCCCACCCCACCAGGCCAAGTATGGACTTCACTGCTGCGAAACGAAACCACCGTGGGGACCCGTCGTCGGGTCATCATCTCAGCTAACCGCCCCCACAGGCCAGAACTCATCAGCCAAGCATGCATTACGTCAAACGATCTTGTCTTGACCAGTCGATTCAGTCGCCGCTGAAAGCCCATGTCAATGCCGCGATGCTTGTCCAGGCAGACGATCTCGCAGCCCGCCTTGGTGAGCCCATCGATAATGTCTGGATCTCCACCCGACCAAAATACCCCCACGATGTGCTCAAATTGCGGAGCGGGCATCCGCTGAAGCATCGCCATCAATTGAAGCTCCGCGCCGCCGCGATGCAACTGACCGATCAAATGGAGTATTCGCATCGTTCGTCGTAATCACTTGCATGGATACAGAAGTATCATCAACGCTCTCTGCCTCCCAATCCGATCGGACAGAATGCTAACTGCGCCTCAAGTTCATGTCAATCAGAGACCTGCCCATGTCGTAACCGACAGCTCCCTGTGATCTCCTCCCTGTTTTTTGATCCAGGTTACGTGTGAGTCTGTTAGGTTATGGTTCGCATTCATAGGAGACCAGAGAATGAAGCAGAAGCGATTTACTGAAGAGCAGAAGGCCTTTTGCCTTGCGGCAGGCGGACCCGGGCGTGCCGATGAAGTGCTCGGCCTCCAGGTTAAAGCTGCCAAACGCGATGAAAGGTCGGGCGCTCGGCAACTGTTCTTTCATCCAAAGGGCATAGCCGGCCGGGCCTACGTCGTGCGGCACTACAGCCTCGACGCTATCATGGATCGGATCGAAAAGACCTACCGAAGACTGCTGCGACAAAGAGGCCTGTCCCCCTGATGAAACGGTCCATGCCCGCCCAGCCGTCTCGGCAACATCGGCATTAGGATCGGGGCCCTTGCGGCTGGACTGGGCGCGGGAGTATCTTTCAAGTCTCGCGTCAGCTGTCTGAGCGACAAGAGCGATACAATCGTCCGCTAACAAGTAGGAGTTGACACAATAGCTTTCTGGCAGAACAAGCGAGTACTGGCGACGGGCGCCGATGGGTTCCCGGGATACACGATCCATGATGTCCCTGTTCGACGGAGCACCTTCGTGCTGCCCGGCCTGGGGCCCGGTCGTCGCATCCACAGACTGCTCGATGCGCTCCAGCCCGATGTCGTCCACGTGCAGGCCGAGCCGACACTCATTGACGCCCGGCGGCACCCATCCGTACTGACGGTCCATGGCTTCGCTGAGCGTGATACCTTGTTCGCCGATCATGGCCTTCGCCGCGTGCGATCGTGGGTGGCGAAGCGCCTGATGTATCCTGCCCGGGCGCGATTTCGCCACATCATCGCGCTGACCGGCTACGTCCGACAGCAATTGGAAAGCTATTGCCGACGAAGCGAGTTCCATTTTGTCCCCAACCCCGTCGACTCTCGCTTTTTTGACCACAGGCGAACCGAGAGCGGGCCGGTGGCATTTTTCGCCGGACGGTTTCGTCCCTTGAAGAACATTCACGGCTTGATCGAGGCCGTGGGCCTACTGGCCCGCCAGGGCGTGGCCTGCGAACTCCGCTTGGCTGGCCCCAAACACAACGATACCTATTCGGCCCACCTCGACGAACTGATCGTGCGCCACGGACTTTCCGATCACGTCGTCTTCCTGGGGCAGCTTGACCGGGAACAACTTATGCGCGAAATGTCCCGAGCCCGTTGTGTTGTCTTGCCTTCGTTTCAGGAATCCTCGCCCATGGTCCTGCCCGAGGCGGGCGCGACAGCGCACCGAACTTGTCCAGCCAGAGGTCGTCGCACGGAACACACTGGCGGTCTACGACCGGGTCATCGCCGACTGGCGGGCCCGAAAAGGCCGGTCGTGATGATCCGGATCGGGGGGGAACTGGTCCAGGACGCCCATCTTCGTGGTGTTTATAGCCAGGCAGTAGAATTGCGAGTTGGACGATAAGTGGGAATGACCGTATCCCACCAGGACAAGACATCGGAAAACAGGCCCGAAGCGACTTGCGGAACGATGAACGATGCCTCGAGAATCTCTTCATCGCCACGGCCGGATGTGGCGATTATCGGTGGCTACCCGCCGCCTTATGGCGGAGTCTCTGTGCACATCGAGCGGCTGCACGGGTACCTGCAAAGCCAGGACTTTCCGTTCATCCTATACGACGCGTATCGCCGGACCCGGCGGGATAACATTGTCCCCCTCGGCTGGCCAAAGATTGTCAGCTATCTCTGGAGAATCCTGACCACGCCGGCCAAGGTGGTCCATCTTCACACCAGCCGAAATTTCATCCGCGTGCTGGCGACGTTTGCAGCGATGCTGGGCAGAAAGAAACTGGTGATCTCCGTTCACGGATCGAGTCTCGCCAACGGCTACGGCAAAGGGAGCAACGCCCTCGGCCGGGCCATGACCAGCTGGGCCATGCGACGGGCGGGCCACGTCGTCGCCGTCAACCCCGAGATCGCCGAACTGTGCAAGACAATCGGCCTGGCGGCAGATCGTGTTACGATCCTACCGGCATTTATCCCCCTCCCGCCTGACCGGATCGGCCCGGAGCGGATTCCGGCCGAGGCCCGGGCGTTTATCGAGACTCACTCGCCGACGCTGGTCGGGGCCGGCTGGTTTGGGACGATTGTCAACGGTCAGGATGTCTATCAGTTTAACTTCATGCTGCGAGCCTTGGCTCAGCTGCGGGAGAAGCACCCCAACACGGGGCAGGTGCTGCTGATCAGCGGCACACACGATGAGGCCTTCCGACAGCAGACGCTTGCGCTGCGAGATGAGCTCGGCCTGGCCGACGCCGTGATGGTCGTCGACGGCGTGAGGACCGACGTGGCCTGTTCAATCTACCAAGCCTGCGATGTGTTCGTTCGCCCGACGACCACCGACGGCGATTCGGTGGCGCTGCGGGAAGCCCTGCACCTGCATAAGCCGTGTGTCGTCTCGGACGCTATACCCCGTCCTGAAGGGTGTCAGGTCGTGGCCACCGGCGATCTGGCGCAATACGTCGCGCAGCTCACGGCTATGCTTGATGACTTGCCGGCCGCGACAGCGGAGCTGAAACGCTTGCAAAAGCCCCTTTCAGGCCCTGAAGTCTACTTGGACGTGTATCGATCTCTCTTGGCGGATTAATTCTCGGTAAGGATGAGCAGTGGATACTGCCGGCACATTCTATAATCACTCGTCGATCTGGATTCAGAATCCGGCCTGCACGCTGCAAGGCCGAAACATCAATCGCACGCGTGCAATGCGGAGTTTCGCCAGTTGCTGGCGTTCTCGGAAGCGCCCCAGTGGTGGCCAACAGGGCCTGGTTGGGACCATCGTAACAAGAAAGCAATATCGCGAGAGCGTTGGCGCCTCGCGAGCGAAAGAGCATCACAATGGCTGAATCACGTCGTTTCAAGCTGTACAGTAAACTTCCCGTCTGGCTGCAGAATGTCTCCTGTAGTATTGCGGGCCTTAAGATGCGACGCGAGCGTTTCGGTCCGACCTTTCGGAAGTTCTTAGCGTCGCTCCAGGAGTCTGAGTGGTGGTCGCTGGCTGAGTTGAAGAACTATCAGGACGAGCGGCTGCGGTTTGTGATTGCCTACGCCTACAAGAATGTCCCCTTCTATCGCGAGGTGATGGACGAGCGGAAGCTCATCCCGGCGGATATTCGCACCGCAGAGGACCTGCCCAAACTTCCTATCCTGACCAAGAATATCCTTCGCGACAGGGCCGCCGATTTGATCTCCCGAGCGATCCCACCCAAGAAGATGACGATCGGGCACACCGGTGGAACGACCGGTAAGTCGTTGACGCTGTACTATGACAAGGATTCGATACCGATGTTTTGGGCGGCGGGTTGGCGTCAGCGGATGCGATTTGGCCTGGCGCTGAACGACGAGTATGCGGGTTTCGCCGGGCGCAATGTCGTGCCGCTCAATGTGATGGCCCCACCATTTTGGCGACGGAACCTGCCTTTGCACCAGACCTATATCTCCTGCCATCACATGACGCAGAAGAATATGCCTATCTTGGCGAGGTACCTACAGAAACGGAAGATCACGTATTATGTGGGCTATCCGTCGGTGATCTATCTGTTCAGCCAATACCTCATCGAGACGGGCCAACAACTACCCCATCCGCCCAAAGTTATTTACAACGTGGCTGAAACCCTCCTGCCACACCAGCGGCGTTCCATGCAGGAGGCCTTTGGCCCCGATTGCCACATTACCGACCAGTACGGCGCCAGTGAGTACGTCGTCAATATCAGCGCTTGTCAGATGGATCGGTTCCATGTGGACATGGAATACGGAGTCAGCGAATTTGTCCCGCTTGTGAACATGCCCTCCAACGTTCGACGGATTGTGGGGACGGGCCTGTGGAATCTGGCCATGCCGCTGATTCGCTACGACATCGGCGATATTGCGACCCTCCCGGAAGACCCGTCCGAGGAGTGTTCTTGCGGGAGGAAGCTGCCGATGGTGGACAAGATTGACGGCAGAATCGAAAGCTACATCATCACGCCCGATGGTCGCCAGGCCGGCCGGCTGGACTTCCTGTTCAAGGACAGCCCTGGGATCGAGGAAGCCCAACTGATTCAGAGCGAACTCAAATCGGTGACGATCAAGATTGTCAAGAACGACAAATACCACGCAAAGGACGAAGAAAAGTTGCTGGCGGACCTGAAAACATACCTTGGACCCGTGATCCGTTTCGATTTGGAATACGTCGACGAAATTCCGCGTACCGCCAATGGTAAATTCCGGCAGATTGTTTCGACCCTTTTCAAGGACCAACAGGCCTTGGACTAGGCACGTCTGGGGTCGCTGGAGCAGTTGGTCGTATCGGTGGCGCGTGGGGGCGCATACTGCCGCTAACGCCCGGGCTCCGAGGCGCCTCCTGGTGGCATTCACTTTGACCTCGCTGTTTTGGTCGGTATACTCAAAATCGCTCAGCATTTCCAGGACGCAGAATGCGGGAAGTTCCGCGCGGTGATCAGTAATATTGAAGACAAACATCTGGCGGAGATGGGGCGCATCAAGCCCCTGATCGATGACGCCGCCGGTCAGGCGAGACAGCTATGAAACAAGTGCTTCAGAATCTGCGGAGCGGCGCGACGACCGTTGACGAGGTCCCCCGGCCGGGGCTGGGCGCCAACGATGTCCTTATCAAGACGCGGCGGAGCCTGATCTCCGCTGGCACGGAGCGGATGCTGGTGGAATTCGGCAAGGCCGGGCTGATCGGCAAAGCCCGAAGTCAGCCGGACAAAGTCAAGCAGGTGCTCGATAAGATCAAGACCGATGGCCTGCTGCCGACGCTCGAGGCGGTGTTCAATCGCCTGGATGAACCCTTGCCGCTGGGTTACTGCAATGCCGGCGTGGTGTTGGAAGTTGGCTCGAAGGTGACGGACCTGGAGGTTGGTGACCGTGTGGTTTCCAACGGCCCGCACGCCGAGGTTGTGTGTGTGCCGCATACGCTGTGTGTGAAGATTCCCGATAATGTCAGCGACGATCAGGCTGCCTTTACGGTGCTCTCGAGCATCGGACTGCAGGGCATTCGCCTGCTGGCTCCGGCGCTGGGTGAAAAGGTGGCGGTTTTCGGGATGGGGCTCATCGGCTTGGTGGTCGTGCAGTTGCTGCGTTCCAGCGGCTGTGAGGTGCTGGGCGTGGACCTCAATCCGGATCGGCTGGCGCTGGCCAAGGCGTTCGGCGTCGAGACGGTCAACGTCGCCCAGGGCGCGGACCCCATTACCGCGGCGATGTCCTGGACGCAGGGCAAAGGCGTCGATGGCGTGTTGATTACGACGGCTACCAAGAGCGACGAGGTCGTCCACCAGGCCGCCGAAATGAGCCGCAAGCGGGGCAAGATCGTCATGGTGGGCACGGCGGGCATGAATCTGCGACGCGCGGACTTTTACGAAAAAGAGCTGAGCCTTCAGCTGTCGTGCTCTTACGGCCCCGGCCGGTATGATGAGACCTACGAGCAGGCGGGGCAGGACTATCCCTACGCCTTCGTCCGCTGGACCGAGCAGCGGAACATGCAGGCGATTTTGTCGGCCCTGTCTGCGAGGCGGTTGGTTGTGGGTGATCTCATCACGCACCATTTTGATCTGGCTGACGCCCCAGAGGCCTACGAGAAGGTCACCAACGATCCGCACGCTCTGGGCGTGCTCCTGCAATACGGCGAGGCCCCGGATGTGTCGCGTGTGCTCGAGATCGCCGGCGCCGTCAGTGCTGGTGCGGGCAAGGCTGTGGTGGGCGTTATCGGTGCGGGCAACTTCACAAAAGTGACGCTCATGCCCGCGTTGGCCAAGACCGACGCGGAGATCGCGTGGGTGGCGAATCTTCGAGGGATCGGCTCCGCCCATCTGGGCCGAAAGTTCAACACCGGCGCCGCGACGACAGACTACAAGCAAGTGCTGGCTGATGACCGCGTGGATGCCGTGCTAATCACCGTCCGCAACAACATGCACGCCGCATTTGCGGCTGAGGCCCTGGAGGCGGGCAAGCACGTGTTCGTCGAAAAGCCGATGGCCATCGACGCGCCGCAACTGCGAACCCTCATCGACACCTACCGCCACGTTGGCGATCGGCAACTGATGGTGGGGTTCAATCGACGGTTTAGCCCGCACACCAAGAAAATCAAGCAACTGCTCGCCGGCCGAAGCGAGCCGGTAGCCATGCAGATGACCATCAACGCCGGCGCCATGCCGCCGGACAACTGGAACCACGATCCCACCGTCGGCGGCGGGCGCATCATCGCCGAGGGGTGCCACTTTATCGATCTGATGGTGCACCTGGCGGGCAGCTGTGTCGAGACGGTCTCCGCGGGCATGTTCGGCCCGGGCGCGGCGATCCAGAACGACAAGATGTCGATTACGATGACCTTCGCCGACGGCTCGGTCGGCACGGTGCACTACCTGGCCAACGGCCCCAAGAGCTTCCCCAAGGAAACGCTGGAGGTCTTCAGCGAGGGCCGCGTCCTGCGGATGGATAATTTCCGCCGGACGCGGGGATTTGGCTTTAAGGGCTTCAACAAGTTCAAGACCCGTCGGCAGGACAAGGGCCACCGCGGGGAGATGCAGGCATTTGTGGACCTCGTCGCTCAAGGCGGCGAACCGTTGATCCCCATGGCTGAACTTGTCAACGTAACGTTGGCGTCGCTGGCGGCGATGACGGCGGCGGGGGAACACCGCACCGTGGTGCTGGCCGACGAATACAAGGACCTGCTCAGCGCGGAAAACTAGGCCGGATGAATCCCTGGACGAAAGCGTGGTACATCCTGCGATACCTTGGGCCACGGATCGTGTGGCTGCGTCTTGGGGTCTATGCGGCAAAGCTGACCGGACGGTCGAATCGCATCTTCGCGCCGCGTCCGTGGGCGGAGATGTCCCTGCGGGCCATGGGTGGGCCTGGCATCGCCGAAACACCCGCCGACTACGCCGCGTGGAAGCGTGACCACCTGCCGCCGTTCTTGTTCGAGCCGGGCAAGCCGCCGGCGATTCCAGACAGCATTCGTAATGGGCCCCGCACCCGCCAGCCGAGTCAGGCCGATCGCCTGGACCTTCTCCAGCAAATGCGGTGTGTATACTTTTTCCACACCCCTTCTCCCGAACCGATCGACTGGTACCACAACCCGTTCACCCAGCAGCGTAGCGATCCGTCGAAGACCTGGTCGGCCATCCCCGATTACCTGCCCGAGCAGGGCGACCCGCGCACGCTGTGGGAGCCCAGCCGGGGAGCGTGGGCGATCGACTTGGCCCGTGCGAAGGCATGGACCGGCGCCGATCAGGGCGAGGTGCTGTGGCGTTGGATGGACTCCTGGATGGACGCCTGCGAGCCGTACAAAGGCTTTCAATGGAAGTGCGGGCAGGAGGCATCGGTCCGGCTGATTGCGGTCCTGCTCGGCGTGTGGGCCCATCTGGACAGCCCCGCCATGACCGACGACCGCTGGGTCCAACTGGCCCGATTCGCTTGGGCGACGGGCTATCGCGTGGCGCATCACATCAAGTACGCGGTCTCGCAAAAGAACAACCACGCCATGAGCGAAGCGGTCGGCCTGATGTTGGTGGGCCACTTGTTCCCCGAACTGGCCGGCGCACACACGTGGTGGCGCCAGGGGCGGAAGATCCTGGTCCGGGAACTCAAGCGCCAGTGCTACGCCGACGGCAGCTATCTGCAGCAATCGATGAACTACCACCGCGTGATGATGCACGCGGGGATGCTGGGGGTCCGCCTGGCGGAGTTGGCGGGTGAACCGCTGGAAAGGGAGGTCTATGACATCCTCGGCCGAAGTGCGCGGTTCCTTTTCGAGATGTCCGAACCGATCACCGGCCAGTTGCCGCTTTACGGTAACAACGACGGTGCGTATGTCCTGCCGCTGAGCGAATGCGACTTCACGGACTTTCGGCCTGTGATTCAGGCGGGGCATTACCTGGCGACGGGTAAGCGTCTGCTCCCGCCCGGGCCCTGGGATGAGGATCTGCTCTGGCTGTTCGGCCAAGACGCCGTGGACGCTCCCTCCGAGCCTTCCACCCAGCCAGCCAGCGCCCGCTTCGACATCGGCGGGTATTACACGCTACGTCAGGACCATAGCTGGCTGATGACGCGGTGCCACACCTACCGCGACCGCATGGGCCACTGCGATCAACTGCATGTGGACTTGTGGTGGCGAGGGGTCAACCTGCTTCGGGACTGCGGGACGTATCAATACTACATACCGGGGCGGGAAGATTTGGAGCGGCACTTTGGGTCGATGGCGGCCCACAACGTGGTCCAGCTCGATGGGGTTGACAGCGGCCAAAAGGTCAGCCGATTCCTCATCTTCCCGTGGGGTAAGGCCCATGTCCGACACGCCGAACTTAATCGCCCGGAGGACGTACCATATTTTGAAGGCGAGCATTACGATTACGACCGCAAACCGTGGTCCGTGCGGCACCGGCGAGCGATCCAGGCTTTACCGGACGGCAGTTGGCTGATCGTCGATGACTTGCTGGGCGCCGGCGCACATGACGTGCGACATTGGTGGCATTTGGCGGATGTGCCCGTTGAACTCGAGCCGGACAAGGCGGCGGTGCAGCTTCGATTGCCTGACGAGACAGTCAGTTTGGCGATGGCGACGGCAGGTGGGCGGTTCAATAACTTTGAGATCATCCGCGGACGCGATGTCGATGGGCAGGTGCAGGGCTTTGCCTCGCCGTATTACGGCCAGGCGCAGCCGATTGCGGTCATCCAGGCTGACGTCGTGCATGCCAACTTGCCGCTTCGGATTCTGACGGTGATTTCGCAGGGCGCCCCAGCGGCGATCGAGCGGACAGAATCCTCCAAGAATGGAGAAATATGGCAAATCGAGACGGCCAATACATCGATATTAATAGAAATGGCAACCCTCGAGCTTGCCGCCTCGCGAATGGTCAGGCAAGTGTCTCTGCGGTAGCAGCGGCTGACCATGATCGGAGATTGGGATGAAGATCAGTATTTTCGGTATGGGTTACGTTGGCGTCGTCAGCGGCGCCTGCCTGGTGCGCGACGGGCATGACGTCATGGGCGTGGATCCGGTCGTCTCCAAGGTTGCCGATCTGGCTGAAGGGCGGTCGCCCATTCAGGAACCCGGCATCCCTGAACTGCTCGCCGCCGGTCACCAAGCAGGCCGCCTGACCGCCTCGACCGACCCCGTCAAAGGGGTCCGCGATGCGGACATGATCTGGATTTGTGTCGGGACGCCCTCCGAGCCTGACGGCGGAATCAACTTGTCCTACGTCCAGGCCGCCCTCGGTGAAATCGGCCGAGCGATGGCGGAGACGAAACACCACCCCCTGATCGTGCTACGAAGCACGTCGCTGCCGGGCACCACAGCCGGCACGGCCATCCCGATCCTCGAAGCCGCCACCGGCGGAAAGGTCGGCAAGGACTTCGACGTGGTCTTCCATCCGGAGTTTCTGCGGGAAGGGACGGCGGTGGCGGACTTTGACGATCCGCCAAAAATCGTCATTGGCGAGGCCCGCCCCGGGGCCGGCGAGTTGCTGCTGAAGGTCTACGAGAACTACCCCGGCCCGCGATTCCAACTGGAACTCGGCGAGGCGGAGATGGTCAAATACTGCGACAATCTCTTCCATGGCCTCAAGCTGACATTCGCCAACGAAGTAGGCTCCGTGGCCAAGAGCGTCGGCATCGACAGCCGAAGGGTCGCCGAAGTCTTCTGTGCCGACAGGAAACTGAATATCTCCGAGAAGTATCTCCGGCCGGGATTTGCTTACGGCGGATCGTGCCTGCCGAAGGACCTGAAGGCCATTCTGCGATTCGCCTCGCTCCATGCGATCAACGTCCCCATGCTTCAGGGCATTCTCGAAAGTAACATCGTGCAGATCGACAACTTTGTCCGGCGCGTGTTGGCTCACCAGCCCACGACGGTCGGCATGGTGGGAGTGGCCTTTAAGCCCAACACCGACGACATGCGCGAAAGCCCGTTCATCAAGGTCGCCAAGGCGATGGTCGGTGAGGGGATCGGCCTGAAGATTTACGATCCGTGCGTGCAGACGGACAAGCTCATCGGCGCCAACAAGGAGCAGGTCCAGCGGGCGCTGCGGCACCTGGAAGAGTTCCTTGTGGGCAATCTATCCGACCTGGGCGATTGCGATATGATCCTGATCAACCACGCGACGGTTGATGCCGCCCAGGTCCAGGCGTGGCTGGCCAAGGGCATCAAGGTGATGGACCTGGCCAACATCGCCGGCGTGGACCGTCACATGGACGGATACGAAGGCATTTACTGGTAGGCGGCCAACGCAGACAAGGCGACACGATGCACATCCTCTATCTTCACCAATACTTCGTAACCCGCAAAGGCACGACGGGAACACGCTCGTACGAGTTCGCTCGGCACCTGGTCCGCCAGGGCCATCAAGTGACAATGATGACCTCCGGTCTGGACAACGACGAGTTCCCCGTGCCGTCCGGCCAGGAGCGTATCGAGGCGATGTGTGACGGCATTCGAGTCGTGGCTGTGGCTGCCGGCTACAACGATCCGGGCAAAGGGACCGGCATGGGCGGTGCGCGCCGAATGTTAGAGTTCGGCCGGTTCGCCCGCAAAGTCGCCCAACTGGGTCGGAGTGAGCCTCGCCCAGACATCGTCTTCGCCACCCACACACCGCTGCAGATCGGCTTGGCCGGGATGAAACTGTCTCGGCATTTCGACGTGCCTTTCGTTTTCGAGGTCCGCGATCTGTGGCCCGAGGGGATGGCGAACGTCGGGGCGCTGACCAACCCGCTGGCCATCTGGTACCTTCGCCGAATGGCCAGGAAGATTTACCGCGCCGCCGATCACATCGTGGCGCTGTCGCCGGGCATGAAGCAGGGCATCCTGCGATACGGCATTGCCGATCAATGCGTGACGGTCATCACCAATGGCAGCGACATGGACCTGTTTCGGCCGGACCTTGACGGCTCGGCCTCGCGTCAGCGATTGGGGTTGGGCGACCGTTTTGCGGCCGTTTACTTTGGCGCCCTGGGGTACAACAACGGTTTGGGGTACGCCATCGAGGCTGCGCGCGTGCTGAAGGAGCGCAAGCGAGACGACATTGTCATTGTTCTGCACGGCGGTGGGGGAAAACGCGATGAGCTTCAGGCCCTGGCAGCCCGGTACGGCCTGGACAATGTCGTGTTCAGCGACCTGGTGCCGGACAAGGCCGAAGTGGCCCGTATTGTCGCCGGATGCAACGCGTGCATGACGATCTACCGGGCGACCAAGGAACACAGCTGGTCGCCGAACAAGATGTTCGATGCCCTGGCGGCCGGCCGGCCGGTGCTCATTAACGTGCCGGGCTGGTTGGGCGAGACCATCGAGAACAACGGGTGCGGCAGGTACGTTGACTGCCATCGTCCCGAGGCCCTGGCCGACGCCCTGGAGGAGCTATCCGGCGACCCAGAGCTGTGCCGGCAGATGGGCCAAAACGCACGGGCCCTGGCCCAGCGCGACTTCGCCCGTGACAAGCTCGCCAGTCGATTGGAGACCGTCCTGCAGGACGTCGCGGCCAAAGGCGAACACGATTCCACCGGAGGCTAGGAAGATCGGGCGGTGTCAATGACGTACACCTTCATCGGCAGGCCGTGATGTTCGCGCTGTAGGGCCAACTCGAACCCGCACCGTTCGTAGAATGCGTTGGCCGTGTCGTTGCCTGCCCAGACCGCTACCTTGAATCGGTCAATCCCTCGCCGCCTGAACTCCTCGACGGCCGCCGCCACCAGCGCCTGGCCCACGCCTCGCCCGCGGGCGGATTCATCCACCGCGATACTCAGCATCTCCGCTGCCGGTACGTCGGTTCCCACGTCGGCTGGGTAGCGAAGCGTCTGCCACAGGCGCTTGATGACCGACCAGCGGAACATGAAACGCACCAGCGGCAGTGCCATCAGAATCCCGCGCCGAAGCAGGCTTTGCTTGTACAGCCGCCCGGTGCTCTCGGCGCAGGCGATAAAGCCCAGGACGCGGCCGTTATCTTCCCACACATAGCCAAACCCGGCCCGGCAGCGGGGCAGGGCTTTGTAGATCTGTTCGAGAAACGCCGGCCCGAGGCTGGAGAGGAAGCCCGTGCTGATGCCGCGGATGTGCAGATCGGCAGCCGCTGCTGCGTGCCGCTTTTCCAGGGGGATGACCGATTCGGTGTGACTGTCCTCACCGCTCACGCTGTGTCTCCACGCTTGGTCAGCGACGGCCCGCGACGGCGGTGGCCAACGCCTCGCGGACGCGGGCGACCTGGTCGTCGGTGATCTGCGAGTAGAAGGGTAGGGCGATCGTCCGCGCCGCGAGCCGCTCGGTGATGGGGAAATCGCCCTCGGCTGTGCCCAGGGCCTCGATAATGTAGGGCTGGGTGTGGATGGGCGCGAAGTAATTGCTGCACGAAACGCCCGCCTGGCGAAGCTGGGCGATGACGGCATTGCGATCCTTTGCGGTGAACTCATCGGCCAGGCGAATGACGTAGACAAACCAACTGGCGTTGGTCCTATCGAGCATGGGCGGCAGGTGGACGCCGTCGATATCGGCCAGGGCCTGGTCGTAGGCGTCGGCCGCTCGGCGCCGCCCGGCCAGCAGTTCGTCCAGACGGCCCAGTTGCACCAGGCCAAGGGCCGCCTGGATTTCGCCCATGCGATAGTTGTAGCCCAGCCTCGCGTGCGACAGCCACGCCTCGCTGGCCCGCCCCTGGTTGCGGAGCGAGACGGCCAGGTCGCGGATGTCCTCGCGGTCGGTGACGATCATGCCACCTTCGCCGGTGGTGATCTGCTTGTTGGGGTAGAAGGCGAACACACCGGCGGCGCCGAAACTGCCCGCCGGCCGGTCGCCACAGACGGCGCCCAGCGCCTCGCAGCAGTCTTCCAGCAAGACGAGGTCGTGCTTGTCGGCGATGGCCTGGTAGGCGTCGAAGTGGGCCGGGTTGCCGAAGACCTCCACCGGTAGGATGGCCTTGGTCTTGGGCGTGATGGCCGCTTCGATGGCGGCGGGGTCCATGTTGTAGCTGTCCGGGTCGATGTCGACCAGCACGGGGGTGGCCCGTTCGAACAGCAGACAGTTTGTGGTGGCCACAAAGGAGAACGGCGTGGTGATGACCTCGTCGCCTTCGCCGATGCCCAGGGCCTTGACGCACAGGTGCAGCCCGCTCGTGCCGCTATTGACGCCGATACCGTAGGTGCGTCCCACGCGTGCGGCGAGGGCGGCTTCGAAGGCCTCGATCTGCGGGCCCAGGCTCAGCCGATCGCTTCGCAACACCGCTTCGACGGCGGCGACTTCGGCGTCGGTGATATCCTGATGGGACAGGGGGATGACGTCACTCACAGGCGTCTTCCTTTCGGTGGGCGTATTTAAGGCGTTTGGCCCAGTTTACGTTGGGGCGACCCGTCCGACGCCCAGCCATCCGGCGTTGGCGCACGGCAAAAGCGAACACTCACTGAACCCCGCCTCGCGGAAAAGGGCCTTGATGCGTGAGGCCCGGTAGGAATAGACGCCGCACCCTCTGAGCCGGTAGCGGATCTTGCGCAGCGTCATGCGAAGCGGCGCGCCGCCGGGAAAGGTCGCCATCGCCGCCTTGGCGGTCAGCGAACGCATTTTTACGAGCATCGGCAGCGGATCGCGGATGTAATCCATGACACCAAGAGCGATCGAATAGTCAAATCGCTCCTCTCCCAGATCGACGTCCATGAAATCGCTCTGGATAAAGCGGCAGTTGCTTTCGACGCCGTGTTGGCTGGCGAGGGTGTTGGCCATGTCGATCATGTTCTGGGACAGATCGACCCCCACCACGCGCGAGGCGCCGGCTTTCTTGACAAAGAGCACACTGTTCCTTCCCGGGCCGCACCCCACGGCCAGGACCGTTGCATTGGGAGTGGCCTTGATTTCCTCGACGGCCATCTCGGTCCGAAGGTACATCGCCTGGCGGAAGATGCGGTTGAACCAGTTGGGGTTTTCATACAGGCCGGCGAACATCCGAGCATGCTTTTGCCAGTAGTCTTTTGGGTTCATGGGTCTCCTGCTTTTCTGCAATGTCCTTCAGCGGGCCGAAACGGAACGTCTCCAGTATCGACCGGACGAGCCTTCGCACTTTGGCCCGGCCGAGATTGGACTTGAACGAGATCAAACCGCCCTTGAGTCGGTCGAGCCAATTCTCGGCCAAATCAGCGCTTTGGAAGGGCTGGGCGCTCATGTCATAGGGATGACAATATACGACGAAGACCTCCTGTCTCATCGTGAAGCGTCGGAGGATGCGACGGATCGTAACCTGCGGCAGGAGTCGAAAGTATCCACCGCCGGCGACGGGCATCGTCCGGCCCCAGAGCCTGCCGATCGAGAGCGGAATCTCCACGATCCGTCGGCCGGAGGGAAGAAGGTAGGGAGCCGGCTGAGGGTCAAAGCCCGCCACACCGTAACGGCGCATGCGAACGGGGACGATGCTGCTGTCATAGGTGAAGCCGCACTCGCTGATCGTATCCAGGGCCCAGACGCTGTCCCAGCGAACGCTGAATATCGGCGCGCGGAACCCGGTGATGGGTTCTGAGATCGTGTCCTCCAGGCGTCTCTTGCAGCTTTGAAGCTCCTCCCGCAATTCAGTCGGTGTCATCGCCCAGATTGGCTTGTGGGCATAGCCGTGCGAGGCAATCTCGTGGCCAAGGTCCGCCCATCGGCGCAGGCAGTCGGGGCGCTGTTCGGCAATGGTCCCGATCACAAAAAAGGTCGCTTTGGTCCCCGTGGCGTCGAGGATGGCGAGGATCTCATCCATGTCGCGGTCGAACTGCGCCGACACCTCGCCGGGGTCTCCTCGGAACCGCGACGAAAGGATCTGCCGGTGGTCTTCCACGTCAATCGACATGCCGTGGACGACTTGGACTTGCCGGGCGGGCGGGGGCTCGGAGACACTGGAGGCGGTCATTCCAATCTTCGGGGAGTGTTCCCCCCGGGGGGGCTCCGTCGTCGTGCCGCTGTCTCGCTCATTCACAGGTGCTATCCTCATCGGTCGTCGCTGAGCGTGAGTTGGGCTCACGACATCACGTTGGATTGGGCGTCGTTAGCCCCTTTCAGCTTAACCGACTATGCCGGTAGCGCCTATTCCAATTCCCCAGGAGTCCGTTGGGGCGTGCGCCTTTGGGACGGTGGTTTGTCCCTCACAGACATGCGGCCCCTGGTATCGAAAAAAGTCCCGTCTGGCTAGTGGACTGAGGTTCTCATCCAGGAAATCCGGGTTCAAGGATTGCTAGTTTGCCGGCGGATTCAGAGGGCTGTATTCCGGCACGATTTTTCTCAGCCCCGCGACCACCGCGTCGCGGTCCATGGAGTTTTTCAGATCCGCCAGCATCTCAATGGCCTCTTGAACGTCCTGCCATTTTGGGGGCCGAGCCGTCCAGATACTGACCTTGGGATGGACGGTCGGGCGAATGTCTTCGCCGTCGGTGCGGAGCTCCTCGAACAGTTTTTCGCCCGGCCGAATACCGGTGAAAACGATGTCGATGTCTTCGCCCGGTCGAAAGCCGCTGAGGGTGATCATCTGGCGGGCCAGGTCGACGATCTTGACCGGCTCGCCCATGTCCAGCAGGAAGATCTCCCCGCCGGCGCCTGTCGCGGCGGCCTGGAGAACCAACTGGGCGGCCTCGGGGATCGTCATGAAATACCGCTGCATTTCCGGGTGCGTCACGCACACCGGCCCGCCGGCGGCGATCATCTTTCGGAACGTGGGCACGACCGAGCCCGACGAGCCGAGCACATTGCCGAACCGCACGGACTTGAACTGGGTGCGGCAATCGGTCTGGCCATTTAGGGCCTGGGTGTACAGTTCGGCCACGCGCTTGGAGGCGCCCATGATGGATGAGGGATTGACGGCCTTGTCGGTGGAGATTAGCACAAACTCCGCCACGCCGTGCTCGCAGCAGGCGTCGGCGACGTTCTTGGTGCCCATGATGTTGTTCTTGACGGCTTCGCAGGCGTTGCGTTCCATCAGGGGCACGTGCTTGTGAGCGGCGGCGTGGACGACGACGTCAGGGCGGTGCTGGGCCCAGACGGCCCCGACGCGGTCGCGATCCTCGATGTCGCAGATGCAGGCGGTCAGCGGAATATCGGGGAATGTCTCGCGCAGTTCGTTCTCGATGTCGAACAAGGGCGTTTCCGCCTGCTCGACCAGGATGAGCCTGGAGGGGGTGTAGTGGCAGACCTGGCGGCACATCTCCGAGCCGATACTGCCCCCGGCGCCAGTGATCAGCACGCGCCGATCGTGAACGAATCGGCCGATCGCATCGGTGTCCAGTTCGACGGTCTCTCGGCCGAGCAGGTCCTCGATGTCGACGGGCCGAATCTGGCTGACGGTGACCTTTCCGTCGATCAGGTCGCCCACCGATGGAAGGGACTGGAACTTCAGCTTCGTGCCGCTGCAGACCTCGATGATGCGGCGGAGTTCCTTTTGCGTGGCCGACGGGATGGAGATGATGATCTCGTCCACCTCGTGCTCTTCGCAGAGAGTGGGGATGTCCTTGGTCTTTCCAAGCACCGAGACGCCGTGGATCGACAGTTTCTGCTTGCCCGGGCCGTCGTCCACCAGGCCGACCACGCGGTAGCGGTCGACCGTCATCCGGTTGATCTCGCGGATGACGACCTCCGCGGCGTGCCCGGCGCCGACGATCAGGACGCGCTTAATGCCCTCCAGCGAAACCGGGCGAAGCTCCTCCAGATACAGTCTCACCCCAAGCCGCGCCGTGCAGACCAGAAACACCGTTCCCATGAAATCCAGGAGCATCACGCCTCGCGAATAGCCGCTGAAGACCATCAGCGGCTGGCGATCGAAGAGAATGGGTAGGTGGTAAAAGATATAAATCGGGATGTACAGAACGGCAAAGGAGCAAAACGACGCCAGCAGGATATTCACCACGTCGCGCGTGCCGGCATACATCCAGTCGGCGCGGAACTGCTTCCATAACCCGAACACGACAAGCTTGACGATCAGAAACAGAGGCAGCATCCGAAGAAAACGGCCAACGAACCATTTGTCCTGGCTCTCAGCAGCGATGTCAAAACGCACCAGATGCGCCAGCAGCAGCGCCATCGCAAACAGCACCGTATAGATGATGATGCTGATCGCCGCGCGATGCTGAGCGAACAGGTTCCTGAGCCAGTGCGGCTCGGGGACCTGGGAGTCGTTGTATGCTTGGGCGTTCATCTATATCAATCGACAGGCAACCGTGCAGGCATAGGCAGGTGCAGACGACCTGAGTTGCGCAAACGTAGATATGGGATTATAGTGTGGCGCGCCCTCTGCGCCAATACACCCTCTGGCGGCGCGACAATGAGGCCGGCCGAAGCGAATGCCCATCCTCGGCGCGGCGCAGACGGGTCGAGGTCCGGTGTGGAGGATCGTCCGGGCGAACGGCCGGTGAAGGGAGGGGCTAATCGCCGACTCGAGACTCGCCCGCGGGGGCTGCCTCCGACCCAGGAGCGTCGGTGGAGGCGTCGGCATCGTTGACGGCGGGCGCTCTCGATTCGTCTGGGGGTTCGAGCTTGCCGCTGGCGGCCATCGCGTCGGCGAAGATCGCGGCCGCCTCAATGAGATTCGGATCTCTGGCGACCTTCTGGGTGTGCTTAAGCGACTGGTACGCGGGCTGCACGTTGCCATCGAACCATTCGAAATAGGTGAGGATCAACCAGGCGCCGGCGTCGGTGGGCCGTTGGTCGCAGTAGCGCTTCAAATCAACCTGTCGCTGGGCATAGGTGTTGGCGTCGCCGTAGAAGGTCGCCGGCTTCAGTGGGGCCAGGGGAAGGTCCGGCATCAGCCGAAGCGCCCGTCCCAGCAGATAGGCAGCCGTCGCGTAAGAGACCCGTGACATGGCGAACCGCGCATGAAACAGGCTCAGGACGCTCTCGGGGGATCGCGGCTGGAGGGAGCGGGCCAGTTCAAATCGTGCGCGGGCCTGGTGGTAGTCCCCGGTGCGAAAGGCGTTTTCGCCCTGCAGCATGGTCCTGCGATAAAGGCCGGGTTTGTCGGGGGCGAGCGATTCGATTTTCCGGCTGCCCGCCAGCGGCGAGGTGGGCGGGGGCGCGGTGATCGCCTGGAGATAAGCCTGGGCGGCTCCGGCGGGCATGAGCGGCCGCCGGCCAGTGGGTTGGCCTTGGCCCGACAACGGCCGGATCGCCCGGCCGGGCACTGGCGACGGGAGATTCCCGGGCGCCCGATAGCGCTGAATCGTCCGCGATCCCGGCAGCCCCGAGGCGCTGCCCGTAATCGGCGCGCCTCCGCCGCCCACGCGCCCGCCGACCAGGCCGCGGGTCGATTGGCCTATGTTGCTCCGCAACGGGATCCCTGCCGAATTGGTGACGACCGAGCGCAGACCAGACCGGCGTCTGGTCTGAATCGAACTTCGCAGAACGTTGCCCCCGCCGAGGGACGATCCGCCGATCGATCCGGCACCGTAGGAATAACTACGGAAAGTGGAAGTGGAGCCTGTTCCGACGCTTTGCGGGGCGCGGGGCGTGGAGATGGTGACAGCCCCCCGGCCCTGAGCAGATGCACGCTGAACGCCGGCGAGCACCATACATACCGACCAGGCGATCACGACGCCCAACCGCGTATATGGCCATCTTCCATACATAACGTGTCCCTACTAGTATTATAACGAGTCCCGTAGGGACGGACCAATGGCAATGCCAGTCTTTGTCGCCACAGCCTAAAGTCACTTGCTCGGCTCCAACAGGCTGGGTAGAATATAGTGCAGGCCGGGTTAGGCCTGTGGCGCTGTTGGCGGCGAGCTTGCGATGCTGACGGCTCGGGTCAATGGCACAAAGGGCTTCTGGCGGCCAGCCGCGGTGGCTTATGTGGTCGGCAGCAGAAACGATCGGCGAATGGTCCACAAAGAACAGGTACTTGAGGGGTTGAAAACGGCCGGTATAATGTCTCGGAAACCAAGTGTCCGTCACAGAATGCGTGCAATACCAAAGGAAAAACCCATGATTTACTCACGGAACAGACAAGGGTCGGTTTTGATGCTCGTGATCGGCCTGTTGACGATTGTGGCCATGTTGGGCTCGACGTTGATGATCGTCTCGTACCTCAGCGCGCATCAGACGGAAAACGTGGTCATTCGTGGGGTCGTGCCTATCACAGCCGGCGGGGTGCTGCTGGTGCTTCAAAACCAGCTTCTCGCTGACAAGCACGTCAAGGCCGATGGCGGGACCCCGATCTACGACACCGGGCCTTACGGCAGTTACGCCAAGACACCAGAGAGCTGGAAGGACTACGCGGACTTTGCCGGGCCGGAATATGGCGTCAATCCGATCGACAAATGGCTGACCGAGATCGGGCGGAGGGACGCCGAGCCGGAGCCCTATATTGGCCGGTTGCTCGGGGGCGGAAGGTTGGTTGACAGCGATGGCGACGCCGTCGTCGATCCCAACGAGGGAGGCGGCGTCCTCGATGACGGCACCGAGCCCCCCCCCCCGCCGACCCCAGATATCTATAATGATGCCTACCTGGCCGACTCGAAAGCGATTGATGCGCACGGGCGACGTTATTTCGCTGCCGTCCGCGTTATTGACACGTCGGGGCTGGCTTGTGTCAACGTCGGTGGCCAGATGGATGATATGTTGCACAAGCCGGTGAACTTTGACCTGAAGGGGCTGCTGGGCGGCAGCCAGTCGGGCGTCTACAACAAGTTGCACATCATGCGCTCGGGCGGGTCCGCGATATCGCTGGAAATGTACAGTAGGCAATGCGCTCAGGTGCTGCTCAGCGCGGATGAGGGCGGCGGCTACAGGCCGTTCCCCATTGCCGATGAGTTGTTCCTGCGGTGGCGTCGGCCGTTCGCCGAGAGCGAACGCAGCAAGCTGCGCGATGTGCTGGGGAGGCTTTCAAGCGAGGTCGAGGTGCTGCTGACGACGCTGAGCATCTCGTCCACAATTCCCCGCCACCCGATGCGCACGAGCGACGACATTACGGCCCTGACGCGAGAAGTCATCGAGGACATCAACGGCGAGACCAATCTGAAGAAATGGGAGATCCTCGAAGGGCTGTATATCAGGATGCGCGACATTATCGGTCTCAGCGCCGGCGGCGGCGCGAAGCTGCCGCCGATCGTCATGGATGACCGGGGCCCCGGCGTCGAGCACTCTTGGTTTACGGGTGGTAGCTGGCAGCCTTATTCCCTGTGGATGCCGGGCTCGAGCATGAGTGCACACGGTACGGAGTACTCTTACTCGCCTCCGACCACGGCAAGGATTGCGATCAGGTTTACGCCGACGATCGCCGAGGGCGGCGACTACGCCGTCTATCTGTGGTGGCCGTCCGGGACGCTTCTGCAGCGCGCCAGCAATGTTGAGGTGAAGGTCAAGGCCGCCAACGAGTCGCCGACGATTGTGGTCAATCAGGATCGGAACCTGGGCCCCAGCAGCGCCGCCCCCGAAGACTGGCACCTGTTGGGCACATTCCGCTTCGACGTGGGGACCACCGGCTACGTGGAGATCCGATCGACGGGCCAGGTGGGCGTCATCGCGATCGGCGACGGCGTTAAGTTTGACTATCAGCCGGCTGAGGAATCTCGCGAGGCCGCTCACTTTGTCGCAAACATGTGGGCCTATACGTCCGACAAGGATCCGATCAACGAGTCCTTCAAGTACATGCCTGGGGACACGGAGTGGGCCGTCTACGGTGTGGTCGAGCAGTTGGTCATCTCGGAGGTGTACGCCTACCGCCAGGAGGCCAGCAAGAACAGCGACGGCGACAGCAACAATGACGAGCAGTGGGTTGTTGCCATTGAACTGTTTAACCCGACGGACGAGCCGGTCAGCGTCGCCAGCGGGGACAACGGGCGTTACTATCGTCTGGTCTGCGGCGACAAGAGCTGGGCCTTCAACAATACGGGCAGCCCGGTGAAGGTCGCAGGCGCGCCCATCGTTCGTGAGGGTGAACGGGTCGTGCTCTACGCCATCCACAACGGCTCGAGCGTGGCGGAAGCCAACCGTCTGAAACCCGACGACTGTGGGCTCGATGGCGCTCTCTTCTTCGATGTCGACGCGGGCGGCTCGGGCAAGAGCGTCCTGGCGCAGTTCTTTGAAAAAGGGCTCCATATCGAACGCTACTTCTCCGAGAGCACCAAGCCGGTGATGGACAGCATTCGAGCCTATGAGCTTCCCGACGTGCGCTCCGAATCGTCGGGGTCCCAGATGGGGTTTGTGGCGTACCGCGACGACAGCTATACGCCCAAGGGCGCACGCGAGCCGGACGTGAGCGAGGCGGACAACGGTTTGTCCAAGCATGGGCGGTATCGCAGCCTGATCCCGCTCTACGTGGTCGAGCATCTTTACGGCGAAGAGCCTTCGGCCGGCCAACATACCCTTGGGCGACCCAACCTCGAGAAGCTCGATGAGGCCGCTCTGGGCGAACTGGCCGAGGTGTACGAGGGATTCTGGATCCGTCGGCTCAAGGATATCCCCAGTAGCATCGGCGGGTTCGGCGACGTGTATCTGGTCGGCCCCGACACCGACGGCGGCGACCTGCCGCACAAGCTGGTCGTATGGGCGAAGGACCAGTACGGCAACTGGTACATCGATAGAGACAGAAGCTATTTCGACAAGACCTCGCGCGGGCGGGCCAATCTCGGCAAGGTCAACCCCGACCCGGAAAAGTATCCCGACCTGCCATGGGGGACGCTGATCGCCGAGATCATGGAAGTCATGACGTCCGACCACCGGACCCCCGTGATGGTAGCCAAGGGTTCGGACAGGATCGTCGCGCCCATCTTTACGCGCGTTTACGGACGGATCAACATCAACACGGCGCCGAAAGAGATCCTGGCCCGGCTGCCGTGGCCGACGAAGCTGATCGCCCACAATGATGCCGGAACAGATGTCGAGTGGAAGTTGGCGCCCGACATCGAGATCGATCCGAAAAAGATCGCCGAGTACATCCTCACCTATCGCAGGATTGACGGCCATCGTGGCGGTTACGAGAACCTGGACAACCAACTCGGCCTGCTGGGGGACACCCTTCGACAGCACATCCACGAGGATGTTGAGTGCAGCGCGTTTGCCGGGTTCCTCTCGCCGGGCGAGTTGATGATTCCCCTGGCCGCCTATGTCGAGAACGAGTTGATGGGCCAGCCCGACGACGATATCCGTCGAGAGGCCTACTTCCTGCAGGCCCGCGACTCGCTCTACAAGGCGGTGGCGAACCTGATCACCGTCAACAGCGATACCTTCGCGGCGAATATCTATCTCCAGATGGAAGGCGGCGATCGGGCGTGGCACTACGTGGCCCTGATCGACCGGAGCAACTGTCGGCGTCAACTGGGCACCGATGACTCCATCATTGCGCCGGTGGTGCTGGAAATGGCTGAGGTAAAATAGAGACGCCCTTCCGCCTCCCTGCGGGTGATTCGGCGGGGAGAAGGATCGGGCTTTGGCTTAAGGCTGCCGCCATTCGAGCCGGTTGAGGACCTGGTCCTTTGCCGGCTCGATTATGCGCGTGTCGTCCAGCAGCGCCGCCGAGACGTGATCCGGGTCGGCCTTGACGACGTATAGGGGTCGGCCGGCCAGGATCGCTAGATAATCGGATCGAGTCTGTTGCCCGTATGGCGGCAGGGGTCGGCCGTCGTGTTGGATCGATACGCCATCCCCCAGCCCGTCGCCCCATTGCTGCACCAGCATCAGCACGTATTTGGAGGTGCTGTCGGGCAGGATCACGCCGTCGGGCCGGGCTTGGGCGAGGGCGGCCTCGGCGAATGCCTGGGCGCTGTTCTCATTGTGCTTCCAGGGCGTCAGCCAGTAACGCAGTTCGTCACGGTGGGACGATCGCTCCGCCGACCTCCGCCCGATGTCGGTTCGGCCGACAACAGAGGGGGCAATTGCGTAGATTGCCGGCGGCAACAAGATCGACACCACACACGCCACAGCCGCCACACGCCGCCAGGCGGACGACCGCTGGGCCAGTGTCGCAGCGCCCACCCCGGCCGCCAGCGCCATCATCACCAGCGACGGCAGCAGAAACATGAACTGATCCGGTACGGGATAGCGGACCACGAACAGCACTTCGATGATCGTGATGGCCGCGATCGCCAGCGCCGTCGGGCCGCCCGCCCAGCGCCGCAGACGCCACCAGCCTACGACGGCCAACGGCACGAGCAGGCTGGCAAAGTTCATCGCTGCTATCGCCGCGTTTTCTTTCGCCCTAGAGGACGCATCGCCGATGTTTAATGCCTCCCGGCCATAACCGCCCACCAGGGCCGAACCTATCGCCGCGATGAATCCCTCGCGGACGGCCAACTCGATGGTCATGCCCAGGTACAGCCCTGCGCCCAGCACCCACGCTCCAGCCGCAGCCCCCAATGCCCACGCCGGCAGACGTCGCCGAACGACCAGGACCACAGCTGCCACGACATAGACCGGCAGCGGCAGCAACGCAAAGTTGTGCACGCATAGCCCCAAGCCGCTGATCAGCGCCAACGCAACCAGCTTACCCCAGGTGGGCCTTCGCAGCAGAACCACCAGTAGCCACAGTTCCGCCGTCAGACCGGCGACACTCCAGGTGTAGGCTTCGGCGATTGTGGACAGCCACCAGACGGTGTGCGCGACGCCCAGCATCCCAGCGGCCGCCAGACCCGCCCATCTCCGGCCCGTCAGCAGAGCGGTCACCGCCGCCAGGTTCGCCAGGGCGATCGCCATCCCCAAGCCGCTGAAAAAGTTGATCCCCGCCGGGATCCACTGGCGGGGAAGCAAGCGACAGATCTGCGCCAGCACCACGTACCCGGGATGTGCGACGGCCAGACCTTGGGCCTTGCCCAGGCCATACAGATCGAACTGCACCACCTGCCAGGCGCGGATGCCGCTGTCCTGCCATGGGAACGATCGCTGGCACGTCAGGGCGTAGAGCAATACAAAAATGACAAACACGCCCAGCCAAAGGCCGCGGCCGGACGTGTTGGGTCGATTCGATAGGTGAGTATGAGGTTGTTCGGAACCCATGGTGAGTATATCTTACTGGCAGCACGCGCCCGGCGGCATCTCAAAAGTAGTGGGCGCTCAATGGAACGGACACGACCATGCCTGAACTGACAGAAGGCCCGCGCGGGCTGGCGGCGCTGTGCGAGGCCGCGCGCCCGGCCCACTGGATCAAGAACCTTTTCGTGGCCGCTCCGCTGCTGTTTTCGCAACGGTTCACGGAGGGGACCTGCTGGTGGCTCGGCGCGTTGGCGGTGGCGGCATTCTGCCTGCTGTCCAGCGGGACCTATCTGATCAACGATGTGTGTGACCGTCGCCGCGATCGTGCGCATCCTGATAAGTGTCATCGGCCGGTCGCCTCCGGGCGTCTGTCGGCCCCGGCTGCTGGGGCGGCGGGAGTTGTTCTGCTGGCTGGGGGGTTGGCGGTGGCGGCAGTGGCAGCCTTGCTGACACCGGCAGGCCTATGGGTCGGCGCCGCTGGAGCGCCGCTTGGCGGCTGGGGGGTAGTGGTGTGGGCGGCCTGCTATGCGGCGCTGAGTCTGATCTACTCGTTGTGGCTGCGGTCGCGGCCGATCGCCGACGTGATCCTGGTGGCGCTGGGATTCGTGCTGCGGGCGATGGCGGGGGCTGCGGCGATCGCCGTGCCCATCAGTCCGTGGCTGGTGGTCTGCACCTTCACGCTGTGTCTGTTTATCGCTCTGACCAAACGGCGGGCCGAGGCCGACGACCTGGGCGGCCAAGCCGGCGCCGCCGTCCGTCGAACGCACATCGTCTACAGTCGCGGCAACCTGGACATGATGCTGGCGGTCTCGGCGTCGATGGCGATGCTGACCTATGCGCTGTATTGCTTGGCCCCTGCGACGGTGGCGCGGTTTGGGTCGGCCCATCTGATCTGGACGCTCCCGATCGTCGTTTACGGGCTGTTCCGCTTCAACCTGATCAGCCGCTCGTGCGGGGGGGATCCCGTCCGCGTGCTCCTGCGCGACAAGGCCATGTGGCTGGTGATTGTTGTGTATGTTACGCTCACCGCGTTGGTGGTGGCCTTCGGTTCGCGCGTGCGCGTCGGGCTGCTGTTGGATGCCGGCGGGGCGTCCTAGCCTATGCGGACAAAAGCGTTGTCGCGTCAACGCCGCAAGGCTACAGTTAGACAGACTTATCGAAGACGCCCCAAGGCAGGGGCGACCGGACGTTGTGTGTCATGATACCTTCGAATACCTGGACCGAAGTACTCAGCAATTGGTGGATCGGCGCTATTGCGTTGGGCGTGTCTCTGGTGATAACGCCCATCGTCCGGATGGTGGCATATCGGGCGAAGCTTGTCGACCGCCCGGACGATTTGCTCAAGCCGCACGGCCGGCCCATTGCGTACCTGGGCGGCGTCGGTATTTGTGCGGGCCTGTTGGGTGGGTTGGCGGCCTATGTGCTGACCGATGCCGGCATGGCAGGGCAGTGGCGGGTCATCGGCCATGCCGTCAGGTCGGGCGAGTGGTCGCTGCTGGTGAACAACCCGTTGTGGCACCTGATCCACATTGCGCTGGCCAGCGTGATTATTATGGCTGTCGGCCTGTGGGACGACGTGAAGGGCATTCGGCCGGGGCAAAAGGTCTTGGGGCAGATCGTCGCGGCCGGTGTGCTGCTGATTGGCGGCGTGGGGGCGCGGATGGCCGATGTGTTCCTGACGCTGATTCCGCTGCAGTTGCCGGTATGGCTGGTGGCGGCCATAAGCGGCCTGATGTGCCTGTTCATGGTGATCTGCACCTGCAATGCGACAAACCTGCTGGACGGCTTGGACGGTCTGGCCAGCGGGGTGACGGGCATTATTGCGTTGGGGTTTCTGGCGCTGGCGGTGCATCTGGCGATGTATGCGCGGTTTGCAAGTGTCGATTCGCTACGGGTCGGGCTGTGTCTGGCGATGGTTGGGGCGGTGCTGGGGTTCCTGCCCTACAACATTCCCCCGGCGAGCATTTTCATGGGCGACGCCGGCAGCATGCTGCTGGGGTTTTTCGTGGCGACGATGATGGCGCTGTTCTGCCAGGAGGGCACGGCCCGGTGGCTAGCGGCGGCGATGGTGGTCTTTGCCCTGCCGATTCTGGATACGGCCTTAGCGGTGGTGCGGCGGTTGTTGAGTCGTCAAAGCATCTTCGCCGGCGACCGCGGCCATCTGTACGATCAACTGGTCGATCGCGGCATGACGGTTCGGCAAGTCGTGGCGCTGTTCTACGCGCTGGCGGCGCTGGCGGCGGCTGTGGGTGTGCTGGCGGCGTTCTTCATGCAGCTGCGTTGGGCGATGGTGCTCTACACGCTCTTGCTGGCTATCGTTTGGGGTGTGTTCATATATCTGGGTATGGTCACACCCCCACCTCGCCATGCAAGCGGCCAGATGGCCTCCGGGGCGGCCCGCCACAGCCCAGCGCGGAAGAATGACGACGCCTGACCGGACGATCATCGATTATCACTCCCGTGGCGCCCGTTGGCGCGAGCTTATCAGGCCAGGATAAGGTCTGCGGCTGTCACCTCGCTCTCCGGCGACGGGTCGCGCTGCATCCCGGCCGTTCCGGCTTGGTTTCACGCGCAGGTGCCCGCCCGACATCGCGCCCCGCGTACCAGGTGTCCAGGCTGTTTTCGGGCATATCTGGCCGTGATTCGTGTGATGCAGGCTCTGTTCGGGCTTGGTCGTGGCCTGCCCAACTTATGCAACACAGGTCGTGGCTCTGGGTTGCGAGCGTTGGCTTGGGGGCTGTCGGGGCCGGCGGGAGGATGAGCATGATTCAAGGCATGCTTGCTTTGGGGGCGCTGGCATCAATATAATACGGCGAATGCTGTGGGGGCGGAACTTACGGCCGTTACGGAACCAGTTGGGAGTTCGGAATGGGCAACAAGAGCCGGTTAATCCGTCAGCGCGGTCTGACGCTGGTTGAGATGACGATTGTGTTGGGCCTAGTCATCATGGTGGCGACGGCGGCGATGCCCAGCATTATGAAGATCGTCGATGCGAACGCCTATGCCCAGGCTGAGAATCTGATGGCGGCTCAACTTCGCGGGGCTCGGGCGACGGCGGTTTTCAACCAGTTGTATTCGGGTGTGCACCACCAGCGCATCGACACAACCGCGCGGGGCAACGAACGTCTCAAGGACCGATTCGTTGTGGCGGTCCTGACGGAGGGGGAGGAGACGTACGACAGCAGATCGATCTTCGCCGACGTGGACCCGCTTCATGTATCGGGCGCCGGTTGGGATGAAGAAAGCGGGGCGACCGATACCGACGGGCACATGCAGTTCGACAACTACGACAATACGACGGGTACGTGGAATACGTCGGCAACCTTGACGTTCACCATGCCGGGCGAGCAGTTGCCGCATGCCTCCGGTATAGCCGAGTACAAAGTCTACATGCGCTGGGGACGATGGGAAAGCGACGGCAGCGGGGAGACCGACGATCCAGAGTGGAAGATGGCCACCAACACGCCGGTGACCGTCTCTCACGTGAGGGACGATTCCGGGCAGAGCGTTCATACGATCCTTGTGGACCAGACCATTGCCAGCCGGCGATGGGTTTTGCTGGGCGAGTTTCCCTTCAACAAGGAGGGCGTGGCAAAGGTAGCCGTTCGCGCCAATGGGGCCAATGGCACGGTCGTGGTGGGAGGCGTGTTGCTGGCGACCAATAGCGGTCTCAACGCCTTTGCGATGGCGACAGGCCAGTCGCTCAAGAGGATCCCGGGCTCGATGGCTTTTGGCGAACTGGTGACATCTGGTTTTGGCGGGACGGCGGGGACGTTCAACGGGACCACGAACAGCTTTTCGTCCGGCGTCTTCGACGGGGGGGCCTACGATCCGGTGAACGAACAGAGCAATGATTTCACCAGTTTTTCCGTGGTCTTTTCGCCGCATGGCATGTTGACCAGCCTGCCCAACGGGCAGAAGGTGCTCCTGAGCAATACGCTGGTGGCAGGCAGCAAGCGGCTGTGGAATAAGGCGGTTGCCAACAAGATGGACGCCCAAGGCGTAACCTGGGGCGAGCCGGGAGTGAGCGTCATTACGATGTTCAACTATGCCAAGTTTCGCAGTGCCCGTGACGACGGTATCAGTTTCTTGAACAAGACGGCGCGTCTGATTTCCGTCAATGTCCACATGGGCGAGTTGATAGCCGAGTAGCGAGGACCTGATCATGCGGCAACCGACAAGACAGTTCATACGGCGCAGACGAGGCTTTTCGCTGGCGGAGTTGATGATCGCCATAGGCATTCTGTTGGTGGGTCTGGTGATGGCGGCCTCCCTGTTCCCCGCGGCGATGGAAATCAACCGGCGGTCGGTGCGGGACATACTGGGCGCCATCATCTGCGAGAACGGCATCGCCTTGACCAAGGCAAGGTTTGCCTCTGGCGCCGCGTCGAATCCCGAGAACGCCGCCGGGAGGTTGACGGTGCTGGCCGACGCCGCGCACGTGGACTACTTCAACAGTTATATGTGCCGCTTTCCGCAAGGGGACACGTCTTCGCCGTTTGGGTTTGTCCTTGTCTACCGATACATCGACGTAGATGACGACCCGGAGACGAAAGAGGGCCATCAACTCGGCGCGGTGGCCTACAGGCGGCGCGCGCCGGTTTCAGCGGGCAAGCTTGTTCGGGTCATCGGGACGGTTGCGACGGTGGCCGGGGCTTCCATCAGGATTGGCCCGGTCTCCAGCGACGCGTTCCGGATCGACTCGCCCGTGTTCGATCGGGCGACCGGTGAGTTTGTCTTCGTGCGTCAGATTTTCCAGTCTGAAGGATACGCCAACACGGCCGTGGTGAATCGAAAGATTAAGTTCACCCCCGACGAGGGCACGACAAGCGCGTACCTGTATGTCGTCAAGGAAGAGGATGAAGGCCGCTACAGCCCGGCGTTGATGGCGATGGTGACGCGCGTGCCTCTGGACTGGCGATAGGGACCCACATACCCGGAGCGATATGATGCAAATGTATGGATCAAGCGATAGCTCATCGAACCACGCGCCGCGACGCGCTGGCAGCCGTTCGGCTGCAATGCGGGGATTCACCATCATCGAGATGCTGGTGACCGTCGCTACGCTGGGCATCATCCTGTCGGCGTTCGCCAATGTCTTGTTGCAGTGTAGGCGGATCACCACGATGGCCCACAGGGGCATCCGAGCCAATCATCGTGCATCGGTGATCTCCGAGATCATTCGGCGAGATTTTCGACGCATGACGCGGGACGGCTTCTTGTGCATTTCGAGCAACAACGGGCACGCGGGGGTCGTGCTCTGTGCGGGAGACCCCTCGCGGAGCATTCTGGGCGACGCCAAAGGATACGGCTCGATCATAGCTTACGGCTTAGTCCAGCGAACAGGCGGAGTGGCCGCACCCATCGACGTCCTGTGGAGGCCGGAGTACATCTTCAAGACCGAAGGAACCGGCTCGCCAGAGGACCTGGTGACGAGAATCTCGACAAACTACCTCACGCTGGCGGACGTCAAATCCTCCGATCGTTTTGCCGCCAACACCCTCGCCAGCGGTGTCCTCGCCCGGAGCATCATCCCCGTGGCCATGCCGCCGACGACCATCACCGGGGCCGCTGACCTGTGGAAAGTCGTCACCGGCGACATCACCTACCTCAGTATCACCTGGACCGATGGGTCCGCGCCGGTGGGGCCAGAGGGCAAGCCAGTGGGCGGCTTCAACTGGTATGGCATAGACCGGGACCAACGTCTCGATACTTACGTGATCAGAGGCAGGAACGACTCATGGGGGGATCAGGGCGCCAACGCCACCGAGTTTGCCTCCGGCGGCGGCTATCGCGCCCTGTGGACGGCCCGCAACCCGCACAACTGGCCCAAGGCGATCCGGTTTGTCTACGGCATCGACGATGAGCAACTGCCTCCGGGCCATCCGGATGCCTACGAGGTCATCGTCGACACCCTACCGTAGCCCCTGCGCCGGCCCCGCTGTTGGGGGGTTACAGGCCTTTGAGGAACTTCCCGCGGAACGGCACTTCCGGGAGGGTGTGTTCCTTTTCACGCCGATTGAGTTCCTTGCCCTTCGGATCCAGCAGCAGCAGTGTGGGCAGTTCACGGAGCTTGTACTTGGCCATCAAATCCTTCTTCGCCTTGCCCTTCAGCCTCACCATGACAGCGACGAACTTGCCGTCCTTCAAGGCCTTGCGGTTGCCGGGCTTGGCCAGCGTGGTCCGGATGAGTTTTCGTCCGTAATATCCGATGGGATGATCGACGAACAGCACCACGGTCTTACGGCCTTCGGTGCGGGCCTGATGCAGCGCCGCGTCGAGGTTCTCCGACCATCCCCGAGGCGGCGGCACGCTGCGTTGCTTGATGTAAAGGGCCCCGGCCACCACGATCACCACAACGACAAAGCCCATCCGGACCCATCGCTGGCCCGGCGGAGATGAGGGGGGCTTGGGCGGGGGGGCGGTCGTATCCGGCATCGTATCGTTCATCATCGTTCCCTTGAGGCGGCAGACGTGACGATCTTGTCGCGAGTAGAATACCTGTTGTGACGGGGGCGTGTCGAGCTTTTCCGCCTTAGCTGTGTTGAAAGGTCCGGTCCCGCTGGGGGGGGCATCGCGGAAATGTTTCGATTTCTTTTCCAGGGCCGCTCGCCTATCATGGCCTCTCGTCTTCGGGCCGATGACCGGCCCGATGGGAGTCGGTAGATGGGCGCGCCAACACTCGATAATGTAACCCGCTGCTTTGATGAATCCCTCGATGTCATCGGCCGAGCCGGAGAGCATCTGGCGGATCGGATCGTCGCCGCCACGGGCGTGTTGGTTGAAGCCCTACGCGCCGATGGAGGGGTGTACCTGTTCGGCAACGGCGGATCGGCTGCCGACGCTCAGCACATCGCCGGGGAACTGCTCGGGCGATTTCTGGTGGACCGCAAGCCTTTTCGGGCTGAGACGCTCACCACCGATACCTCCACGATGACGGCGATCGGCAACGATTTTGGATTCGAGCATGTGTTTGCCCGACAGCTGGAAGGCAAGGGGCGGGCCGGTGACGTGGCGTGGGGGATTTCCACCTCGGGCAATTCGGCCAACGTTGTGGCTGCCCTCGACATAGCCCGGCGGATGGAGATGAAAACCATTGCGATGACCGGCGACGGTGGGGGCCAATGTGCGGCCCTGGCCGATGTCCTGCTGGACGTGCCCTCAAGCTTGACGCCGCGAATCCAGGAGGCCCACGTCGTGATCTACCATGCGATCTGTCAGCAGGTGGAAGCGGCGATGGTGTCATGAGTGTGAACGGTCGTTACGACTTTCGTTTCGAAAGGAACAACCATGCGTAGCACGTGCTGTTTAGTTCTCGTTGCCCTGTTGGCGCTGATCGTTTCTCCGGCGACGGCGGATCGTCCGCCTCTGGAAGTGGTTCCCAAGGCGGCCACCGACGAGGCCCAACCCGCCTCCGCCCCGGCGGCCGAGCCGGAGACCAAGCCCGCTCCCGAAACGTTTACCGTCGAGCCCAAGCGGCTGAAGATCGAGATCGACCTGAAGGGCGTCTTCGAAGCGGCCCGCATGACGCCCGTGTCGTTGGAGCCCAAGGTGTGGAGCGCCCTGGTTGTCGAGCGGGCGGCCCCGCCGGGAACCGTCGTCAAAAAAGGCGACCAACTGCTCTGGCTGAGGATGCGCGACATCGATCAGCAACTCGCCGACACCGAAGCTTCGTCGGCCCTGACCGCCTTGGCACTGAAGCAGGCCAAGGAGAGCCTGCGCTTCGCCGAGGCCGCCTCGCCAGATGCGGTGACCTGGGCCCAGCGCAGCAAGCGCATCGCCGACGAGCAGTACCAGGACTTTCTTGATCTGGTCATTCCCTACGAGGATCGGTACTACGTGTTGGACGGGCGCGGGCTGGCGCTTCGCCTGGAGGCCGCCGAAGAAGAGGTCAAGCAGCTTCGCCAGATGTACAAGGCCGACGAACTCGTCGACGACACCGAAGCGATTGTTCTCAAGCGTAATGAGTACTTCCTGGACCGGACGCGGATCGATAGCAAGGTCAGCGATATGCGCCACACCCGTCGCAAGGATCGGGACTTCCTGCGCCGGCGCGAAACCGAGGCGAAAAACCACAAAGACGCCGAGATCGCCTGGGACAAGGCTCAGATGTTGCTGCCGATGCAGATGGAGGAAAAGCGCCTCAAGATCAAGAAGATGCTCTACGACCAGGCCAAGGCCGACCGCAAGCTGGTCGAGTTGAAGGCCGACCGTGAGATGATGGTCGTCCGGGCGCCGGCTGACGGCATTGTTTACTACGGCAAGTGCCTTCGAGGCGCTTGGCCCACGGCCGGGCAGATGGACGGCAAGCTCCGCAGGGGTGGACGGATCGGCTCGCTGGAGGTCTTCATGACCCTGGTCCAGCCCGAGGGCATGCTGATCCGAGCCCAGGCGGGCGAGAGCGACCTGCACAACCTGAAGGTCGACCAGGCCGCCAAGATTACGCCGACCGGCTATCCTACACAGAAGCTTCAGGGCAAGGTTACCGACGTCATCATCCTGCCGCCGGGGGCGGGTCAGTTCACCGTCAAGATCGCCATCGATGGCGACGTCGGGCCCGTTACCCCGGGCATGACGTGCGGGCTGAAGCTCGTCGCCTACGACAAGGCCGACGCCTTGTTGGCCCCCGCCAAGGCGGTCTTCCACGAAGACGACGACGAGGACCTGCGCTACGTGTACGTCCAGCGCGGCGAGGAAACGGTCAAGCAGTCGGTCACGGTGGGGCGCAGCAAGGGCGATGACGTGGAGATCGTCGAAGGCCTGGCTGCCGGCGATGTGATCCTGCTGGACAAGCCCGACGAGCCCAAGTAGCGGCGCGTGGAAAGACCGGTTGGCATGAAGGTGCGTTGGCCTTGGGGTATCCTGGTCGTCATGTGCGGGGGGGTGTGCGCGGCCGGCTGCGCCGGCCCGACCGACCCGGCCACCCTCGGCCCGACACCACTCCCGATTGCCCCACCCGACCAGCAGGCTGTCCAAGGCGCCGTCGACCGAGGGATCGAGTTCCTGCTGGACCGGCAGTGGCGGGACGGCTCGTGGGGATCCTCCGACACCAAGCCGGTGACCATTCTGTGTCCCGTGCCCGGCGGGCATCGCGCGTTCAAGACCGGCACGTCCATGCTGTGCATCATGGCCCTGCTGGCCGCCGAAGGGGACGACCCTCGGATCACCGCTGCCTTGGATCGCGCCGAGCAGTGGGTGGCGGCCAACCTGATAAAGGTCCGGCGCGATTCGATTCCCACGCTCTACAACAACTGGGCGCATGCCTATGCGATTCACGCGCTCTTGGGCCTGGCCCGGCGGCCGGGCCTGACCGACCAGCGCCGCGAGGTGCTGGCCGAGCTGACCCGCCTGCAAATCCACCTGCTCAGCCGGTATCAATCAATCACCGGTGGATGGGGCTATTACAACTACAACAGGCGCGTCTCCACCCCGCCCAACATCGTGGCGACCAGCTTCATGACGGCCACGGTGATGATCGCGCTGCATGAGGCGCAACAGGCCGGCTATGACGTGCCGAAAGCGACAACCAAGCTCGGCATGATGGCGCTGCGCTATGCGCGCAATCCCAACGGCACGTTCGACTACCACATGTACATCGGCCACAAGGAGACCACCCACAAGCTCTCCAAGCCCGCCGGCAGCCTCGCCCGATCCCAGGCCTGCAATGCCGCGATGTACCTGTGGGGCGATCCGCGCACGACGCAGGCGGTGATCCGAACGTGGCTCAAACGCCTCTACGCCCGCAACGGGTGGCTGTCGATGGCCCGCAAGACCTACATGCCGCACGCGTCGCACTACGCCATCGCCGGATACTTCTACTACTACGGCCACTACTACGCCGCCGTCTGCATGGACCTCCTGCCCGCCCAGGAGCGGGCATACCACCAGGACTTCCTCGCCCACCTGTTGCTGGATAAGCAGGAGAAGGACGGCTCGTGGTGGGACTTCATCAACTATCAGTACCACCAGGAATACGGAACGGCCTTTGCGGTGTTGACGCTGCAGCGGTGCCTCCGACCCGACCCAGCCAAGCCGGGCAACGCACAGGGCGCTGGCGCAGAGGTCGGACCTTCGCCGACTATACGCCCAGTCGATCAGGAGGCGCCCCATGGTCGCCAAGTCACGAAAACGTAAGACCGCCCCCAAACGTAAACCCCGTCGGCAACCCCCCGCAGCGCCGGCCAAGCTCACCAGGCCGATGATCCAACAGATGCGCCAGGACTTTCTGGCCAAGCCCATCTACAGCGTGATGCAGAACGCCATCACGCACACCAGTGTCGATGGCCTGGCCTGGCGACATGACGTGACCAAAGACGCCGAACACTCCTATTCGATCAAGCTGGATAAGTGGACGGCCACCAACCAGAAGGGCTCGGGCCGATGCTGGATGTTCGCGGCGATGAACCTCTTCCGCGTCGGCGCCATGAAGAAGCTCAAGCTCGACAACTTCGAGTTCAGCCAGAACTACCCGCTGTTTTGGGACAAGCTGGAAAAGGCCAACTTCTTCCTGGAGGCCATGATCGACACCGCCGACCGGGATATCGACGACCGGACGGTCAAACACCTGATCCAGCACCCCGTCGACGACGGCGGGCAATGGAACATGTTCATCAGCCTGGTCCACCGGCACGGACTCGTCCCCAAGACCATCATGCCGGAGACCCAAAGCTCATCCAGCACCGGCTCGATGAACAATATCCTCATCCGAAAGCTCCGCCTGGGCGCGAAGGTGCTGCGGGACATGTTCGCGGGCGGCGCCAAGCTGGCCGACCTGCGGGCCGCCAAGGCCGAGATGCTCAGCGAGGTGCATCGCATTCTGTGCATTCACCTGGGCACGCCCCCCGAGAAGTTCGATTGGCAGTGGACCGACAAGTCCGACAAGCTTCACCGTCAGCGCGGCATGACGCCCAAGCGTTTCGCCGAGACCTACGTCACCGTGGATATCGACGACTACGTGTGCCTGGTCCACGATCCGCGCCCGACCAGCCCCGTCGGGCGGACCTTCACCGTCGAGCACCTCGGCAACGTCGTCGGCGGCCAGCGAGTGATCTACCTGAACATCGACGTCGAGCTGATGAAGCGGATCACCATGAAGACGCTGCAGGACGGCGAGCCGGTGTGGTTCGGCTGCGACGTCGGGCACATGATGCACCGCGACACGGGCCTATGGGACGCCGAAGTGCAGGACTTCGAGAGCATCTACGACATGGGCCTGTCGATGGACAAGGCCGCCCGGCTGCACTACGGCTCGACGGCGATGAGTCACGCGATGCTCTTTACCGGCGTGGACATCGTCGGCGGCAAGCCGCGGCGATGGCGCGTGGAGAACAGTTGGGGCACCGACAAGGCGAACGCCGGCTTTTGGCGGATGAACGACTCGTGGTTCAACGAACACATGTTCGAAATCGCCGCCAAGAGCAAATACCTGCCCGTCAAACTCCGCGACGCCCTGAAGAAAAAGCCCATTGTCCTGCCGGTGTGGGACCCCATGGGCTCACTCGCCCGCTAGGCACGGAGCTAAACCAATCAACTATGGGTGGCACGGCTTGCTTGCAAGCCGTGTTCGTCGATGCACGGCGTTCCACACGGCTTGCGAGCAAGCCGTGCCACCCAGCGAGAAAGGCCTACGATGCTAGCACGAGACGTCCTGGAACACTTCCTATCGAACTCGCCCTGGGTCGATCCGGCCAACACGGTCGATAAGATCATCGTTGGCGACCCCGACCTCGACGCCGACCGCTGCACGGTCTGCTGGATACCGTCGACGCGGAATCTCCGCCGGGCGGCTGAGATGGGCGTGAAGCTCTTCGTTACCCATGAGCCGACGTTCTGGAATCACAACGACGATCGCCCGGGCAACACGCCCGCCTCGCGCGACAAGCTGGCCATGATCACCGAGCTTGGCATGACAGTCCTGCGGCTTCACGACACGTGGGACCGTTGGGATGAGATCGGCATTCCGTTTGCCTGGGCCAAGCATCTGGGCCTGTACGGCGATGGCAGCGGCGTCACCCGCGGCGGCGACGGCTATCTGCTGCGCTGCGACGTCGAGCCGTTGACGCTTGGCCAGCTCGCCGGCCACGTCGCCGCCGCCTGCGAACCGTTCGGCGAAGGCATCGTCCAACTTACCGGCGATCCGGAAATGGTCGTCAGCAAGGTCGGCGCGGGCACCGGCTGTGGGTGCGACCTGAATGGCTACTACGAGCTGGGCTGTGATTGCGGCATCGTCTGCGACGACGGCTCGTGTTACTGGGCCGGCATCCAGAATGCCGAGGACATCGGCTTCGGCGTCATCCGCGTCAACCACGGGACCAGCGAAGAAGCCGGCATGATCACACTCGCCGACTACATCACCCGCGCCCTCGACGTCACCGCCACCTACCTGCCCACCGGCTGTGTCTTCCAACTCGTTGGGCCCGAGGCCAACACCCAGTAGTCGCCCGCTGTTCTTCGATCGCGAAGCCGGATCGGCGGCCGAGGTATTGGCCGTCGCTGCGGATGCAGCTAGCTTCGTTGGCGTGCGACGAAGGCGGCGTAGTCTTCGGGCGTGTCGATGCCGTCGCCCGCGTAGTCCACGACCGCCACGGCGATGGTGAAGCCATTCTCCAGTGCGCGGAGCTGTTCGAGCTTTTCGGTCCGCTCGGCCGGCGAGGGAGGCAAGGCGGCGAACTGCTTGAGGAAACCTGCGCGATAGGCGTAGATGCCCACGTGCAGCAGGTACCCGTCGAAGCCGGCCGCGTCGCGGTCGCAGGGGATCGGCGAGCGGGAAAAATACATCGCTCGCCCGTCGCCGTCGCAGACGACCTTCACCTTGTTCGGGTCGCTCGCCCGATCGGCGGGCAGGGGGGTCGCCAGTGTGGCCATCGGCGCCTCGGCCGAGGCGATTAGTTCCACCAACCGATCGATGCAGGCCCCGGGCATGTCGGGCTCGTCTCCCTGAACGTTGATGACGATATCGTCGTCGGCCAGGGCCAGGGCCGCGGCGGCCTCGGCCAGGCGATCCGTCCCGCTGGCGCAATCGGCGCTGGTCATGACGGCCCGGGCGCCGAAGCCTTCCACGGCGGCGGCGATTCGTTCGTCGTCGGTAGCCACGACGATCTCGTCGACGCGCCGAGCGGCCCGGACGGCCTCGACGACGTGCTCGATCAGCGGCTTGCCGGTCTCAGCCAGCAGCGGCTTGCCGGGCAGCCGCGTCGACGCAAACCGCGCCGGGATAATGGCGATAACGCTCATGGTGATTGAGTGTAGGTGGCCCCCCCTCAAAATCAAGCTCGATGATCCAACCTGTCATCGGCAACGCCTTGCGTCTGGTCCTCAATAGGGGTGCCACGCTTCCACTCGTGGAAGCGTGCCCGCCTCGCCCCTTGCAGATCGCACCCTTCTGTGAGTCCCGACGTACGTCGGGATGGCGCCCAAAGCATTATCTTCGGCAAAGGTCGGGCAAGGATGAGGGATATAGGGCTCGTCGCAGGGATGGGCTAAGAAGATGTCCCCGTTCCTCACCTTGACACACCCACGCCGGCTCGATAAGGTACCCGTTCGCCGCACCCCACCCGGAGAGGTGGCAGAGTGGCTGAATGCGACGGTTTGCTAAACCGTTGATCGGGGTATTCCTCGATCCGCGGGTTCGAATCCCGCCCTCTCCGTTTTAACGCAAGACGCTGGGCAGCCCCATGGGCCGATCCAGCGTCTTGTTCTTTTCCGGGGCAACGGGCCGTGCGGGACGTCGCGTCCGTTTGCTGGGCGGCTAGTGCATCATCATTCTCATCATGTAGTCGGCCTTCATGACTGGCAGCAGGTTGCCGGCCTGGCGGCCGAGGTGTTTGTTCTTGGCGAACTTCATCACAAAGCGGTAGGTCACATCTCTCGCTTCGGCGCCGGCGGCGTTGGCTGGGAGCTGAATGTCCCACCGCAGCAGGCCTTTGTCCTTCAGGTCGCGGACATAGAGTTCGTCGGTGGACAGCTCGTCGGAGACCTTGCCCAGCGTGATGTCGATGTCCTCGGTCTTGCTGGCCGGGATGCGGTCATAGAGGCGAACCGTCACGGGGTGGTCCTTGAAGTTCTCCAGGCGAAGTTGATAGTCGAACGTCTGAATCCGCTGGCCCCAGGAGACCTCGTCGGACTTCTCGACCAGTTCGCGCGAGCAGCGCAACTGTGTGTCGATGCCGAAGCCGACCGTCACGTTCTGTCCGCGGGCGACGACCGGCAGGCGTCCCTTGCCGACGAACTCCTGACCGATGTAGGCACTGTAGGGGCCGCCCAGCAGGGGCATGGGGCTGGTGTTGACGAGCTCGGCCAGTTGATGGACGTAGTTGGTCAGCAGCGGCGTTGCCTCGTAGTGCGTCGCCGCCGGCAGCTCGAGCCGGTTGATCTGGATCAACTGCCTGTCCGACCGGCTGGCCAGGTGCATCCGGCCGTCCAACGTGTATGAGACGGCCAAGCCCTCTTCCATCGCCCGCAGGCGTCCCCGGCCCGCGCGAACGGCGGCCGGATCTGCGGCAAGGTCCAACTGCTGACTGTCAGCCGCCGCCTTGTTCAGCGCCCAGCCAAGCTCCAGATTGCCGCCCTTTTCGCCGGATTGGGCCGCAAACTGCTCGCCCGCTCTCCGTTGACCCCCCAACAGCAGCCTCTTGGACTTGACGTACTTGTCGGCGCTGGCCGGCTGGTCCGCCGCCGCCGTCAGGCCCACCCACAGCGGGCCCAGCAGCGGGTTGCGGGCATTGAGCTGCGGTGTCGCCGTCGAGAGCGTCAGGCGGACGCCGGCCCAGTCCTCGCCGCTTTTCTGCTGGACCTCGGCGAGGTACTCGACATCGACCGTCGAGCCGTCGCCGTTGAGGCGCAGGTTGTATGCCGGCGACCAACTGGCCGAGTTGACCAGGTACTTCAGGTGGACAGCCGCTGCGCCGGACCGATCCTTGAAGACGAAAATAACCGCCTGGCGGGCGGCCTGTTGCCCGCTGCCGGCCAGTTCCGTTCGCCTCCGCTGCAACAGGCCGAGCTCCTCCTGCAAGTCGGCGGCGCGCCTCGTCAGCTCGATCCGCTGCTCCACGATGTCGCCCCGGGCCTCGAACGACATCTGCGTGATCCGGCCCAGGGTCTCGACATTCAGGACGCCCTTGCTCATCTCGGTGCTGGCCGTGGGGGTGATGAACGTCGCCAACTTGTCCAGATAGGCGCTCTTGCTGTCCAGCAGCCCCAGGCGTTGCTTGTTGGCGAAGATCTCGTGGTTTGTGTCCTTGATCTGCTCGTCCAGTTCGGCGACATCTTCGCGGGGGGCCTGGTCCAGCGCCTCGCTGCGGTAGCGGACCGACCGAATCGTCACGCCCTCGGCCCCGTCGGCGCTGGCGGCCAGGGACGATCCGATCACCGCCGCGGGCAGATCCTCAACGACGACCTGAAGCTCGCCCTTTTCCGCCGGCAGCGTCACCACGCGCGTGACCAGGGCCTGGCCGCGATAGACCGTGACGGACTCGATCCGGCTGTCGGCGATGGTGGGCTCGCCCAAGGCGGCCGTTGCGAGCAGCAAGACAAACAGCATTCCCAGTGTGATGTAAGGTTTCGTGGGCATGGTAGTCTCCTTCATTGTCGGTGCGGCGACTTGGCGCAGACCCCTATGGCTGGCCAGTCTTTAAGACGCCTGCACCTTGTTGAAAGTTCTCGTGAAATTGGCATTTTCCACCCGAGGCCAGCTTATGACCCGCAGGGGCCGGGGGCAAGGCTCATCCGCTCGCCCAGGGACGTCGCTTAGGGTTTGGCCCAGCGCGACGGATGGAGTATCATCTTGGCCCGCTGGCCTAGCCTGGATGGATGAATGGTAGGCGAGCCCTGATGGTCCCCTGTGGAGCGATGCGGCATGGAACTTCCTTTTCGCGATGAAGGCGATCGGTTATTGGCGGCCGGTGAGGTGGCCGACATCCGCGCGCGCCTTCGACGAATCGCACCGGCGCACGATCTGGCCAGCGTGATCGTCTGCGCGTTCGATCACCGCACGCGGATGCTGCCGTTTCTCTACGCCGATCTGCGGATGGCGCCCGCCGGCGTGCGGGCCGTCGGGTCGTCGATGGTCGACTCCGGGTTCGAAAAGACCCGCATCGTCCTGCAGCAGTGGAACCGGAAGGTCCGCCCGTCGCAGATGAAATTGGACGGCCGCGTGCCCGACCTGCTGCTGATCTCCAGCATGCAGTTGCACTGGACGCCCTGTCGCGAGCTTATTCGCGACGCGTGCCGGATCGACCCGGCCCATCGCCCGCTCGTGATTGTCGGAGGCCCCAAGACCATCTACGAGCCGTGGGATGTATTCTCTCCCGACCCGGATGATCCCTGGGCCGCCGACCTGGCCGTTACCGGCGAAGACTATGTTTTGTTGAGCTTGCTGGAGGTGCTGCTCAATGCTCGCGGCAGCGGCGAGCGCATCCGGCAGACGTTCCTCCGCGCCCGCGACAGCGGCATGTTGGACGATATCCCAGGACTGGTCTATGCCCTCGGCCGAGGGGATGGGCCGCCCGAAGAACTCATCGATACCGGCATTCAGCGACTGGCCGGCGAGTTGGACGATCTGGCGCACCCGGCGCTGGGGTACGGCCTGCTCGAGCCGCCCGGCCGCAAGGCGACGCTGTCGTCGGTCCCCGCAGGGCCCGAACGCGTCCGCCGCCTGACGCCGCTCAGCTCGCTGGTGATGACGGTGGGCTGCAAGTTTCGCTGCCAGTACTGTCCGATCCCGGCCTACAACCAGCGGCAATACCGCACGAAGAGCGGCGAGCGAATCGTCGAGGAGTTATCGCGGCTCTATGGCGAGTACGGCCTGCGGAACTACTTCGGCGCCGATGACAACTTTTTCAACGACCACGAGCGAACACTGACCATGGTCGAGACGCTGGCGATGGCCAAGATCGACGGCCAGGCGCTGCGCCGCCGAGTGCGGCTGGCCACCGAGGCGACCGTTCACGATACGCTGCAACTGCGCGAGCACCTGCCGCTGATTCGCCTGGCCAGCATCCGAGCCCTGTGGATCGGCGTGGAGGATATGTCCGGCAAGCTGGTCCAAAAGGGCCAATCGGCCGACAAGACCACCGAGACGTTCCAGTTGCTGCGAGAAAACGGCATTATGCCGATGCCGATGATGATGCACCACGACGAGCAGCCTCTCAGGACGCGCGACGACGACAGCGGGCTGCTCAACCAGGTGCGGCTGCTCAAGGCCGCCGGGGCCACCAGCCTGCAGGTGCTGATGGTCACGCCGTCGCCGGGGTCGAAGCTTTACGTTCCGACCTATACCACCAAAATGGTCTACCACAGTGTGGGCCGCCGGCGGGTCGAACCGTACCTGATCGACGGCAACCACGTCATCGCCTCGCTGCACCCCCAGCCGTGGCGAAAACAGTTCAACATCCTGCTGGGCTACCTGTGGTTCTACAACCCGCTGCGGATGCTGCACCTGCTCTTTGGCAAGGGCAACCGCTTCAGGAAGCAGGACGTGGCGCTCCAGATCTTCGGCATGTGGGGCCTGGCCAAGACGGCCCGGCGAACGTTCATCTGGGGTCTGCGGCTGATGGTCTGCACGATCAAACGCTGCACGCACCCGCCCCGCAGCCAAATCCCCATGCGGTCCGTCGACAACCACCGCGCCGCCCACGCCCTCCCCGGCACACCGGGCCCAGCGGCCGAGCCCGCCCTCGAGACGGTCGAGGCCCACAGCTAGGGCAGATTCCGATATCGCGTAGCCCTGGCGGGTGCCACGCTTCTGCTTGCAGAAGCGTGTATTTCAATTCGGGGCCCTGCACGCTTTTGCAGACAACGCAAAAGCGTGGCACCCAATCATTGCATAATCCCCTTGTCCAGTTGCCGTCCAGTCAGCGCTGGCTGGAGTCTCTTCGCGATTACAGCCTAACGCTTCAGCCGGATTGTCTTGACCTCGAAGGCGCGGAAGCTCAAATCGGCTCGGCCATTCGCAATGGTCAGCGAGGCGGTCTCGTTTTCGAGCATGTCTGTCTCGACGGCGCTGGCGGCCGGTAGTGTTGTGGCCAGCGTGCAGCGGGTGGCCGTGCGCATCGATTCGTAGAGACGGACGATCACGTCTCCGCTGCCGTCCTCGGCGGGCTTGACGGTCTCGATGATGATATTGTCGGCGTCGACGCTCAGCAGCGACCGGCTGGCGCCCGCGCCGGCGACGACCGTTGGCGGGGTGTTCAGCGAGTAGCCTTCGCGGACGACGCCGCTGTCGGCGAGCGAAGCGTCGTCCCAGACGCAGAAGGCGTAGGTGAACTCCTGCCGGCCGCGGTCGCACAGGTCGTCCGGGGCCATCGGCGCCCGCAGCAGCGTCAGATTGATCGTGCCGCCGAGGCAATTCACCGCGTACTTGCAGTCATTCAGCACTGCGGCGCCGCGGCGGGCCTCGGCCAGGGCCGTCCAGCGATGGTTGGCGACCTCGTACCGGTCGGCGTCGAACGGCCGCGAGCGATGGTTAGGCCGGGCGACGTGGCCGAACTGGATCTCGTGAATCGCCTCGTTAGCATGAATGTTGGTATCGAAGCCGACCTTCAGCAGCTTGTGCTGCTCCTGCCAGTCGATGACGGTGTGGAAGTCCACCCGCCGGCTGCCCGTCCGCAGGCGAATGTCCTGAACCATCACCGAATTGTTGAGCTTGCGTTTGACCCGCAGCGTGGCGAACAGGGGCCCGGCGGCGATCACGTCGATGTCGGCCGACAGGTCCAGATCGATCGGCAGAAGCTCGTACATGCTGTCGATATCCCACGCGTCGAACTGGCTGGGCGTATCCTTGAACATCTTGAATTCGTTGCCCAGCCCGCCGGCGAACTGGCGGCCCGTCTGCTTGTCGATGATGCTCGTGATCCGCCCCGAGCCGTCGAACTCGATGCGGATCAGATCGTTCTCCAGCCGGTTGGCGTCCGCCTCGACGCCGCCGTTGGGGACGATCTTCGAATCGTCGGCCTGCAACGCGGGCGAGGGCGTCAGTGTCGTCCAGCCGCAGGAGGGCACGGTCACTTCGACGATCTGGTGGCCGTCGCTCTTTTGGGGGCAGAGCGACTCGCCGTTGTCGGTCGTTGCGCCGATCCATTCGCTGGGCAGAATGACGAGCACCTGGCGATCCCACGAGAGGGAGTTGAAGACGGTGATCGCGTCGCCCGGGTCGGCCAGCGAGGCGGCGGCGACGGAGAAGATACTCCGCGTCGCGTCGATGACGTCGGCGTAGGCGGCCTCGGCTTCATCGTGCACCCGCTTGATGGACGAACCAGGCAGGATGTCGTGGAACTGGTTGAGCAGGACGGCCCGCCAGGCGTCGGTCATTGCCTCGGTGGGATAGACATAGTCCTTATCCGCCGCTGCGGCCGCCACGCACCACATCTCCGCCTCGCGAAGCGCCAACTCGCCGCGGCGGTTGCCCAGCTTGGTCTTGGCTTGGCTGGTCAGCACGCCGCGGTGGCACTGGAAGTACAGTTCGCCGACGTAGCGATCCTTGGGCTCTCCCTTGGCTTCCAGTTCGGCGAACGATTCAGCCAGGCTGGACATCTTGATCTTCGGGACCCCGTCCAGGTCGAACTGCCGCCGCGTGAACTCCAGGTGTTCCAGCGATGGCCCGCCGCCGCCGTCGCCCCAGCCGAACACGTGCATCCGCTGGTCGAACCGCGGGTCCTTGGTCCGCCGGTCGCGCCAGTTGCGGATCGTCGAATCCGGCGTGCAGCCCATGCCGTAGCTGTTGACCAACTGCACCAGCACGGTCGAGCCGTCGATGCCTTCCCACGTGAAGATGTCGTGGGGGAATGGCTCGCCGCCGTGGTAGTTCCAGAAGATCTTCCACGAGGAGAAGTACTTCACGCCGCAGCCGGCCATGATCTGCGGCAGGTTGCCCGAGTAGCCGAACACGTCCGGCAGCCACAATACCTCGCTGTCGACGCCGAACTCCTCCTTGAAGAAGCGCTTGCCGAACAGGAACTGGCGGATCAGCGCCTCGCCCGAGGCCATGTTGGTGTCCGGCTCGATCCAGACGGCGCCATCGGCGAGGATTGTTCCGTCGGCGATCGCCTGCTTGACCCGTTCGTATAGCTCGGGATAGTCGCGTTTGAGCATCCAGTACAGGTGCGGCTGCGGCTGCAGGTAACGGTGCCAGGGGAACTCCTCGATCAGGGAGAGTTGGTTGCTGACGGTGCGGGCGATCTTCCGCTCGGTCTCCGCCAACGGCCACAGCCACGCCACGTCCAGGTGCCCGTGCCCAAAGGCCGTCAGCGTCGGCGCCGACGGCCCGGCGGGCTTGGCCAGCACAGGGGCCAGCCGCTCGCGCGCCGCGTCGAAGGTGGCCAGCATTTCGTCCTCAGGCAGCTCGAAGTCGACGATCAGCGTGAAGTCCTTCAGGGCTTCCTCGATTTCGTTAGCCCGCACGGAATAGTCTTCCGAGATGTAGGGAAGCATCGACCGAAGCGTTTCGGCGTCGAACCAAAGCTGCGCCGCCCGCTCCTGCCAGATGCCAAAGGCCGTCTCGCCGAGCGTCGGCGTATTGCCGGGGTGATCGTCGGGCACGGCCCGCTCGCCCAGGGGAACCGGGCCGGTGTCGCAACGCTGCGGGTCGTAGCCGGCGGAGACCTCCAGCAGCAGCTCGTACTCGCGTCCGGCCTCGGCATCAAGGCTCAGCACGAACGGCTGGCCGGTGTTGCTGACGTGCCCAGCCGGGGCGCCGTCGACGAAGACCAGCCCCTCCTTGTTGAACCCGTGGCGGAGGACGAGCTTCTTGCCCGCCGCCTCAGCCGGGACGGTGACGGACCCGCGAAACCAGCCGAAGTGGAACTTCTCGCCCCAGCTCGATCCCACCGGCTGCGGCTCGAAGTCCCGGGCCATCGCCTGCTCGGGCGTGAGCTTCTCAGCCGTCGTGAAGCCTTCGAACTCAACCGTGCCCAGCTTGCGGAAGAAATGCTTCTTGAGCGCATCCATCCAGCTTTTCAGCCGATCTTGCCATTCCGGGCCCAATGCCATGATTTGCTCCTTGATTTCTCGGCCGATAGCCGCAAGAGAGGACGAAATGTAACGGCTACGGCGCGGCGAATCAATGCTGGATGACACAGGTCGACAGGCCGTGGACGTTGTGGCAGAAGAGCGAGTGTGAGTGGTCGCCCGGCGCAGCGGTCGCTGAGGGGCGGGAGAGGAGAAATGCCCCTTTTGCAGGAGGGGCTTCTTGTGTAACATCTTACCTGTAAGATAACGAAAGATGGGTCGCCGGACCTAGAAGGGAGATTTCTCATGCAGTGCAAAGTGCGAATCCAGATGGGGCCTGTGCAGGTCGAATATGAGGGACCAGAGACCTTTCTGAAGAAGGACCTGGCGGAGCTTCTTGTCAAGGTCGCGAATCTAACTGCGGAAATGGGTGTGCTGGTGTCTCCTGATGATCCTGATGCTGATGACAACGCGTTGGGAAAGGGGCCAATAAAGGGCACGACTGGGACAATTGCTGGCAAGCTGAACTGTAAGAAGGGGCCGGAATTGGTCATTGCCGCGGCGGCGCACCTCACATTTGTTGCCGGGAAGAAGAGCTTCTCTCGATCGGATCTTCTGAACAAGATGAAGACGGCGACGCACTACTACAAGCAGACACACTCCGGCAACCTCAGCAAGATGCTTGGGACCCTGGTGGGCAGCCAGAAGCTTCTTGAGACAAGCAAAGACGAATACGCGCTGAGTGATGAGGAGAAGAACAGCCTGGAGAAAGCCCTTGGCAAGTAGCTCTCTCCTGAAGGACGTTGTTCACCGTCCGGGCCTGACCAAGACTCAGGTACTCCTCGTTTGTTTGGACGAAGGGCGAGGTTCACCGAAAGCGGTGAAGAAGATAAGGGAGTTGGCGGTCAAAGCGGGCGTCCGCCGGGCCAGCAAGTGGAACATTTCGCAATTGCTTGACGCCGCGAAAGGGCTTTGCAGGCGGACAGATCTCGGATGGGAGTTGACTGATACTGGTAGCGCCCATGTCCGGTCTATCAGGGCGGGGACGAAAGCCCCGCGCGTCGTCAGCGTGGCCACAAGTCTTCGTTCCGAGCTTGGGAAGCTAAGAGATCCGAACGTGCGAGAGTTCGTAGAAGAAGCGATGGCCTGTCTTGAAGCTGGCTTGTTTCGCGCATCTGTGGTGTTTTCTTGGGTTGGGGCCATTGCCCTGTTGCACGCTCATGTTGTGGCCAACTCCCTGGCCGCGTTCAACAAGGAAGCGTTGAGAAGGAACCCCAAGTGGAAGCAGGCGAAGACGACTGATGACCTGGGAATGATGAAGGAAAGTGGGTTTCTTGACGTGCTCCAGAGCATCTCAGTTATTGGCAAGAACGTTAAGCAGGAGCTTCAGAATTGTCTGAAGCTTCGGAATGGCTGTGGCCATCCAAGCTCGCTTAAACTTGGTGAGAATCGAGTGGCAGGCCATATAGAGGTGCTCATCCTCAATATCTACTCGCGATTCAACATCTAGTGTGCAAGAGCTTCGGGTGTGTTTGGGCTCTCGACGTGGCGGCAATTAGCATGAAGCGGGCTAAACCAGCCCTGGCGAGCGACGTCGAGGGGCCCCTTGTCTTATGACGGTCGCCGATCCGAGCGAGGCAAGGATTGCGGCGGATGCCACCTGAAACAAATCGACGGAAGCATCGGCAAGTGGCTGGAGTCAGTGCGTTACACGGATAAGGGGTGGGGGCGGTGCAAGTGCGCAAAGAAACGCGGTGGGCTGGGAGACCCACCGCGCTAATGTGTTCTTTGTGCTCTTTGTGGTGATCTTTACTTCTGTTCTTCTGCCTGCTTGGTCTTGGCTTCGTTGGCGAGTTTGCCGAGGAAGTCGGGCAGGTCGAGGCCGACCTGTTTGGCCAGTTCGTGCATCGGGGGCAGGGCGCCCATGAGGCGTCGGCCTAGGCCGGCCATGCCGCCTTCGCCGTCGCCGCCCGAACCGCCGTCCCAGACGATGATCTTCTCGATGGGCAGGTCCTGGATGGCCTGGGCCTGGATGCCGGCGACCTCGGTGAGTTTCTCGATCAGCAGCAGCGATGCGGCCTGCTGGGCCGTCGCACAGGCAGCGACCAGTCGCTGATAGCCTTCGGCCTTGCCGTCGAGGATGGCCTGGACGCCTTTTCCCTCGGCCGTCATCTTGGCCAGCAACGCGGCGGCCTGACCTTCGGCGACGCGGATGGATTCCTGCTTGCGGGCGTCGGCGGCGATGACGACCTTCTCGCGGTTGGCGTTGGCGGGCACGACGATTTCGGCGTTGAGGCGGGCGGCCTCGCGATCGGCGCGGGCTTCTTCGGCCGTCTTCTCGGCCACTTCCTGGGCGACGCGAATGGCGCCGTCGGCCTGACGGGCGGCCGATTCACTGCGATCACGGGCCTCTTCCTCGGCCACCTTTTGCATGGCGCGATAGCCGGCCTTGTGGGCGTTGGCTTCGGTCTCGCCGTTGACGGCCTCGGCATCGAGGCTCGCCACGTCCTGACGCTTGTCGCGGTCGGCGGTGGCCTCGCCGATCTGGGCGGCGGCATTGGCGGCGGCGACAGCGACGCGGGCGTCGCGCTCGCGTTCGGCGACACCGGTCTTGCCGAGCTTTTCCTGCTCGGCGACGTCGATGTTCGCCTGGTTGATGGCTTCGGCGGCGGCCTTTCGGCCGATGGCCTTGATGTAGCCGGACTCGTCGTCGATATCGCGAATGTTGACGTTGATCAGCGACAGGCCGATCTTCTCCAACTCGCCGGAGACCGCGTCATTGACCTTGGCGAGGAACGCCTGCCGGTCGATGTTGATCTCTTCGATTTTCATCGTGGCGATGACGGCACGCATCTGGCCGAGGATAATGTCCTGAGCCTGGTCCTGGATCTGCTGTCGTGACAGGCCCAGCAGGCGGATGGCGGCGTTTTCCATGACGCCGGGCTGGTTGGACACCGCCGCGGTGACGGTGGTCGGCACGGTCACGCGGATGTTCTCCTGCGAGAGCGCGCTGGATAGATCAATGGGCAGGACGAACGGCTCGAGGTCGAGATAGTCGTACGCCTGGATCAACGGCCAGACGAACGCCGCCCCGCCGTGGATGCACTTGGCGGCCCCGCGGCCGGTCTTGCCGTAGATCACCAGGATCCGGTTGGACGGGCACCGCTTGTAGCGGCTGAAGAACATCATCATCACGCCCAGCCCGATGCCTGCCAATAGCAGGACCAGGATGACGGTCGTCGTCAAGTCGTCGTCGGGCTTGGTTGCGGCCACCCGGGCGGCTGCAGCTAGAAAATCGGTCATCATTCACTCCCTTTCTGTTCATCCCGTACTGGGATGGCTTCAACTTCAACTGTGTTAGCGTCGAGGGTCCGAGCCACGCGGACGGGTACGCCGGACTGGATGGCCCCGCCGTCTATGGAGCGGGCCTTGACCCGCGAGACGACGCCGCTGACGGTTATCCGGATTCGCCCTTCCCCCTGCTCGGGAATATTCAGGTACACCGTGCCGCGCGTGCCGACGCAGGTCGCCAGCCGCAGGTTGCCGCTTTCGGCCAGCCGCCGAATGCCGTACACCAGCGCGGCGACAACGGCCCAGCCGGCCAGGCCCCAGAAGAAGGCGTAAACCAAGGCCCTGGACCTCGCCAGGTCACGGTCGAGGTAGAGCGCCGCCGCCCAGCAGAACAGCGTGCAGAAGGCCAGGATCGCACGAAGGCTGAGGACCTTGAAGGCGGCGATGGTCTCGCCGGCCTCCTCGATGGCGCCGGCCTCGATGTTGTCCAGGTCCAGGCCGTCGATATCCATGTCGGCATCCACGTCGATGTCGGCCCCATCGCCCCCCATGCCGATCAGCGAGGTGAGGAACTGCCAAAGCAAGATCAGCGAGAAGAATCCCGCGCCCATGTAGAACGCTTTGTTGAGGGCGTCCAGGCTGTTCCACCACTCATTCATGGTTCATGCTCCTTTCCCGCGACTACCGGTTGAGTTGCTCCGAAGAATGTACCGGCAGCCTGGGGCGACCACAAGAGGCGGCCGCAAGATGCGGCCGCATTTTGCGGGGGAGAATACTCGCCCGCCTTCCATATCACCGACGCAACCGGCGGCGGGCGTATTCGGCGAACTATGTCAGAATATGGACATTTCTCGCCAGGCCGCGCCGCTGGCAAGGCCCTTGTATGCCTGCGGGGCCGCCTTATACTTCCCTCGACGAGCGGATTGGCCGTGACGGGCTCCATTTCGCCCTTTCAGGGCTTGGTCGGGGTTTGTAGGATTGCCGCTTCCCCAGGGCGTCGCCCTGGGCTGACGAATTCCAGCCCTTCAGGCTGGTAAGCGAGTTGTCGCCGGAACAGAAAGGCGCCCGATGCACACGATTGAAATTGATCACATGGTGTTCGAGCCGGAGGAAGGGCTGTTGCTGGGTAACGGCGACCTGTCGGTCAGCATCTACCAGCGGGCCAACACCATCATCTGGCGGTTTGGGAAGAACGATGTGTGGGATCGGCGGCTGGATACGTCCGACGACGCCGAGCCCGCTCACATCGAGGAACTCATCCGCGGCATTCGGGATGAAGGCTGGGTGTCCGAGCGTTACACCGCCGACGATCGCGCCAAGGCCCGAGCGACCAAGGGCGAGCCGGCTGACGAGAAACGGATGCACGAGTTGGTCCGCGGCGCGCCGGGCTATGGCAATCGGCCATACCCGTGCCCCAAGCCCGTCGGCGAGTTGATGGTCCGGCTGCCGATCGATCAGCTTGACGAGAAGATCTCGCAGAAGGTCCTCATCGAGAAGGGCGAAGCCGTCATCGAGCTGACGTGGGAGAGCGGCCTGACGTATCGCTTCACGTGCTTTATCCCGCCGCATACCAACGCGCTGGTGGTCCGCTGGCAGGTGGAGAATCTCACCAACGAGACACGCTCCCGCTCGCAGCCGCCCATTCGCTTCGTGCTGCGTCGCTGGGCGGACCCGGACGTCGAGGACTTCGCCTGCGAATACGAGATCAAGACCGGCTACTGGATGTGGGAAGGGGCGATCAAATCGCCCAAGGTCACGCCCCTGCCGCCGCCGGCTGTGCTCGAAGTCGAAGGCCGCATGGCCATCGAGCAACTGTTCCACCCGGATATCGAGTTCCCCAACGGCTACTGCTACGCCCTCGTGCCCTACGTAACGGGGCTGAACATCGAGCCGCAAGGCCCGTTCAGCAAGGGCGACGGCGTGATCCATCTGCGCAAGAAAGACGAAGACGTGCCCGAAGGTTGGTTGGCGATCGCCGTGCCCGCCAGCAGCGACGACGGTGGCCTGAAGGCGGAGCTCAACCGCATCACGGGCATGTTGGCCGACGACCTGCCCGGCATGCTGGCCCAGTGGCGGCAGGATACCCACGCCGACGCGACGGATTTCTGGAGTCGCTCGGCTGTCGAGATCGACGACCCGCTCATTGAAAAAATGTGGTACGGCATCCTCCACGCCCGCCGCTGCGCGTATCGGGCGGATGTGGTGGCCCCGGGGCTGGCGTTCCCCTCGACCGTGCAGGACTACTCGCTGTGGCACGGCGACTACCACACGAACTACAACTACCAGCAGCCGTTCTGGGGCAACTTGGCCAGCAACCACGTGGGGATGGCCGACTCGTTCTTCGTCGGCATGAAGCACATGGTCGAAGCCGGCCGCCTGTTCGCGAAGAAATACTGGAACGCTCGCGGCACGTTCATCCACCTGCTGGGCTATCCGTTCCCGTACTTCGAGGATCCTTACGGCACGGGCGGCATCTGCCGGATGAGCTACATGACCGGCTGGGTCGCCAGCTACTGGTGGTGGCGGTACCTCTACACGCAGGACGAGCAGTGGCTGGCCGACGAGGCGTATCCCGTCATCCGCGACGCGGCGCTGTTCTACACCGACACGCTGCAGAAATGGGATGACGGCCTCTACCACGCGTTCCCCTCACCCCAGGGCGAGAGCCACTTCACCGGCAAGATCGAGACCTACCTCGACAAGCCACAGGTCATCCGGCACACGCGCTACTGCCTGCAGTACGCGACCAAGGCGGCTGAGATTCTGGGTGTGGATGAAGACCTGCGGGCCCAGTGGACCGAGATCGTCGCCAACCTCGCCGAGCCGGCGGGGGTGGATTTGTCCGGCTTTAGCGACGCCGAGCGGGCCTGGCTGGACCTGAACTTCCCTGAGTTCAACCGGCCCAACGGGGAGGGGACGTCGGAACACACGTTGAAGCTGATGACCACCGGCGAGCGGAGCGGCAACTGGGCCGGCGGCACGGGCGGGACGCCGCGGCCGTGGACGTCGTGCATTCGCGGCGGGCAGATCGAGCCGGACAAGGCCATCGACGGCATCCGCGAGACCCTCCGCCGCGAGTTGCAGCGCAATGGCACGTGCCGCGGGATGGGCTCCGACGACATGGGCTACTGCGGCCTGTACGTCGAGGGCACGGGCATGATCATGCCCCTGATCGAGATGATGCTCCAGAGCTGGGACGGCAGCATCCGCGTGTTCCCGGCCTGGCCGAAGAAGCTGAACTGTGCGTTCAAGACCTTCCGCGCCGAGGGTGCGTTCCTGGTCAGCGCCGCCCAAACCGGCGGCAAGACCGGCCCGGTCGCCATCGAATCCGAAGTCGGCAAGCGATGCCGATTGGTCAATCCGTTCGACGGCGACGCCAAGGTCATCGACGCCGACGGCAAACCCGTCCCGGCCGATGTGGAAGACGGCGTGATTTGCTTCGACACCGCCTCCGGCGGCAGCTACGAGGTCCAGCCGGTGTAGGCCCGAAGGGCCGATAGTGAGTAGCCGGCGGCGTAAGCCGCCGGAGGAGGATGCACAATAGAGGTGAGCCCCGAAGGGGCGACAGTGACGCAGCAGACTGGCCCTACTGTCGCCCCGTCGGGGCTCATCGAGCCGGGCCACTTGGTCCGGGGGCTGACGCCCCCGGCTACTGACTTGGACCCCTTCGGGGCCCGAGCATCGAAAGGACGTGCCGTGACCAAGAAGGAAGCGTTCCTGGCGGCCGTTCGTGGGGAGCAGCCGGATGTGGTGCCTGTGGCGCCGCTGATTCACGGGCGGTTCGCACATAAGACGCTCGGCCGTAGCGATTGGAAGGCGATCTTCGAGGTCCATCAGATGATTGGCTCGTGCTACCACCGCGGGCCGCTCGGGATCGACATTCCCGTGACCTTGCCGGACGGCTACGCCTACGAGAGCGGTGAGGATCGCCCGCGAGCGGGCGGCGGTTTCGAAAGCGACCTCGTCATTCGCACACCAGGCCGCACCATGACGGGCAAGAACGTCTGGGGCATGATCCCTGACGACCCGTTGGTGGGCAAGATGGTCGACTACCCCATCAAGGACCGCGATGACTGGCTGGCCTACATGGACCTGCTCGAAAAGCACATCGCCGGGGCCGGCGAGCCGGACTACTCGATGCTCAACGAAGCACTGGCCTTCATGGGCGATGACGGGATGGCCGGCGTGGGCATGGTGTGCGGCTACGCGATCCTGGGCAACAATCGCAGCATGCAGGGGCTCATGCTGGACCTGTTCGACGAGCCCGACCTGATGGGCGAGCTGTTCGACCTGGAGCGCGTGCGAGTCGCCCGGCACGTCGACGCTTTCTGCGCCTCCCAGACCGAAGTGGCGTGGCTGGACGTGTGCTGGGCGACCGGCTCGCAACTGTCGCCGGCGTGGCTCGAAAAATGGGTCCTGCCCGACATCGTTCTGATGATGGATAAGGTCCGCCAGGCGCCGGGCAAGTACGCGGGCCTGTACACGCTCGGGCCGATCCGCGAGTACCTGCCCATGTTCGCCGACGCCGGCGTGCACTTCGTGGAGACCTTCGAGCCCAACGAAGGCAACATCACGCTGGCCGAGGCCAAGAAGCTCTACGGCGGCACCATGTGCCTGATGGGCAACTTCGATTGCCTCGTCCTGGCGTTCGGTTCGGCGGACGACGCGCGTCGCGAGGCCCGCCGCTGCCTGGACGAAGGCATGCCCGGCGGGGGATACGTTCTGGCGACGGCCGACGAAGTGCCCGCCAACACCAAGCTGGATAATCTCAAGGCCATGGTCGAGACGGTCCAGGAGTTCGGAACGTACTAAGTGGCAAAGCTGTGCCTGGGTGCCACGCTTTCACTTGTGAAAGCGTGCTCGCGTTCTCATACTCAGCACGCTTCTGCGAGCAGAAGCGTGGCACCCGAGTTGGAGGTGTGCGCATGAGCACAGTCGCGAAAGCTCAGTTTACGGATTACGCGACGAGCGTTTCGAATGCGTTGGACGCCATCGGCGCGGCTGAACTGCTGCCTGACGACCGGCTGATCATCATCAAGCCGAACCTCACCATCAATCGCCCGCCGCCGGTGACGACGAACGTTGCCGCGGCTGAAGCGGTGATCGATTACGTGCGAGCCCACTGCGACGCCGAGGTCGTCATCGGCGAAGGCTGCGGGCAGGGGGAGACGGGCGACCTGTTTGCCGATCGCGGCTATCAAGACCTCGCCCAGCGGAAGGGCATTCGGCTGATCGACTTCAACACCGCCCCGGAGGTCCGCCTGACGCGCGACGATGCGCGGGTGCTCAAAGAGTTCTTCATGCCGGCCGTCTGTGTCGATGCCTTTATCATCTCGCTGCCGGTGCTGAAGGACCATAGCATGACGACGACCTCCGTCTCGATGAAAAACTTCTTCGGCCTCGCGTCGGCGCCGCATTATCGAGGCGCGTGGAACAAGTCCGATCTGCATTCGCCGTCGACGCACGGGTGCGTGGTCGATATCTGCTGCTACAAGCGGCCGGACCTGTGCGTGGTCGATGCCGCGGTGGGTCTGACCGGCGCACACCTGCACGGCGATCCCAAGGAGTTCGGCGTCATCCTGGCCGGCGTCGATCCGGTTGCCGTTGACGCCGTCGGCTCGCGGATGCTGGGCCACAAGCCCGAGAAGATCAAATACATCAAATGGGCGGATGGTATCCTAGGCAGCATGCAGGATATTGAGGTCATTGAAGTGTGACTGATAGTAGCGCGGCGGGGCTCCTGTCCCGCCGCGTCGCGGAAGTCGTCAGAGGTGGCGGGACGGGAGCCCCGCCACCCAACAAGAGATAAAGGAACCACATCATGCCACGAACCATCGTCGCTCTTTCGCCAACCCAGATGGAGATGCGGGAATACGAGCTGGGACCTCTTGCGCCCGGGATGATTCGGGTACAAAGCGAGTTCGCCGCGCCGAAGCACGGCTCGGAAACATCCATGGTCAACGGCTACGGCTACGACCGTTTTCCCATCGACGGGGAGCTGGGCGTCTTCATGCACGGCGGGCCGAGCGAGCGCCCCGAGTCTACGATCGTCGGCAACATGTTGGTCGGGCCGGTGATCGAAAAGGCTTTGGACGTCACCCGGTTTGAGATCGGAGACCGCATCTGTGCCCACGCGGCCTTCGGCGAGGTCCACGACTTCGAGGCCGAGTGGGTCAAAGCCGTGCCTGAGGAGATGAGCTGGAAGTCGGCCGTCTGCCTGGACCCCGCTGACTTCGCGATGGGAGCGGTGCGGGACGGTAACGTCCGCGTGGGCGACGCCGTCGCTGTCCTCGGGGCCGGGGCCATCGGGCTGATGACGGTCCAACTGGCCAAGCTCTCCGGCGCGTGTCCGGTGATCTCGGTCGATCCGCTTGAGCGCCGCCGCCGGGCAGCCGTCGAGTGCGGGGCCGATATGGTCTTCGACCCCACCGACTGCGACGTCGGCATCGAAATCAAGAAAGTCACCGGTAAGCGCGGCGTCGACGTGGCCATCGACTTCAGTTCCAACGTCGACGGCATGCAGGCGGCGCTGCGGTGCGTGGCATTTGGCGGCAACGTGGTGGCCGGCTCGTGGCCGCCGCCGTATGAGAAGACATTGGACTTCGGCACCGAGGCCCACTGGAATCGGCCGAACATCATCTTCGCCCGCGCCTGCAGCGATCCCAGCCGCGATCACCCGCGATGGGACGAGACCCGCATCGTCGAGGTCTGCTGGGACATGCTGGTCGACGGGCGACTGAGCGGCGAGAGCGTGGTCGATCCGGTCGTGACGTTCGACGATCTCATGACCGCCTACCCGCGCATCATAAGCCACCCCAACGAGTGCGTGAAACTAGGCGTGAAGTTCGACAAAGCTGAAAGCTGAAAACGGAAAGCTGAAAGATGAAACAGAAGAACTCGGCGCCCAACGTGGTGCTGTTTATGGTGGACCAGCTTTCGGCTCGGTGGCTGGAGGCGGCGAGGGCAGGAGCTGTGCCTGTTCCGAACATCGAGCGCCTGGCGGCGCGCGGGGTGATGTTCAGTAACGCCTTCACCTCCAATCCTGTCTGTCAGCCGGCGCGGTCGACGATCGCGACGGGTCTGACCTCGCGCGGGCATGGGGTGATCGAGAACGGCTACGAGCTGTCGCCGGAATTGCCGACCTTCATGCATGCGCTGCAGCAGGGCGGGTGGCGGACCGGCGCGCTGGGCAAACTGCACTTCCGCAGCCATTACCGCGACTCGCACCTGAACGACAACTACCGCGCGTACGGCTTCGACGTGGTGCACAACACCGAGGACGCTCGCGGCGGCGAATGGCTGGACTGGGTGGCGGCTGAGCATCCCGATCAGTTCGATAACGTCTTGGCCACCATCTGGGCGAGTCATATCCCCTGGTACGCCGAGTACGGGCCGGACAAGGTCGACCTGGCCGAGCGAATCCGACGCGCGCGGGAGGGCTTGCCGGGCACATCCGGGGGGTGGTATCCGCTGCCGTTCCCGGCGGAGGTGTCACAGACGGAGTGGATCACGCGCCACGCGCTGGAGTTCATCTGCGAAACGCCGGCCGATCAGCCGCTGCTGGTCCAGGTTAGCTACGTTCAGCCGCATGGCCCATTCCACCCGCCGGCTGAGTATTTGGACCGCGTCGATGAGAGCAAGATCCCCGAGATCGCCCCGGCCGAGTGGTTCGACAATCCCGACGCGCCCGCCTACTACCGCCAGGTCGAAAAACCAAGGTACATGGAAGGATGTCGTCGGTATTACTTCGCCGACATCGCGCATCTGGACGACCAGTTGGGAAAGGTGCTGGACGCGCTTCAAGACGCCGGCCGGATTGACAACACCTTCATCATCTTCACGTCCGATCACGGCGAGATGCTGGGCGATCACGGCCTGCGGGGCAAGGAAGAGCACCACTACGACGCCTGCATCCGCATCCCGCTGATGATCGCGGGGCCGGGCCTGCAGAAGGGAGTTGTCCGCGACGAGATGGTCCAGCTCGAAGACATCTGCCCGACCGTGCTCGACGCGACCGGCCAGCGCCTGCCGCTGATGCCGACCATGGGCCCGGATTTCGCCGACAAGGCCGACACGATCCCCGTCCTGCCGGGCAAATCCCTGCTGCCGCTGTGTCGTGGCGAGACCGTCTCCGACTGGCGGTCGGCCGCATATGTCGGAAGCTTCAACGCGGTCTGGTCGATGAACCCCGCTGACTGGGCGCGAACGATTCGCACGCACCAATACCGCTACACGCTCTTCGCCTGCAACAACGGCGAGCAACTGTTTGATCTGCAAGCCGACCCGCAAGAGCAGAACAATCTCGCCGCCGATCCCGTCTTCGCGAAAGTGCGCCAGCTCCTGCGCGATCAACTCCTGGAGCTGATCATCATGCAGGACTACCCCAAGACGCGACGGAGCTTGTTCGCACTGGGCGTGCACTGAGAGTGTCCCAAATCCCAGCGTGGCGGATTTCCTAATCCGCCACGTTTTTCGTAGAGACGGCGCGGTTATCGACGCGGCGGATTGGGAAATCCGCCGCGCTGCGGTTCGATAATTGGATGTATGGGGCGCCTGGACGGCGCGGTTCGAAGACGCCTACGAGGGAAACTCGCGCCAGCCTTTGCGGATGGCCTTGATCATGCGGTCGACGCTGTGCTCGTGTTTCCACTGCACGAATCGCCACCAGTCGTGCATGTCGGCCGGCGGGGCGACGTCGCGCATGATGTCCTTGTCCTTCTTGCCGGCATCCATGGCGGCCAGCACCTCCCCGTGCAGCCACTTGAAGTACTCCACCCAGCGGGCGAGTTCGGCGTTGGTGCACATCGGCCCGTGGCCGGGGACGATGGTCTCGGCCCCGATAGCCATCGTTTTGTCATGAGCTGCCAGAATATCCCGGGCTGAACGCTCCGTCAGCCGGCCCATCAGGTTGATCAGCCCCCAGCCGAAGATATCGCCGATAAAGAGGACCTTGCAGTCGGGCAGCCAGATCACGCAGTCCTTGTCGGTGTGACAGCCCACCATCGGCTGGACAAGGAGGCGGCGCTTCGACCCGTCGATCCACAGGCCATCCGGTGGGATTGTCGTGGTCTTCTGGTTGACGATCTCGGAGTCGTACTTCTTTTGGAACGCCCGGTTCAGGCGGACATGGTCATAGTGCGTGTGGGTGTTGATCACGGTGCGAACGGGCTTATCGCCGATCGTCTCAGCGATCGCGGCGAACAGATCGTCCTTAATGCTTCGGCTTTCATGCGTATCGATCACGACCGCCCACTCACCCATGTCGATCCAGCCGATGGTGTCGACCTCCACGCGCACCCAAAGTCCCTCGGCCACCTGCGCCACTTGCGGATTGTCAGCCGGATCGGTCGTCATCATGATCATCTCCTGTGCTTGGGCCCGGCGATTCGCCGGCCGGGGCTATTGTATGCCACTGGCCCCCGTTCTTGACAAGGGGGCGGCGAAGGTTGATAGATAGGGACCCCCGCCTGGCATGGCGGGGTCTTTCCTTGAAAGTCTGCAATATGACGATCATTGAACCGCATATTCACATGTATTCGCGCACGACGGACGATTACCAGGCGATGTACGCCGCCGGCATCCGGGCGTGTGTCGAGCCGTCGTTCTGGCTGGGGAGCAATCGCCGATACGCCGGGACATTCTTCGACTACTTCCGGCTGATCCTGGAGTTCGAGACCGTCCGATCGCGGCGGTTCGGGATCGATCACTACGCCACCGTGGCCGTCAACCCCAAGGAGGCCGACGATCCGGGCCTGGTCGATGAGGTGCTGGCCGGGATGGGCGAGTATCTCGACCACCAGCGCTGCGTGGCGCTGGGCGAGATCGGCTTTAACAACATCACGGCCAACGAGGAGCGGGCGTTCGTGCAGCAGCTTCACATCGCCGCCGCCCGCGAGATGCCCATCATCGTCCACACCCCGCACGTGGACAAACTCCGCGGCACGAAGCGCATTGTCGAGATCGTCCGGGCCGAGGGGCTTGACCAGGGCAAGATTATCATCGACCACAACACTGAGGAGACCATGCCCGTCGCCCGGGCGACCGACTGCTGGTGCGGGATGACGGTCTACCCGATCTCCAAGCTCACCCCCCAGCGCGTCAGCGACATCATCCGCACGTTCGGCTCGGATCGCATGATCGTCAACGGGTCGGCCGACTGGGGGATCTCCGACCCGCTGAGCCTCGTGAAGGTGGTCGACACCATGCAGGGCGACGGCCACGACGAGCAGACCATCAGTCGCCTCGTGTTCGACAACGCGACGGCGTTCTACAGCCAATCGCCCAACTGGCAGCCCGACTTCGACATCCAGCCCATGGATCCGCGGGAGTTCCAACGCTGAACGCGGCAGACGAACATCCCCGCCGCTGGCGCCTGTCAGCTTGGTGTCAACTGCTCCGCCTGCCGAACTTGTTGACCGTCCCCGGCGACCCGATGGCTGGGTTCCTGCTGGCGAGCATGGCCGGCGGCAATGTTCGGTGGTGGCGACTGGCCCCAGCCGTTGCGGTGAGCGTGCTGCTCTATGCGGCCGGGCTGATCCAAAACGACCTGGCGCATGTCGCCGACGACTCCCGCCATCGCCCTGAGCGTCCCCTGCCTAGCGGCACGGTCAGCGGAGGATCTGCGCGGCTTGTTCTGTGCGTCCTGGCCGTGTTGGCGATGGCGGCCGCCGGCGCGACGCGCGTGGCGGCGACGTGTCATCTGGCATTCGCCCTTCTGGTGCTGATCACACTCTACAATCACGTCACCAGCCGCGTTCGTGTCCTCGGTCCCATCAATATGGGCCTGTGTCGTGCGGTCAGTCTACTGGTCGGCGCTTCGGCCGTTGGGGGTTGGGCCTCGGTGCTGGCGCCGCTCTACATCACGGCCGGCTGGGTGCTGTTCGCCTACGTCGCCGCCGTCACCGCCATCGCCCAAAAGGAAACAACCGCCACGCGCATCGGCCCGATTCGTTGGCTCCCGGCGATGACGCTGGTGGTGGGGTTCGGCGCCCTCCATCTCTACGCGGTGACAACGGTATCGGCGCATTTGTTACCCCTGCTGCTGGGCGCGATAGCCGTGTCCGACGTGGCCATCATCTGGAGCCTACTGTGCGGCTGGCGGTTGGGCGGGATTTGCCAGCCACAACGGGTCGGCCAAACCATCGGGATGTGGGTGCGCGGGCTACTGCCGATTCAAGCCGCCCTGGTGGGGGTTGCGGTAGGTGAAGGATCCTGGGTCGCAGCGGGCCTGCTGGCGGCCTGGGCGGTCAGCGGGCTGCTGGCAAGGCGGTTCGCGTCGAGCTAGAATAGCCCTTTCGCTGGCGGTTCACTATGGCAACCAAGCTACTCGTCATCCAGGCGGCTGCGCTGTCGCGCCCACCGAACGTGGACGGGCTTGAGTTTCGCCCGATCGGCAGCGTCTTTCCGGCGCTGACGTGCACCGTTCAGGCGAGCTTCCGGACAGCCTGTCCGCCGTCGAGTCACGGCATGATCGCCAACGGCCTGTTCGCCCGGTCGCTGCGAAAGCCCATGTTCTGGGAGCAGTCGTCCGGTCTGGTCCGGGGCGACCGTATCTGGCGCGACTTTCGCCGGGCCGGTCGGAAGGTGGGGCTGATGTTCTGGCAGCAGAGCCTCGGCGAGGATGTGGACCTGATCCTCTCGCCCGCGCCGATCCACAAACACCATGGCGGGATGGTCGAGAGCTGCTACGCCAGGCCAGCCGATCTTTACGACCGCCTGTGCGAGACGGTCGGGCGGCGGTTCAAGCTGCGACACTACTGGGGGCCGATGGCGTCGACCAAGGCCGGGGACTGGATCGCCGACGCCACCGCAGCCGTGATGGCCGACGAGTCGGTCGCGCCGGACCTGCTGATGACCTACTTGCCGACGCTGGATTACGATCTGCAGCGGTGGGGGCCCGACGACCCGCGCAGCGACAGAGCGGCGGCCGCTCTGAGCCGTCAACTTCAGTTGCTCCTGGCGGCGGCCGGGCGAGCGGGCTATGAGGTGTTGGTCTTCGGCGACTACGCGGTCGCTGCCGTCAGTGGGGCCGTGCTTCCCAACCGTGCACTGGCCGAGGCGGGAATGCTTGCTGTGCGGCAGATAGACTCGATGGTGTACCCGGACTTCTACGCCTCGCGGGCATTTGCGATGGTCGACCACGAGGTCGCGCACGTCTACGTTTCGGCCGAGGAGCATCTCCCGGCCGTCCGCGACGTGTTGGAATCGCTCGACGGCATCGCCGAGGTGCTGGATCGAGATGCCCAGGCCGCCGTTGGGGCCGCCCACCCCAACAGCGGCGAACTGATCGCCGTGGCCAAGCCGGGCAAGTGGTTGGCCTATCCGTGGTGGACGGACAAGCGACAGGGGCCCGACTACGCCGGCCACGTCGACATCCATAACAAGCCCGGCTTCGACCCGTGCGAACTTTTCTTCGGCTGGCCTCCGATGAGCGTCTCGCAGAACACGGCCCGCATCCGCGGCTCGCACGGCCGGATCGGCGACGGGCGAGAGGTCGTCTGGGCGACGACGCTGACGCTCGATAGCCGGCCCGGTGACCTGATCGAACTGGCCGGGGCGGTCAGAACATGGTTGAATGCATGATGCCCGCACCGGCAGGAGAAGCTATTGACCCCCGTTGCCGACACGAATAATCCGTCGCCGCACACCGCGGAGACCTACCAGCAGTCGCTGACCGTGACCTTCGAGTTCCCGGTCATCTTCACGCGAGATGTCTTCGCTGCGGACAATCCGCTGCTGGCGGATGTGCTGGACCGCCTTGGCGAGCGGAGGCGACATCGTGCGATGATCGCCATCGACGCCGGCGTGGATCAGGCCCATCCGGACCTTCAGCATCGGATTAAGGAGTACTTTCACGCCCATCCGGACGGCATGGAGCTGGCGACGATCACGGTCCTCCCCGGCGGCGAGGTGGCCAAGAACGGCTGGACTGTCGTGCGCGAGGTCATGTGGTCCATCGGCAGTGCGCACCTGGATCGGCAGAGCTTCGTGATCGCCATCGGCGGCGGGGCGATGCTGGATATGGTCGGCTTTGCCGCGTCGATCGTGCATCGCGGCCTGCGGCTGGTCCGCGTGCCGACAACCACGCTGGCCCAAAATGACGGCGGCGTGGGCGTCAAGAACGGGATGGACGAGCACGGCCAGAAGAACTTCGTCGGTACGTTCGCCCCGCCATTTGCGGTGCTAAACGATTTCGACTTCCTGGCCACACTCAGCCAGCGTGATTGGATCGGCGGTGTGGCCGAGGCGTTCAAGGTCGCCATCATCAAGGATGCCGCCTTCTTCGATTATCTCTGCGACCACGCCCGCGCCCTTGATCAGCGTGATTCAGCCGCCATGGAGCAGACCATCCGCCGTTGCGCGCTGCTGCACCTGGAGCACATCTGCTCCGGCGGCGACCCGTTCGAGTTCGGCTCGGCCAGGCCCCTGGACTTCGGCCACTGGCTCGGCCATCGCCTGGAGACGATGAGCGACTACACCATCGGCCACGGCCAGGCGGCAGCGATCGGCATCGCGGTCGATTCCCATTACGCCCGACAAGTAGGCCTGATCGACGACGGTGACCTGCAACGAATCCTCGATGGCTTGACGGCGTGCGGATTGCCGATCTGGGACGACCTGCTCGACCGCCGAGCCGTTGACGGCACGCTGGAGGTGCTCGAAGGGCTGGAACAGTTCCGCGAGCATCTGGGCGGCCGGCTGACGATTACGCTGCCGGACGGCATCGGGCGAAAGACCGAGGTCCACCAGATGGACCCGGGCCTGATCGAGAAGGCGATCGATTTTCTGAGAGGACCAGCGGCGTCATGAGGATTCAGTCCGACCCGCCGGTGCACCTGACCTATTGTCTGAACGTTCATCCCGGCGAGAGTTGGGCCGAGAACGTCGCCGCCATCCGCACGTTCGCTATCGCCGTGCGGGACCGCGTCGCTGCCGACAAGCCGTTTGGCCTGGGGCTGCGCCTCAGTGCACTGGCGGCCGGGCAGTTGGCCGAGGCGGCTGCGCTAAGTGAGTTCCGGATGTTCCTGGATCGTGAGAATCTCTACGTCTTCACGATCAACGGCTTCCCGTACGGCCAGTTTCATGATACCGCCGTCAAGGACAGCGTCTATGCGCCCGACTGGCGAACGGCCGAGCGGCGCGACTACACCATCGCCATGGCCGAAGTCCTGGCCCAACTGCTTCCCGAAGGCGTCACCGGCAGCATTTCGACCGTGCCGGGCTCGTACAAGCCGTGGATTCAGGGCGACGACGATGTTCGACAAATGGTCGAGATGCTATGCGACACGGCCGCTCGGCTGGATGCGATTGCCCGCCGGAGCGGGCGGGAGATTGTCCTGGCCCTGGAGCCCGAGCCGGACTGCTTTATCGAGAACACCGACGAGACGATCGCGTTCTTTAATGGTCCGCTGCGCGAGCACGGCTGCCGCTATCTGGCCGATCGACACGGCCTGGACCAGGCCGATGCGGCCCGGGTCATCGGCCGACATGTGGGCGTGTGTTTCGATACGTCGCACCTGGCGGTGGAGTTTGAGGACCTGGCCGCCTCCCTGGTGTCGCTGGCCGCCGCCGGCGTGCGGATCGGCAAGGTGCATCTCAGCGCCGCACTGGAGGCCCGGGCAAACGCCGCCGCTCGCAGCCAATTGCGGGAGTTCTGCGACCCGGTCTATCTCCACCAAGTCAAATCGCGCGGGGCCGGCGGGGAGGTGGTCTCTTACCCGGACCTGCCGGATGCATTGGATGCCGATACCGACCAGTCGTCACAGACGTGGCGAGTGCACTTCCACGTGCCGCTGTTTTTCGAGGGGTCGGGCGAGTTGGCGTCGACCAACTCTCTGCTGACCGGCGAGCTGGCCGCCGCACTGCGGGCCGGGGCGACCGAACACCTGGAGATCGAAACCTACACCTTCGCCGTCCTGCCGGATGAGCTGCGGGCCGACGACCTGGCCGACAGCATCGCCCGCGAGTACGAGTGGGTCATGCGGGAGCTGCTGATGAGCTAGAACACTCGGTCTTGGGTGCCACGCTTCTGCTTGCAGAAGCGTGCAGCGCCGCGAGCCAGCCACGCTTTTCTTACGAAAAGCGTGGCACCCCGGGCATGAAGTTGAGGGTGTAGGGACCGTAGCCCAACCAGCCGTAGACAAACGCGGCGGAGCTCTGACTGTGCCGGCTGGCGGCTAGCCATCCGACAGCTTGACCAGGGCTTTGACGCACTGGCGATTTCGCACGGCGTCGAAGGCGGCGTTGATCTCGTCCAACGGGTAGGTGGTGTCCAGGTCCAGCCAAATGCCGGCGTCGAGTTTGCCGGTCTGCATGAAACCGACAACCCGTTCGTGCGTTTCGGCCTCGTCGTAGCCGCCGTCGAATTCGGTGAACTCGGCGCGGGCCTTGTCGGGGTCGACGGTGGTCTTGCCCATCTCGTCGATGCCGTAGATGCCGACCGATCCGCCCTGCATCACGTTGAACAGCGCCAGGTCGATGGTCTCCTGCGAGCCGACCGCATCGATGACGATATCGAAGCCCTCCGGGCACATGCTGGCGATGATCCAGCCGACCCCGTCGGCCTTGTAGTCATAGAAGTCGGTCACGCCCGCACGTTTGGCGACCTCTTTCCGGGCGGCGCTGCCGCACATGGCCACCCGCACCGCGCCCAGGTTGGCCGCGTGGGCCGCGAAGGCCAGCCCCACCCCGCCCGAGCCCAGGATCAACACCCGGTTGCCGGTCGCGAGGCCCATGCGCGTGATGTAGCTGAGCGTCTCGCGCCACGTGGTCATCATCGTGCACGCCCGCGGGTCGAACTCGGCCGGGATGATCTGGTTGACCGTCGCGCCGGACCACTGGTCTTCCGCGACGCCGTCTTCTTTCATAGCCCAGTGGTCGCACGCCACGCCCAGCTCGGCAAAGCCCCCCCACGTGCTGCTGTAGCTGCCGTCGGCGGCCGGCGGGGCGCCGACGCGGGTGACCATATCGCCGACCTTCAAGTTGCGGACCTTATTGCCGACGTCGATGACCCGGCCGATGCTCTCGTGGCCGATGATGGTCGGTGCGGCGGTGATGGCCCAGTCGACGCGGCCTTCGATCAGGTGCAGGTCCGTGCCGGTGCAGGTGGCGCCGTAGAGCATCTGACACAGCGCGCCATAGGGGCCGACCTCGGGGTCGGCGACCTCGCGAACCGTCAGCGAGCCGAGTTGTTCCAGTAGGGCAGCTTTCATTATGCGGATCCCGGGCCCGAGCGGTGCTTCGGGCCGGTAAAGTGGATGCCGAAGGGCTCTTCGAACGGGCGGAAGGGCACCATCGCGTGGATGTCGTCCAGCCGGGCCAGGATGTCAGCCGGCAGGGGACCTTTCTCGAAGGCGGCCACGTTCTGCTCGAGTTGCTCGACGTCGCGGGCGCCGTTCATTATGCAGTCGATGTCCGGATTGGAGACCACGAACCGCAGGGCGCATTCGATGATGTCCATGCCGATCTCGTCGAGGTAGGCGTAGAGGGCCTTGTACTGCTCGCGACGCGGCTTACTCAGCCACAGCGCGCCGTTATTGACTTCGTCGTCGAAGCGCCCGACCAGCCCGCCTTGCTGCAGCGGCGAGGCGGAGACAACGCCGGCGCCCACTTCCTTACAGGCGGGGATCACGTCGATAGCGGCCTCGCGCCAGAGCAGGCTGTAGTTGAAGGCCGTCAGGACCACGTCGAACTTGCCCGAGCGGATGATCGGCCCCAACTCGTGGGCCGTCGTGCCGCCCAGGCCCGTGAAGCGGATCGTGCCCTTTTCCTTGAGTTCTTCCATCAGGTCGGTGACCGGACCGGAGTAGGTGTCGCGGTCGGCCCACCAGTCGTACTCGCCCGGTCGGTCCGGCTCGTGGATCATCAGGATGTCGATCTGCTCGCGGTGCAGCAGCTTCAGCGATGTCTCGACCGACTTTCGCAGACAATCGATGTTCTGCGGCTCGAACGGCTGCGGCCGCCCGCCCAGCTTGGTGGCAATGATGATCGGCTCTTTGATGTCCTTGATGACGTTGCCAATCGCCTCCTCGCTGTCGCCGTAGCCGGCGGCGGTATCGATGTAGTTCATGCCGAACTCCATCGCGCGATGAATCAGCTTGCGGCTACGTTCCTGCCCGTCGGGGTCGATGGCGCACCACGCCCCGCCCATCGCCAACTTGGGCACTTCCAGCCCGGTCCGTCCGAGCGTCACCTTTTCCATGTTATCGTCCTCGCGAGCTTGGTAATACCTCGGCTGCCGAGGTATGGTCTTGGAGTCCTGTGCTCTTCCGCGCCTGCGGCCAACAACACCTTCAACCGACAGGAAGGCGGCATTGTGTCACGCCTGAGGGTGATGGGCAAGATGATTGATTCGTATGCAGATCTCCTCACAGCGGGGCACACGGCGCACAGAAGATGCGTTCAAGATCGCCCTATTGGCTGAGGATGCTCTTGGTCCCTCTGGCGAAGGTCGCCCATTCCGCCGCCCGAACCACCAGTTCCCGGCGCCCTCTTGCCGTCAATGAGTAGACCTTGCGTCTTCTCCCGGCCGCCGGGCCTTCCCACTTGGCCGTCACCATCCCCTTCTCGTGAAGCCGGCGCAACGTCGGGTATAACGACCCCTCGAGCCAGTGCACCGCCCCTCCCGATCGGCGGTGCGCCCGCTTGGCCAATTCATAACCATGGCAGGCGGAATCTTTGAGTAAGGCCAGAAGCATCATTTCAATCGTTGCCCGCATCAAGTCCGACGACATCGCCATCGCACCATCCCTTTCAACGGACGGGACCACCGGAGCATACCTCACCACATGAGGTCTCGTCTGCCTCGGCGGCAGCTTGGTTCGGGCCCGCCACGCGATACCTCATCACGTGAGGTATCCTCGGCCAAGCCGCCAATCATTTCAAGTGGCGCAGTCTCGTTGTATTGAGGTTGATCGCGACCGGACGTCAGCGAATACCTCACGACGTGAGGTATTCCGCGCGGCGGCGGGCACAAGCCCGACCGAAAGGCCCGAACGCCGCAGGGGGCGATACCTCATGACATGAGGTATCGTGTGCCCCTGCTGCGATTGCGGAGGCGCCATGCGCAGGGCCGGTTCGGCGCTTGGGTAATACCTCATGACATGAGGTATCGTGCGCTCCTGCTGCGATTGCGGAGGCGCCATGCGTAGGGTCGGCCCGGCGCTTGGGTGATACCTCATGACGTGAGGTATTCCGCGCGGCGGCGGGCACAAGCCCGACCGAAAGGCCCGAACGCCGCAGGGAGCGATACCTCATGTCATGAGGTATCGTGTGCTTCTGCTGCGATCGCGGAGGCGCCAGGCGTAGGGCCGGTCCGGCGGTTGGGTGATACCTCATGACATGAGGTATCGTGTGCTCCTGCTGCGATCGCGGAGGCGCCATGCGTAGGGTCGGCCCGGCGCTTGGGTGATACCTCATGACGTGAGGTATTCCGCGCGGCGGCGGGCGCAAGCCCGACCGACAGGCCCGAACGCCACAAGGGGCGATACCTAATGACATGAGGTATCGTGTGCTCCCGCTGCGGCCAACGTTGAAGCGTTGCGCGTCGGGCATCCGCCTGGCGATCAGACGATACTTCACAACGTGAGGTATCACATGTGCCGGGGTGGGGGTCTAGATCATCTTGATGATGCGGACGGCGTAGGAGGCGAGGGTGATTTGGCCGGAGCAGGGCTCGCCGGTCAACAGGTCAGTTCCGGATTGGTTGCCCAGGTCGGCCGTCCGCTGGCTGTCGCTGTGGTTGATGACGAACAGCAGCTTTCGGTCGTCGGCCTCGCGAAGGAGGACTTCGACGTCCTCGCCGCTGGAGGCGAGCGGTTCGATGCCCTTCTCGTCGGCCAGCATCCCGTAGAAGTCGGTCAGGAAGTCCTCGTCCGCGCAGGTGGCCACGTAGTAGGCTTGGCCCTTGCCGACGGCATTTCGCGTCAGGCACGGCCGGCCCGCGTACCAGTTCTTGCCGTAGCTGGCCAGCACGTCGGCGCCCTCGGCGTGAATCTGGTCGAAGTAATGGTCGCACGTGTAGGACGCTTTGGGCAGTTTCAGCTCGCCCGCGATGCACATCTCGTTGGTCGCTTCGCCTTCGGCGCGGTTGTCGATCTCTTCCGACCAGATGCCCAGCAGCTTTCGCAGCGCGCCGGGGTAGCCGCCTTCGTAGACCAGGTCGCTTTCGTTAACCAGGCCCGACAGGTGCGTGGTGACGAACGTGCCGCCGGCGGCGACGAAGTCGTTGATCTTGGCGGCCTCATCGATGCGGGCGTGGAGTTCTTCGGGTGTGCCGGCCAGCGGGAACCGGCCGGACTTGACCATGTACAGAAGCGGCGCAATCAGAATGTCATACTGCGACCAGTCGCCATCCAGGCGGACCACGTCGATGGGAATGTTCTGCTTCCAGACCGATCGGAAGTGGCGCAGCTTGGTCTCGATGAACTTCTTGTCCTTGCCCGGCCCGGCGGACAGGTCGACGGCCCAGCGGTTCTCGGCGGCCCACAGCATGCCCACCCGGGCCTTGGCCGCCCGTGTGCCGACGACGGGCTCTGAGAGCGCAGCCAGGTCGCGGCCGAGCTGAGCGACTTCCTGAAACACGCGCGTGTTCTCATGGCCGACGTGCGAGACGACGGCCCCGTGGAACTTCTCGTGGCCGCCGCGGCAGCGACGCCACTGGAAGTACATCACCGCGTCCGAGCCGTGGGCGACGGCCTGAAGAGAGACATTCCGCATCAGTCCCGGCGGCTTGAGGCGGTGGTGCCGGTGCCAATTCGTGCTGGACGGCGTCTGCTCCATCAACATCCACGGGTCGCCGTGTTTGACGCCCCGCATCAGGCAGTGGGCCATGGCGGTGAAGGCCGGGTCGGCGTCGACCTCGGGGTAGCTGTCCCATGAGACCACGTCCAGCACGTCGCCGAACTTGGCGTAGTCGAGCCCGTTGAAAAAGCCCATCAGGTTGGTCGTGATCGGCACCTCCGGCGTCAGCTCGCGCAGGGGCGTGCACTCGTTCTTGAAGAACTCCACGATCTGCGTCGAGCAGAACCGTCGCCAGTCCAACATCAGCCCGGTCAGGCCGTTGACGTGGCCGTGATCGGTGGGCGCGTTGATCTGCGAGAAGTCGTTGAACGTGTGCGACCAGAACCGCGCCCACCACTGCTCGTTGAGCGTATCGATGTCGCCGTAGCGTTTCTCCAGCCAATCGCGGAACGCCTGCTGGCAGAGATCGCAGTAGCAGTGGTCCCACAGGTGGCCGTACTCGTTGGACACGTGCCACATCGCCAAGCCCGGATGCTTGCCATAGCGCTCGGCCAGCAGTTGGTTGATCCGTTGCGTCTGGCGCCGAAAGATGGGCGAGGTGGGGCAGGACACCTGCCGCACGCCGGGCAGGCCGCGATGGGTGTCCTTGTAGACCGCCTGGATCTCGGGATACTTATCCGCCATCCAGTGCGGCGGCGAGGACGACGGTGTGGCCAGCGCCACGAACACGCCGGCATCGTGCAGGCGGTCGAAGGTCTCATCCAGCCAGGCCCAGTCGAACGTGCCTTCTTCGGGCTCGAGCTGAGCCCAGGCGAAGATGCCGGTCGACATGAGGTTCATGCCCGACAGCTTCATCAGCCGCACGTCGTCGATGCGGATGTCTTCGGGCCATTGGTCGGGATTATAGTCGCCGCCGTGAAACAGCTTCGGCAAGGCGGGGTTGATGGGACCATGGGTTGGCATTAATCACTCCTGGGGCGCTGACGTTCAGCGATTATCCGGTGAATCCGAAATTCGAAAAACGAAACCTACCTGCCGGCAGGCAGGCCCGAAACAAATTCGAAGCACGAAGCTCGAAACACGCTGCGTTGCCAATGCTGCGGATGCGACTGTTTTGGTCATTCGAATTTCGTGCTTGTTTCGGGTTTCGAGTTTCGTGCTTCCTCGGCATCGCCGAGCCTACACTACGCCGTAACGCTTCAGAAACTCCATGGCCTCGTCGCGCTGGTCGAGCGACGAGTGGGCGACGTTGACGATGCCTTTGGCGCTGCCGAGTTGGTCGGCGATAGTGTTCAGGACGTCTCCGCCCCAGTCATAGATCTGGAGCAGCTTGCCGGCGTCGCGGACCTTGGCGTAGACCTCGGGCCATTCGATCTGGCCCTTTTGGCCCGTACCGGGCACCCACTGGATGCCGTCCAGCTCCTCGATCTCGAGCATCGAATCGAGGTGGGGCAACTGGCCGACGCCGTCGAGGTGGTAGAACGCGTTGGCGACCCGTTTGCAGGTCGCGGCGAACTCGGGCTTGACGAACTCGTCGAACATCTCCGGGCCGATCATGTAGGCGAAGTCGCACTGCAGCATGTAGCTGGTCGGCCGGGAGTAGATCGGCACCCAGGCGGCGTGGCCGGGGCTGAGCGGCCCAAGGGCGGCGTTGATGTCGTCAAAGGCGCGGAACCATGCGTCGTGGATTTCCCACGTGACGCGTTTGACGTCGTCGGGATGATCGACCAGATCCAGCAGCAGCTTCTCGGACGGCCGGAATGTCGACAGCACGTCCAGCGTGCCGCCCAGATCGGTCATGCCGACGAGGACCTGGCCTTCCCATCGTTCCATGGCCGCGCGGGCGATGTCCTTGATGCGCCGCAGGACCCAACTGTCGGGGTCGTACTCGATGTGCAGGTCGGGCAGCTCGCGGACCTCGTCGGGGTAGAACCAGACGGTCTGCTCGGTCGGCTCGGCCCGGCCGCCCACGAAGGTCGCCAGCACGCCGGGGCCGAGGTTCAGCCAGGTGTAGGGGAACCCGTCGCCCCAGAACTCCTTGCCGCACAGATTGTAGTCCCAGTGGTCGATGATATCGGCGGCCGGGATCGACAGGTCGTACATATCGACGGCGGGGCTCTTGGGTTTGTCGCGCCCGGGGTCGCGCCCGGTAGCGTCCATGGGGATCAACGGCCGATCCAGCTCGCCCGCCCACCATGTCGCCGCATCCTCACGAATCTTCTCCCAACGGTCCCTCGCAAAATCAATAGCCATGGCCGACATCATATAGAGCGGTTCGGCGGCGTCAAATCAAAGGGGCGCGGGCGAGGGGTCTGCCGCTCACGGGCCGGGGGGGTAGGGGCGTCAGACCAGGGCGCCCCGGCAGGAGGAGCCGAAGCCGGCTGTGCAGGCGAAGCAGTGGTCGGCTGTGACGATCCGGCGGGCGGCGAGAGCGGCGGGGTCGAAACGGCGGATGTGGTCCGGCGCGCCGTAGCTCACCGGTCGGCCGACGGCGAGGTGGAAGTCGCAATCGTACAGCGTGCCGTCCCAGCCGATGCTGATCTGGCGGCGGCACATCAGGGCCTCGACCGTCTTGGCGTTGAACGAGTCGACCAGCAGGTCCATGTATTCGCCCCGGCGGCCCTGGCGATCGAGCGAGTCGCCGAATCGGCCGATCGGCACGTTGGTGATCGTCAGAAGATTGGTGAAGGTTATGCCGAAGCGCCGGTGAAGCTCTTGGCGGAAGTCGCCCTCGAGCTGCGACTGGACCGGCGGCAGGTCCAGCTCGACGGGGTTGTAGACGAGGTCCAGTTGCAGCCCGCCTGCTCGCCCGTACCCGGTGGCATTGAGTCGGCGGACGGCCTCGATGCTCTGTCGGTGGACCCCTCCACCGCGCTGGGCGTCGACGTTTTCTGGCAGATAGCACGGCAGAGAGGCGACCAGGCGGACCTGATAGTCACGGAACAGCCCGATGAGGTGCTGCGTGTCCGCTGCCAGCAGGGCGGTGAGGTTGGTGCGGACCTGGACGGCCCGCCCGTCGCTGCGAAGAGCCCGGATCAAGTGCGGCAGGTGCGGGTTGAGTTCCGGCGCGCCGCCGGTGATATCGACCAGGTCGACGTCGGCGGCTGCCGCGGCCTCGCGCACCAACTCCATCGTCGACCAGTCCATGATCTCGCGGCGCTGCGGCGAGCAGGCCAGGTGACAGTGCGAACATTCCTGGTTGCACAGCAGGCCGACGTTGACTTGGATTGTCTCCAGGGCGACCGCGCGGAGGGCGGTATCTGAATCGGCGGACATGGTCTGTTCGAAGTGGTTCACGCGAAGGCGGCTCCCTGACGGCGTGGCCGGGCCAGGAACGTCTGCTCGCTATCATCATAGGCGGCGTGTTGGCCTGCGACAATCTTCTGGAGGACAAATACAAGGAAGTGCTGTTCTTTGAGCTGCCTCGTGAGGGTGACCTTGAACCGGGGCGGCGCATGGGCCATACTCTCAGCCATCATGCGGTCAGGCGCAAGCGTCATGCGGTTGGGCGCAACGGCGACCGATTCTCGGAGACGGCCAACGCTATGAAGCTGTGCATCGTGGGCGTTCGCGGACACGCGGGCTACGTGTTCGACGGGCTGGCGGACCTGCCGGGCGTGCAGGTGGTCGGCGTCTCGGCCGGGGCCGGCGAAGACGACGTGGGGGTGTTGACGAGCGAGTGCGACCGGCTGGGCCAGAGGCCTGAGGTTTTCGGCGAGTATCTGCAGATGCTCGACGCCTGCAGCCCGGATGTCGTCGCCATTGCCGGCCCCTTCGAGCAGCATGCCGGGATGTGCCTGGCCGCGCTGGATCGCGGCATCCACGTGTTCTGCGAGAAGCCGGTCGCCCTGACGCTGGAGGAGCTCGCCTCGCTGAAAGCCGCCCACGCCGGGACCGACCTTCACTTCGCCGCGATGATGGGCCTGCGGTACGACAGGGCTTTCTATGCCGCCCACTGTGCGGTGCAGGATGGCGCTGTCGGCGAGGTCCGCCTGATCAATACGCGCAAGAGCTACAAATTGGGCCGGCGGGCGAGCTACTATCACACGCGGGCGACTTACGGCGGGACGATCCCCTGGGTGGGCAGCCACGCTATCGACTGGATTCACTGGTTCGCGGATCGGCCGTTCGAATCGGTCTACGCCACGCACTCGGCCAGGTGCAACGACGACCACGGCGAACTGGAGACCTCGGCGCTGTGTCATTTCACACTTGCCGGCGAGGTGTTCGCCTCGGCCAGCATCGACTACTACCGGCCGGAGCGGGCGCCGACGCACGGGGACGACCGCGTTCGGGTTGTCGGCACGGGCGGCGTGGTCGAGGTCGCCGACGGCCGGGCCACGCTGATCGATCGGACCTCCGACGGAGTCCAGGCGCTCTCGCCCTGCGGCGACCGGCAAATTTTCCGTGACTTTGTCGATCACGTCGAAGGGCGCACGACCGCCCTGATCGGTGCGGACGACACGTTCGCCGTCACCGAGGCCTGCCTGCTCGCCCGCCAATCGGCCGACGAAGGGCGTACGATCACCTTCGGCGCAGATGAGGGGGTCGACGATTGACTCGTTCCGGCGGCAGTTCGGAGGTCCGCGTGGTGTTGATAGGCATCGGCGGCTACGGGGGCGCTTACGTGCGGGAGGTCCTGAAAGCGCCGGCCGATAGCGGCGTGAAGCTTGTCGGCGTTGTCGATCCCCAGCCGCAGCGCTGCACTAAGCTTGATGAATTGAAGCGGCGCCATGTGCCGGTCTTCGACAGCTTTGAGGAGTTCTATCGCTGCGGGTCTGCCGATCTGGCGGTGATCGCCTCGCCCATTCACTGCCACAGGCCGCAGACGCTGCTGGCCCTGGCCAATGGGGCGGCTGCGCTATGCGAAAAGCCGGTCGCCGGCACGATCCAGGATGCCCGGGCGATGTTCGACGCCGCCCAAGCTGCCGGCCGACCTCTGGCTATCGGGTACCAGTGGTCGTATTCCGATGCGATCCAATCGCTCAAGCGTGACATCCTGGCCGGCGAGTTGGGCAGGCCCGTTCGCCTGCGGACGCTTGCCTGCTGGCCCCGGCCGCTGTCGTATTACACGCGCAATAACTGGGCCGGTCGCCTCCGCAGCGATGACGGCGCGTGGGTGCTCGATGGCCCCGCCAACAACGCCACCGCCCACTTCCTGCACAATATGTTCTACGTGCTTGGGCCGACGCGGACGACCAGCGCGACTCCGGCGACTGTTCAGGCGGAACTGTATCGGGCCAAGCCGATCGAGAACTACGACACCGCCGCCATTCGGTGCCGCACCAGTGACGACGTGGAAATAGTGTACTTCACGACGCATTCAACCGCTGACGGTCGCGGGCCGGTGTTTTGCTACGAGTTCGACAAGGCGGTCGTCACCTATGACCACGACGGCGATAAGCAAATCGTGGCGGAGTTCCACGACGGCGCCCGGCGCATCTACGGCGATCCGGCGGAAGGGCACATGAACAAGTTCCGCCAGGCCGTCGCCGCCGCGCGGGGGCAGGGCGAGGTGGACTGTCCCATCGAAGCAGGCATGCCCCAGACGCTGTGCGTCAACGGGGCGCAGGAATCGATGCCGCAGATCGCACCGCTACCCGCCGACGTGATTCGCACGACAGACAGCCAAGGCGACCCACTGGTCTGGGTGGACGGCCTGGGGGACGTTCTTGAGGCGTGCTACGACCGCGGCGCGCTGCCGAGCGAGTTAGGCGACGTTGCCTGGGCGCGACCGGGGCGGGCCGTTGACCTGCGCGGGTACGAGTTCTTCCCATCGGCCGAAAGGTAGATGGGATGGTCGTCTGACCGCCTTCGATGCTCTTGCATTCGGGGAATCTCTCGCCTAGACTCCGCGCTTTCCACCGACCTTCGGGCCGGTGTTCGGAAGGACCAAAGCCATACCAATCCCCGGCGGCGTTTCCCCGGTGATCGTGACGCACGAAAGGACAAGCGATGAGCATTCCTCGAAGTGAGTACCCGCGCCCGCAGTTTGCCCGGCCCGATTGGCTGTGCCTTAACGGTCAGTGGCAGTTCGAGATTGACAACGGCGACACCGGCCTGGAGCGAGGCCTGACCGGCAAGGCCAAGCTCGATGGCGAAATCACCGTGCCGTTCTGCCCCGAGAGCCCGCTCAGCGGCGTCGGCAACGAAGACTTCATGAAGGCGGTCTGGTATCGCCGCGACGTCGATATCCCCGCTGACTGGGCCGGCCGAAAGATCCTGCTGCACTTCCAGGCCGTCGACTACGACGCCACAGTGTGGGTCAACGGCAAGGAACTCTATCGCCACCGCGGCGGCTGGACGCCCTTCACTGCAGACCTCTCGGGCGTCGCCGAGGCCGGCAGCAAGGCGACTATCGTTGTCCGCGCCCGCGACAACACGCGCGGCAACCAGCCCGGCGGCAAGCAGTCCGACCAGTACGGCCGCTACGGCTGCATGTATACGCGGACGACCGGCATCTGGCAGAGCGTCTGGCTCGAGCCGGTCCCCGAGGTGCACCTGAAGCGCGCCCGGATCACGCCGGATGTGGCCAACCGCCGCTTCACCATCGCCCAGCCGATCAGCAACAACACGCCGGGCCTGGTGTTTCGGGCGACGGCCAGCTTCGACGGCAACCAGGTCGCTCGCGCCGAAGTCGCCGCCGACAAGGACTTCGCCCCGATGCTGGACCTGGTGATAGCCGAAGCCGACCTGAAGCTCTGGGCGGCGGGCGAAGGCAACCTGTACGACATCAAGCTCGAGCTTGTCGACGCCGACGGCAAGGTCGTCGACGCCGTCGACAGCTACGCCGGCATGCGGAGCGTGAGCATCGACGGGAAGGCGGTCAAGATCAACGGCAAGAACGTCTTCCAGCGACAGGTGCTGGACCAGGGCTACTACCCCGACGGCATTTTGACCGCACCGTCTGAGGAGGCGCTGATCGCCGATATCGAACTGTCGATGGCGGCGGGCTTCAACTCGGCTCGCCTGCACCAGAAGGTCTTCGAAGAGCGGTTCCTCTATCACTGCGACCGCCTGGGCTACCTGGTGTGGGGTGAGTTCGGCGATTGGGGCATCGATCGCAACAACCCGCCGGTGAGCATGGTGGCCCAGTGGCTGGAAGAACTCGAGCGCGATTACAGCCACCCGGCCATCGTCGGCTGGTGCGGGCTTAACGAGACGGCCGAGGCCATCACCGACAGGATCACCCCGCTGATGGACGTGACGCGGGCGATGTACCTGGCCGCAAAGGCCATGGACCCCACCCGCCCGGTGCTGGATTCGTCCGGCTACTCGCACTTCGTCCGCGAATGCGAGATCTACGACAGCCACGACTACGAGCAGGTCCCCGAGAAGTTCTCGGCCAACCAGGACGGCCTGGCCGACGGCGACCCGTTCCTCAACGGCAGCCCCGAGAGCCCGATCTCGCTGCCCTACAACGGCCAGCCGTATTTCGTCAGCGAGTTCGGCGGCATCTGGTGGCACGCCAAGCAGTCCGGCGAGGGCGACTCCTGGGGCTACGGCAATCGGCCCAAGGACATCGAGGAGTTCTACGACCGGTTCGAGAAGCTGTTCAACCGCCTGCTGGACGACCCGGACCAGTTCGGCTACTGCTACACGCAGTTGACCGATGTCTGGCAGGAAGAGAACGGCATCTACTACTTCGACCGCTCCGAAAAGTTCGACATGGCCAAGATCCACGCCATCCAGACCCGCGAAGCCGCGATTGAAAAACTGGATGCATAGCATCCAGCCCGCCGAAGCCGTCCTTCGCCGAAGCCGCCCTTCTCCGAAGCCTTGGCGAAGGAGAATTGGCGAAGGAGAATTGGCGAAGGCGGGAAGTAACGGATCACCACAAAGGACACAAAGAGCACGAAGATCGTCTTGACGATAGCGCGGCGGGATCCTGCCTACCGGCAGGCAGGACCGATCCCGCCGCGCTTTTCTTGTTTGGGCGCGGCGATCCGATACAATGACAGCCGCCTGTAGACGGGGCAACCGGACGGTGAATCGAGACAACCGACATCTGCACCTGCTGTCACGCTGGCACTACGGCCTGGCGATTGGGATATTGCTGGCCATAGTGGCTGCGGGCGTCTGTCTCAAGATCAGCGGCTTCGGGGATACAATCGCGGTGGTTCTGTGGTTTCCCATAGTGGCGCTTGCTTTTCTGGCGCTGGTGGTGGGGGACCCGTCGGGCCCTCAATATGGGGAGGGCGCCTGGGCCGCTTTCCTCGGCAGCATGGTCCTGGGCGCCTTCCTGGGCATGATCCTCGCGGCCCTCGTCGCGATGGCGACGCTTGTCTGGCTGATTTTCCTGGCCGTTTCGGGCTGGCTGCTCAAGCGGCGGCGCGGCTACTGGGTGTGCTACCTCGTGGCGATAGCTAGCTGCGCGTTCTTCCCGTTGGGGACCGTGCTGGGGGTCGTCACGCTCAAGGTCCTAAGCCGCCCGAACGTCCGGGCCAGCTTTTCCAAAGACAACGGCCTCATCCCGCCGGTCCAGTAGGAGCAGTTGATTCTCACGGCTCCGCCGCTTCTTTCTGCACCCAGAAGCGGCGTTGGTTCGTCGGTGAAGGCCCGCAGGGCCGGCAGTCAGTAGCCGGGGCCGTCAGGCCCCGGTAGCAGATTCTGGAGAAGGTAAAGCCCCGAAGGGGCGACAGACGTTTTCAGCATCCATCTTCTGTCGCCCCCTCGGGGCTCTGCGCGGTTAAGGCCGTTATCCGGGGGCTCGCGCCCCCGGCTATTTTCTGACGCCCCTTTGGGGCTCGAAAGAAGATGCGGCTGTCTCTAGCCGTCGCCGACTTGGTGGGGGTGACGGTCGCGCCTAATGCCGTTGGCGGCCTCGCGTTGGGGTAGGTGGCGGATTCGGCTGGGGGAATGTTCGGCTCGGACTTTCTTTTTCGTGCCGATCATGGCAATATCTGCGATATCGAAACGGCCTTGTCGGGAAAGGGAGCGAACATGACGTGCCCAAGATGCGGCGGTGGACTGAGAACGATTGATTATGAAGGCGGGAAGATTGAGACCTGCACCGGCTGCGGCGGCGAATGGCTGGACGGGGGGGAGCTCGGCCAAATCGTCCGGACCGTGGAAGAGACCTTCCCGAGGGAGATGAGGGACTCGCTCGACGCGATCAACAAGAACATGTTCTCGATCGACGACGAGGTCGAGAATGAGGTGTCCTGCCCCAAGTGCCCCGGCGTGGAGCTGAACCGCTTCAACTACGCGTGCTCCTCGGGGATCGCCATCGACAGGTGCCCCGAGTGCAGCGGCATCTGGCTCGACAAGGATGAGCTCGAAAAAGTCCAGATCCTGGTCGAGGAGTGGCAAGCCAAGCTGGAAGAGGACCTGGAAACGTACGGACCCCTGGTTGAGAAAGTCAGGCAAGAGGCCGAGCAGCTTGACCGGGAGTCCGGAAACATCTCACGCTCCGCGTACGTCAACGCCGTACTGCGGAGACTTGTGGACTACTTCTAGGCGTCCCGCTTGGGTCCCGTGCGCAAAGAAACGCGGCGGTCCCTAAGGAATGGCCGCGCTTGGTACGTTTCTGACCAGTACTTCTCCTTGCTGTTCTCTGCGGCTCTGCGTCTCCACCGTCGCCCTTTGGGCTATGGCGGACAAGTCTGTGGCTAAGCCGTTTCTCACATCGCCAGCATGTGTCGGCCGATGATGTGATCCTGGTAGGGCTCGTCGAGTTCGCAGAAGTAGCCGCTCCAGCCCCACACGCGGACGATGAGGTTCTTGTGGAGTTCGGGGTGGGCCTTGGCGTCCTGGAGCGTCTCGACGTTCAGCGTGTTGATCTGCAACTGCTGACAGCCGAGCTCGACGAAGGTGCGGATCAGCATCGCCACCTTGCGGATGGCGTCTTCATCGCGGAAGACGGTGTCGGCCAATTCCATGGTGATCGGGCCGCCGTTGCAGATGCGGCTGTAGTCGATCTTGCTGAACGATTGCAGCACGCTGACGGGCCCGCGAATCTGCACGCCGGGCGAGGGGGCCAGCGACGAGCCGATGAAGTCGCCCTTGTGTCGCCCGTCGGCCGACGCCCCTTCGACGACCGGCTCCATCATCTCCTCCTGCTTGCAGCGGACGAGCGAGACGTAATACATCGCCGAGCCCGTCCCAGGCCGCACCACGGTCGATCGGCCGATGTCGGTCTTGTGCGATTCGCAGGCGTCGGCAAAGTCGTTGAACAGTTTGATCAGGATGTCATCGACGTAATCGTCGTTGTTGCCGACCTTCGGGCCTTCGTTGAGCAACTTCTTCCGCAGCGGCTCGTCGTTTTCGAAGTTGGTCACCAGGGCTGTCATCAAATCGCCGCGCTCGATGACGCTGTTGTCGAAGACGAATGTCTTAACCGCCGCCAGCGCGTCGGCCCCGTTGGCTGAGCCCGAGCCGTGAATGCCGCAGTTGTAGTACTTCACGCCGCCGCGGTTGGCGTCGCGCCCGGTTTCGAGGCAGTTGCTCATCAGCACCGTGTACCAGGGGTACGGATGGTACAGCGACCACCGCCGCCAGCTCGCCACGTAGACGTCGACCTGGTCGAAGATGTTCTGGCGGGTGCGGTCCATGATGCCGTCGAAGTCGTCCTGGGCGGCGAGGCCCTCGCGGATAGCCGTGTCGGCGGCGGCCAGGAAGTTGACGGCGTTGATGTTCGGCACGTCCAGCGCCACGCTGGGGATGATGAACTCCCAGCAGGCGGCCACGACGTAGTCGCGGGCGTCTTCGAGGTCGTAGCCGGCGTTGACGAGCGACTGAATCTCCACGTCGTCGTTGGCGTACTGAGGGAAGCCCAGCCCGCGGCGAGTGAGCTTGGCCGCCTCGATCAGCAGGTCCAGCTCGGTGTTGGTGTCGACGCGGAGGTTGATCTTCGGGTCGATCATGTTGACGTCGTGGCTGACCCGCATGATCAGGTACGTCAGGGCGTTGACCGCGCACGAGCCGTCTTCGGGCTTGACGCCGCCGAGCATGATCGATTGGCCGTTGTCGCCCTGCTGGACGCCGGGATAAAGGTCGTTGTCCTTGTTGAAGCTGATGAACAGTTCGCACAGCAGTTCGTAGGCTTCGTCCTCGGTGATGCGCCCGGCGTCGAGATCGGCTTGGTAGTAGGGCAGCATGTATTGGTCGAACCTGCCGAGCGTGACGTGGGCGGTCGGCTGCATCCAGGTGAGGGAGTGGAGGAACTTAAAGCTCTGCAGCGCCTCGTGGAAGGTGCGCGGCGGATGGGCCGGCACGTGGTCGAGGATCTCGGCGAGGTCGTCGCGGCCTTGGGCGCGGGCCTCGTCGGCGTAGCGCGCGGCCAGGTCCAGCGCCGCGTCGATGACCTCGATGCAGGCCGTCATCGACTGGACGGCCTCTTCGTCATCGGCCATCCGCTCGAGCGAGGCGGCCGCGATCTCGCGGCGCTTGAGCAGGCCCTGCGAGACGGCCAGGTCCCAATTGGCGGAGATATTAGCGACGCCGACCGAGCCGTTGCCCTTTTCGCGGGCGGCGCGGACCTCGGGCGGCTCGGCGGGGGTGGGAATGCCCTTAATCGTGCGCGTAAAGACGATTCGCTCGCCGTCAAGGATGATGGGCTTCTCAGCCTCGCAGAGCGCTCGGAACGAATCACTCATGCGGCCGTGCCAACTCACCCCTTCGCGCTCATAGCGATCATTGTCGGGCTGGACCTCAATATCCTGTCGAAGCTTCGCGTGCTCGCGCTCGCGGACACGCTTCTTCATCGCTTCAAGGCGTTCGTTCATTGAAGAACCTCCACAGGTCCATTATAGCCGGTCGGTGGGTGATCGAAAAGGCTTGGGGCCTGAGGCCTGGGGCCCGCGGCAATACTTTTTCAGCCCAAGTCCCAAGCCTCAGGCCTCGAGCCTTTCTCCTCACGCCACGTGGACGGGGATGCCCCGCTGTTCGAACGGCGTCACGTTCGCATTGACCTCCCGGGACTCATCGTAGTTCGCAGCGAACGTCATTCCGGCGGCGGCGTACTTTCCGCCGGCAGCCTTGTTGTAGGGCAGAAGGTCCACTCGCTTCAATCCCGCCAGCGGCTTGACCGTCTCGGCGATGGCGGCGAGGTTCTCATCGGTGTCGGTTACACCCGGGATCAGGGGGACGCGAACGACGAACGGCGTGCCGAGTGACGGCAGGAGGCGGAGGTTATGAATGATCATCGTATTGTCTACGGCTACGTAGTGGAGCAGGGCGTTGTTGTCGATGATCTTCAGGTCGAAGTAGATCAGGTCGACCTTGGCGGCCACCAGCTTGAAGTCCTGCTCGGTGGCGTAGCCGGAGGTATCGAGCAAGGTGTGCAGGTTGTCGAGCCGGTCGATGACTTCGGCCAGGAACGCCGCCTGCATCAGCGGCTCGCCGCCGGAGAACGTCACGCCGCCCTCGTTGCGCCGCAGAATGTCGGCCTGGCTGTTCAGCAGGTCGGCCAGTTTCCGGGACGTATAGCGCTGGCCGGCGATCCGCTCGCCGGCGGGGCTGGTCATCGTCTGCGGCTCGGACGAGATGCCCTCGGGGTTCTGACACCACGTGCACCGCAGCGGACAGCCCTTCAGGAACACGGTCGTACGAATGCCAGGCCCGTCATGGACGGCGAACTCTTTGATATCGAATACGATGCCGGTTTGCATGGGGAGGATTCTACCATACTCAAGGAAAGTAGGGACAGGCACGTCTGCGCGATCCTGCGGATCGCTGCGCTTGAGCCAGTCCCTATTTTCCTACACCGTCCCGGTCAGCACCTGTTCGCCCGGTCCGACGCCGGCGGAAATGTGGGGGACCTTGGGGCGTTTGCCGGCGTAGTCGATTCGGTAGAAGGTGATCTGCCCCGGCGCCAGCCAGGCGAAGGTGCCGGTGATGTCGCCTTTGGTCTGGACTTTGGCGGGGCTTTCGCCGCCACCACTGGCCTGGTAGATCGTCGGCCGACCTCGGAAGGCCAGCACCGCCTGACACGACTCGGTCTGCGAGTTGTTGCACACCGAGAAGTACTCCCGGCCGTCGGGGTCGACGAACTCGCTGAGGATCAGCGGGTTGGGGCACTTGGCCCACTTGAGCAGGTGGCTGTCGTGGAACGGTTCGAACCCGCCGTAGACGTGCCCTTGGTGCCAAACGTTCTTGAGCGTCAAGGTCATCACCAGCGGGCCGTAGAGGGCCTGGGTGGTGCGATTGATGCGGCTGACCCATGTGAACGTCTCGGTGCGCTCGCCATGTTCGTCGATGGGCGAGATGCGGTAGTTCTGATAGCCCATGCCGATGCCGAGCAGGAACCAGCACAGCCCCTTCGCGCCGTGGGCCAGCGCCGTGCCCACCTGCCAGCGGAAATCGTCCTCGGTGGGGCAGCGGTAGGTGAAGTGCCCGCACGCCAGCGGCGAGACCATCCAGTCGATGCCGTGTCGTCTCGCCGCGTCGGAATACATCTTGATACTGCCGAAGTAGCCGTTGATGGACCCATCGCCCGGGGCCATCTGCCAGTAGACGTCGTGGATGAGGTACTCGGGCTTGCCGTCGCGGCAGACGCGGTCGAGAAAGGCCGAATAGTCCGGCTCGCCGATCCAACCTTCCACGCCGCGGGAGTAGGGCCCGAAGTTCAGGAAGGTCGACAGGTGCGGAGCAACCTCGCGATGCAGCTTCAGCGTCTGCACAGCCGACTCGGTGAGGCCGGTGGTCGGCTCATCGCCAGCGTGGAAGCCCAGCATGCCGGGGTGGTGGCCGAAGTCGCGCACGGCCTCCTTGATGCGCTTCCGCATAGCGGCGCCGCCGCGCTTGACGGCGTCGGGGCCGAACGTCACGCGACCATCGCAGAAGATGGCCTTCATGCCGGCCTCGTGGATGTCGTCGAGCATCTTCAGCGACGGTTCGATCGGGGCAGGGGGGTAGTAGGAATGGGGCGTCATCACCACGCTGCAGCCGAGGTCTTTCCACTGGGCCAGCGCCCCCTCATCCCACGAGCCGCCGTACAGCCAGAAGCTGATGGGCATCACGCCGGCGGCCTTCATTTCTTCGTATCGAGTCATCTCACACCTGAATAGTGCTGCTTGCCTCTTGGGGTGGCACGGGTTGCTCGCAACCCGTGTAGTTAAGCACGCGGCCGAACCAACACAGCTTGCAAGCAAGCTGTGCCACCCGATCGCCTACTTCTTGCTCGTCTTCTTAGCCTTCTTCTTGGCGGCCCTCTTCTTCGCCACACGTTTGGCCGCCGTCACGCGGTACAGTTCCATCTGGCCCGGCGCCAGCCAGCATTCGACTTTGGCGTCTTTGCAATAATCCGCGTCCTTCGGATTGGCTGAGCCTTTGATCTTCACGCCGGTGTCGCCGCCGCCCCAGGCGATTCGCCGAATCTCCGGCCGGCCGCGGAAGCACATCATCGCTTCGGTGCTGTCGTCGCGGGCGTTGTTGACGATGGCGACGTAGTCGGCGCCCTTGGCGCCGGTCAGTTCGCTGACGATCAACGGCACGTGCGGGCTGTCGGCCCACTTGACCAGCCGCGACCCGCCCATCGGCTCGGCGCCGCGGTAGACCTTGCCGATGTGGTAGGTCTCCTGCAGCTTGAGCGCGGCGGCGGCCGGGCCGTGCCAGGCGCCGAAGGTCTTGTTCACCCGGGCCAGCCAGTCGAACGTCTCGGTTCGCTGCCAGTGCTCATCCACCGGCGGGACGCGGTAGTTGTCGTGCAGGTCGCGCATGTAGAAGAAAAACCACGCCAGCCCCGTGCAGCCGTTGGCGACGGCCGTGTTGGCCTGCCAGCGCAGGTCGTCTTCGGTGGGGCAGCGGTAGCGATAATGGCCCACCGAGCACAGCGTCGCCCACATCGGCTTGTTGTGGCGCCGGCCGGCGTCGCGGAAGATCCGCATGCAGTCGAAGTAATCGTGCGTGCCGGATTCTTCCGGCAGCATCTGCCAGTAGACGTCGAAGCACAGAAACTCCGGGTCGCCCTGGGTGCAGTAGTCGTCGAGGTAGTGGTCGTAGGTGTCGTAGCCCACCCACTCGGCCGAGCCTCCGCCCGCAGGCCCGAGGTTCATGAAGCACGACAGGTGCGGGGCCTCCTCGCGGTGGATCTTGCTGGTCTTGAACGCCTGATCGGTCAGGCCCACGCAGGGCTCATCCCCGCCATGGAAGCCGAACACCGCCGGATGCCCGCCAAAATCCTTAACCGCCTGGCGGAACTCGCTCCGGAATCGCCGCGCGCCGCCTTTCTTCCACGCGCCGGACCAATACTGCCCGCGAGGGTCCGTCACGATCGCCTTGAGCCCCGCCTCGCCACAGGCGTCCAGCAGGTCGAGGAACTGCCTGCGCTTGGCCGGGTCGTACCGCGGCGTCATCGCCACGGTCATGCCGGCATCGACCCAATCCTTCACCGCAGCCGCAGCCCCGCCGGGCTGGTCCATGTTGCAATAATTCCAAAACGTGACAGGGAACACACCGTCCTTACGCATCCGTTGAAAAGGCGTCATCGCGTCGCTCCGTAGCTTGTTGGAGCCATTGCTAGTAACGGATAAGCCGGGCGTAGACAAGAGGGAAGCGGGAAAGGGCACACCTACCCGCTATTTGGCTGGAACTAAATGGTCCTGCCGTTGTCTAATCAGTTGGCCGCCGGGGCCAGAGAACGTTGGGCGTTTCGCATGGGAGCGAAGATCATGAAGACATTGGGGATACGACGGGCGTGGCTGGCGAGCGCTGCGGTGATAGCCGTTCTTCTCTTGGCCGCCGGGTGCAAATCGGAGGCGGCCAGAACTCCGGCCGTACCGGCGCAGCCGTCTCAGGAAGAGCCGCCCGCCAGTTCGCCGGGGCGACAGCCTCGGGCTACGGAAGGATTCGTCCTATCTAACCGTAGGACGATGACATCGCTACTCGATAATCTTGAGACCTTCAGCTTGCACTTGGCCTACAAGGGGCCTGATCCGGCGAAGCACAGATCTCTCTATCTGAGCGTGGGCGAGCCGCCCGAGACGCTGCCCGAGGCGTGTCTGGATATCCGCCTGTCCCGAGAGCAAGCCGCCGTTCTTGTCGGGGCCCTGGCCGGAAACGGTGTCCTCGAGCGTGGACAACTCCTCCGGTGGGCGCGCCTGGGGATACCCCAAGGTCCGCACTACGCGTTGAGTATCGTCGATGCGACGGGCTACTACTACTTCGGGTACATCCCGCTGGAAACCGACTCGCCCGGCATGCGGCGACCGGCGCTCGAGCAGTTTCAGTCGCTCCGGGCGGGGCTTGTTGGCGAGGCAGCCGAGGCGATAGACCAACTTGTCCAAGCCCTTGCCAGTGACCAGGAACAACCGGAAGCGTCTGACCTGCAGAGCATGGGACCACCCACCCTAACCCGTACGGCTATCGCATCGCTGCTGGACCACCTGGAGACCTTCCGTTTCAGCCTGACCTATAAAGGCCCAGACCCCGAAAAGCACAGATCGTTGTACCTGAGCGTGGCCCCGCCGCCCGAGACGTTGCCTGAGACCTGGCTCAAGGCAGAGCTTACCGTAGAACAAGCCGCCGCCCTCATCGGCTACCTGGCCTGCGATGTCTTCTATCGCGGCTCGATCAATCGAGCGAAGCGCCTCAGGTCCCCGATAGGCCCCCACTACATCGTGACGGCAACGAACGGACGAAGGGACGCGTATTTCGAGTTCATCCCGTGGACGACCGAACCGTATCGTTGGCACGGGGACGAGCGCCCGCGCACGCTGGAGCAGTTCATATTCCTTCGGGGCGGCCTCATTGGCGATGCCGCCGAAGCCATCGACGCACTCCTGAGGGCTCTGGCGCCCGAGCAGGAATGGCGAATCGGAATGGACCCCGGCTATTGGGTCAAGCCCGTCCCGGCGACACAGGAGGCCGTGGCGTCACTCAAGGATAGCCTGGAGACCTTCAATGTTTACTTTGAGCACCACGGAGGCGATTACCTTGAGCACCACGGAGGCCATTCGCGGCACAAGTCGCTCTACCTGAGTGTGGCCGAACCGCCCGAGACCTTGCCCGCCGATTGCCTGAAGGTGCGGATTTCCAGGAAACAGGCGATCGCCGTCATTGAAAGCCTTGCCGAGACGGACTACTTCTACCGGGCCACGCTATTTCGCGTGCGTGGTATGAGAGGGGCAGGCGGCCGGTTCTACTTCCAGCGCGTCTCTGATGGTCAGGGCGATGACTACTTCACTTTCATCGTGGGATCTGATGAGCCTGATGGCTGGCGCCCGCCGGGACCGGAGAAGTTCCACGCAGTGCGGCGCGCCCTCACAGGGAACGCCGCTGAGGCCATGGATGAGTTGCTCGATGCGCTTGCGCCGAGTCAAGAGAACTCACCCGGGCATTGAAGCCCATCGCATTAGGCTGTATCTCGCGGCCAACTCCTCGATGAGTCAAGCCAAGGCCCGGTAGGCCCGGCTGACCTCTTGTCGGCCCTGCGGGCCTCTTGAGCGGGATGTCGGCCTGGGCGTCGGCGGCGGTGCGCCCGGGCGGGCCCGCCGGTCCCCTGCAATAGTCACCCATTCGTTGCCGTTATACGTGATAATGGTTCGCCGCTGGAAAGGCGCCCGTGCTGATGAGACCAAGAACCGCTCTATGTCTGATGTTGATCATTGCCGCCATAGGGGCGTCTGTGGCGATGATGACGGCTGTGGCCGCTGAGGGGCCGGAGGCGAGGGGCGCGGATCGGCAGCGACCTGCCGCCGAGACAGACGGCAACCGGATTGACGAGCTGGTCTTCGGCAAGCTGAAAGAACTCGGCATCGAGCCGTCGGCGTTGTGCTCGGATGCGGTCTTCCTGCGGCGCGTCTACCTGGACGTGATCGGCACGCTGCCTGCGCCGAGGGACGTGCGGGGTTTTCTGGCCGACAAGAGCCCGGACAAGCGAAGCGCCCTGATCGACGAGTTGCTCGAGCGCGACGAGTTCGCCGATTACTGGGCGATGAAGTGGTGCGATATCCTGAGGGTCAAATCCGAACTCCCAAGCAACCTCTGGCCGAACGCCGTGCAGGCTTATCACCGCTGGATTCGCACAGCCATCCGCGACAACATGCCCTACGACCGGTTCGCGCGCGAGCTGTTGACATCCAGCGGCAGCAACTTCCGCGTTCCGCAGGTCAACTTCTACAGGGCGGTCGGGCAGAAGAAGCCCCAGGAGATCGCCGACGTGGTCGCGCTGACGTTCATGGGGGCTCGGACGAAGAGCTGGAATGCCGGTCGGCGTGCGGGTATGGCGGGCCTGTTCGCGAAGGTGGGCTACAAGACCACGGCGGAGTGGAAAGAGGAGATCGTCTACTTCGACCCGGCCGGAGAACTGCTGAACCCCACCACCGGCAAGCCGCAAGCGCCCGTGCTGCCGGACGGCACGGAGGCGGCCCTGTCGGCGGCCGACGATCCTCGCGTTGCCTTTGCCGACTGGCTGGTGGCCCCGGAGAATCCATGGTTCGCGCGATGCATCGTGAACCGGATATGGTTCTGGCTGCTGGGAAGGGGCATCATCCACGAGGTGGACGACATTCGTCCGGACAACCCGCCGCAGAACCCGGAATTGCTGGCCTGGCTGGAGAAGGAGCTGGTCGGCCAGGCGTTCGACCTGAAGCACATCTATCGACTGATCCTCAACTCGAGGACCTATCAACTGTCGGCCGAGCACACGCCGGAGAATATCGACGACGAGGTCAATTTCTCTCACTACACCGTGCGGCGGCTCGGGGCGGAGGTGCTGATTGACGCCATCTGTCAGATCACCGGGACAACGGAAAGCTACACCAGCCGCATTCCCGAGCCCCACACCTTCATCCCGGCGAATCAGCGATCGATTGCCCTGGCCGACGGCAGCATCAGCAGTCCTTTTCTGGAGACATTCGGCCGGCCTCCGCGCGATACGGGCTACGCCTCGGAGAGAAACAACGACTCGTCGCCCGCCCAGCGGCTTCACTTGCTGAACTCGACGCACATTCACCAGAAGATCCGCACCAGCCGCAAGCTCGGCCAGCTCATCAAGCGGGCCGGCCGCCGCCCACAGATCGTCAGGGCGCTCTATATCACCATCCTTTCCCGTCGGCCGACGGCGGCGGAAGAGAAGGTCGCGCTAGCCTATCTCCAGTCGGACGGCCTCAATCGCAGGGAAGGCGCCATCGATCTGGCGTGGGCGCTGCTCAACACCAAGGAGTTCATGTTCCGGCATTAGAACTCGACAGCCATGAAGACGGACCGCAATACAAACTCCGATGGAATCACGCTCACCCGGCGCGACGCGCTGCGGGTCGGGCTCTACGGCGCCGCGGGTCTGATGCTGCCCAGTTGGCTGGGCCTGAAGCTTCTTCCGGCCTCTGCGCCGGCCGAAGCGGCGGCGGCCATCCCCGCCCCCAAGGCCAAGGCCGTGATTCAGATCTGGATGTGGGGCGGCCCGTCGCATCTGGACACGTTCGATCCCAAGCCCGATGCGGGTAAGGACTACACCGGCCCCTTTGATAAACCGATTGCCACCAATGTCGACGGTATTCAGATCGGGCAGATGCTGCCGCTACTGGCCAAGCAGGCTGACAAGCTCGCCATCATCCGCAGCATGACCCACGGGATTAACGGGCATGAGACCGCCTCGTATGTGACTCAAACCGGACGAATGCCGGGCGGCAGGGATGTCTTCCCTTCCGTCGGGGCCGTGGTGTCTTTGAAGAAGGGATACGACGCCGGCTACAAGGGCCTTGTGCCGCCCTACATCGTTGTGACCGCACCGCAAGGGCGATTCTCCGAGGCCGGCTTTCTGGGGCTGCGTTACAAGCCCTTTGCCACCGGCGGCGATCCGAACAAGACCCCCTTCGCCGTCGAAGGGATCGTCACCCCGGGCATTTCCCCCCAGCGACAGCAGAATCGCCGCCAGTTGCTCCACGCCCTGGACACCTTTGGGCGCAGGATGAAGGGCAATCGTCTGATCGACAAAGCCGATGCCGACGAGCGGGAAGCCTACGAGATGATCCTGGGAGATGCGGGCAAGGTCTTCGACCTTTCGCAAGAAGATCCCGCACTGAGAGATCAGTACGGCCGCCGCAGCTTTGGGCAGGCCTGCCTGCTGGCGCGGCGACTGGTGCAGCGCGGCGTCCCCTACGTGACCATCAACTACAAGGGATGGGACACGCATAAACAGCACTTCCCCGCGATGCGGCAGAAACTGCCTGAACTCGACGTGGGAATGTCGGCCCTGTTGCAGGACTTGTCGGACCACGGGCTGCTCGACAGCACGATCGTCTGGTGGGGGGGCGAGTTCGGACGGACACCGAAGGTCAAGTGGGACGCCCCATGGAACGGCGGCCGCGGGCATCATGGCAAGGTCTTCTCCACGGTGGTTGCCGGCGGCGGGTTCCAGGGCGGCCAGGTGATCGGGGCTTCGGACGCCAGGGGCGTAGAGGTCAAGGACCGCCCCGTCTATCCATGGGACCTGATCGCGAGCATGTACGAGCTGCTCGGCATCGACCCGGATGGAACACTGCCGCATCCCCAGGGCAAGATTGTTCGTCTGACCCCTTCCGCCGTCGACGGCGTCAAGAGCGGCGGACGACTGAGAGAGATTATGTGAGTGGGTCACCCATGCGAGACCGCCTGCGAATAGTCATTCCGACGTGCTTGTTCGCCGGGCTGTTTTGCGCGCACGCGGCCGCCCAGCCGCAGCCTCACGTCGGCTATGTCTATCCTGCGGGCGGCCGGCAAGACGCCACGTTCGAAGTGGCCGTCGGCGGGCTGCGCCTGGCGAAGGTCAACGACATCATCATCACCGGCGAAGGCGTCGAAGCGGAGATCGTCGAATACATCGAGCCGCCCTGGAAGACGTGGCGGCGACTGCGAAAGCTGAAAAACAAACTCGACGCCGCCGAGAAGGAACACGCGTCCCCTGACGGCGACGACGAGGAGCTTCCTTCGCGGGAAGAGCTGATGAAGATGCTCAAGGACCTGCGCAAGAGCAGGAACCCCAAGGCTCAGATCAACCCGCAGATCCAAGACACCGTTCGCGTTCGGATCACAATCGCCAAGGACGCCCCGCTGGGCGAGCGGGAAATCCGGCTGATCACGCCGGCGGGGACATCGAACCCCGCGCTCTTCCATGTCGGGCAATTGCCCGAAGTCGTCGAGCCCAAAGCGACCCAAAAGAGATCGCCCCCCATGGCCCTGCCGGCGCTGCCGGTGCTGCTGAACGGGCAAGTTCTGCCCGGCGAAGTGGACCGGTTCCGCTTCAAGGCCAGCAAGGGCCAGCACCTGGTCTTCCGCGTCGAGGCCAGAGCCTTGATCCCCTATCTTGCCGATGCGGTCCCCGGCTGGTTCCAGGTGATAGTGACCGTCTACGACGCCGAAGGCAACGAAGTCGCCTTTGCCGACGATTACCAGTTCAGTCCCGACCCCGTCCTGTTCTATGATGTGCCCAAAGACGGCGAGTATACGTTGGAGATCAAGGACTCGATTTACCGCGGCCGCAGGGATTTTGTCTACCGGATCGCGATTGGCGAACTGCCCTTTGTCACCGGAATCTTTCCCTTGGGCGGCGCATCCGGCGCGAAGACCACCGTGGAGGTGGTCGGAAAGAACCTGCCCGTCGACCACCTTGAGATCAACGCGCCGGCTGGGGCGGTGGACATTCAATGGGTAGCAGTTCGAAAGGGTGGAGGCAGCTCCAACGGCGTACCATTCGCTGTCGGCGACCTGCCGGAAGCGCGGGAGGCCGAGCCCAACAGCGATCTTCGCAGCGCCCAGAACGTTTCTCTTGGGGTGATCGTGAACGGCCGCATCGAACAGCCCGGCGATTGGGATGTGTTCAGCTTTGAGGGCAAAGCGGGCCAGAAGATTGTCGCCGAAGTGCATGCCCGCCGACTCAATTCGCCGCTCGATTCGGTGCTCAAGCTGACCGACGGTGCGGGAGGCGTCCTGCAGGCCAACGATGACAAGGAAGACAAGGGCGCAGGGCTGACGACGCATCACGCCGATTCATATCTGATCTTTGATCTGCCTGTCGACGGAACTTACTTCGTGCATCTGGGGGACGTTCAGAACCAGGGAAGCCGGCTGCATGCCTATCGTCTGCGGATCAGCCCCGCCCGCCCGGACTTCGCGCTGCGGGTCGTTCCGTCGGCTATCCACATTCCTCGGGGCGGAATAGCCCCGCTGACTGTGCATGTCCTGCGGAAAGACGGGTTCAGCGGCGAGATCCGGCTGGCCGTGAAGGATATGCCCGAGGCCCTGGCAATCAGCGGCGTGATTCCGGCCAATGAAGACAAAGTGCATCTGACGATGACGGCCTCGAAGGATGTTGCCTTGGGGCGGATGACTCCCCAATTGGAGGCCGTCGCCACCATTGACGGCAAGAGTGTCCGCCACGATGCCGTCCCCGCAGATGAAATGATGCAGGCCTTTCTCTACAAGCATCTGGTCCCCGCTCAGGAACTGATCGTTGCCGTCACCAAGCCGGTGAGGGTCTCACTCAAGGCCGATCTTCCCGCCGGCGAGAGTCTCAAGGTCCCGGCTGGGGGGACGGTAGAGCTCGTCATCGAAGGCAATCGTCGCGCGGGGCGGGCGAGGCAGTTCAAACTGGCCCTGGCCGACGCGCCGGAAGGCATCACAGTCGAGGACGTCGCCATCGAGGCCGGCAACAAGGGCGCCGTCCTTGTCGTCCGCGCCGACGGGGAACACCTCAAGCCCGGGCGGAAGGGGAACCTGATTGTGGCCCTGATGGTCGGCAAGAACCGCAGGCGAATCTGCATCGCCCCGGCGATTCCGTTCGAGATCGTCGAGTGATCGCCAAGCCCTGAAGGCGCGTGCGAACGTCACTTCTCCTACGGCCTATTGCTCCTTCCACAGACGGACGTACTCGCGGGCGAGTTGGATGTCGGCGAGGGCGTCGGCGGCGGTGCACATCGGCGGCTGCTCGCCACGCGCGGCGGCTAGGAAGTTCATCGCCTGCTGACGCATGCTGCCCACGCACCGCATGCGGGGGACGGTGCGGACGGGGGTCCGGCCGTATTCGGGGTCTTCGTAAAGTTCGACTCGCCCGGCGCGGCCGATGGCCAGCGGGGGGGCGATGTCGATCTTGAGGTAGCCCTTCTCGAAGGCGACCAGGGCCGACTCCTCCCAGCCCTCGGTGGTCATGTAGGGCGTCATCTCGATGGTCACGGCGGCGCCGCTGTCGCCGAGGCCGGCCAGCATCACGCCGGACGGGTCCGCGTAGGTGACCCGCCAGCTCTCGCCCAGCAGATGGCGGACCATGTTGACCTGGTGGATGTAGTAGTTGACGAAGCCGCCGTAGTGGCCGAAGACCTCCTCGCTCATATCGTCCGCCGGCGGGTCCATTTCCAGTTGGAGGGGCTCGTCGCCGCCGTTGATCACGGTATCGAAGGTGCGTTCCGTCCAATCGCCGGCCGGCATGAGGATGCGCACATACGTCAGCCGGCCCAACTCGCCGGAGGCCTGGAGGCGCCGGATCTGCTCGACCGCCCACATGATGGCCGGGTCGGACCGCTTGTTGTAGCCGACCATCAGCCAGCCGTCGGACGCCTCATCTGCGGCGACGATCTTCTCGCCGGCTGCGATCGTGCCGGCAATCGGCTTTTCGGTGAACACCGGCAGGCCGGCCTTGAGCAGCTCGGGAACGAGCACGCCGTGGCGGTCGAACGGCTGGCTGGCCACGACGGCGTCGAGCTTCTCAGCCGCCAGCATCTCCCGAAAGTCGCCGTAGACCTTCGGCACGTTGTAATGGGCGGCGACCAACTTAGCCGTCTTGGCCCGCGGCTCGGCAAGGGCCACGACCTGACATTCCTTCAGCGTCGCATAATTCCGCAGGTGAGCGCACTGGCCCATCATTCCCACGCCGCAGAAACCGATCTTCAGTGGTGTCTCAGACATTGGTGGACCTTTCTGTAGGAGGGCTTGAGTACACGGCGTGAGCCGATCTCGCAAGGCAAAAGACCTACCACAAAGCTCACAAAGAGCACGAAGGACACGAAGAAGGATGAAGGCTGAGTCGACACTTGATGGTACCGGGAAACGGCGCTATACTGCGTTCAACATGCTTGGGACGGTCCCCAGGCGGCCGATGAGGGTATTCGAGGGCGCTGGCCATGACTACCGAGACGGGGCACGGCACCGTAGCTGTGATGTGTCGAATGAACGCGCGGTGGCCGTTGTGTGTGGTGGGCGTTGCGGTGTTGATTCTGTCGGCCGGTAGCGCGAGCGGAATGAACCTCTATGCCTATGATCTGGACTCATTGATCTATATGAGCACGGAGGTGATCGAGGGCACGCTCGGCCAGGGCGCCGATAGTGTCACTGTCACGCGGGTTCACAAGGGGCAGTTCAGTGTTGGGGACACGGTGGCCCTTGAGGCGATGGACTTCTTCCGCAAGGGCAGCTTCATGGAATCAAGGAGGCTCGAGGCAGGTGACGAAGTGACTCTTTTCTTGGTCCGTGCGACCGCGCAGTTCCTCTATGATATTCCTGAGGGAGCGGAGATTTACTGGCCCGTCCCGAGCGGCGTTAAGCTGCACATTGACAACAAGGTGCTGGGGTTCCGGCAGATGAGTAATCCGGGCCCTTATCTTGTGAATCGCCACGAGAACGCCCTGGCCTTCGCCAAAGACCCCGAGGGCTTCCGTGAACTGCTGGTTGAGCGGATGACCTACGTGGATGAGCTGACGGCGGAGTTGGCCAGGCCCGCGGCCGAGCAATCCATCGATTGGCTCTGCGAACTGCTCGACCAGCGTAGCAAGCTCTCGCCAGAGACCAGGCAGCTCTTCGGCTGGGGAGACTATATCTGCAAAACAGCCTGTGCGCATGTGGCCAACAGGCACGATCCGGCGGAGATCGATCGCGCGTTGCAGATCTATCGCGATAACGCCGCCACCATACGCTACATGCCGTGGCACACGGGAGATTTGTTGAAGGGCTTTGCTACCCCGACGGGCAGAGAGTTTCTGCTAGCCAAGCTGGCCGACCCGAGCGTGGATGATGCCGCGAAGCTTACCTACGCCAAGGCGGTTTACCATGCGGGCATAGTCTATCAGTCGATTCGTTATGTGAATCTCCCGGCAGATGCGCATGAGCCTTCGCCCGAAGCCGGAGTCAACAACGATTGGTACCTGACGCGATTGGCGGAGATGATCGCTCAACCTTCGGTAGCGGCCGAGGTGCGCACGGAATTGCTCAAAGCGATTCGCCTTTCGCGTCACGACAGGCGGAATGAGGAAGTTGCTAAGGACTTCACCAAAGCGGCAGCCATGTTGGCCGAGCTTTTCGAAGCAACGACCGATTCGGGATTGAAGTATGAAATAGAAGTGACGCTGTTCCAAGCGGACATGGCTGCTTACGAGAGCCTCAATTCATCATCGGGGCCGGCGCTCTCGCGAATCACCGAGGTCACCGTGGCGTTCGATGATGAACGCGATGAGCCAACGCTTCGGTACAGTATGGACGGCTACGTCCTGATCGCTGACGCATGGGACGGGCTGTCGCTGGTCGCTCAGAACATTGAGACGGGAGTGAAGACCTTCCTGCCGGGCTCCACAGCGATTCTCGACCGCAGGGGAAGTCGGTGTCATTACGGCGCGACAGGCTCGGCGCCTATTCCGGCGGACCTGCCGCCGGGCCGCTATCGTGTGTATCTTGAGTTCCTCAAAGACGGGCAGGTTGTCAGCACAGGCTACGCTGCGGAGATAGAATTGGACCTTGCCGCGATCGCGGCCGAGGTGAAGTGACGCCGGGGCGGCAGCAGATCTTGCCTCGTCGCAACACGCGGCGGGACAGGAGCCCCGCCGCGCCGAACGCGCGGCGCTATGTGCGATTGTGCCTTCGGCCGCTTCCCTCACGCCCACCCCTCACTGCATATTGACATCGCAGGCGATTCTCGTTTGACTACACGGCTTGTCGATGGAGGCTGGGACACGCCGTCCAGCCGGAGTTGAAGGTAAAGGACGTTTGTGATGGCAAAACGTAGAGCATCGAAATCCGCCCCCAAGGCAGCCCCTCGCCCGACCGGGCATATTATCACGCACAATCACTGGGACCGCGATTGGGTCTTGACCGAGGTCATCACGCGAGGCCAGGCGGCGGCGTTTTTTAAGAACCTTTTCGCCATGATGGACCGCGAGGTGGACTACAAGATGGTCACCGACGGCCAGGTCGAGGTGATCGACGATTATCTGGAGCGTCTCTCGCCGGCCAAGCGCAAGGTCGAAGAGGCCAAGTTTCGCAAGTGGGGCAAGCGCGGCAACCTGGCCATGGGTCCGACCTACATCCAGCCGGACTACGTGCTGATCTCCGGCGAGACGCACGTTCGCAACCTGCTGCTGGGCCACAAGGTCGGCAACCACCTCGGCAACGTGATGAAGGTCGGCTGGCTGGTCGATACGTTCGGGCATATTTCCCAGACGCCGCAGCTGTTGAACCAGTTCGGCATCGACGGCATCTTCATCGCGCGGGGTTTTTCGATCCCGCCCGACGAGATCATGAGCGAGTTCACCTGGTCCGGGCCCGACGGCAGCGAGTTGCTGGCGGTCTACACCATGAACACGACGCGCAACGCCATGAACCTCGCCCAGATGCCGAAGATCGCCGAGAACCGCCTCGATATCGAGATGGAGAAGCTCACCCCGCTGTGCATCGCGCCGCACGTGCCGCTAATCAACGGGTTCGAGCAGGATGAGGTCATCGACGACGTCCTGCCCATCATCCGCCGCATCACGAACAAGGATAAGCCCTACGATCTCAAGCAGACCAACCCGGATGAGTTTATCGAGATCATCAAGCCGTACCTCGAAGGCAAGAAACTCCCGCACTGCGAGGGCTTCCTTTATAGCGGCATCTACATGCCGCTGCTGCACGGGACGCTGTCGACCCGGGTGGCCGTCAAGCTCCGCAACGATGAGTGCGAGAAACGCCTGGAGAAGTTCGCCGAGCCGCTGTCGAGCTTCACGTGGACCCATGGCGATACATACCCGCGCGACGAAATCGAACGTTGCTGGAAGCTGCTGCTCAAGAACGATCACCACGACGACATCTGCGGCTGCAACAGCGATGAAGTCGACAGGGACATGCACACCCGCTACGACCAGGTGGACAGAATCAGCGGCGAGGTGCTGACCGACAAGTTCCAGCGGATCGTGTGCAACGTCGACACGCGCAAGGGCGGCAAAGATGGGCTTGCGCTGGTGGCGTTCAACCCCGCCAACCACGCCCGCAACGACGTGGTCAAGGCCGTCGTCGATCTGCCGAAGGACTTCGGGCCGTTCAAGGTGGTCGATGCAGCCGGCAAAGCTCTGCCGCTGCAGATCACATCCGTCAAGGGCCGGAAGTTCGAGATCGCCTTCCGGGCCAAGCTGCCGCCGCTGGGTTATGCGACGGTGTTCGTCAAGCCTTTGGGCGCTACGAAGCTCAAGGCCGCTGCGGGTCTGACCGTCGACGCCAGGAAGCTCACGGCCGAGAACAAGTTCCTGCGAATCAAGATCAACACCAACGGCACCGTGAACGTCACTCACAAGGGCAGCGGCAAGACGTATCGCCAGTGCGGCAAGCTGATCGATGGCGGCGACATGGGCGACGTGTACGACTACTCGTACCCACGGGTGGAGAAGCTGGTTTCATCGGCCGACTGCAAGGCCCAGGTGACGCTCGAAGACGCCGGGCCGCTGGTGGCTCGCTTCCGCGTCGAGTACGTGATGAAGATCCCGCGGGCGTTGCACAAAGACCGCACGCGCCGCCAGAGCCGGACCGTCAACATGCCGGTGGTCAGCACCATCGAACTGGCCGTCGATTCCGAGCGAGTGGAGTGGCAGACGTCGCTGACCAACACCGCCAAGAACCACCGCGTGCGGGTGCACCTGCCCACCGGAGGCGTCAAGAGCGAGCGCTCGCACGCCGGCGAGTCGTTCGACGTCAACCCGTTCACCACCATCGGCGAGATGTGGGGCATCGAACTGCCCAAGCGGCTGGAAGGGCTCGTCGTGCCCGGCCGCGATACCGTCCGCATCACCAGCTACCCGTTCCACGGCTTCTGCGACTACTCCGACGGCAAGACCGGGGCCGGGGCCCTGGCCAAAGGCATCCGCGAATACGAGATCGTCAAGCCTTCTCGCGAGATCGCGCTGACGCTGCTGCGGTCGGTCGGCTGGATGACGCACCTGGATATCCTCACCCGTAACGGCGACGTCGGCTGGGAGATCTACACGCCGACGGCCCAGTGCTTCGGCACGTATTCGTTCCGCTACGGTTTCATGCCGCATAAGGGCGATTGGTTCGCCGGCGGCCTGCACACCCAGAGCGAACTGTTCAACGAGCCGGTCCGCGTGGTGCAGACGTCCGCCCACGCCGGCGCCTTCGCCAGCCGGATGAGCTTCGCCACGATTACCCCGGCCGATAAGCTCATCCACTCGTCCACCAAGGTCAGCGAGGACGGCAAGAGTCTGATCGTCCGCTGCTTCAACCCGCGCGACGCCAAGGTCACCGGCAAGATCGAGGTGGCCGGCAAGGTTAAGTCCGCCATCAAGTCCAACGTGGCTGAGGCCGTCACCGGCGAGAAGCTCAAGACCGTCGGCAAGGCCTACACCTTCACCGCTGGCAAGCGAGAGATCGTCACGCTGCGGTTCGAACTGACGCGCGACAAGCTTCTGGCCCGCAAGCCCTCGGCCTCGCTGGCCAAGGCCACCAAGGCCTGCCCGCGCGAGTTGCCGGTCGCCGAGCCCTCGCTGGATATCCCGCTGCCGCCGTTTGTGACCAAGGCTGACATCGAAAGCGAAAAGAAGCGCCTGGCCAAGATTCAACGTGAATACAAACAGCTCAAGGCCCAGGTCGCCAAGCTCAAGGCCCGCGTCGATGCCCTTGCCAAACGGGGCGCCGAAGACGATGATCTACTGATCGAGTGGTCGAAGATGGGCCACATGGTCTCCCTGCACCGGCGGTATATTGACGAGGCGAAGTTCTCGGTCCTGCTGACCCAGCGGCGCTGGTACGAGCAGACGGTCACCGATCCCAAGCGTCTCAAGGCGCTGATGAAAAGGACGCAGGAAGGCATCGCCAGGACCGAGCTGCCGGAGCTTCGCATTATCGGCCGGCTGCACGAGTACGTGCGACAGTTCTACGTCTCGCGCAAGGCCAGCAAGCTCGGCAAGGGTATCGCGGCCATGGCCAAGGAAGTCACCGACGCGGCCATGGCCAACACGGCCCAGCAATCGATGGCCGCGCGGAAACGCAAATGATCGGACCCCAGCGCCCGATGGATCGTAGCGGCGGGCGCGCAGATCGAGGTATAGAACGATGAACGGTCTCGCCACGAGCACGACGGCTGCTGCGCCGGGCGGGACGAGATCGTTGGTCCTGACCTTTGGTGTGGCGATCTTCCTGGGGGCGTTCCTGCTGTTTCAGGTCCAGCCCATCATTGCCCGGTTCATCCTGCCGTGGTTCGGCGGCACGACGGACGTCTGGACGACGTGCCTGCTTTACTTCCAGACGATGCTGCTGATCGGCTACGCCTATGCGCATCTGATTGCGGTCTATCTTCGCCCGCGCGCACAAGTGATCGTGCATCTGGTGCTAGTGGCCGCGGCAGTGGCGGTGTTGCCCATCACGCCGTCTGAGACCTGGCAGCCGCCGGACTCCAGTTGGCCCATCCTTCGCATCCTGGCCATCCTGGCCGTCTGCACGGGCCTGCCGTTTATGGTGCTGGCGGCGACCAGCCCGTTGATGCAGAGCTGGTTCGTCCGCACAGCCAAGGGGCGATCGCCGTATCGTTTCTACGCCGTCTCCAATGCCGGGTCGCTGCTGGCGCTGGTGAGTTATCCGTTCGTGTTCGAGCCGCTGCTGGGCCGGGTCGATCAGAGCCTCATCTGGTCGGCCGGGGTGGGGGTGTTCGCGGTGATCGCCATCGTGTGCGGGGTGCGGCTGTGGCGAGGCGGGG
>DRGC01000050.1 GCA_011050235.1 Phycisphaerae bacterium | reverse complement strand
GTTCCAGCACGGCCGAGCCGAACCCGCCGGTGATGGCGTGGTCCTCGACGATGACCACGGGCTTGCCGGTGGCGATCCACTGGCGGATCAGGGCGGTGTCGAGCGGCTTGGCGAAGCGGGCGTTGACGACGGCTACGTTCAGCCCCTCCTCGCGGGCCATGATCTCGGCGGCGGCCAGGGCGGGCTCGACCATGACGCCGTAGGCGAGCAGCAGGCCGTCGTCGCCGTCGCGGACGGGGCGGGCCCTGCCCAGTTCGAATGGCGGACACTCGTCTGTCAGCGGCTCGGGCGCCTCATCGCGCGGGTAGCGGATGGCGGATGGGCCGTCCAGCGTCAGCGCGAGCGTCAGCGCGGCGGCCATCTCGGCCTCATCGGCGGGGGCCATCAGCGTCATGCCCGGCATGGCCCGCATCTGGGCGATATCCATCGAGCCGTGGTGGACGGCCCCATCCGAGCCGACCAGCCCCGCGCGGTCCATGCACAGCACGACGGGTAACGTTTGCAGGGCGGCTTCCTCGAAGACCTGGTCCATCGCCCGCTGCATGAAGGTGGAATAGATCGCGACGACCGGCCGGAGCCCCGCCTTGGCCATTCCGGCCGCCATCGCCACGGCGTGCGACTCGCCGATGCCGACATCGATCGTGCGCTCGGGGAACGTTTCGCGAAATGTCGCCAGCCCCGTGCCGTCAGGCATGGCGGCGGTGATCGCCACGATGCGGTCATCCTCGCCGGCGGCGCGGGTAAGGGCCTCGGCGAACACCTGCGTCCAGGTGGGGCGATGCTTGGCGTGAAAGACGACCTTGCCGCCCTCGATGCTGTGGGCCGAGGGGCTGTGGAAGCGGCAGGGGTCTTCGACGGCGTATTCGCAGCCGCGGCCTTTCTCGGTGTGCACGTGCAGCAGCACGGGGTGCTCCAGGCGGCTGAGACGCTTGAGCAGGGGAATCAGCCCGCGCAGGTCGTGCCCGTCGAAGGGGCCGAAGTACTGAAAGCCCAGCGCCTCCAGCGCCCGCCCGCCGTGCAGGGCGCTGCGGACACCGGCGCGCAGGTGCTTGAGGGCGTCGAAGATCTCCTCGCCCAGCGGCACGTGCTGCAGAAGGTATTCGGTCCTGTGCTTCAGGTCGCTGTAGGTTTCCGTCAGCCGCAGGCGGTCCAGGGCGCGGGCCATCGCGCCGGTGGTGCGGTCGATGGCCATGGAGTTGTCATTGAGGATGATCAGCAACTGGCGGTCGAGCATGGCCGCGTGGTTGAGGGCCTCCATCGACAGCCCGTTGACGATGCTGGCATCGCCGACGACGGCGACGACCTTGCGGCTGCCTTCGCCGCGGCGCTGGTCGCCCAGCGCCAACCCGATGGCTGTCGAGATCGCCGTGCCGGCGTGGCCGGTAGCGAACAGATCGTAGTCGCTCTCAGACGGCGCGGGAAAGCCGCTGATGCCGCCGGCCTTTCGCAGCGTGTCGAATCGATCGCCCCGGCCGGTGAGCAGCTTGTGGGGGTAGCACTGGTGGCCGACATCCCACAGCAGCCGGTCGCGGGAGAAGTCGAACGCCACGTGCATCGCGACGGTCAGGTCGGCGATGCCGAGATTGCTGGCCAGGTGTCCGCCGTTGGTCGAGACGACCTCCACGATCTGCTGGCGGATCTCGTCGGCCAGAAGCTCCAACTCGTCCATGGACAGCCGTTGGAGCTGATGCGGGTTGGTGATTCTGTTGAGGAGTCGCGAGGCCATCGTGTGGATTCTAGTACGTGCGCTCGGCCAGGAGGGCGGCTAACTGTCGCAGTGTGTCGGCGGCCTCACCGAGAGGCGCCAACATCTCGACGGCGCGAGCGGACAGGTCGCGGGCGGCCGCCTGGGCCTGCTGGAGACCCAGCTCGCCGACGATCGATCGCTTGCCGGCGCGGGCGTCCTTGCCGGGGGTCTTGCCGATCGTTTCGGCCTGGCCGGTGGCGTCAAGGACGTCGTCGACCGCCTGGAAGGCCAGCCCAAGCTGCAGGCCGTAGTCGCTCAGTGCGGCCAGGGAGACGTGATCGGTGCCGCCGGCGATCGCGCCCATGCGCACGGCTGCGCGAATCAGGGCGGCGGTCTTGCGGTCGTGGACATAGGCCAGCCCCGCCGCACCGGCCGGAAGGTCGCACAACTCCAGGTCGGCGATCTGCCCAGCCACCATGCCGGCTGCTCCGGCTGCCGAGGCCAGCTCGGCCACGAGGTTGGGCGAGCGCACGTCGTGCGTCTCGGTCAGCAGGCCGAACGCCCGGGTCAGCAGGGCATCGCCCACCAGCAGGGCCATCGCCTCGCCGAACTTCACGTGGGCCGTCGGCAGGCCGCGGCGAAGGATATCGTTGTCGATCGCGGGCAGATCGTCGTGGACAAGGCTGTACGAATGGATCAGCTCGACCGCCACCGCCGCGCGGGCGACCAGCTCGTCATCAGCGTCACCGCCAACGGCCTGGGCGCCCAGCCGCACCAGGGCCGGGCGAAGCCGCTTGCCGCCGCACAGCACACAGTATCGCATCGCCTCAGCCAGCTCGTCGGGCGTGCCGGGCTCGATCAACCATCGCTCCAGGTCGCCCTCGAGAGCGACCGCCTGGGGCGCAAGAAGATCGGCCAGCGTTGTCTTTGAGGTTGTTTCACTCATCGCTTTTGGTATTCCCGGCAACCCGATGATTATACGCCGGATGGCCACGGTATTCTAACGCCTCGTGGACCGCCAGACAGCATTTACCGGGCGGCGTTTGGTGTATAATGTCGCCTCGCAGACGCCGGCCGCCCTCGCCAGGGCCCGCCAGGAAGGACAACGATGACACAATTGAAGGACCTTGCCTCACTCGACTCGGCCGTTCGCCAGGCAGTGGCCGACGTGACCATCAGCGATATTCACACGCACCTGTTTTCGCCCTCCCACGGCAAGCTGCTGCTGTGGGGCGTCGACGAGATGCTGACATACCACTACATGGTGGCTGAGCTGTTCACCATGAACCCGGGCGACCTGACGATCGAGGCGTTCTGGAAGCTCCCGAAGCGCGCCCAGGCGGATTTGGTCTGGGAGCACGTCTTCCTAAAACATGGGGCGCTGTCGGAGGCCTGCCGCGGGGTTGTCACCACGCTCAATGTCCTCGGCCTCGATGTCGCCGGGCGAGACCTGGCCGGCATCCGAAAATGGGTCGACGCCCAAAACGTCGACGACTATCTGGCCAAGGTTTTTGGGATCGCCAACCTCGATTACGCGGTGATGACCAACAACCCCTTCAAGCCGGAAGAGGTCGCCTGCTGGGACAAGGACCTGCCCGTCCCGGTATCTCTCAAGACCGCCCTGCGGATCGACGACCTGCTGGTCAACTGGCCCGCGGCCGCCAAGGTCATGCGCCAGGCCGGCTACAAGACCACCGCCAAGTGCGACCCCGCCGCCCGCAAGGAAGCGAAGCGCTTCATTCTCGATTGGGTCAGCCGGATTGAGCCCGTCTACATGGCCGCCTCGCTGGGCCCGGACTTCGGCTACCCGAGCGACTCCGACAGCGCGAAGGTCCTCGATGACGTGCTGATTCCCGTCGCGATCGAACGCAGCCTGCCGATCGCGCTGATGATGGGCGTCAAGAAGCGCATGAACCCCGCCCTGGGCGATGGCGGGGACGGCGTGGGAGTCGCCGATGTGGATGCGGCAGCCAACCTGTGCGCGACCTACGGCGACGCGAAGTTTATCTGCACCATGCTCTCGCGCGTCAACCAGCACGAGCTGTGCGTGGCGGCCCGCAAGTTCGGCAACCTGCACGTGGAAGGCTGCTGGTGGTTCTGCAACAGCCCCAGCATCATCGACGAGATGACCCGCATGCGGCTGGAGATGCTGGGCACAGCCTTCACCTGCCAGCACAGCGACGCCCGTGTGCTGGATCAGCTCATCTACAAATGGGCCCACATGCGCGAAATCGTCGCCAACGTCCTGGCGGAAAAGTTCGCCGACCTCTTCACCGCCGGCTGGCGCCCCACCCCCGACGAAGTAACCCGCGACATCCGCGCCATCTTCGGCGGCTCGTTCGAGGCGTTCCTGGCGAAATGATTCTTGTCACAGAGGCGCAGAGGCACAGAGAAAGAAATAGGGATAAACGCAGACCTGCCTGCCGGCAGGTGGGTGAACACAGATTGAGAAGTCAGCACGGCGCGCCCACTTCCGCTCACCGGATCAGTGCGATACTTCACGGGCAGCCATAAGTGCAGCAATGCCGAGGACTATCGTCGCATTGAAGACCGTTCCAAGGACCGCAAAGATTCGATTCCGGGTGGTCTGGCAGCATCCGGCAATCCCCATCCCCAGGCCAACCAGTGGGGCCAGCAGTACCAGTAGCATGCCAAGTCCTGCCGAAGCCAAAATGGGCATCTTGTCTTTCACGTTCTCACCGGCCTCCGTTGCCACAACAGCGATCACGACGGTCAGCCCGGCAAAGGCAACGGGTACGACCAACGAGATGACAAAGGATGCAATCCCCACGCCGGAGTGCTTACGCGGCGACAGCATGGACTGTTGCGCGGGCTCCAGTGGCTGAACGGATTGACCTATGAGCGGCGGCTGTGGGTCTAGTTGCATGGGACCATTTCCTTTCAGCTCGGTAGGAACTGCAACTTCTTCTCTGTGCCTCTGTCGCTACTTGGCGTGCTGGTCGCCCAGTTCGCGGCTGCGTTGGGCGGCGGCGCGGACGGCGGCGACCCAGGTGTCCTTGGTGTTGGCGGCGTCGAGGGTTTCGATCGCCCGCTGGGTCGTGCCGTTGGGGCTGGTGACCTGGGCCCGCAGGTCTTCGGGCCGCCGGCCCGTATCGGCCAGCAGCTTGGCTGCCCCCGCGCAGGTCTGGACGGCGAGTTGATAGGCGAACTCGTAGCTGAGGCCCTCGGCCGTGCCGGCGTCGATCATGGCTTCGATCAGATAGAAGAAGTACGCCGGCCCCGTGCCCGAGACGGCCGTCACCGCGTCCATCAGACATTCATCCACCGGCACGGTCTTGCCGCTGGTGGCGAAGAGCTCCTCGGTCCACTGCACGTCGTCGTCGGTCGCCCGCGGCCCGGCCGCGATCCCGCTCATGCCCGCCCCGACCAGCATCGGCGTGTTGGGCATGACGCGGACGATGTGGCCCTTGCCGCCCAGGCCCGTATCGATGTGGCTGGTCGGCACGCCCGCACAGATCGAAATCACCAGCGCGTCGCCGTCGACCAGGTCGGCGATCTCAGCCAGCACCTCGTCGATATTCTGAGGCTTGACCGACAGCAGGATCCGCGGGCAGTGGGCGGGCACGAGGTTATCGGCGGCCCAGGCCACGCCCAACTCGCTGGCGAGCTTCTGGCGCCGCTCCTGACGAACGTCGGCCACCACGATCTCGTGCGGCTGAAGGAAACCCGAATGCAGCTCGGCCTTGATGATCGCCTCGGCCATGTTCCCAGCCCCGATCACGCCCAGCTCGTATGTGACTTCTTTGCTCATGGCAATAACTCCCGAAAGTGACGCGACCAGATTACCACAGGGCCCGCAGAGAACACAACATCACGGCGGCGATGACATCAATTCAGAGACACCGGGATCTGCAATACACCTAAAACACGCGCGCTTACCTGCCGGTCCTCAGAGTGTCGACGTAGAGGATCTCGGCCAATGGGGGAACGGGGTCTCCCTCTCGCAACGCGCGGAGGACAATGCGCGTTGTTCGCTTGTTATCGTCTTCTGTGAACCACGTCAGCTTGCCCAGTTCGATTTCGTTGCCGACCCAACGCGTCGTCTCGTCCCTCTCGTAGCCCCACAGCCCCTGGCCAGGCTTGAGCTTTCCGGCCGGGCCAACACGTACAGCCCGGGATACGGGACTGTCCATGCCGAAATTGCTGGTGTGCATGGTCAGCCAGAAGCGAAGTTCGGGATATCTGCCGGCGGCCCAGACGATCAAGAATTCCTCGGGGATATAACCTTCTGGTCGGTCACCGAGCATACCTACAAGCTCTTCCTGTCTCACGATCTGCTCCGATCGGAGGCGCTGGTCCTCGGAAACGAGGATTAGCGCGTATTTTTCGAACGGGCCCTTGGGTGGGTTGAACACCTTCACCGCCGAGAGACCACTACCCATGTACGGTAGCCTCACGTCGCCGGAAGGCTCGCGAAGGATCCTGCGGACGGCTTGCCAGCCAAAGAACGCATTGGCGGCTACAGAGATTATTAGAAGGAGCACCAGCACGCGGCGCATGCGGCGACACCGCGCTTGGGTCGCCTGTCTTCCGGTCGAATCCGGCTGTGCATCATTCTCGTTCATTGATGTGACTTCTTTGCTCATGATGCCTCTCCCGCTTGCATAGACAAAAAAGGTTACCACAAAGCACACAAAGAGCACAAAGCAAGCACTTGCTCTTTGAGACCTTTGTGCTCTTTGTGGTGAAGAGAAACTATTCTAAGTTTGCGTGGCGTTGGCGGAAGGATTCGAGGTCGAGCTTGAGGTCTTCGGCCAGCACGTTGAAGACGGCGTCGAGGCATAGGCTGGCGGCGTGCTCGAAGACCGCTGCCCGGATGACGATGTCCTCATCAGTGGCGGGGATGACGACGACCTTGTCGGCCGTCTTGGCCAGAGGCGAGTCGGGCTCGGCCGTCAGGACCACGACGGTTGCGCCGAGCTGCTTGGCCCGCCCGACCAGATACCCGGTGTAGCCGGTTCTGCCGGTGGTGGAGACGGCTACCAGCAGGTCGCCCTGGCCGGTAGCGGGCGTGATCGTCTCGCCGGGGACGTAGGCCGTCAGACCCGCGTGCATCAGCCGCATGCCGAAGCTGCGGGCCACCAGACCCGATCGACCGGCCCCGGTCACGAAGACGCGCGGGGCCTCGCGGAGCATCTCCACCAGTTCCAGCAGGCCGACCCAGTCGGCTTTGTCCATCACCCGCTGGATGCGCCCCAGCAACTCGGCGCCGGCGGCTTTGACTTTGGTTCGACTGCCACGTGCCATGACGTTACCCGATCGCTCCGCCGGCGCCCTCGGACTCCCAGCGTTTGAGGTTCACCACCTGGGCCAGCGTGCTCTTGCCGTCGCGGATTTCGGCGCGGATGCGGTTCTCAGCCTCCAGGACGTCGGCGGCGCGGTTGGCCATTTCGACGGCGCGGGCGGCCGGCAGGACCATTACACCGTCGTCGTCGGCGACGATCCAATCGCCCGGGCAGATCCGCTGGCCGCCGATGGTGATGGGCTCGTTGATGCTGCCGGCCCCGTGCGGGTCGCCGGCGTGGCTGGTCACGTGCGTCGACCAGACCGGTAGCTTGAGCTTGCGGATCTCGCCCGTGTCGCGGACGGCCCCGTGGATGACCACGCCGGCCAGCTTCTTGTTGGCGGCGCTTTCGCTGGCCAGTTCGCCCCAGATCGCGGGCGGCTGACCGCAGGCGTCGATCACCAGCACGTCGCCTTCGCCGGCGGCATCGATGGCCTGGACGGGCTTGGCCCAGTCGCCGGGCAGCGTGCGAGCGGTGACGGCCGGCCCGACGGCCCGGGCGCCGGGCCAAAGCGTCTTGAGCCCGGGCAGGCACGGCTGGCGGTGGGCGCCATCGGAGATGTTGGGCGTGGAGACAGTCTCCAGGGCCTTGCGGATGTCGTCGCCGGTCGCGCGTTTGAAGTGCTTGGACGCGACGGCCTTCTTGCTGTCGATGGCTTTGCGGATGTCTTTGGTCGCCGCTTCGGGATCGACGGCCTTGGTGATAGCCCCGCCGACGATGATGACATCGGCCCCGGCTGCAGCGGCTGCGGCGGCGGTCTCGCTGTTGATCCCGCCGGCGACGGCGACCGTCAGATCGGTGGCTGCGCGGACCTGCTTGAGCAGGGCCAGCGGATCGTCGCCGTGCATCTGGGCGTCGATGGCGCAGTGCACGTCCAGCCAGGCGACGCCCAGCTCGGCGGCGCCGGCGGCGAAGGCGACCGGGTCGGAAAGGCCCAGCAGGTCGACGGCGACCAGAAGGTTGTAGTGTTTGCCGGCCTCGACGCACTCGCGGATGGTCGTCTCGCCGGCGGCCCCGAGCACGGTGACGATGCTCGCCCCGGCCTTGCCGGCGGCCTCGGCCTCGATCCGCCCGGCGTCCATCGTCTTCATGTCCGCGACGATGGGCGTATCGGGGAACCTCGCCCGCAGCTGCCGCACGGCGTCGAGGCCCTCGGACTTGATCAGCGGCGTGCCCGCCTCGATCACGTCCGCCCCGCCGGCAACCGCCGCCTCAGCAACGGCCATCGCCCGCGACATCTCCACGAAATCCAACGCAACTTGCAGTTTGATGACACTCATAGCCCTAACAGTTTACCACAGGGACCTGCCGCCGGGAACCGGGAGCCGGAAAGTGGTAGCCGGGAACAAGGAGCCAAGAACCGGGATGCTCCGCGGGGTTGCTGGCGGGGGGAGAGGCCCAAGGGGCCGACAGAGAATAGCCGGGGGCGCCAGCCCTGAGCCTGTCGAAGGGTCAGCCCCCGGAACGGGCGCCGCCACCAGAATGAGCCCCGCAGGGGTGACAGAAGCGCGCGGATCCCTCTGTCGCCCCTCCGGGGCTCTGTGGTATTTGGAACTGGTACCCAGGGCTTGTTCCGCCTTCGGCGGACCGACGCCCCGGGCTAACCTCTACCCGCCCCTGCGGGGCTGGGGTTGCCCCTGGGGGCCTAGCCGTTGGCCGCTCGGATCATCTCGATGATTGGTGCAATGTCTTGTTTGAGTTTTGGAGAAATATCGGGCTTTTCAGTATTGCCCACAATCTGACGGGCGCGATCTGGCTTGTGTAGGGCGTATGACCATTTGGGCTCCCAGGCATCGCCGTATGCTGCTTCAAGGACCTCTTGCAGCCTGTCGAAATCACCGAACTCAAGCTGCTGCTCGCCTTGTTCGGTGATCTGCGCATAGGTTCGCACGATGCTGGCAGGGGAAACATAGTTCTCGATCTCCCGCCCTCGCGTTATCCAGCACGGAATGCTGTTGGCCTCGCATTCACTGGAGATCCTCTTCTTGGTCTCGTTGACATCATCTGTCTCGTTATCCTTGTCGCTGTCGATGATGACGCCCGAGTGCTGGTTGATCCTAAGAAGCTCGATCAAGTCTTCGCAGTCCGGTCCCTCATCCACGTCGTCAGGGGGGGATTGATCACGTTCAAGCGTTAAATGCGAGAGCAACTTGCCACCGTAGAACATGATGGAGTAGTCAATTCCCTCACGGAGTTCTGGTGCCAGGAGGGATAGCCAGCGGTTCAGGTAGATGCGGTCACTTGGGCCTTCGACCCACACCACACTGTTCGCTTGGAGGAGATCGCTGGGTCTGACTCCAAGATCTCGCAGCGCTTGGAGTCCGTGTGAAGTCGTCAACACCTGACGTCCCTTCGTAACGCCATCCTCGGTCCAGACATGTGTCACGGAGACGTCATCTGATGGTCCCATCAGGGCGTTCGAATGTGTGCTCAGTACATACGTATTCGTCGTTTGGGTGATGAGGAAGTCCAAGAACTCCTTCTGCAAAAGTGGATGCAGGTGTATTTCGGGTTCTTCAATACAGAAGATGGTCTTGTCTTGAGAAAGAACAGCAACTGCCAAGATGATGAGTTCGTGAACGCCCGTTCCGTAAGACTCCAACGGGAGCCTTAGATCTCCTCTCGCAACGATAATGCGGTCAACTTTGGGCACTTCCAGACGGACATCGGGCATATGCAGTAGCTTCTTCAGCAGATCTCCGACGGCTTCGAACTTCGCTCTGTCGTTGTCGTCCCCGATGTTCGGGACCTGCCAGTTCCTCAGCAATGGAATCAGTGCAGCTCCCTGCAAGTTGTGGTCTCCCTGGGCCGTGATTTGTCGGAAAGGAAGCACGGTAGCTGCCACTGGCAGACTTCTAGTGATCGATTTGTGGCACAACTTCTCCCCTATGTTGTCAAATATCTCCTTCCGCTGGGCCTCGCTTGGCTGCCCTTGGTAGCTACTGCCCTTCGTTCTGCGCTGCAATTCCTGGATCACGGGCCAACGTAGTTCTCCCAGATTCGTTCTCAGATCGTTCCGAGTTGCGCCTTCAAATGACCAGACGAATTCCAGTCTGATCCCGGTCTCAAGACGACCGTCTTCTTCATCGGTCTGGAAACGAAAGCCCAAGAGAAAGGCGTTCTTCGCGTCTCGCAGATGCCTGTCTACTTCGCCTATTTCGTAGCCGCCCAGGCCTCGCCTCTTTGTGATCAAAGCAAGTGCGCGGAGAACGTTGGATTTCCCGCTGTTATTGGCGCCGATCAGAACATTGACCTTCTTTGTGAGGTCGAGCCAAACCAAGTCCTTGCCAATGCTGCGGAACTTACCGAAGCCTATGCCAGTAAGCTTCATGGGCTGCATACCTCATGTTGAATTACGCCGGTCCATTCGCGTGCCCTGTGCATGTACCAAGGCGCTTCACACGCCTATCTGTGTTCATCCCTGTTCGTCTTCCGAGGGATGTTGGAGGCCGGGGATTCTGTTGAGTTGGCGTTGGAGTTGGCGGGTGCGCACGCCGGAGACGACTTCGAACTGGTCGGCGGCCTTTTCGAGGCGATCGCCGAGCCTTTTGACTTCCTCGTTGTACTTGTCCCACTCCTTGCCGAACTCGGTGAGGACGTCCAGGACTTCGCCGGCCTCTTTCATCAGCACGGCGCGCTCGGCCGACTGGCGGATGACGGCCAGCATGGCATACAGCGTCAGCGGGCCGGCGAGGACGACCTTTCGCTGCAGGGCGTCGTCCATCAGATCCGGCTCGGCCGACAGGGCCATCGCGAAGATCTGCTCGGACGGGATAAAGACGATCACGTAATCGACCGTCGGGATCGCCGGGTCGATGTACCCGCGCGATGCGACCGCACGGATGTGGCCGCGGACGGCGGCGACGAGGTCTTTCAGCGCCGCAGCCCGGGCGTCGTCGGTGTCGGCGTCGACGTAGGCCTTGAACGCCTCGAGCGGGAACTTGACGTCCATGTTGACGCGGTACTCGTTGGGCAGGAAGAACGTAAAGTCGGGCCGGCCGCTGTCGGCGTCGGCCGACGACTGCTTGGTGTAGTTGACCTTTTCCTGCAGGCCGGCCAGGCGGAGGATGTCCTCGGCCATCCGCTCGCCCCAGGCCCCGCGCCGCTGGCTCGAGGCCAGCATCCGGTGCAGCTCGCCGGCGGTGGTCGACAGCGTCGCGATCGAACTGGTCAGCGAGCCGAAGGCCTCCTTGCGGTCGGACTCGGTCTTCTGGACGAACGTGGCCATCTGGGTCAGCCGCTCGTTGACGGCCTTGACGGCCTGGTCGATCAGGGCCTTCTTGCCGTCCAGCGTGGTAGCGGCCTGGTCGGTCAAACGCTTGCTGTTGGCGTCCAGCGCATCGGCGGCCAGGGCGGTGAAGGTCTCACGCAGCCGCTGCTCGACGGCCTCATGGCGCGCGACGTCGGAGCGGCTGCGGATCCAGCCGACGATCAACGTCACAGCTACGCCGATAACCAGCCCAACGATCAGACCAATGGTGAACAGTGTCATAATACCTGCAGTCACTCCCACCCTTACGTCGCAGCCGCCATTGTAGACTCCCCCACCCGATACCTCAAACCCGACCCATTCTCAGCTTTCTGCCGGCAGGGGGTGAAGGGAGCCCAAAGGGCTCAGACCTGCCTGCCGCAGGCAGGTGGCAGGCCTTCAGGCTGCCAGGCCCTGGTCAGTCGTCCGTTCGCTGAGGATGGGCGTCATGCGAAAGAGGCAGGTCCGGCCGGGCGGAACGCTTGCGGGCAAACCACGCTGCGGCCTCACGCATGACGCCAATGACCAGCATCGACAGGCCCATCACCACTAGGACGAAGGCGGTCGAGAAGAGAAGCTCTCCGTGTAGTATTGGAAGACCAAGAGGGGAGACGGCAAGGACCACGAGCGCGACGGCGATAAGACCCCTGCCACTGAGTCTTACCTTAGAGGATGGGCAAGTTGGGCAGAGCATCGCACCGTGACTTCGCCGACACCCCTTCCTCTTGAGCACCTGACCACAGGTTGGGCAGAACTGGGTCTTCATGATTAGCGCCGTTTCAAATCAAGTCCGCAGGGAGGGCAACTCCAACGGGGCAGGCTTGTTGCCTGCCCTGCAGACTCCCGCCAAGCGGCCCTACGCGTCGGACGCACAACGTCGTTTATTCTTCGTCATCGGGCGCAGCAATGAAATCATCATCAGACAATGGCTCCAACGGACCGTAGACGCTTTCGTACTGCTTTGTCACCAATTGCAGCACGCCGTTTATTATGGCCCTGGGGACGCGGCTCTTCTTGGAATAGATCCGGTAGTTCTCCAGTTGCTCAGCAGGGGTATCTCCCCAGAACTGTACGTCACTTTCCGGTGGGGCCGAAGGGGTCCGAAGAATCGACCGGAGCGCATGCCCCTCGTGCACTACATCCTGGTCAACAGGATCTCCCTGCAAGAAATAGCCAACGCTCTTACCTCCGTCTCGTTGATAGACATGGATAAGCCAGTCGGGAACAGGATATCCCAAGATGCGAGGTGTGCTTTCCCAAACGTCGAGCTCCTCAAGGAAGCTCCAGAGGTCTTCGAAAGGGCCCTCGACGCTCGCACGTCCCCAGGCCGGACACACTCCTACGTACTGAGGCGCTGGGGTGGGCAGAGGATACTCCATCGTCGTATACATGTAGAGGCCCTCCCCGGTCTGTATCACTAGGAAAAACTCATAGTTCATTCCTTCGCCCATCACAATATGTTCGATCAGGATGACGCGATTCGCCTGCTCGGCGTGCGCCAATAGGCTATCCATCAGCTGCCAGTACTCGTCCCTATTTGTCCTCATCAACAACATGCCATTCATCATCTGGCCGACGGTCATGGGGTCGTCGTAGGGATCTCCCGGGACGATCGGCTTGGGCTGTGGGTAAGGCTCCCCCCGCTGACTCCAGAAGTACTCGTCCGGCTGGCGCGAAAGCAACCGGACATCCCAATAAGTGGGATCCCAGCCTGCCCTTTGGACACGCATCGGCTGATGTACCTTGGCGTCTTCCACGCACCCAACCGCAGCGACGGAAATACATAGGATTCCGACCAGCCGGATAATAGCACTCATAACGCCATATCTGTTTGGTGCTCTGCGGTCCGTCATTCCTCGGTCTCCTCATTCCCTTCAGCCTCGCCCCGCAGATCGGGATGGTCGTTCGTCTTGCCCGGTTTACCTAGACAAGCACTGACCCGTCATTGCGTCGTAGGCCCTAACCGTGCCTTTGATCTGCCCATTGCCCTCGTCCGACTCAGCTTCCCAGACAACTTCAGCTTCCCAGACAACTTGTCGCCCACTGGCCTCTGCGATATCCCGTCGCACCCACCCTTCCGAAGAGGAACGGGGCAAGTGAGACAGTGTGAAGTCAAAGTGTCTCTGAGTGTCCCAGATCACGGACATGACCGACATGACCATATGCGGCGAAGGTGGACTGGGATCCTCATCCTCGCTCGCGAAGAACGGCACGGCGCCAGGATCAGAAGGCCCTTCTGTCACCCATGTCTCCCAGGCGATCAGGTGGTTGCCTTCCACAGAGAACGCTAGCGCGGAACTTGTCTGGTGCCCGAAGTCATCAACGGACGTTGGTAGCACAGGCAACGACGCATGGACCCTCGCCATGGTGCTTGTGCTCCAGACCAGCACCCGGCCGGTTTTCGTCAGCGCAGCGACCCTATCTCCGTCCGGTGAGAATGCAATGTTCACAATGAACTCCTTCCCGGGTGACTGGAGCTCCTTGAGCAGGACACCACCGCGAACATCCCATAGCAGCATGCGCCCATCCTTGCCTCCTGAGGCCAGCATTCGGCTGTCCGGCGAAAACACAAGCGCGCAGACTCGTGGGAGGCCGCTACCCGTCATATGGTCGGCCTTGCCGTGCGGCCCGTAGGACTGATGCTCTTCGTAGGAAGGCACGACCCATATCTTGATCATCCCATCCCTGTGTGCACTAGCCAGGTACCGGCCATCCGGAGAATAACACAAAGCATCCGTTCCGACCTCAACATCGGGGGTCGCCACCACCTTCATTTCGGACAAGGACCAAATGCGCAACGGCAGGCGCTGCTGCAGACCATGGTCCTCGCACCACTGCGTGGGCAGTGGCCAACTTCCGGCAGCCAATTGCCGGCCATCGGGCGAAAAACAGACAGCTTGAACGCCCCAGTCCCGGCCGGCTGAATGATGCAGGAATGGCAACACCTGGGGCTCACCGAGCCTATGCACCAACTCGTCGGTGTCTGTCTTCCAAACAAGTACCGTCTCATCGAAAAGGCCAACAGCGACCATACGACTATCCCCTGAGGCCGCTACGCAATGAAAATCCTCATCGAAGTACAACTCAGCGAATTTCGGAGGCCGAGCACACGAGCCCAAACAAGTGGCCAATGCCACTATGCCGATCGAGAGCCACCTGATATGAGGCGCCCAGATCATCGTGGCCCTAGGCGCCTCCACACCATCGCCGCAAGCGGTCACTGACATTGCCTTCACACTTGTCCACATCAATCGTCTCCTCGGGCGTGTCGGTCCATAGCGTGGGTCCGGACGTATGTCGGGATTACCTTTCCCAGAGGGTCACCCATCGGCCCCTGTTCTATGGTAGAACGCTATCGCCTTTGGCTGGTGGGTGCAAGGGGTGAGGGAATGGGGCGACGGTCGAGCGCGTTGCGAAAAACGCGCCGGGCGGGCACAATGGGTGGAATGAGTTTACCGATTGTTGCCATTGTGGGCCGGCCCAACGTCGGCAAGAGCAGCCTGTTCAACGCGCTGGTGCGTCGGCGAGTGGCGATTGTGGATGCCACCCCGGGCGTGACCCGCGACCGCATCCACGCGCCGTGGGAGGTGGGTGAGGGCGAGGGGGCGGGCTATGTCGAGTTGGCCGACACCGGCGGGATGGGGATCGAGGACACGCAGGACCTCACCGAAGAGGTCGAGACCCAGATCGCCTACGCCGTGGCGACTGCGGCGTTGATGGTGTTCGTCACCGACGCCCGCGAGGGCCTGACGCCGCTGGACCGCCACGTGGCCGAGGTGCTGCGGCGGCAGGACAAGCCTGTGATATTGGTGGCCAACAAGGTCGACACGGTCACGTCGGCGGTGGAGTTGGGCGATCTGTATCGGCTGGGCTTCGGCGAGCCGTTGGCGACCTCGGCCAAGCATGCCTTGGGGCTGGCCGACCTGCGCGATCGTGTGGCCGAGCACCTGGGCGACGTCATCGGCGACGCCCCGGCCGACGACGTGATGAAACTTGCGGTCGTCGGCAAGCGCAACGCGGGCAAGAGCACGTTCATCAATCACCTCGCCGGCGAGGAGCGGGTGATCGTCAGCGAGACGCCCGGCACGACGCGCGACAGCGTGGATGTGACGATCGAGCGCGACGGCGATCAGTTCATCGTGATCGACACCGCCGGCATCCGCAAAAGGCGCAGCATCGCCGGCGACATCGAATACTACAGCCAGCACCGGGCCCTGCGGTCGGTCCGCCGGGCCGACGTGGTGGCCCTGCTGATCGACGCGGCGGTGGAGATCTCGCAGGTCGACAAGGACCTCGCCGGGCGCATCGTCGCCGAGGACAAGCCCGTCGTGCTGGTGGTCAACAAGTGGGACCTTGCCCGCGACCGGACCACCGGCGAAGCCTACGTGGGGTACTTCACCAAGCTGCTCCCGTTCCTGTCCTACGCCCCGGTGTCCCTGGTGTGCGCGACCACGGGCGAGAATGTGTGGCAGACGATCCGGCTGGCGCAGAACCTTTTCAACCAGAGCCGCACCCGTGTCTCCACCAGCGAAGTGAACCAGGCGATTCAGGAGATCCTGGCGCTTCGCGGGCCCAGCCATCGACCCGGCACGCGCCCGCCGAAGATCCGCTACGCCTCGCAGGTCGCCACGTGCCCGCCGACGATCGTGTGTTTCGTCAACGACACGCGCAGTTTCGACCAATCGTACAGGCGGTTCCTGGTCAACCAGCTTCGCGACCGGCTGCCGTTTTCGGAAGTGCCGATCCGACTGATCATGCGGCAGGGCAGCGTGGACCGACATGATGATGGCGATAGCGATCGCTAGAATAGATGTAGAGCTGTCAACGACATATGGATGATTGCGGATTTCGGATTGCGGAATAGGAAACGGCTCCACTCACTCCGCATTCCGCAGTCCGAAATCCGCACTACTAATGAAAGGACTTTATTATGGCTTTTACACTACAATTGGGCGAGCAAGCCCCGGACTTCTCGCTGCCGGGTGTCGATGGCAAGACGCACTCGCTGGCGGAGTTCGCCGATGCGAAGCTCCTGATCGTGGTTTTCAGCTGCAATCACTGCCCGTTCGTGATCGGCTCGGAAGACCGGATGAACGATCTGGTCGCCGACTATGCGGCCAAGGGCGCAACGATGGTGGCCATCAACTCCAACGAGACGGACGGTCACCCGACCGATTCGTTCGATGACATGGTCGCCCGAGCCGGCGAGAAGGGCTTTGCGTTTCCCTACCTGTGCGACGAGTCACAGGCGACGGCCCTGGCGTATGGGGCGCTGCGGACGCCGCACTTCTATGTCTTCGACGCCGACCGCAATCTGCGCTACACCGGGCGAATGGACGACAACCCGATGGAGCCGGGCAAGGAAACCACCCACGAGCTGCGCGATGCGCTGGACGATCTGCTAGCCGGCCGCGATGTGGCCTGCCCGCTGACCAATCCCATCGGCTGTAATGTCAAGTGGAAGGGCGAGGACGCCCACTGGATGCCGGCGGAAGCGTGCGATCTGGTCTGAGGTCACACTGGCACGCGCGGCGGGACAGTCGTAGATCCGCCGGGGCGGAGCCCCGCCGCGCGAGTCACCCTCGCTGAAGGCGCCGGAGGCGGCCGGCGTTGACAGGCGGTGTCGGCGCCGATACGGTGCGCGCCATGACCGTTGACGTAGACACCTGCCGAGAGCATTTTATCGAGCACTTCGGGTACGACCCGGACGGGGCCGTGGCGGCCCCGGGGCGCGTGAACCTGATCGGCGAGCACACCGATTACAACGACGGCTTCGTCCTGCCGATCGCCATCGAGCGCGAAACCGTGGCCGTCTTTGGGCCGCGGGACGACAGCATCGTCCAGTTCGTCTCCACGAGCACCGATGAGCCCGACGAGATCGATCTGGATGCCCCGATCGCCCCGGGCGAGTTGACGTGGGCCAACTACTGTCGCGGCGTGGCGGCTGGGCTGGTCGGCTGGGGGTTGCGGCCCCATGGCTGCGATGTGCTGGTCAGCAGCGACGTGCCGCTGGGTGGGGGACTGTCGTCGTCGGCGTCGCTGGAGGTGGCCGTGGCGCTGGCTCTGCTGAATGGGGAGGTCGACGCCATGCCGCCCGGTGAGTTGGCCAAGATCTGCCAGACGGCCGAGCATGAGTTCGCCGGCACGCCGTGTGGGATCATGGACCAGTCCATCGCCATCATGGGCCAGGCTGGGCGGGCGCTGCTGCTGGATTGTCGCACGGGCGAGACGCGGCAGGTGCACTTCGACAATCCCGATCTGGTGCTGCTGGTGGCCGACACGGAGGTCAAGCACGAGCTGTCCGAGGGCGGCTACGCTGCGCGGCGCCAGCAATGCTACGATGCCGCCGCCAAGCTGGGCGTGGCGATGCTGCGCGACGCCGACGCCGAGTCAGTCGCCGCCGCCGGGACCGACGGGACGCTGACGGATAAGGAACTCATGCGGGCGCGCCACGTCGTCGGTGAGATCGCTCGCACGCTGGCGGCTGTCGATGCGCTGGAGGCGGGCGACTATCACCGTTTCGGCGAGTTGATGGTGGCCTCGCACGAATCGCTGCGGGACGATTATGAGGTCAGTTGCGACGAATTGGACGCGATCGTCGAGTTGGCCTGCGCGTGCGAAGGGGTCTACGGCGCGCGGATGACGGGCGGCGGGTTCGGCGGATGCGCCATCATCCTGGCGACGGCTGGCGCGGCCGATCGGGTCAGCGAGACCGTCGCCGCCGGTTACGGCGAGCGGTTTGGCTCGGCGTGTCCGATCTTCGCTACTCGGGCGGCGGGGGGGGCGCGGAGGGTTCTTTGATTTTGGATTTGGTCCCGGCCAGTGCAATGACCGGGCTTGGAGGGCGGACCTTGTTGCTTTGGGGTTAGTTTGGCACTTCGATGGTGAGTCCGTCGTGGGCTAGGGTGACGTGTTCGGGGAGTTTGAGTTCCAGTTCCGCGTGGCGGATGTCGTGGGCGATGTGCGTGAAGTAGGCCCGGCGCGGCTGGAGCTTGTCGACGACGGCCAGGGCCTGCTCGATGGTCAGGTGCGTCGGATGTGGGCGGTAGCGCAGGGCGTCGATCACGAGGACGTCCAGGTCTTTCAGCAGGTTCATGCTGTCGGGCGGGATCTCGCTGCAGTCGGTGCAGTAGGCGAAGCGGCCCAGGCGAAAGCCCAGGATCGGAATCCGCCCGTGCATCACGCGGATGGGCGTCCAGCTTTGGCCGGCGATCTCGATGGGCCCGTCCGGTGCGATCGTGTGTGTGGTCAGTTGCGGCACCCAGGACTGGTTGGGGTTGGCCTCGGGGTGGAAGGCATAGCGAAAGCCGGTGCGGATCCAGTCGATGACGTTGGGCTCGCCGTACAGGTCGATGGCCCGGCCCATGACGGCGTTGATGCGCCGCAGGTCGTCGAGGCCAAAGACGTGGTCGGCGTGGTTATGCGTGTAGATCACCGCATCGACGCGCGTCACACGATGGCGGATCAGTTGGTGGCGAAGCTCGGTGGGCGTGTCGATCAGGACGACGCGCGGCTCGCCGTCGATCTCGTAGCAGACCATCGCGCCGGGCCGATCGCGATGGTCGCGCGGGTCGGGCGAGCGGCAGGTGTCGCAATCGCAGCCGATGATTGGAATGCCCGCACTCGTGCCCGTGCCCAGCAGCGTAATCGTCAGTGACATGGTGGGCAGTATAGCAAACAGCCCGGCGAGTCGGGAGACCCGCCGGGCATCGGTCTGCCATTCGCCGAACGGCCAAGACTACTCGATGGTTAAGTCCTTGACGTAATCCGTCAGTTTTTGATCGGCGGCTGTGATCGCAGCAACAGTCTTGGTGATCTGCTCTTCCAGCGACTCGATCTCGCTCTCCTGGTCATCGAGCTTTGCCAGGTAGCGTTTGCCCAGGGAGCTGGTGGCCCCAACGGTCTCGATATTCTGTCGCAGACGTTGCTGCCCCTTCTCGATGTTGGCCTTTCGTGCCTCCATCTTCTTGAGCGCCTCTCCGAGTCGCGCGGACTCCTGCTTCATCTCAGCCACCTTGGCCAGGGCATTCCGAACGTTCTGGGGAATATTGTCGCTCTCGATGTAGACCAATAGCCCCTTCGCGTCGGACTTGCCAACAGCGATCATCTTCCATGTTTCCCTCTCAGTTGTTACGACCAGCGTGCTTGTCTGACCAGGCCCGACAGGAACACGAAAACGTAGGGACCCGCTGCTTGTCTTCTCTTCATACGTCTCCGGCGTCAGCAGCTTGTCCTCCGGCTTGCCATAACGTTCAACGATGACTTGTCGGTCATCACTGCCATTGTTCCGAATCACGTAACGGCTCGTCCAGACGGATTTCGCGACGACGTCCATGACGCCCTTTGCGATCTTGGCGGTCTTGACGGAACTATGGTTCTCTCCCGAGTGGTCAACCTGAAGATCAAGGTCCACGGCATAGCTGATAAGGCGTTTCTCGCCAGGGGCGAAGTGATCGATCCGCGCATCGCCGGCATACATCCCGCCGTCGAGTACCGTGATTGGCCCGGGAAGCATTATCATGTCCGTGTTGTTGGTCAAGTAGACGCCGTTGAGACAGCGTTCCAACAATACGAAGGGGTTGTAGATGCTCACCTTTTCCGCCGAGATGTCTGTGTTGATCAAGGGAAGCATGGCGCTCTGTCGGCGGCCAAGCGTTACCGGCTCGGTGATGGTGAAGCGGAAGAGCTCGCCCACTCGTTCACCGGAAGCCAATGCTTCGGCCGTTCGGATCAGCACTTCATCGTCGTCGGGTCCATCGTCACTTAGAAAGCCGCCGCCGCTCTCATCCTCATCGCCACTCTCAAGGGACTCTTCGTAAGCTTCTTGCCTTCTCTTCTCTTCGGCCTCGGCTTCCTCAGGTGTCATCCCGCCTTCATGCGTCTGTGGACGCAATGACATGTACCGTTCCGGCCTGACAATTGGCCGGCGGAGATACTGCGGGGTATAGAGATCCTGAATGAACGAAATCGGCCAGCCGCTAGTCAGTGATAGTTGTACATTCGACCAGTCCACATCGGAGGTGTTCTCGACAATGGCCCAGCCCTGCAAGTGGGTCTTCTTGCCCAGCACGAGTCGGTAGGATGTCTTCCATACCGGCACTTCGACGAGATAGCCCACTCGCACATCACGCTTGCCCTCACCGGCAAAGTGAATGTCCATGGGTTTACGCTGCGTGTCGCGTTCAGCCAGAATGACATCCAGAGCCTTGGTCAATTCCGCCGCGAGCTTCTGATCGACAAGTTCGACCGTCTGAATCGTGCTCAATGGGAGGGACTTGATACCGTCTTCGGTGACCAGGTTCAGGACCGTCTCGGTCATAAGCGTCGTGACGCCGTCAGTCAGGACCTTGCCGGTGTGCTGCTCGATGCCAAGCACGCGCCCTTGCACCTCACTGGGGGCATGGACAACGACCTCCGCGCCGCGGAGTTGGCCCAACAGGTCGCCCAAGCTGGGATGCCCCGACAGGTCTACGGCGAAGCTCTTCAACGCCCGCAGCATCGGATCACGCGACGCATAGTTGACGCCTCGCACCGTGCCCTTGCCCGAAAGATCCATGACGATCATGCTCTTGAGCACATCACTGATCTGGCCGGTCTTGAACGACAGCCGCACGATGGCATCACCATCGACCTGGCCGGCGTGCTCGAAGTATCCCACGCCGCTGGAAAACAGCACGACCTTCGTGATTGGCACGTCGGCGACGTTGAGCTGCTGGGCCCCGGCCGGGGCGAGCAGCGCACAGACCACCGCGAGAGTTAGAATCCGGTATTTCATGGGAAGCTCCTTTCCGCTCGTTTGGGCGTCCGACCCGCTTGCAACGCTTGGGTGGATGATACCCCTTGCGCTCGGCTAGTTCAAAGGGTCCCTGGGCCGCTTGTCGGCCCCATCGTCGGGCCGCAGGGACCTCACGCGCAGCCGTCGGAGGCCCTTGGCGGCCTGGGGGTGTCGTGATATCATATCGAGTTCGAATCGGCCGGCAGGTCAGCGCTGGCCGAGATGACCTTGTTTGGAGTCAGCATGGCTTACAACGTTGCCATCATGGGCGCCACCGGCGCCGTGGGAACCGAGTTCCTGAGGATACTCGAGCAGCGGAACTTTCCGCTGGCGAGCCTGAAGCTGCTGGCCTCGCATCGGTCGGCCGGCAAGAAGCTGACGTTCGCCGGCGAGGAGCTGGTCGTCGAGGAGCTGGGCGGGAATAGCTTCAAGGGCATCGATCTGGTTCTGGCGTCGGCCGGTGGGGAGATTTCGAAGAAGTTCGCCCCCATCGCCGTCGCGGCCGGGGCGGTCGTCGTGGATAACACGTCGGCCTTCCGCATGGACCCCGACGTGCCGCTGGTCGTCCCCGAGGTCAACCCGCAGGACATCAAGACCCATAAGGGCATCATCGCTAACCCCAACTGCTCGACGATCATCATGAACGTGCCGGTCTGGCCGCTGCACAAGGCTGCGCCCGTCCGCCGGATCGTCGTCAGCACCTACCAGGCCGCCAGCGGGGCGGGCGCCGCGGCGATGGCCGAGCTGGAGGAAGGCGCCCGCGCGCACCTCGAGGGCCGACCGTTCGAGCCGACCGTCCTGCCGCACAAGGCCGCCTTCAACGTCTTCAGCCACAACAGCGCCGTCGGCGAGGATGGCTACAACGAAGAAGAACGCAAGATGGGCCTGGAGACTCGGAAGATCTTCCACGCTCCGGACATTCGCATCGCCGCGACATGCGTCCGCGTGCCCGTGCTTAGGGCCCACAGCGAGGCGATCAATCTGGAGTTCGCCGAGCCTATGAGCGAACAACAGGTCCGCGAGATTCTCGCCGACGCGCCGGGCGTGACGATCGTCGACGATCGCGAGAAGAGCTATTTCCCCATGCCGCTGGACGCCACCGGTCAGGACGACGTCCTGGTCGGCCGGATTCGCCAGGATATCAGCCAGGACGGCCAGATCGGTATCGAGATGTTCGTCAGCGGCGACCAGATTCGCAAAGGGGCCGCCCTGAACGCCGTGCAGATCGCCGAGATGCTTTAGACGGGCGCCGCCGTCATCCGGCGGCCCCGAAGGGTCGAACGATGTGGCGCTGGACTGCAGCAATAAGCGTGATCGCCGTGCTGGCCGTGGGGCTGGCGATGAGCGAGCCGGACGAGGCAGACCCGGCCCGCCAGAAGGTCCGCGAGACTTACGGCCAACGGATCGACGAGGTCGGAAAGACCAAGGACGATTCGGACGACCTGGCCCTGGCCCGTGAACTGCTGGCGGCTGCATCCGAACAGGGGCGAGATGCGCTTGAACGCTTCGCTCTGGCCGAGACAGCGGCGGAGGTGGCGGCCCGGCCCGGCATGCCCAAGGGCATCCGGCTCGCCCGCGAGGCGATCGATGCCGCTGAGAGCATTCGTCCCTATCCCCCCGCCGCCAAAGAGCAGCGTCTGATGGAGATCGCCGAGGCGCGTTTGTCGCGCCTGCGCGCCGAGCGGGCCGACCATTTCGCGCTCGAGCCCGTCGCTCGCCGCGCGGCGGAGGCGTACGTGCGGTACGCCCGGGCGGCCGCCCGGGTGCCGCCGCGCCTGTCTTCCGCCCGGTTGGCGCTCAACGAGGCCTTGCGCCTGAGCAAAGAGTACGAGCTGACCCACCTGGCCGACCCGCTCGCCCAGGCCGAGCGGGAACTCGCACGGGCCCAGCAGCGGCACGATCGGCTCGCCGCCGCCCAGGCGAAGCTCGCAACCGCCCAGGGCGCAGGTGATCGATCGGCCGCCAAGGTCGCCCTGGCCGAGGTCGTGATGACGTTCGACGGCGACATCGCCGCCGCTGCGGAGTATCTGGCGGGCACGGGCGACCCGCGCGAGCGGCCGTTGGCCGATGCGGTGAGCTTCGCCGCCGGCCGAGATGTCTCCCCGCAGGACCTGCTGGCGGCGGCAGTGGCGCTGACGCAGTGGAGCAAGACGCTGCACGACGACTCGCGCGAGCGAGTGGGCATAACGGCCATCGCCGCCTGTCAGGCCGTCGTCAACAAGGCCCCGGGCACGCCGGCGGCGGCGCGGGCGCGGGTGTTCCAAACGCGGCTGGAGCAACTGATCGGCCAAACGCCCGGCGACCGTCTGCGCGAGGAGTTGGCCAAGAGCTACGGACCGTTGCACTGCCAGGTGACGGCGCTCGGCGAAGGCCGCATTCGCGCGGTGTATGATTTTTCCGATCGCGACCAGTTCGACGACTGGCGCATCGTCAAGGGCCAGTGGGACGGGAGCAAAGGCGCCCTGGTCTGCACCGGCGGGCGGGGGCGCTACAAAGAAGCGGAGGCTACGGCCAAGCTGCGGTTTCGGGCGGATCGACCCGTGCGGGTGTCGTTTAAGGCCGGGGCCGGGCGGCGAGTGGCGTTTGCGATGGACTTCTATCCGTGGGGCCAGAAGCGGCGCGAGGCGTTCTACTGTTCGTTCGGCAGCTCGGCTGCGGGCAACGGCCCGCCCGAGCCGCAGGGACTGACGGCCCGCGTTTTCGGGCGGCAGTGGGGCAACGTGACGCACCGGCTGACGTCGGGGCGCGTGGTTGAGATGACGCTCATCCTGGACGGGCGCGGCGGGTTCGAGTGGCTCATCGACGGTGTCATGGTCCGCCGCCACGACGTCGACAAACCCACCCCCGACCGCGTCGCCGGGGCGCTGGAGCTTCGGCTGAGGACCGTTGCCGCCTCCAAGAGCGCACCGACGGGCTTCGACGATATCGCGATCGAAGGCGTCGTCGTGCCCCGGCCCGACTGGAAGCCGTCGGAGTGACCATGGCCGAGGCGCCGGACATTCAGCCGACGCGCAATATCAAGCTCGTGATCGCCTACAACGGGGCCGCCTACCACGGCTGGCAGCGGCAGGCGGAGGGGCTGGCGACGGTGCAGCAGACGATCGAGGACGTCGCCACGCGCGTGATGGGCCATCGCGTCGTGCTCCATGGGGCCGGCCGGACCGATGCGGGCGTGCACGCCGAGGGGCAGGTGGCCAGCTTCCACACGCCGAATCTCGCGATCCCACTGATGGGCCTTCGCCGCGCCATCCAGGCCAAGGTCCCCGGCGACATCGCCATTCGCTCAGCCGTCGTCGTTGCCGACGACTTTCACGCCTCGCGCTCGGCGACGGGCAAGACATATCGCTACCGCATCTACGTCGGGCCCGATCGGCCGGTGAGCTTGCACACGTTGGTGTGGCGTTACCCCCACTACCATCTCGACATCAGCCGAATGCGGGACGCCGCCCGGCGGCTGATCGGCACACACGACTTCCGCGGGCTGGCCACCTCCGCCGAGCAGCGCGAGAACACCGTGCGAACGATCTTTCGCTGCGAGGTGGCTGACCTCAGCCGCGAGATTCACGTAGCCGTCCAGGGCGACGGGTTCCTATACAACATGGTCCGCAACATCGTCGGCACGCTGGTCGAGATCGGCCGCGGACAGCATTGGCGCCACTCGCGACAAGTCTGGCTCCCCGATCGCATCGACCGCATCCTCACCACCCGCGACCGCCGCGACGCCGGCCCAACCGCCCCCCCTGATGGCCTAACCCTGGCATGTGTACATTATTCATAAAGGAGTGTTGCTCATGAGACCTATTCCAGTGTTCGTTCTTGTTGTCATGTCCATGACGGCATGGGCTTGTTCGGGCCGTGATGAGCCCGGAGTAGCCTTTTCAGACTATGTAGATTCGTTCGAAGTTACCTGGCCCGCCAACACAGCCGCACCAACGCTTCAGAAGCTACCTGACGAAGTCTATCAGGACGTCTTGAAGCTCAAGAAGTCCGATGAGCAGCTCTATCAGCGATTGGTGTGCAAACAGTTGATGAAGTATGGCGATTTCTACATCGGGGCTCGCATGCATGGCCATACATTGATAAGCCCATCGGAGTACGAATCCGGTGAGTACGCTGTCGAGGGCAACAACAAGTTCTTTCTTCTTAGGCGCTTCATGGAGTTTTCAGGGACAAAGATCTATCCACATGAAGATCTGTTTCCCTCCAACACGGTAAGACATTGGTATGAGGCAAATATGATCGCAGACTGAATTCCAATGCTCCCCGTATTAAGCGCTCGGAGTAACCTATGGCAGGATTGCTTTATCAGCCGGATATGGATGGTGTTCGTCAGCGGATGACGGCGTGGTGGAATCGTGAGGATATCGGCCGGCCGGCGATGCAGGTCTATGGGCCGGCGGCGGACCCGCCGCTTGAGCCGACGCCCGAGCTGAACGTTCCGCCGGGCGTCAACAGCCCCAACTATACGATCCAGGACTTCGACTACCGCATCCGCTATGCCATCCACAGCGTGCGGATCTATCAGTATTTCATCGACGCCTGCCCGCGCACCGGTGCGGAGGTGGCCCCCAACGCGCTGGCGCTGTTTTTGGGCTCGCGCGGCATCGAGGCGGAGGGCACAGTCTGGTGCGAGCCGATCTTCGCCAGGCCCGAGGATGCCGTCTTCGAGCTGCGCGAGGACAATGTGTACTGGGACTTCTCCTGGCGGCTGGCGAATGAGATCAAGCGCGTCGGCGCGGGCAAGTTCATGCAGGAGTTCCCCGACCTGATCGAAGGCCTCGATACGCTGGCCGCCCTGCGCGGCACGCAGACGCTGCTGATGGACCTGGTCGAGCGTCCCGACTGGGTGCATGAGTGCCTGGGCAAGATCAGCCAGTGCTGGCACGTCGCATACGATCGGTTCTATGAACTGGTCAAGGACCAGACCGGCGGGTCGTGCTTCTGGGCGTGGGCCCCGGGGCGGATGGTCAAGCTGCAGTGCGACTTCTCGGCCATGATCAGCCCCGAGATGTTCGGCGAGTTCATGGTCCCCGTCCTGAATGACCTCAGCACCTACACCGACTACACCATGTACCACTGGGACGGCCCCGGCGAGATCCCCCACCACGACCACCTCCTGTCGATCGAAAACCTCGACGTCCTCCAATGGGTCCCCGGCCCCGGCGACCCGCCGTGCGACGATCCATTCTACTGGCCCATGTACCACAAGACCGTCGACGCCGGCAAACGCATGCTGATCGGCGCATCGATGGAAAACCTACCCGCCCTAAAACGCGAGTTCGGCCCCAAGCTCAAGGACTTCATCATCAACGTCAACGCCCCCGACGCCGCCACCGCCGAAGAGGCCGTCAAGATGGTCGAGTTCTGATCCGGACATGCCCAGGGTTGCAGGTCCGACAGCGCTGCTGGTATAATTGGCGTTCATGCTGGGGCGCAGCATCGATTGCAGTTGACGACCAGGGATTCCCTGGGCGACTGCTTACGTGAAAGGTGCCTGCCGATGCTGACCGACAAATCGCTGACTGTGTGGATGACGTGCATCTTGATGGGACTGTGTCTGCCCCCTCGCGCAAGCTGCGCTGATGAGCCCAAACTCCCCGAGGGGGTGTCGTCCTGGCAGGAGTTGGGGTCCCTGCCGACAGCCATGCCCGTCATCACGATGTGGAACGGCGGCATCAGCATGGCCGGCGTCGATCCCTACCTGCTGTATGCCGTGTGGGAAGACGGCACGGTGATGGTCTGCACCCCCCAGCCTTCTCCCGCCGGCATGAAGGAACGATCCGCCTGGCTGGCCGTTGGCCGAGTGGACCCCGAGCGGGTCCAGGCGCTGCTGAAGGAGTGCGAGCAGGCCGGGGTCTTCGATCCTGCCGCCCGCCGAACGTTCCTCGGAGTCGATGGCCCCCGGCTTCGCATAGCTATCCGATACAAGGGCCGGCAGCGCGTGATGGACTACCACGGCCGCAACGAATGGGAGAAGCGGGAGAACTACGGACCTAACGCCAACCCGTCTTGGCCGGAGGTCCAGGCGTTCATCAAGCTCTGGCGACAGGTGGAGGGTGGGATTCAAGCTCTGACGCCCACACCGAGAGTTGGCTACAACGGGCCGCGGCCGCTGCAGCTTCCGATGGCGGCGGACATCCTCGGCCCACTGCCGATCGAGGCTGCCCGACGCGTCCGCGACGTGCTGCCGAAGGGCTGGACGTTGACGATGACGGGTGGCGGCTTCGAGGTCCGTCGCCGCGAGCCGATCGAATGGTTCAACAGCGTCAACTTGCCGTCACATGACAAAGAGGAACTCAAGGCGAGGGGCTTCGTCCGCACAGCCGCTTACACGATCAGGGCCAGCATCGCCCCGCCGCTCAGCCCCGAGCGCCTGGCGGAGATGAAGCAGGCCAACGAAAACACCCGCCTCCAGATGGCGGAACTCGACGGGAAGATGGCCCACATCCGTGGCAAGGGAGACTATCTGCCGAACACGCCCGCTGACCACGCCCTCGTCGACCAGTACAAGAAACTGAAGGCGTCACTGCATCGCCTCCCCGACGTCAACTCCGCCAAGTGGAGCGTGTACCTGCGAGCGTCCCTCACAGGTTACCAAGCCTTCTACTCCCAGCAAGTCGAACAGGAATGCACAGCCCTCCGCAAAGCAATCGAAACCGCCTTAGCAGCAGCGGGCAAGGCCGAAGCGCCCGAGCGGACGGAGGCCCAATAGAGCAGCAGGCGGCAGGTGTAGGGTGGGTCCGCCCGAGGCGGATTGCCCACGGGATTCCTACCAGCAGATTCTCGTCGGTGCTGTGAAAGAAGAGACCGTTATGCAAATCGACATTCGCCCCCTGCGATTCGGGTGGGCGCTAACAAGAGCGGCACTCGTTCTAGTTCCTTTTGCCTACTTCGGTCTCCTTTTCGCGGTGGCCGTTCATGAAGTAATTGGGCACGGCCTGATGTCGCTCGCCGTTGGCGGCGAGTTTCTTGGTTTCCAGCTCGACTTCGACGGGATGGGTTACGCCCTGATTCCCTTAGCGACAGGGACCGAGACCTGGCAGCAAATCCTTGTCTTGTCCGGCGGAGTGGTTGCGACCTCGATTCTTGGGGCATGCCTGCTTTCTTGCGCTTATGTGTTTCGCCGGCGCCCTTGGGTTTCCTTACCAATGGTCGTTGTGTCCTTCGACCTACTGTTGGAAGGAATCCCATACGTGTTCTGGAACGCTTTGAAGCCCGTTCCTCCCGGTGACATCGGAATGATCCTCACGATGACGGACAGCATCTGGTTGCGCGTGGTCCTCATCGCACTGGGGGGGGCTTTGATGGTCGCCGTCGTATGGGGGCTCACCGCCTTGTTCTATGTCATTCTGGAAAGCTGGCTGAGTGACGGCCGAGGGCTTCGTGGCAAGGCGCGGGTCCTTCTTCTCGCTATGCTTGGCGTCGTTCCCGCCATGTCATGGTTCGTGTTCGATTGGAACCAGCTCACGCCCGGTATAGGTGCTACCCCGAACATCGTTGGCGCCTTACTTCACGTACTGGCGGCTGCTTCCCTCCTTTGGATCAGCCCGCGCGTTCTGCAATTGCGGTCCGACCGAGGCGCTGGCCTGGCGGCGATTGTCGGGTGGAGCCTTGCCGCCGTGAGTATCGCGGCAACAGCGATGTGGTTCCGCGATGGCGTGGTCTTCTTCGATTCCCCGTAGGGGAAGCAACTTGTCGCCCTCGCAAGGTCTATTACCTTGCCGCTTCCATCGTCACGGAATGCCCGGCTAGGAGTGTGAGCTGTCGGTAGGCTGGGCCGAGGTCGGATGCGCTGATTTCGCCGCCGTCGCAGGTGATCTCCGTGGGCCCGAAGGGGAGTTTGACGGTTAGCGTCTGGGCTTGGCGGGCGGTTAGTTCGGCGCGGAGTGTGCCTGCGTTCATGTCCCATTGGATGTCGATGCTGACGCCGCCGCGGGCGATTAGGCCGTTGATTTGGCCGGCGGGCCATTTGGTGGGCAGGGCGGGCAGGAGCTTGATTAGGCCCGGCTTGGAGAACAGCAGCATTTCGATGACGGCTGCGGTGAGGCCGAAGTTGGCGTCGATCTGGAAGGGCGGGAAACTCTCGCCCCAGTGCAGCGTGAGGCCCTGCTTTCGCCAGTCGTTGTGGTAGGTCAGCAGGTTGCAGGCGGTGCAGGAGCGGGTGAGGATCTCGAGGCATTCCAGGGCGCGGTCGCCGGCGCCGAGGCGGGCGTAGATGTTGGCCATGTGGGCCAGCGACCAGCCGGTCTGGCTGGTCAGGCCGATCACCAGGCGCTTCTCGACGGCGACGCGGCAGGCGTCGTACATGGCCGGGTCGGATTCCTCGGTGACCTCCAGGCCCGGGAACAGCGGATAGATGTGCGACTGGTGGCGATGGTGGTAGTTATCGGGGAAGGCCGGGTGCAGCCATTCGCGGATCGCGCCGTCTTCGTTGGCTTCGTAGGCCGGCATTTTGCCCAGCATGCTACGCCAGCGCTCGACGCGGTCGGGGTCGATGCCCAGCAGCTCGCAGGCCTCGCACAGGCTGCCCAGCACTTCCCGCGCGATGGCGACGTCCATCGTCGCGTTGAGCGTCACCATGCCGCAGTCAGGGATCGACGGCGTGTTCTCCGGCGACATCGACGGGCTGAAGACCAGCTTGCCGTCAGGGCCTTCGAACAGGAAGTCCTCGTAGAACGCGGCCGTCTCTTTGAGGAACGGTACGACGCGGCCGGCGAGGAAGTCGCGGTCGCCGGTGAACAGCCAATATTCCCAGAACAGCTGGGCGATCCAGCCAGCCCCAGCCGTCCAATTGCCGTAGGGCATGGACGTCATTTGCCCGTGCGTGCTCTGGGCGATGGGGATGAAGATGCCCCGACAGCCATACACGCGCGACGCGTTGGCCCGGTAGTCGTCCAGGAAGCTCTCGTAGTAGTCGAAATACGGCAGCGTGGCCTCGGGCATGTTGCCCGGCAGCGCCTGCCAGTAGTTCATCTGGATGTTCTCATCGTTGTGGAAGTCGCTCGACCACGGCGGGCTGTAGCTGCCGTTCCAGACGCCCTGCAGATTCGCCGGCAGCCCACCCGGGGCCGACGAGCACATCAGCAGGAACCGCCCGAACTCGAACATCCGCTCGATCAAGGCCGTCGGCACGTCGCCTTCGTAGGCCTCGGCCAGCAGGGCGTCGTTGGTGTCATGTTCCTTCTCCGGTCCCAGTGCGAGCGTCACGCGGCCGAACATCTCCCCGTGAGAGACCAGGTGGCGGGCCAGCAGTTGCTCGTAGTCGTCCGGCAGATCGGCGAGCTCGGCCTTGAGACGCTCAATGGCGGGCCCGGCCGGCTCGTTGGCGAAGAGCTTGATCAGCACCAGCGCGCCGTCGGCATCGGTGATGCGGAGAAGGTTATTGTCAACCTGCGCTCGCTTGTCCTGCCGCAACGAGCCGCCTCGGGCGATCACGCGGGCGACGGCCCCGAACTGCCCGCCGCGGTCGTAGGTGGCTGAGAGCGTCAGGAAATCGCCGTCTGCCTCGGCGACGTAATCGATGGGGATATCGCGGGACGAGTCGGTCTTGTCGTGTTCGTCCAGGCGCAGGTCGCAGTTGATCAGCCCGGCCGGGCCGTCGACGGTTAGCACGACCACGTCGTCGGCGCGCGAGACGAACAGCTTGCGGCTGAAGCTCCCGCCGTCGGAGTCCCAGGCGACGGTAGCCTCGCCGGTGGTGAAATCCAAGCTGCGGCGGTAGTGCTTAAAAAGGCCCGGCGTCCGTTGCACCACCACCAGATCGCCCAGCGGATGATACGGATCGATGTCACCGTGGTAGTCGTTCTCGTCGAAGCGGTCGCCGATGAAGCTCTCGGCTTCTCTGTACTTTCCCTCGGCCAGTAATTGTCGCAGCTCGCCGAGGCGGTCGGCGATATCGGGCAGCTCGGGCGGGTCGTTGCGCAGCCAGAGGTTCTCATGGTTGAGAAGGATGTTCTCGTCGAAGATGTTGCCGTAGACCATCGCGCCGACGCGTCCGTTGCCGGTCGGCAGGGCGTCCTGCCAGCGGTTGTGGGTGGGCTGACGCAGAATCATGCCGTGAAACCTGTTCATGCTTTGTCCTGGCACGTTGGGGGGTTGGTGGATCTCTCCGCGGCTGGCGGCGCGGGTCAGGCGGGGCGAACCAGCCGGCGGCAGTCCATGGCCTGTCCCGTTCGGCCGGCATCATACGAGTCTCCGGCGGGCGGAGCAACGCTGCGGCCGGCGGCCTGGGGGGCCGTGAAATGCCATTGTCCCCTTGCATCCCCTCTGGCCGGGTCGTATAAGTTGTGGTTAGGTTGACGCGGCGTCGCAAGATGTAGGTGTTGGGTGAGCAGGTCAACAGAAGGACAAACGCCATGAAAGTGATCGCACAGACAGCAGCGCTGCAGGATGCGTTGGGCCTGGTTGGCAGCATTGTGGCCACCCGCACCCCCAAGCCCGTTCTGCAGTGCGTCAAGCTTATCGCCAAGGACGACGTGCTGACGATCCTGGCCACCGACCTGGAGGCCGGCGCTCGGTATCAGATCGCAGCGGTGCAGATCGAGCAGGAGGGCGAGGCGCTGATCCCGGCCGACCGGTTTGGCGGCATCGTCCGCGAGTCCAGCGACGAAGAATCCCTCACCATCGAGACGGACAAAGAGGCGGCCGTCATTCGCGGCGCCGGCAGCCGATTCAAGATATTGGGGTACGATCCGGGCGAGTTCCCGGCCGTCGCCGAGTTCGGCGAAAAAGGCGACTTCAAGGTGCCCGCCCCCTTGCTGGCCGAGATGATCAGCAAGACGCTGTTCGCCACCGCCAAGGCCCACAGCCATTACGCCATCTCGGGCGTCCTGTGGGAGGCCTCCGGTAAGAAGCTGCAACTGGCCGCCACCGACGCGCACCGTCTGGCGCTGGTGAAGGGCTCGCTGGGCAAAGCGGTCGCCAAAGACGTCACCGCGATCGTGCCGGGCAAGCTGATGGGGCTGATCCAGCGAATCGCCGCCGACGGCGACGAGACGCTCGAGGTCCGCATCGACGAGAACCAGATCATGGTCCGCACGTCGCGGGCGGTGCTGATGAGTTCGCTGGTGCAGGGGAACTTCCCCAAGTATCAGGACGTGATCCCCAAGGACTGCCAGTCCAAGGCGACGATCAATACCGGACAACTCGAACACCGCGTTCGCCAGGCGGCGCTGCTGACGAACGAGGAATCTCGGGGCATTCGGCTGGCGTTCGCCGGTGATCAGGTCACGCTGACCAGCCGGGCGCCCGAGGCCGGCGAGGCGGAAGTGACCTGCCCGATGAAGTTCGACGGCCCGGAATTGGAGATCGCCTTCAACCCGTCGTTCCTACTGGAGGCCCTGCGGGTGGTGGGGACCGATGAGGTGACCCTCGAGTTGTCGGCGGCCAACAAGCCGGCCGTCCTGCGGGCGGGCAGCGATTTCGTGTACGTGCTCATGCCGGTCGATCTGGGCTGACCGGCGGATAGGAACCCTCCAGGGGCGCCGCGCGTGACGCGGCGCCCTTTTTTCTGCGTCGCCCGGGCCGCAACGGCCGTCAGCGAGGCTGGGGGAATTCGTTTGATCTCGTCGATGAACTATATGTAGAGTCTGCGCATTCGGGTCGTCGGCTGACGGATTCACCAGGCTGGCTCGGCGCCGGATACGGAATGGTCATGGACGACGCCCAACTCCAAGCGATCTGGCAAAGACGGCAACGGCCCCTGAGGGCGGCCCCGCTGGCCCAGCCGCTCGGAAATCTGATGAAACACACGCTGGGCAAGCGTGCGCGCCAACTGGGCAAGCTCAGCGAGGTGTGGGACGAGCTGATCCCGCCCGAGCTGCGCGACCACACCGCCCTGGAGGGTTTCTATCGCGGGGTGCTGACGGTCATGGTCGATTCAGCCGCACACCGGTTCAATCTCCAGACGTTGCTGACGGGCGGGCTGTTGAAGGAAATCCGGGCCCGCTGCCCGGAGGCGATCAACAAGATCCGCCTCGTGCCGGGGCAGTTCTACACCGTCGACGCCGAGACCGGCAGCCGGCGTTACGGGTTCAGCTAAAGCAGATTCCGATATCCCATAGCTCCGGCGGGGTGCCATCCCGACGTACGTCGGGACTCGCAGAAGCGTGCGTTTCTAGGGCCCTGCACGCTTTTGCACACAACGCAAAAGCGTGGCACCCAATCATTGCATGATCCTGTTGTCCAGAGCCGTGGGCAATGTCATGTAGCTCCGCCTGCCGGCGCTATGGGCCAACGCAACACGCTCAAAAGGGGCTCTTGAAATCTCTTGCCGGTGACCACATAATCCTCCCGCGGCGGCATTGCTGCCATTGAGGCCTTCTTGTCGCCGCCGGAAATGTTGTCGGAAGGAGCCGGAGCATGGACGTTCGTTTCGCCTGCATTGCTGGAGGAGAGATTTATCGGCAGTGGGGACCCCTATGCGGCCAGGATCGCCGCGTCGCCCCCAGATCGACGCCGTTCGGCGACAGCCACGAGATCTTCCTGGTCGACGATCGCGACTGCCCCTACTATCTGCTGCCGCGCCACGGGACCGGCATGCGGAAGATGACGCCGCGCGACATTAACAACCGGGCGAATCTGTTCGCGCTGAAGGATATGGGGGTGGATAGTATTCTGGCATGGGGCCCGGGCGGGGCGATCACGCACGACGTGGCTGTGGGCGATTTGATCGTTCTCAGCGACGTGGCGGACCGCACGACCCAGCGCGAGGGGACGTTCTTCGAGGAATCACCGCTTGGGTTCCTGCGGCCGTTCCCAGTGTTCTGTCCGGCGCTGCGTCACGTGGCGGCCGAGGTGCTGCACGATCTGGGCCTGCACTATCACGACGGCGGCGCCGCGGCGGTCTCGGAGGGCCCGCGGATGGAGACGCGGTCGGAGATCCGGATCCTGGCGCACGTGGGGATCGACTACGTCACCCACACGTTCGTTCCGGAGGTGTTCCTGGCCAAGGAACTTCAGATGTGCTACGCAGCGATCCTGTACGTGGTCAACTACGCCGAGACAGGTAGCCGGCATCGCCCGTTCGCATCGGGCGGGCTGTTCGGCGGGCTGACCGAAATCGACGAAGCCCAGCGGCTGGCCCGCTCGCTGGGGTCGATGGGGGCGGTCGTCGACAAAATGGCCCAGGCCGCCGGCGCCGATAGCCCACGCTGCGGGTGCGATCAGCCGATGGCGGGCCAGATCGACGCTTACGACCTGTCCAGCGACTGGCGCAAATGGTTCGCCAACGGCTCGGACGCCTGAGGCGCCCAGCCGGGCATCTCTAGAGGCCCAGGAACTGAATCGCCAGCCCTCCGATGGCGATCATGGTCCCGGCGACAACGTGGGCGTATCGCTCGAGGAAGCCAAAGCGGACCTGCTTCAATCCGAACGCACCGATGGCCACCGTCGCCAGCATCGTGGTGATCGTTGCCGCCCCAAAGATGGCCGCCACCAACGCCACGCCCCAGGCGCTGCCTTTGGCTGCCGGGTACATCACTTCGGGGATCAACACTTCGCAGGGGCCAAAGATGAAGATTACGAACAGCACCCACGGCGTGATGGATTTCCTGGCGCCCTCGCTGTGGACGTGCGTGTGGTCGCCCCTGTGGCTGTGCTCATGCTGGTGGGGATCACCGTCACTGTGGAGGTGGCCGTGCGTGTGCGTCTTGCCGGACCAGGCCCGCTTGAGCCCCCACAGGGCGTAAACGGCGCCGAAGGCGATCATCAGCCATGCCGCCCACGCGCCGCGCGTGCCTTCGATACCGTCAATTTTCGAAATCGCAATCCCGGCGGCGATGCCGATCACGCCAAGCACAATCGAGGATAGAACGTGGCCCACGCCGCACAGGGCCGTAATCGCCAGCGTCCGCGTCAGCGACCAATGCCGAGCCTTGCTCATCGCGATAAACGGCACGTAATGATCGGCGCCGATCAGCGTGTGCACGACCCCCGTAGACAGCGCCAACCAGCACAACACCGCGAGTTCGTTGCTGTTCATCCGTTCATCGCTTCCATCTCGGCCTACGTATACTCGGGCATCATTTTACCATGGGCCTCGAACAGGTCGTCGCACATCTTGACGATATCGTCCAGGCTCAGCTCGGCGGCGGTGTGGGGGTCCATCATGGCGGCGTGGTAGACGTGTTCTTTCTTGCGCGTCACGGCCGCCCGAGCGGCCAGAATGTGCACATTGGCGAACGTCCGCGTCAGGGCTGCGCACTGGGGCGGCAGGTCGCCCACGTAGCATCCTTGCACGCCGTTGCGGTCGACCATGCAGGGCACTTCGACGGCGACCTCGCTGGGCAGGTTGGTGATCAGGCCCGTGTTCATCACGTTGCCGCCGATGCGGGCCGGGACGTCCGTCTCCATGGCCTCCATAATGTACGAGGCGTACTCGGCGCTGCGGGTGTGGCTGAGGTTGGGGTTCTTGACGAGGTCCTTGCTCTGCTTGTTCCACCAGGCGATCTGGCTTTCGCAGCGGCGGAGGTACTCGTCGATGGGGACGTTGAACTCCTCGATCAGCTCGGGGTACTGGCGCTTGATCCAGTAGGGCATGTACTCGGCCGTGTGCTCGGAGCTTTCGGAGACGTAATAGCCGAACCGCAGCATCAGCTCCAGGCGGACCATATCCCAGTTCTTCTCGGCCCCTTTCTTGCGGCATTGGCGGAGGAGTTTCTTCGCGCGGCGCTTGGCCTCGGGATACAAGTCCTTGCCGCCGTCGGTGACTTCCAGCAGCCAGCTCTGGTGGTTGATGCCCGCCACCTGCCACTGCAGCTTCTCGACGTCGTCGAGCATGCCGAGGTTGCCCAGCAGCCCGGCCGCACAGCACTGCACCGAGTGACACAGGCCCACGATCTTCAGGTCCGTCGCCAAGCTCATCGCCGTCACCAGCGAGCCCTGCGGGTTGGTGTAGTTGAGCATCCAGGCGTCGGGGCAGACAGCCTGCATGTCGCAGGCGAAATCCAGCATGACCGGCACGGTCCGCAGCGTGCGGAAGATCCCGCCGATCCCGGCCGTATCCCCGATCGTCTGCAGCAGGCCGTACTTGCGGGGGATCTCGAAATCGATCACGGTCGAGGGCTTGTACCCGCCGATCTGAACGGCGTTGATGACATAGGTCGCGTCGCGCAAGGCCGCCCGCCGCTCGCGCACGCCGCAATGCGATGTGATCTTGGCGCGTCCCTTGTTGATGTTCTTGTTGATCGCTCTCAGCATCCGGGCCGACTCGCGCAGGCGGGTCGCATCGGTGTCGTACAGAGCGATGTGCGAATCCTGCAGAGCGAGGGTGCACATCGAATCGCCGAGAACGCTCTTGGCGAAGACACAACTGCCGGCTCCCATGAACGCAATCTTGGGCATGGCGGTTCCTTGTTCGGGGGGTGCGGCGAACGAGGGGTTAGACATCGTCGAGCAAGTGCCCGAGCTTGTCCTTCTTGGTTTGGAGATAGTCGCGGTTCCCGTCGTGGGGGGGGATGATCAGCGGCACGCGCTCGATGATCTTCAGCCCAAAGCCCTCCAGGCCGTAAATCTTGCGCGGGTTGTTGGTCATCACTCGCAGTTGGGTCAGCCCCAGGTCGCGGAGGATCTGGTTGCCGATGCCGTAATCGCGCCGGTCCGCCTCGAAGCCCAGATGCACGTTGGCGTCGACGGTGTCCATGCCGTGTTCGACTTGGAGCTTGTAGGCCCGCAGCTTGTTGATCAGACCGATGCCGCGCCCCTCCTGGCGGACGTAGACCACCGCGCCCTTGCCGGCGGCAACCACGCGCTGCAAGGCGGTGTTGAGCTGGGCGCCGCAGTCGCATCGGAGCGACTCGAGCACGTCGCCGGTGAAACACTCGCTGTGAACGCGTACCAGCACCGGCTCGTCGTGGATGATGGGCCGGCCCGTGTCGTCGAGCTTGCCGATTCCACCATAGCACAGGGCGATGTGCGGCTCGGGATCGACGACGGAGGTGTAGGCGATCAGGTGAAAGTCGCCGGCCGCCAGCGATAGATCGACTTCCACAGCCCGTTCGATGAGCTTCTCGCTCCGCAGGCGGTGGCGGATGATGTCGGCCACCGAGCACATCTTGATGTTGTGGGTCCCGCAGAAGGTCTCGAGATCGTCGCGACGGGCCATCGTGCCGTCGTCGTTCATGACCTCGCAGATCACGCCCATGGGCTTGAGCCCCGCCAGGCGCGCCAGGTCCACCGAGCCTTCGGTCTGCCCTGCGCGGACCAGCACCCCGCCGTCGCGGGCGCGGAGACAATCCACGTGGCCCGGGCGGGCCAGGTCGGTCGGCTCGGTCTGGTCGCGGCAGGCGACCTCGATCGTCCGGGCGCGGTCGGCGGCGCTGATGCCGGTCGTCACGCCGGTGGCGGCATCGATCTTGATCGTAAAGGCTGTTCCGTGTGTCGAGGTGTTGTCCTGCGTCATCAACGGCAGCGCCAACCGGTCGGCGCGGGCGTTGGTCATCGTCAGGCAGATCAACCCCCGGCCCAGACGGGCCATGAAGTTGACCTTCTCGGCGGTGATTGTCTCGGCGGCGCAGACCAGGTCGCCTTCGTTCTCGCGCGACTCGTCGTCGACCAGAACGATCATCTTCCCGTCGCGGAGGTCTTTCAGGATGTCATCAATCGTGTTCATGCGGTTGTAACTCCGGTGGAGCGACTTCCTCCAGGGGCTTGCCCTCCGTGGCGATGAAGCGAAGTCCTAGACGAGTGTAACTGATAACGGCCAGGATACACAAGCCCATCACCACCGCGCTGAGGCCCGCGACGACCCGTCCGCCCAGCCCCGGCGACAGCCGGTTCAGTTCCGGCGCCAGCAGCACAAAGCCCACCATGACGACCTGGCCCACCGTGCACACCTTGCCCGACCACGTGGGCCGGTTGTGAAAGTGGTCGGTCACCAGATAAACCACCAGAAACCCGATGACGACCCACAGGTCCTTGCCGACCACAGCCACCACCAGCCATCGCCGCAGTTGTGCGCCCGGGACGGCCGCACTGGGGTGAGACAGCAGGATCACCGCGCAGACGATCGATATTTTGTCGGCCAGCGGGTCGAGGATCGCCCCCAGGCGAGTCCGGCAGGTCAGGCGGCGGGCCAGCAGGCCGTCGATCATGTCGGAGATGCCCATGACCACGAATGTCGCCAGCGCCGCGTAGCGTCCCCACGGCAGGACCCGTTGGTACAATAATAGAACCACAAACGGCGCCACCAGCAGCAGGCGCAGCAGACTGATGCGGTTCGGCCAGTTCAGCAGGCGCCATGTCCTGACCTTGGATGTTGGCGTCGTGTCGATCACAGCACATGTGTCGGCGCGGCGATGGTCTGCAGCGCCTACGGTTCTTGGGTTAAAAGCCGTTTGTAGCGTTGCGATTGAAGAATGAACAGGACGGCGCCGAACTCCAGAATCAGCGCCACCGGCAGAGAGGCGATCAGCACCCACTTCACCCAGTCCTTGGCGAGGAAGGGGTTGGTCTCGTCGTCCCAGTTGGTCGTGTCGACTTCGTCATCGCCGACGTTGTCGGGTACGGCCATCAGGCCGACAATGGCTATCACGACAAGCAGCAGACCCACGGTCAGCAGGATGGGGATCAGCGTCTGGCGGAAGGTTTCCGCCTTGCGCTGGGAGGTCTCTTTGCGTCGCTGGGCGGCCATCGCGGCGCGCGAGCGCGGCTTGGAGGTCCCCGGCGCTGCCGGTGTTTTCGCTTTGGCTGCAGTGCGGGCGGGGGCGGCCTTGGCGACGGGTTTAGCGACGGCCTTGGCCGGCGTGGGCCGGGCGCGGGGCGTCACGGGCGGG
>DRGC01000049.1 GCA_011050235.1 Phycisphaerae bacterium | reverse complement strand
TCTCCGGACTCTCCGGCCGACGGCGCCCCGCCAGTAATCTGGGTATATCGTTGGATGGCGCCCAGGATGATGACCTGGTAACCCCGGGTCTGCTTGCGATATTGCTCTTCGGCAACGTAGTTGCCGATGCCGACCACCATGGCCACGAGAAGAGACAGGATCATCAGCACGATCATCAATTCGATCATGGTGAACCCGCGCCGCCGTGGGGGGCGGGATGGACGATGCTGTGGCGAAGATGCGTGGGAATATCGCATGTCTAGAACTCCGGAAAAACATTGGTTACGTCATCGCTGGCGGTGGGATCGACGGGATCATAGGCTTCGATGTACCCGTCCGGCCCGGCGCTGAAAATGACAAAATCGTCGATGCGGTAATAGCTGTTGGTTGTGGGGTCCGTTGCATACTCGGTAACGTTGACAACGACGCCCTGGGGATTGCGGGGGCTGTTGTCATCGTCGTCGTAGTCGTTGGACTCCGGATCATAGCGATAATAGTAGAACTCGTGGTCGAAGGCATCGACGAAGAACGAGTGCTCGTCTCGCGAGCCGAAGTCCATATTCTCCGCCCCGCCGTAGGGGCCGTAGACACGGCCTCTTTCAGTCAGACGGAACCCGAACCCGTTGTGGCCGTCGTCGGTGGCCAGTGTCTCGAAGCTCTTGAACTTACCGGGAAGCCCGTCGTCCCCGTCGTCGGCGGCATAGCCCGTCAGTTGAAGGCGCAGCAACTGCGACCCGGACCAAGTGGGGTAGTCCACATCGCTGGATCGAGGATACTGATACAGGCCGTTGACTTGCACGTCGAGCTTGAATTCATGGCAGGCGATTTCAAGTTGGTGCATGATGCTGACGGACAGATCTCGCCGGGCCTGCGCAACGATCTTGCTGACGGCGGGCACGGCCATCAACATCATCATCGTGATGATGAGGATGACGACCGACAGCTCGATCAGCGTGAAGGCGGAGTTATGTCTGGTCGCATGGCGGCGCATCAGTGTCCTCACCAGTTCTTGACATCGTCGGTCGTAAAGAATTCGTTGTCCTTGCCGGGGCCGATCAGCAGGAAATGTCCGTTGTTGATGGCGGGCTTAATGCTTGATCCCCCGCCATAGGACCCGGGGTCGATGCGAGGCTCGACGATCATGGTCTCATACCTCTTGAAGGCTTTTTTTCCTTCAGGGTCTGCGGCGTTGCCGCCGGTGTAGACGTCGTTCTGGGAGTAGTGGAACTGCTTGACCCCCAGGCCTTGGGCGGACATGTAATAGCACAGGGCTCGGGCCTTGGGAAATCCGTCGGAGATCGTCAGGTAGAGCTTCGTGCCGCCGTCGCTGACGATGGTCTTGAGTACGTCGGGGTCGTAGGGGGCATATTTGCTGGTGGGCAGTAGATCGTCGAGTTTACCGTTGTCGAAGACATGGTAAGGGTTGGGATTCCTCTCGTCGTACAGGCCGAACATGTGGGCCGCCAGCACCTGGCTGCCCGTATAAGTGTAGGTCCAGTTGGATGCGGCGGGCTGGCTGTGCTTGAGGTAGTCGTCCTGACCGGGGTACTTGCCGAACTCCTCTTTGAAAACGTTGGCGCCGTTGCTAAGTTCGTTGATGCGGGCAAGGGATCTGGCGGTGTAGACCTGCTGCATGATGGCTGTAATTGTGGGCGTCAGGATCGCCATGAGCAGCCCGATGATGACGATCACGATCAGAAGCTCCGCCAGCGTGAAGGCCCGTCCCCCTCGACGGCGCCGGACATTGTGGATCGTATCGGTGTGCATGGATCACTCATCCTTTCGGCAATGCTTAGCCCTGGAAAGTCTGCAGCATATGGACCATCGGCAGGAACAGTGAGACGACGATAAAGCCCACGATCAGGCCCAGGGTGATGACCATGATCGGCTCGAGCAACGAGACCATGCTCGCGACCATGGTCTCGACTTCGTCGTCGTAGGTGTCGGCGATCTTTTCCAGCATTTCGTCCAGTTCGCCGGTTTCCTCACCGACGTCGATCATGTTGACGACCATCGGCTCGACGATCTTGGCCTGGCGAAGGGGTTCGGCGAAGCTCTCGCCCTCGCGGATGCCGTCGCGGACGCTGATCATCGCGCGGGAGAACACCTCGTTCCCGGCGGTCTCGCGGGTGATGTTCAGGGCTTCGAGGATCGGAACGCCCGCATTGAGCAGCGTGCCCAAGGTCCGGCTGAAACGGGAGACGGACGTCTTGCCGACGATCTGTCCCATGATGGGGATGTGCAGCTTGACCGAATCGACAAAGTATCGCCCCGAGTCGGACATTCGCAGCAGCTTCAAGAGCATGAACATACCGAAGGGGATTGCGAGAATAACGGCCCAGCCGAAGTCCCTGGCGACCCACTTGCTCATGATCATCAGCACCTTGGTCATGGTGGGCAACTGCGTATTCATGTCCGCGAAGATCTTCGTGAACTCGGGGATGACCCAAATCATGATGCCCATCACGATCAGCACGGCGAAGGTGATCACGGCGGCGGGATAGATCATCGCGCCGATCACCTTGCGTCGCAGGGCCTGCATCCGTTCGAGGAACTCCGCCAGGCGTTTGAGGACCACGTCGAGGACGCCGCCAAGCTCACCGGCGCGGATCATGTTGACGAACAAGCGATCGAAGGCCTTGGGGTGTCGCCCCATCGCCTCGGACAGGGGCGTGCCTTCTTCCACTTCGTCGGCGATCAGACGGATTGCCAGCCGCATCGGGCCGGGCTTCTGTTGTTGTTCGAGAATTCGCAGCGACCGCAACACGGGCAGGCCGGCGTCGATGAGCGTCGACAGCTGGCGCGTGAACTGGACCAGCATCTTGGACGGAACTCGGCCGACCCGGCGGGCGCCTCCTCGGCGTTGGGGGCCAGCTGCGCCAGCGCCACGCGGCGCTCGGCGACCGGCCTTTTCCTTGACGTCGATGGGAAACTCGCCTTTTTGGCGAATCTTGGCGATCGCATCTTCGTTATTGGATGCGTCGACCTCGCCCTTGATGGGCTGGCCGACACTGTTCATGGCTTTATAGGTGAATGTCGGCATCGATTGCTCCAAAAGAACATCGGTTAAGTTGCTATATTTCAGGACCTACGGCGACCGGGGAAGGCCGGCCTCCATGTATATTGTAGCGTAAATGGACGCTTTGGCCACTACTGATCCATATCTTCCATGATCGTCTGGTCGACCACCTCTTCGATAGTGGTCCCTCCGTCGAAAATCGCCAGAAGTCCCGTATCCCGCAGGGTCCGCATGCCTCGCTTGCGGGCGGCCTCTCGCAGTTTGCCCGTGCTGGTCCGCTCCATGATCAACTCACGCAGCTCATCGTCGAGGACCATGATTTCAAAGATCGCTTCGCGCCCGCTGTAGCCGGTCGAGCGGCAGAAATCGCATCCGGCTCCGTGGAAGAACGTCTGGTCCTTCACGTCGTCGGGGGTGAGGCCCAGTTCCATCAGCATCTCTTCGGTGGGGTGGAAGGGCTCCTTGCACCGTGTGCATATCTGCCGCACCAGTCGCTGGGCGACGATGGCCTCGAGCGTGGCGGTGACGAGGAAGGGCTCCAGCTGCAGGTCCAGCAGTCGCGCGATGGCCGACGGGGCGTCGTTGGTGTGCAGCGTGCTGAAGACCAAATGGCCCGTCAGGGACGCCTGTACGGCGATCTCGGCGGTCTCCAGGTCGCGAATCTCACCGATCAGAACGATGTCCGGGTCCTGCCGCAGGAACGACCGCAGGGCCCTGGCGAAGGTCAGGCCGATGTCCTCGTTGATCTGCACCTGGATCAGGCCGTCGATATCGTATTCGACGGGGTCCTCTGCGGTGAGGATCTTGACGGCCTCGTCGTTCAGCTCGTTCAGGGCCGAGTAAAGCGTGGTGGTCTTGCCCGAGCCGGTCGGGCCTGTGACGATGATGATGCCATTGGGGCGATGGATCAGCTGCCGCACCATGCGCAGGTCATCTTCACGGGCGCCCAGGCGGTCCAGGTCCAGCGAGACGTTGGACCGGTCCAGGACACGCAGCACGACGCTTTCACCGAACATCGTCGGCAGGACCGACACACGCAGGTCCACCGGTGAGCCGCCCACCTCCAACTCGATTCGCCCGTCCTGCGGCATACGGCGCTCGGCGATGTCGAGGCGGGCCATCACCTTGATGCGCGATGCGATCGCCACGGCGATGCCCTTGGGCGGAGGCAGCATTTCGTACAGCAGGCCGTCGATGCGATAGCGCATCTTGAACTCGTCTTCGAACGGTTCGAAGTGAATGTCCGACGCGCGGTTTCGGATCGCCTCCAGCAGGACCATGTTGACCAGTCGTTTGACAGGGCTGGCGTCGGCCATCTGGCGGATGCTGTCCTCGTCGATACTTTCGGTGCGGACGCCGCCGGGGATCATGGTCAACTCACTGTCGTCGGCCATCTCGTTGATCAGTTCGGCGATGGACTCCGGCTCGACGCCGTAGTACCGCATCAGCGCCTTGTCCAACTGTTCCGCTTCAGTGATCTTGGCGATCACGTTGAACCCCATCAGCATCTTGAGGTCGTCGGTCGCGCGGAAGTTGTCAGGCGAGGCCATCGCGACGGTGAGGGTCTTCGTGTCGTCGTCGTAATCCAGCGGAATGATGTGGTAGGCGTTGGCCATCTGCCCCGGGATAAGCTTGATGACGTCGTCGGAAATGTCGACGGACCCGACGTCCACGAAGTCCATCCCCGCCTGGTGGGCCAGGGCAAGGTTGCGGGTCTTCTCAGTGATCACGTCCAGGTCCACCATGATCTGACCCAGCAGGCCGCCCTTTTCCTTCTGCACCTCGAGGGCTTCGTGGACTTGCGTTCGGGTCACGCGCCCCATTTTCACCAGGACGCGGCCGATGGGTCGGCCGCGAAGGTCGGCAATGTTGACATCTTGTCCGTCTTTGGCCACGACGAAAACTCTCTTGAACGTCTCTTATTTGCGCGGCGGCTGTCCCGGGGCTTCGGGCTCGCCGGCAGGCGCATCCGTATCGAGTAGCCGCCCCTTGCGGTGGGCCTCGATGCGCTCCTGCATCTGCGTGGCGTTGTGACTGTGGTCCATCGCGTCAGGTTCGGCGACCTTGCCCTCGAGGAACAGCCGAAAAATATGGTCGTCCAGCAGCTGCATGTTGTGCTTCTTTCCGGTCTGGATGGACGAGGGAATCCGGAACGTCTTGTTCTCGCGGATCAGGTTCTGGATGGCGTTGGTGACCACCATGAACTCGAACGCGGCGATTCGGCCGCGGGTATCCAAGCGGGGCAGGAGGCTCTGACAGAGGCACGCGATCATCGATCCGGCCAACTGAATGCGGACCTGTTCCTGCTGGTTGACGGGGAACTGGTCGACAATCCGCGTCACCGTGCCCTGGGCGCTGTTGGTGTGCAGCGTGCCGAAGACCAGGTGGCCGGTTTCGGCCGCCCGCAGGGCCGCCTCGATAGTCTCCAGGTCGCGCAGCTCGCCGACGAGGATCACGTCCGGGTCCATTCGTAGCGCACGTCGCAGGGCCTCGGAGAAGCTGGGGACGTCGGCGCCGACTTCACGCTGGTTGACCATCGACTTCTTGTGGGAGTGGTAGTATTCGATGGGATCTTCGATGGTGATGATGTGCTTGTCGAAGTTCTCATTGATGTAGTTGATCATCGTCGCCAGCGTGGTGGTCTTTCCCGATCCGGTTGGTCCGGTAACCAGGAACATGCCGCGAGGGCGGCGACACAAGCTGGTGACGATGGGCGGCAGGCCGATCTCCTCGAAGGTGAACAGCTTCGACGGGATCAGCCGCAGCGTGATGGAGATGTTGCCTTTTTGCTGAAAGACGGCCGTTCGAAAGCGGCCGGCCTCGCCGAACTCAAAGCCGAAGTCCGTGCCGCCCTGTTCCTGCAGTTCCTGCTGGCAGCGGTCGGGAGTGATGGCTCGCATGAGCTTGATTGTGTCTTCGGGCTCGAGGACCTTGGTTTCCAGCGGGCGCAGGCGGCCGTTCAGCCGTAGCGTCGGCGGGCGACCCACGTGCAGATGCAGGTCGCTGGCGCCTTTCTTGATGCAGGTCTCCAGGAGACGGTCGATAAGGATGTCGTTGGCCATGGGGGGTCTCGGGGGGGTTAGTCTTCGCCGGCGAGCTGCTCGGCCTGGGCGACGCGAACGAGTTCGTCGGGGGTGGTGACGCCGGCGGCGACCTTTTGCTTGCCGTCCTCCAGCAGCGTCCGCATGCCGCCCGCGCGGGCCGCCCGGCGAATCTCGCCGACCGGGGCGCGGTTGAACGCCAACTCGCGCGTGGCGCTGTCCATTTCCATCAGTTCAAAAATGCCCTGTCGTCCGCGATAGCCCGTGCCGTTACAGCGATTGCAGCCGCGGCCTCGGTAGACGGTCGTCCGTTGGATTTCGTCGTCGCGAAAGCCCAGCGCCCGCAGGACGCGGCGGTCGGGGTTCGGGTCGGCCTCGCGGCACTCGGTGCAGATTTTTCGGATCAGGCGCTGGGCCATGATGGCCTGAATGCTGCTGGCGACCAGGAACGGCTTGACGCCCATGTCGATCAAACGCGTGATCGCCGACGGCGCGTCGTTGGTGTGCAGGGTCGAAAACACCAAATGGCCGGTCAGGGCGGACTGAATGGCGATCTCGGCGACCTCCATGTCTCGAATCTCGCCAACCAGGATGATGTTCGGCGCCTGACGCAACATGGCGCGAAGAATCCGGGCGAACGACAGGCCGATCTGCTCGTTGATCTGCACCTGATTGATGCCCGTGAAGTTGTACTCGACGGGATCCTCAGCCGTAATGATCTTGCGGTCAGGGCGGTTCAGTTCGTTGATGGCGGCGTACAACGTGGTGGTCTTGCCCGACCCGGTCGGCCCGGCGACCAGGAAGATGCCGTTGGGCCGGCGAATAATGCGGTTGAACCGGTCGACGTCGCTCTGCTCGAATCCCAGCGCCGCAATGCCCAACTGGACGTTCTCTTTCTGAAGAATACGCATCACCACGCTTTCGCCGTGGTAGGAGGGCAGGCAGGAGACGCGGAAGTCCACATCCTCGCCGTTGAGGGTCATTTTGATTCGACCGTCCTGGGGCAGGCGGCGTTCGTCCAGCTTCAGGCCGGCCATCAGCTTCAGCCTCGCCAGCACCGGGCCCTGCATGCGCTTGGGCACGCTGGGCCGCTCGCTGCAGATGCCGTCGATGCGGTAGCGAACGCGAACACGGTCGCTCATGGGCTCGACGTGAATGTCGGACGCCCGCCCGTTGACGGCCTCGCCGATGATCATTGTGACCAGGCGAATGATCGGGGCTGAATCTTCGGTCAGTTCGCCTTCGCCGGTCTGTGCGGCGAGGTCCTGCTCTGTCTGACGCTCGATGTCCAGCACGGCGTCGTCGATGGTTATGTCGCCGCGGACGTACTGGTTGATGTAGGCGCGAACTTTGCTTTTGGAGGCCAGGCAGGGCTCGAGGTCGAGGTTCAAGCGGAACCTCAGCATGTCCAGCGTCTCCAGATCGAGCGGATCGGTGATGATGATCTTCAGGCGGTTGCCCTCTTTGGTCAGGGGCAGCACCTGGTGGTCGCGCATGAGCTTGTCGGGCAGCAGGGGCTCGGTGGGGACCACGACGTTCTTGTCCAGATCGATGTATTCCATGTCGAACTGGCTGGCCATGGCCTTGGTGACGTCTTCCTCATCGACCAATCCCAGCGCGACCAGTGCATCGCCGATTCGCACGCTCTCTTTGTCGGCATGCTCGCCGGCTTCCGCCAGGCCGTCCGCCGTCACAATCCCCCATTCCATCAAGATATCGCCGAGTCTACGCCGCTTCTTCTGGGCCATTAGTCACTCAGGGGGGCCGCTCGTGTGCGCGCCCGATAACGCCATACGAAGTAAAACGTTGGATTGGCCGACGCCGTGGCGTCTTCCTCCCGTCGTGTCGGCCTGCTGGGTATGATCGTTCACGTCCGATAGTATTGTAGCCCGGCCAACTGCTACGGGTCAAGCCACCTTTTGGCTGGCGCCCAGTTGGTTCTAGGATAACGGCTTAAGCTTGTAGCGGCGACGGATGTCCTGGCTGGCCGCCAGCAGGTGACGGTCGCTGGTCAGTATCGCCGACAGATTCCCCGTGGTAATGCCCAAGCACCCGGCGGCCTTGGCGACCTGTCCTTCGGCCGATTCCAGCGCGTCCAGAAGAACCGCCGCCACGGCCCAGAAGCGCTGGTCCTTTCGCCCGACCTCCAGCCGCCGCCGCGCCGTCGCCGCCCGGCCGCGCGGCTGGAACAGGCATTCCGCCAGCACGGGCGGAAGGGGCCCCTCATGTGGCAACGGCCTCCGCAGCCTGCACGCGATGTGCATTCGAAGCCGCCGAATCGCCTGTCGCCGGTTGTCGTGCTGGGACCGCGACTCGGTCGCCTCGGCCGTGATGCCCGTCGGCTCATGACGGAGGCGAACGGCGCTGGAGACCTTGTTGCGATGTTGCCCCCCCGGGCCGGAGGCCTTAAACACCGTCATCCGGCACTGGGCCCAAAATCTCTCGTCGTCGAGCGTCAAACAAACTGGCCGGGTCGGCTCGTCCATAGATGTCGAGCATACCACGAACCCGCCGCCCCTGGCTACGGATCGACGCGGAACGTCCCGTCCAAGGACAGGCAGAGGGATTGTCAAAAACGCCCATTCCGTGTTATAATGGGTTGTGCAACTCCGGTGCGGGCCGCACAATGCCCTCCAGCGACGCAGGTCTGTGGTCGCCTGCTGCGTGCGGTGAGGTATAGATTCGCCCGGAACTGTTTCGGGAGACAGGTAGGCGGCATGGCAAGAAACGAATGGATCGACGCGGAGCAGCGGGTCGACCGCGCCCGGGATCTGTATGAGCAGGGGCAGCTAGCCGAGGCGGCGGCCGAACTGCGCGCGGCCCTGGCGGCCCAGCCGGACCAGGCGGCGTGGCACTTCAATCTTGCGCTGACGCTGGAAGCGATGGAAGACTGCACCGAAGCCATCGCCAGCTTCCATGCGGCGCTGGAGTTGGATGGCGAGGATGTGGAGTGCCTCAACTGTCTGGCTGCCTGTCTGGCCCATCTCGGCCGTTACCCCGAAGCGCTGGACTGCTACGCTCGGATCGATGCGGTGGACGACGATTATGAACCTTCCTACTGCAATCGGATCGCCACCTACACCGAGCTGGGCAACCACGAGCAGGCCGAGGTTATGTTCTACCGCGCTCGCCAGATCACCGACGACTGCCCCGTGTGCAGCTACAACATCGGCAACAGCCTGTACGTTCGCGGCCTGGTCGATCGAGCGATTCTCTGCTGGCAGGAGGTGCTGCAACTTCAGCCGGACCATCCGACCGCTCACGGCCGTCTCGCCGACGCCTATTGGCGTCAGGGCGAGCGCGAACTGGCCTGCCAGCACTTCCAGGCGCAGCTTGGCGTCGACCCCGACGACGCCGAGACGTTGCTGGACTATGGTGATTTGTTGATGGATCTGGGCCGCTATGAGTGGGCCCGGCGGCGGTACGCCCAGGCGGCCAAGCTATCTCCGACCGATGCCGACGTGTACGTTTCACTGGGTGAGTTGGCGATGAAGTCCAGCGACGCTGATGAGGCCGAGCGATGGTTTCAAACGGCCGTCACCTTCTGTGAGAAACGCCCGCGCGCTCGCATCCGGCTGGCGCAGCTGCTGCTGAAACGCCACGACGTTGCTCAAGCAGCCAAGCACTTGACCTTGGCGCTGAAGAACTGCTCCGACGATCCGAAGCTTCTGGAGGAGGCCGGCCAGGTCCTGATGGACGCCCAGTTGACCCATCAGGCTCACCGCGTGTTGGGCCGCCTTGCCGAACTATGCCCCAACAACGCCGTCGTTCACCATAACCTGGCGGTGACGTGCTTCCGGCTGCGGCGCCTGGACGAGGGGGTCCGGCATTGTCGCCGCGCGCTTCGCATTCGGCCCAACTACCCGCTGGCGCTGCGGAATCTGGCGATCGCCCACATGAGGCTTGGCCGGCTCGACCGGGCGCGCTGCTATGTGGCCCGGGCGCTGCGCCTGGTCCCTGCCAGCGGCGCGCTGCAGGGCCTGCAGAGGCGACTGGCCAGGCGCGTGCCCTGGTGGCGGCAGCTCTGGCGGCGTTTCGGGCTGCGGCGGCGATCGGACAGCAAGTAGACGCGTCGAGGCGGGCACACGTGCGGCTGTCAGACGGACTGCAGAGGCAGATCGGACAGACCATGTGGACCATCCTTGTCAGCGAACCCCTGAACGACGAACCCCTCGCCTATCTCGCCGCCCACGGCCGGGTCATTCGGTGCGGACCCGAGGAGGTCGCCGCCCACATCGCTGATGCCGACGCCCTGATCGTTCGGACCTACACGCAAGTCGATGAGGCGCTGCTGGAGGCGGCGGAGCGACTCAAGGTCGTCGGCAGGGCGGGGGTTGCCCTGGACAACATCGACGTCGCCGCCTGCGGCAAGCGGGGCATCGAGGTCGTCCACACCCCCGCGGCCAACACGCTGGCCGTGGTCGACTACACGATCCACCAGATCATTGAGATGAACCGGCGGTTCTGGCCGATGGAGGAGGCGACCACGCCGGAGGCGTTTCACGCCGCCCGCAAGCAATCGTTCGGACGGTTCCTCGCCGAGATGACGCTCGGGATCGTCGGATGCGGGCGGATTGGCAGCCGTGTCGGACGGGCGGCCGCGGGGCTGGGCATGACGGTCCTTTATAACGACATTCGCCCGATCGAGTTGGACTACCCCGCGCGCGAGGTCGACAAGCCAACGCTTTACGCCGAAAGCGACGTCGTCACGCTGCACGTGCCGCTGACGGATCTGACGACCAGGTTGATCGACGCCGACGCGCTGAAGCAGTTCAAGCCCGGCTCGCAACTGATCAATGCGGCGCGTGGGGGGTGCGTCAACGCCTTCGACGTCGCTGCCGCGCTGCAGAAGGGGCAGCTATCGGCCGTTGCCATCGATTGCCACGACCCCGAACCCCCGCCGGCGGACTATCCGCTGTTCGGCCTTGCCGGGGCAATCCTGACGCCCCACGTGGCCGCTCGCGTGCCGGCTGCGATGGCGGCGATGTGCGATGTGGTCTACGACGTCGTCCGCGTCTTGGCGGGCCAATCGCCCGAGTATCCCGCCCCGCAGGACTAGACGGGCGCCCAGGCCACCGTTGACACCCGATTCCATCCGTCTATAATGGCTTCAGACTAATGCTACTGGTATGATTTGTGCCGATAGTAGGGTAATAGCGGTCTTGTAACCGGCCGCTGTACAAGTGATTGCACTCGGCCGACCAACGGCGCCCGCGCGACCAGTGCGAGGCGCACAAAGGCAGGGACGACCATGACGATGCACCGACGACGACGTTTGGCGACAACGCTGTTGGTATTGGCCGCTTTGCTGACGACCTCAGCGGCAGTTTGGGCTCAGGAATCGGCCTCGCCGGCCGGCAAAGGCGCCTCCGATCTGTGGGACGATTTCGTCTACTATGTGAAGATCGCCAGACCCGAGCTGGCCAAGAGCTTCGCCCGGGCTCTGCTCGATTCCGGCACCCCGGCCAAGGAGGTCTACAAGCTCTCCTCGGCGACCGATGACGTGGAACTGCTGCTGAACCGCGCCGAGCGAATGCCGCAGATGAAGCCCCTCGTGGACCGGCTGCGGGAAACGATCGACACCGGCTACGAGCAGATGCGCGAAGACCCCACCGAAATCGCTGCATCGATCGCCAAGCTCACCGAAGGCGCGCGGGCGTATACCATTGCCCGCAAGCGGCTGATCGACAGTGGCGAGTTCGCCTTGCCGCAGATGATCCAGAAACTCACCGACGCCGACACCAAGCCGCAGCTCAAGGAACGGATCATTTCGGTCCTGCCCCATATGGGCCGCGGTGCGGTCAGGCCGTTGTCGGTTGCGCTGCAGACCACCGACGATAAGCTTCTGAATATCCTGGTCGACGTGCTGAAGCAGATCAAGTACCCCCACGCCGTCCCCCGGTTGCGGGAGCTGTATGAGACCCGTGAGCTTCTGCCGGCTACGAAAGAGGCCGTCGCCCGGACGATCGTGGAGTGCGCCGGGCCCGAGGCGCTCGAAAAGCCCCTCGCCTCGCTGTTCTACGAAGCGGCGCTGGGCTACTATAACCGCAACGAATCGCTCCTTGCCGACCCGCGTTGGTCGAAGGCGAACGTGTGGGCATGGAAGGAAGGGCTGGGCCTGGAGTTCCACAAGGTTCCGCGCGAAATTTTCTGCGACCTTTATGCCATGCGGATGAGCCGTCTGACGCTGGTCCACGATCCGCAGTTCTACCCGGCCGTTTCGCTGTGGCTGGCGGCGACGATCCGCAAGGAAGCCAATCTGCCCGCCGGTTCGACCGACCCCCTGCACGGTGACGATCAGCCTCTCGCGGCGTACTACGTTCGTGCGGCGGGCGCCCGCTACGGGCAGCAGGTCCTGGCCAGGGCGATGAGCGACTACGATGCCCGCGTCGCCGTCGCCGCCATTAAGGCGCTGGCGGACACCGCCGGGGCGAAGAGCCTCGTGATCCCGATCCCCGGCGGCGCCCAGCCGCTGGTCGAGGCGCTGACCTATCCCGACCGTCAGGTCCGGTATTTGGCGGCCGTCTCGTTGGCCAACGCCCTGCCCGACAAGCGATTTGTGGGCTCACCGCTGGTGCTGTCGGTGCTGAACGAGGCCCTTCGCCAGCGCGGACAGAAGACGGCCCTGTTGATCGCTGCCGAGGATGAGCAGCGCAACGTGCTTAAGGACGGTCTGCGATCGATGGGCTTTGAGGTCCTCGACGTGCCCTCGCCCGACAAGGCCATCGTCGCCGGCGTGACCGCCGGTGGCGTGGATCTGGTCATGCTCACAGCCAAGCCGTCGGCGTTCAATGTGTTGCCCCTGCTGCGTCAGGAGCCGATCTTTGCGGCGACCCCCGTGGTTGTTTCCTCGCCGCTGAGCGACGATCTGCGGGACCTGGCCAAGAAGGACGAACGCGTCGTCTTGATGGGGTCCGACACAGGCATGGCTGCGATCACCAAGTCGATCGAGTCGGCCGTCGGCCTGGTCGCCGGCGAGCCCTTCAGAGGGGAGGACGTGACGACCTGGGCCGTTCGGGCCGCCGACGCCGTCTATCACCTGGGCCTGACCGCCAACGGGACCTTCGACATCGAACGGGCCCGGTTGGCTCTGGCTGGGGCGCTGATGGCGGATGAGCCCAGCGTCCGCGTCGCGTCGGCCAGGGCACTGGCCGTGCTCCCCTCGGCTGCGGCGCAGCAAGCGATCCTGGCCTTGGCCACCGACCCGGCGGCCGATATACCGATCCGCGTGTCGGGCCTGGGCTCGCTGGCCGCTTCGGTGCGGCGGTTCGGCAACCAGCTCAATGACGCCCACGCTAAGGCGATCCTTGCGATCGTTACCGGCAACGACCCACAGGACTTGCGTCAGGCCGCCGCCCAGGTACTGGGGGCGATGAACCTGCCGAGCGAGCAGGTCCGGCCGCTGATTCTCCAGACGGTCGGGCACGACTAGCCGGTCGGCCGGCTTTTTTGTGGGTTGAGGGGGGGGGAATTCCTGGCGGCTGGATTAGCCTCGCCCGCCCGCGAATCCTAACCTACTGCTAGAGAGTGGATTGAGGGAGTTGATTGCTCGAAGACCCCCGCAGGGAGAACCCTATGCCCAGCCACTTAGCAAGACAGCAGCATCAACGGATAACGACGACGGTTGTGATGGGTTTGACGGCGATTGCGGCGGCATTGGGTGCGTGGATGCTGTTCTCAGCCGGGCACGGGGCTGTCGCGGTCGGCCTGGCCCTGATCGGAGGGATAACGATCGGGTGGACGACGTGGTGGATTCGCCAGGCTTTCACACACGCCGACGGCCTCTATGTCGCCCTTCAGATCGCTGCCGAGGGGTCTGAGCGACACTGCATCGAGATGCTCCAAAAGATCATCCAGTTTGTCGAAGAACGCGACGAGTACTGGAAAGGTCACAGCGACCGTGTCGGCCGCATGGCCGAGCAGATTGGCCAGCGGATGGACCTGCCCGATCTCCAGTGCCGTCAACTGAACCAGGCGGGCCAGTTGCACGACATCGGCCTATTGGCCATCCCCGAGGCGGCCCGGCCGGGCAAATTCAGCTCCGAGCAGTTCCGGGCGATGACCAAGCACAGCGAAATCTCCTACGAACTGCTCAAGCCTCTTCAGACGACGCATGCGATCCTGCCTGCCGTTCGCCATCACCACGAGCGGATGAACGGCACGGGGTATCCCGATGGGCTGGCGGGGGAGAGGATCCCCCTGGACGCTCGCATTCTGGCGGTCGCCGATTCCTTTGACGCCATGACGCACGATCGCCCCCATCGCCAGGCCATGACGGCTCTTCAGGCACTGGGCGAGCTTCGCCGCTGCACGCCTGCCGGGTACGATCCGGCGTGTGTGGATGCACTGGCGGCGCTGCTGCACGTGGATGTGATGGAAATGGCCGACCAGCCGGCTGACATCACAAACTCGGCTGGGATGGCCGCCTAGTCAGGACTCCGCGGGCTCGGCGGGCCCGGGCCCGCCTGGACTCTCAGGCGCCTTTGGCGAATCCTTTGGCGAATCCTTCGGATGTGGGGGACGACGATTGGCCAGAGATTCGACCTTCCCACTGGGCCGTTGACCGGCCTCGGCTTCGCGCTTGATGGCCTCGTAGATTTCCTTGCGGTGCACGGAGATGTGCGGCGGAGCCGTGATCCCCAGACGAACCTTATCCCCCCGGACGTCGACGATCGTAATGACGATGTCGTCGCCAATGATGATTGACTCATCACGTTGTCGGGACAGCACGAGCATCTGCTGCTCCTTACTATGGAGACGCTCGGCGGGGCTTGGACGTGATCGAAGCCCAACACGACGCCCCTTCATCTGCACGGAACCTGGCTTCTTACATTGTATCGACACAACGGGGGGCAAACTGAACCCCTATTCTCCGATCGCTTAAGTTGTTAGAAAGAGGGTGGCACGGGCCGATTAGAGGCGGCGGCCCTCCCTCAATCCGGGCCAGGCCCCCGTAGGGCAGGACCCCTTATCGCAGGAAGTGTCGAGGGCGGCACACTCTCGCGATGAGCCCGGGACAAGGCTCTTGGCGGGGCCGGGACGGCCAGACCGATCGTTGTGCGTGGGCTTCTACTTGGGCTCTGGCGCGGTGGACGTGGCAAAGATCTCATCGGGGTCGAGGTGCGGGGGCGCCTTCATCCAGTCGTATCCGTTGGCCGCCAGGTTGTAGCCGGTGTCGAAGAGCTGCTTCATCTTGACGGGGTCAAAGTCGAGTATGGTCACCGCCGGCTCGTAGCCCTGGGGAATGGCGGCCATGTTGAAGTCAAATCCATAGCGATGGGTCAGCACATACATCCGGTACAGGCTGGAGTTGACCCTCATCCGCAGCAGATGCTGGATCGTGGCGGCCGCGATGGACAAGGTCCTGGGCTCCAGCGCCGTTCGACTTTCGGACCGGCCGACCTCGCCGTTGATGATGATGTAGAGATTGGCCTGGGCCTTCGACTTGGTTAAGCCAACCTGTTTCAGCGTGTCTTCAAAGTCCAACAGGAAGCCCCTGAAGAACGCCTGGGCGTAGGTTGCGCCGTCCCCGTGCATCTCGTAATAGGTCTTCCCCCCAGCCTCGACCGGGAAGTACACCGGCGGCAGAAACACCTGGGTCGAGCAGGACGCCAGCAGAACGTCACGATATCGCTGCAAGGCGTCGGGCCGGCCACTGGATGCGATCTTGCCCATGTCCCAGATGACGAACTGGTTGGTGTCCATATTCATCGTGCCGATGAACAGGCGTCGGCCCTTGGCGTGCTCGGCGGCGACGTGCTCGAGCTCGTCCTGTGTCATGTACTTGGCAATCAGCCTGCGGAGCGGCGCCGAGTCGTACAGGGAATCGCTGACCAGGCCGGTAACGGCCTGGCGGCGCGTGTAGATGTCGTCACTGGTGTAGGCGGTGAAGATCTCCCGGAGCATCGGATCGTAATCCGAGCCGAGAAAGGCCTGCGTCGCTTGGAGGGATCCCGTGCTGACGCCGGTGACGACCTTGAACGTCGGGCGTTGGCCGCTCGCCGACCAGCCGGACAGGAGCCCCGCTCCGAACGCCCCTTTGGCCCCGCCCCCCGACAGCGCCAACAGATTGTACGTTCGCACGCCGTCACGATCGGGATCGAAGGCATGCGGAGCTTCGTCCAGGATCGATTGCATGATGCTCGGCAGGAAGCCCAGGGCGGGCGGGGAGTCAGCGTCGGCCGGCAGTGACGGCGGCCAAGGCAGCCGCACGCGCTCGCGATCAGTATCCAGGTGGCCTTCAAGTCGAGCCCGGATCAACGCGACGAGGTCCGGCAGGGGCCCCTGTGAGGGTGTGGTCTCACTGTCATCCGGCGAAGATGACGAGCCGGAAGCCTGCCACTGCGAAGGATCCAGGGCGCCCCAAGGCATGGCGACGGGTTGTTGCTCGGGTGGAGCGTCGGGTCGCTTGTCCCCCGAGGACAAAATCACTCCGACACCGGCCGCTTCGATCAGCAACACCGCCACCGCGCCCAGAACGAACCAGCCCAGTTTCTTTCGCCTGTTCATGTGCATCTCTCCAAGAAATGTCCGCTCACCCCATTCTAGAAACTCTCGCCAACATTGCCACCCCCCATACAGCCACGACTCGGCCTCCCTCCCCGACAACGAGGCTAGCGTCCTTCTATTTCCCCGAGAGTCGATTCTGATATCGTGTCCTACAAGTTCCTGGTATCAGGCTCCCATCGGTGGTGTCCACCGATGACCATAAATGGTCTTCTGCGACCATCCTCTCGAAGCTTAAGAAAGCGTTTGCCCGATTTGGCATACTTGTTCCCGCACCGGCATTTCCAGACGAGGTTTCCGCTATGGCAGCCAACGAGCCGATAGTCGTTCCAATGGCATTGTCCATCTTCGCAAACAGGACGCGGGGGGCGGCGACTGTGCAGTGTCGACTGGATGAGAGTCAATATCCCCACGAGGCAGAGGTAGATGACGATCACCAGCGAAATGCCGATGTATTCGCCGAGCCCCCATATCTCCGCCATAAGGGCCGCAATGATGAAAGCACAAATCGCTGTCAGTAGTACCAAGGCCATGTTTATTATGCTCATGGGGTCTCGTCCTCGATGTGGGATCGCGATAACGACAACCAGGGACAGTGGCCCTGTCTTGCGCCAGTCGATATTCGGCTATTTGTTCCGAAATGTCTCAATCCACCGTACCCACGCCTTCATGCTGCGCCCTACGGGCTATCTCCCGTCTGCTCGGGCTTTGTCGTTCGGCCGAAGTAGCGTTGGTAGGCTAGGGACGAGCCGATCAGCACCAACCCCGTCGCCAGGAAGGACAGGATTCGCCAGACGGTCTCGACGTCGGCCATGTCGACCAGCAGCACCTTGCCCAGCGTGATCGCCAGCAGCGCCAGCGCGAGGTAGCGACTCGGCGTGTGGCGGACGAGCAGGCCGGTGACCAGCAGCGCGATCGCGCAGGCCGCCCACCATACCGAGTAGGCCATGTTCCGGGCCTGGTCGACGGCTTGGGCGGACCGGGCCTGCCAGATCGCAAATGTGCGGTCGATCTCAAAGCTGCCGGTCCACACGACCAGGATCGCCGCCAGCAGCGCCAGCACCGTGGCGAAGGCGGCTGGCTGGGGCCAGATGTTGCGCCGGCGGGCGAGACAGCGCGACCATATCAGCGCGCCGACGGCCAGCACCAGCCCCAGCGCCGACTGCCAGTTGAGGACGATCTGGCGGGCAACATCCGGCCCGTCGGCTAGGCGGAGGTAGAGCGTGTTGTGCAGGAAGAACCTGCCCATCACCACGACCAATGCGAGCGTGGCCAGAAGGGCGTAGGTGTTGCGGCGCTGCGCCACGGCCACCGCGCCTGCACCGGCTGGGACGATCAGCCACCACCACGTAGCGGTGATGGCGGGCAGTTGCGTGCTCGTCTGCGACGCCCAGACAGCGACGGCGGCACAGACGATCACGAGCGCCAGCGCCTTCTCGATGGCCTCATCCCAAATCGCCGCGCCCGCTCGCAGGATGCCGGCCGACAGCACCGCGCCGGCCGCCAGGGCCGCCGCCGAGAGCATGGCCGTGTTGATCCCCACGCCGGCTAGCGTCACCAGGACCTCCCCGACCGCCTCGGCCTGCAAATCGATCGCCAGGAAGTGCAACCACGCCAGCATCAGCATCACGGTCGACTTGACCAGCAGCATCCTCTCCTTGAGCCGCCTCGCCAGCAGCATGGCCACCGCCGCCTGGGCCGACCACGCCACCGTCACCGATATCTCATCCAGCGCCATCGGCGCCACGAACGCCGCCAGCACCAGCCCCTGCCCCAGATAGGCGTAACTCAGCACGGAGCGGTCGGTGAGCTTTCGCAGCGCGATCGCGGCGATAATGGCGGCTGCCGACAGGCCGGCGGTGTAAACGGCGACGCCCCAGTCCGGCAGCACGTTATCCAGCAGTCGCCACGTGGCTGCGAACATGGCGGCTGTGGCGAGCGTGGCGAGGGTGGCGTTGTATTTCCGCAGCGCGGCCGACAGCTCCCATCGCAATCGGGCCAGCACGTCGGCGGTGAACAGGCCGAACAGCACCCACGCCCACGTCGCGAACAACCATGGGCGGGGGGACACGGGTATCGTGTCGAGCAACTGATCTGCCGCCAGGCCCAGGAAGCACACAGCCGTCCACGCCAGCGCCGCCGCTCGCGGCCAATCCCACCGCATGCGCCAGCCCATCGCCAGCAGGATACCATTGATCGCCAGCACGTGGCCGAATGCGGCCGAGTCGGTAAACTCCAACGCGCCGGCCGTCCATAGCACCAGCAGGCCCGCTGCGGCTGTGACCAGAAAACTGTCCGGCCTCTTCGTCGCCATCGCCACGCGCGGCAGGGCCCGGATGATCGCGTCAGCTACGAACAGGCCGAACACCACCCACCCCCACATCGCGTAGAACGCCGACTGATCGCCCGACAGACCGTTGAAGAGCCACGAGCCGATACTGACGTGCAGGAAGCACAGCACCGACCACACCAGCACCGATACCCGCGGCCACGTCCATCGCCGCAGCAGGCACACCCCCAGGACGATCACGTTCAGGGAGGCTAGGCTGGCCAGCATCGCCGGGTTGGTCAGGCCGACATCGCCCACCACCCACAGCAGCCCACTGCCGGCGGCGATCAGGATGCGCGCGTCCAGCTTGGGCGTGAGCGCCCGGCGAAAGCGGATGACGACGTCGGCGACGAAAATGGCGAACAGCACCCACCCCCACGTCGCCAGGGGCGACCAGGATGTTTCGACGCCCGCGTAGTCTTGGCCGACCATGGCCAGCCACTTCGCGAAGCACAGAATCGTCCACACCAGGACCACCGGACGGACCCGCGACCAGTTCCGCCACCAGCAGATCCCCAGGATCAGCACGTTCAGCGCCAGCAGGTTGCCATACAGCGCCGGGGCAGTCTGAGCCGTCGCAGCCAGTAACCACGCCAGCAGCGCCCCGGCGATAGCCGTCAGCCCCATGCCAAGCTCGTCGACCGCGCGGTCGGCCCGCGTGGCCGCTACGGCGTAAACAACAAACGGTGCAAGAAGCAGCCAGCCAAAGAAAACCGTCTGCGCGAATACGTCCGCAACGTAGAACGCATGATACCAGCCGACAAACACGATGACGGTCCCCAGCAGCGATAGCGGTGCGAGCACCTGCCAACGATTCATGTAGGCGACCACCAGGAAACCGATGGCGGCGACCGCCAGGTAGATCATCAGGGCCACCTGTTGGTTGGTCCCGGTGCTGAGCAGGATGGGGGTGAGGTACGCGCCGATCTGGGCGAGAATGGCGGTGGCCAGCATCCCGCTGCGAAGCGACAGCCCCACGCCGATGGCGGTAACCGCGCACATCAGTCCAAAGGCGACGGGCGTGGGGATGAGGTCGTAGAAGTTCGGGCTGGCGGTGTAGGCGGCTGCGTAGAGCAGCGCGACCCCGCCGCCGGTGATGGCGGCTGAGAAGATTTTCATCGCCTTGCGGAATGCCCACTCGCCGGCAGCGATCAGCAGCAGGCCGAAGCCGCCGACCATCAGCACGCGAACGGCCTCGCCGATCCACCCCTGGTCCACGGCGTACTGGAAGAAGAACACCGCCGCCACCAACAACACCACCACACCAATCCGTCCCAACCAACCAGTCCCCACACGCTGCTCGAATGACAGCCGAGCCGCGGCCGTCCGTGCGGCAACACGCTCGGCCTCCACCGGAGACTCCTTGGCAGGCGGCGCCTCGAAAATCAACCCGGCCGGTATCGGTGGCGACTCGACGGACTCGTCGTCAACGGACGGCTCGCCAAGGAACGCGGAGCTCGCATCCGGCTGGTCGGTCACCTCAGGTCGGCCGGCAATCTCCCTCAGCTCACCCTCGGCCGCCTCCATCCGGCGGCGCAGCTCGGCCAGCTCATCCTGAAGCTTCCTGACGTCATCACGCTGGGTCTCACCCATGCCAATGCCCCTATATCCTTATTTGTGGGGGACATTGTCAGGGCGCGCATCGCGATTGGCAAGGCCCTGACGGCAAGGATCGACGCCGCCACACGACGTTTTGGTCGTCAGTCGGCGCCTTGGCGGCGATTGCCGAAGTCCATGTCCTCGACGATCTCGCCAGGCGCCGGCTCTATGAATCCAAGCATGTCCAGCAGGATGGACACCGAGGTGGCGGGGGGGATCTCTGTTTCCGTGCCGTCGGGGCCTACGATGGCTTGGTACGCCGCAGCGCCACTCACGTGACGTGCCGTCAACAGCAGTTTGCCCGGCCTGTGGCGTTCAGTGATCTGCACCCAAAGATCACTGAAATTATCCTTCGCGAACGCCTCATCAGGCGGGGCATCGTCGATGATGAACCAATAGACGTTCTCGTCCTTCCCGGGAGTGTAGGCCACGAGGGCCTTCGGGGCCCTCACGCGACCGGGGCGCCACACGTTCGTGTAGTAGTCATCGTTCATCTTCCAGACGGCCGGCCGTGGGGGATCTATGTCCAGCCAGTCGCTCTCGTCCCAGACAGGCTCCATGCCGAATGGGTCCACGTGCCAGTCGTTGCCGCGATAGACTATGTGGAACTTGATATCCGGCAGCGAAATCGCCGGGCCGGCAGTCTGTCTCCAGTTAGCCGGCGGGACCTGCCGGATTTCGTAGACTCGTGGCGCGACGGCTTGGAGGCTATACAGTCCAGCTTCAGTTTCCGGGTCGATGGCGCCATCCCCGTTCAGGTCGCGGCTGGCCGTTGCGGTCCTGCCAACGACTGCCCGGGCCGTTTGGTCGACCAGCTCGACCGTCCAGCCGTCCAAGCCAGGCTCACCGGCATCTCGTACCCCGTCGCCATCGAGGTCCTCCCAGACCTGTCCGCGGATCTCCGCCGGGTTTGCGAAGGCCACGCCGAAGTCCTGGCCCGCCACGTCCGGATCGCCCGAGACAAGTGCTAGCGACAGGTTGCCGGACTGAGATGTCCTGGTCCAGCGCGGCCGAAGGACCAATCGCACTTCATAGTCGCCCCCCAGCAGATCGGTAAAGCTGTACTGGCCCGTTTCCGTTGCCAGGTCGATCGCGCCGTCTTGGTCCAGGTCGACACTGGCCGTGACGGTCGTCATGACGTTCTCCCCCGTCCCTGCGTCCAGCAGTTCTACTCGCCACCCGTCCAGGCCGCGCTGCCCGGAGCCGCCCAGGCTGTCGCCATCGCTGTCCCAGAAGACTCGGCCACTGACATCCACTGTCTCCGCAACGCCGAACGCCACCCCGGTTACACTGCCATTTGCCGGCACGTCCACGATGGTCGGCCGGGGCCTAGGACCCCGTCCAAGCACCACCACGGTGTCGGACTCACTTGCCGCGTAGATGTTGTGATCATCCCCGCTGATGGTGGCGGCGAAAGGGAGCCACTGCTCGTCACCATCGTTGCCTTCTTTGCGGACGACCTGAACAAAGGTCAATTTGCCAGTGGTAGCATCGCGATCGAAAACTGCAACGGCGGCATCATAGTAACCGGCTCCGTAGACGTGGGCGCCGTCACTGCTTACGATCACCGAAAAGGGACGTTCCAGTCCGTCAACGCCAGCGACGCCGTCCTGGACTATCTGGCGAAAGCTCAGCTTGCCCGTAGCTGGGTCACGAGAGAATGCCGCGATGCTGTTATCGTCGCCGCCGGCCACGTACACATTGGCGTCATCGCTGCTCACAGCCACTGCTGTAGGCGCACCTAGTCCCTTGACACCATTGACGCCCTCCCAGATCGCCTGGATGAAGCTCAACTCCCCCGTAGCGGCATCACGACCGAAAACTGCAACCGTAAACCCGTCCTGCCCAACCACGTAGATGTGATCGCCGTTGTTGCTGATGGCCGCCCTGTTGGGGCCCGTCGATCTTGTGCATGTAGCCAGGCCTTCCACGCCGTTGACGCCATCGCGGACAACTTGGACGAAGCGCAGCTCGCCAGTAGCTGCATCACGTTCAAAGACCACAATCGTGCCATCCTCTTTGCCGGCTGCGACATACACGTGTGCGCCGTCGCTGCTGGCGATTACCGACCGGGCGCCGGCGAGCCCATCGACTCCATCGGCGCCATCACGAACAACCTGGACAAGGGTGAGCTGTCCAGTCTCCGCATCTCGCCGAAAGACGCCGACGGTGCCCCAGGGGGCGGCGGAGTAAACGTTGGCGCCGTCGCCAGAGACGGTGACCCCGTAGACTCCGCCAAACCCACCTGCTTCAAGGGAGTTGCCTCTGATGACCTGAATGAAGCGAAGCTCTCCGGTAGAGAGATTGCGAGCGAAGACGACAATGGCGTTATCCCGGGCGCCCGCCACGTAGACGTTGGCGCCATCGCCGGTCACGGTTACCGATACTGGGCCGTGCAAGCCGTCGACGCCATCTACGCCGTTCTTGATCAACTGCACTTCCCTAAGTTCCCCGGTCACGATAGCTGGCGCCGTGCTGGCCCAGCCGGCCTGTAGGGCGGGGCGCACCTCGTAGCTTCCGATGGGCACCTTCTTGAATGAGTACCGTCCGGTTTGCGCCTGTGGGCCGGCCGTGTCGTCGGCGTCTGAGGCGTCACCGGCAGTGACCTGCGTATCGACAACGGCCCCGCTTACGGCGTCGACCAGCTCCACCGTCCAGCCGGCCAGGCCGGGCTCGTCGACGTCATGGACGTTGTCCCCGTCGACGTCCGCCCAGACGAGTCCTTCAACCGTACCGTAGGCGACGTTGCCGAAGTCGAGCGAGGCGGCGTCCTTCCTGCCTAGACTCAATGGTGCATCATACCACCCGGGACGGCGCGGGAGCGTCCGCGCCCAGCCGTCCTGCGGCGGCGCGCTGACTTCGTAATCATCGGGCGCAAGATCGCGAAACTCGTAAACGCCCGTTTCGCTGTCGGGGTCGATCCATCCATCCGAGTTCAGGTCGATACTGGCTGTGGTCCGCGTGGCTACGACGGTCTGGCTTGCAGCGTCCATCAGCTCCACGGTCCAGCCGTTTAGGCCGAACTCGCCTGCATCACGCTGACCGTTAGTGTTGCGGTCCGCAAACACCCGCCCGGATATGCTGCCGGGCACAAAGGCGCGGGCTGTGGGTGTTTCCTTGACACAGCCGTAGTAGCCGTCATCACCCCAACTGTAGATGGTCCCATCGGCCCTGAGCGCCAGGCTGTGGCGTGGCCCTGTGGCAATGGCGACGTACCCGGGTTCCAGGGGAGAAGACGTCCCGCTCGATAGCCCCCACTGCTCGACGCGTCCGTTGAGAGTAAGGACAAGGCTGTGGAGGCCATCTGCCGCGATGGCCGTGAAGTCGCTACCAGGGGGCGTGTAGGTTATGGACGTGCCAGTGGGGCCCTCACCGCCCCAACTGACCAGATCCCCATCGGCCGTGAGGGCGAAGCTGTGGTAGAGGCCTGCTGCGATGGCCGCAAAGCCGCCGCCAGTGGGTGTGTTGCTTACCTGCTTGGCATCGTCCTTGCCCCAACTGACGATACGCCCGTCGGCCGTGAGCGCGAGGCTGTGATCGTCGCCCGCGGCGATGGCCGTGAAGCCGGCGTCAGCTGGTGTGTCACTTACCTGGTTGTCCTCATCCTTGCCCCAACTGACTATGTGCCCGTCGGCCGTGAGTGCGACGCTGTGATCCTTGCCCGCGGCGATGGCCGCAAAGCCGGCGTCGGTTGGTGTGTCGCTGACCTGGCCGAACTCGTCGTTGCCCCAACTGACGATTCGCCCGTCTGCCGTAAGCGCCAAAGCATGTCTCCTGCCGGCCGCTATGGCTGTGAAACCGCTCGTTGTGGGCGTGGCCTCAGACCCCAATCCCCAACCGACGATGAACCCATCGGCGGTAAGCGCGAGGCTCTGACCGTAACCGGCCGCTATGGCCACGAATTGGCTCGTTCTTGGCGTCGCGGTGACGTTGGCATCGCGCCACTCGCCCCAACTGACAATGTGGCCCTCAGCCGTGAGCGCGAGGGCGTGCTCGTCGCCTATCGCAATGGCCACAAAACCGCTGGCCGTAGGCGCGCTCCCGAACGTGCGGCTGTTCTTGCCCCAGACCACGATGGAGCCGTCGGCTGTGAGCGCCAGACTGTTGTCCTTGCCGGCCGCGATCGCCGTAAAGCCGCCGCCAGTGGGTGTGTTGCTTACCTGCTTCTCATCATCCTTGCCCCAACTGACAATATGCCCGTCGGCGGTGAGCGCCAGACTGTTGTCATGGTCGGCCGCGATCGCCGTGAAGCCACCCCCAGTAGGGGCGTCGCTTACCTGGCCGGACTCGTCGTCGCCCCAACTGACAATGTGCCCGTCAGCCGTGAGCGCCAGGACATGTCGGCTGCCGGCCGCGATGGCCGTAAAGCCGCTGCCGGCGGGTATGTCACTGACCTGGCCGTATGGATCCTCGCTCCAGAGCCAGCCGACGATGCGCCCATCGGCCGCAAGGGCGAGGCCGCAGTAGTCGCCCGCCGCGATGGCCGTGAAGCCCCTGGCCCTGGGCATGGCGCGGGGTGTTCGGCCGTCACCCCAACTGATAATACGCCCGTCGGCCGCGAGGCCCAGGCAACGCTTGTAGCCTCCGGCAATGGCCGTGATGCCTCCGATTATGGGCGTGTTGTTGACCAGGGGGGATTGGGCGCCCCAACTGACGATGTGCCCATCGGCCGTAAGGGCGAAGCTGTGCTCCGCACTCGCCGCGATAGCCGTGAAGCCGTCCGGCGTGAGCGACTGGTCGTCCTCGCCGCCCATGGCCGTGGCGGCAGCGGCGAGGCAAACGATAGCAATGACAGACAAGCGATGACACATGGCTGTCTCCCGTCTCTGTGTGACCCCTCTATGCTTGCGACAACGTGTTAACTGACATTTCCCATATGGGCTCTGTCAGCCTGTCCCCATGCGCCGGCCAGTTTCCTGCATGAAACCTGCCTGACCGGTAGGCAGGTAAGGTGGAACCGTCCGCATGGGTAACGTTCCCGATGCTGCTGCGGAGGCGAAGCGCCGCCGGACCAACAGCAGCATTCGCGGCGGCGGACCACCCGCCGCCTCTGCCTGCCGAAGCCGTCCTCCTCCGAAACTTGAGCGAAGGAGGATTGGCGAAGGCAGGCGCCTAGATTCTATCACTTCTCGTCGGCTGCACAAGGATCCGCTCGGACGATCCCGGCACCCCTTTATTTCCAGAGCGAGCCCAAGCTATCTCACGCGTGTCCCTGTGGTCAATCCCAGCCCAGACGGCGTTTTCGGGAAAGGCAGCCCAAGCTGCTGAATCTATCCCTTAGCGCGCCGCCATATCCTCTGCCGCTTTGTGTGACATCGGACAATCAAATTGACATGCCCCCGCGGCATTGCTCCAATTGGTTCGGTTGTCGGGCAAGAAATTTCAGTTTCCCAGGGCGTCCTCCCAGATCACAAGGGAGCAAGGAAATGAAACGCACGACATTGATCGGGCTGGGTGTCATTTCTCTCATCGTGGTAGGGCTGGGCATCCCTTCTCTCATCGGCGGACCAAGTGCGAAAGAGGCCGATACCGATATCCAGACCTTCAACTCGCAGCTGTCGCTGGTTGTCTGCATTCCGAAGGTGTTCGAGGCGGTCGGCGTCACACCGTCTAGTACTCCCCTTGAGATTCCGAAAGGCCAACATTGGTATGTGATACCACGCACCCTTGTGGACATGGACAAACTTCGCCAGGAAATAGTCTCGAAACGCATCCCTGGGTTGCGCTTGCCGATGGGAGGCGCGACCGATGATGACCTGACCCACTTCGCAGACCTAACGGAGTTGAAATTCCTCCTGCTGAATGATACAGAAGTCACTGATGCAGGCCTGGCCAACGTATCCGGCATGACAGGGCTGCAGGAGCTCGACCTCAGCCGCACAAAAATCACGGATGCGGGGCTGGCCCACCTGAAAAGCTTGACCGGCTTGCGGGCGCTTAGGCTCGGCCGCACGAAGATCACGGATGCGGGCCTGACCCACCTGAAGGACATGACGGGCTTGCGAACGCTCGTCCTCTCGAACACAGACGTCAGCAGTGCGGGCCTGGCCCATCTGAAAACCCTGACCGGCTTGCAGGAGTTCGACCTCAACGGCACAGACATCAGGGATGCGGGCCTGGCCCACCTGATAGGCCTGACAAGCTTGCGGTCGCTCGACCTCGGGGGCACACGCGTCAGGAATAAGGGCCTGGCCCACCTAAAAGACCTGCCAAGCTTGCGAACGCTCGGCCTCAGCTCCACGAGGATCGGCAGCAGCAGCCTAGCCCACCTGAAAACCCTGACCGGCTTGCAGTCGCTCGACCTCAGGCACACAGGCGTCAGGAATGTGGGCGTGGCTCATCTGAAAGACCTGACAAGCTTGCAGTCGCTCAACCTCAGGGGCACATACATCAGGAATGCGAGCCTGGGCTACCTAAGAAACCTGACGGACTTGCGAACGCTCGACCTCAGCTCCACGAAGATCGAGGATCGGGGACTGGCCCACCTGAGAGGCCTGACAAGCTTGCGGTCGCTCAACCTCGAGGGCACGCGTGTCACGAATGTGGGCCTGGCCCACCTGAAAAACCTGACGGGCTTGCAGGAGCTTAACCTCCCCCGCGCGATAATCACGGATGAGAGCCTGGCCCATCTGAAAGGCATGACGAGCTTGCAGAGGCTCGACCTCGGCAGGACAAACATCACGGATGCGGGCATGGCCCACCTGAAGGACATGACGGACATGCAGACGCTCGACCTCCTCGGCACATACATCAGGAATGCAGGCCTGGCCCATCTGAAAGGCATGACAAGCTTGCGGTCGCTCGGCCTAAGGGGCACACACATCAGGGATGGGGGCCTGGCCCATTTGAAAGGCCTGATGGGCTTGCGTGAACTCGACCTCAGTTGGACAAACATCACGGATTCGGGCTTGGCCCACCTGAAAGCCCTGACCGGCTTGCAGACGCTCAACCTCGAGGACACATACATCGCGGGCGCGGGGCTGGTCCACCTGAAAGCCCTGACCGGCTTGCAGTCGCTCAACCTCGGCCGCACGAAGATCACGGATGCGGGGATGGCCCACCTGAAAAGCCTGACCGGCTTGCAGACGCTCGACCTCGAGGACACAAGCATCACGGCCACGGGCCTGGCCCACCTGAAGGGCCTGACGAGCTTGCGGTCGCTCGACCTCAGGCGCACAAAGATCACGGATGCGGGGCTGGCCCACCTGAAAGCCCTGACCGGCTTGTGGCAGCTTGGGCTCGGCCGCACGAAGATCACGGATGCGGGCCTGGCCTATCTGAAGGGCCTGACGGACTTGGCGTTGCTTGACCTCTCGCACACAAACATCACGGATGCAGGGCTGGCCCACCTGAAAGCCCTGACCGGCTTGCAGTCGCTCAACCTCTGGGACACAAAGATCACGGATGCGGGGATGGCCCACCTGAAAGGCATGACCGGCTTGCGGGGCCTCACCCTCTGGGACACAAACATCACGGATGCTGGCCTTCGCGAACTGCAAGAAGCACTGCCGAGGACCTCCATCAGCTTCCACTGATCACCTTTGATGGGTAGCCGTTGTCTTGCCCCTGACAGCCAAGACGTCCGTGGGACGTTCTCCTGGGGAAAAGGCCTCCACCGCGCATGTCCACCCGTCCCGCCTGCCGTAAGGCATGAGCGTAGCCGACGCTCGAACGGTCAGGGACGGTTGAACGCGTCGATGCGTCCACTCATCCCATTCTCATTCTAGAAACTCTCGCCAACATCGCCACCCCCGCCCACAGCCACGATGTGTCCGTCCGAAAATCCCTGCCTTTCGGGGTGTCTTGTCGGGTATGAAATGAGCTTGTAAGCGGCCGAAGCGGGGAGATCGAGGCGGGCCAGATAGTAAGATCTGTCAAAAATACCACCGAGTTTCTATCCTAGCTGATGCGTCAGATAGTTGGCGGGAGGGGACGACGAAGTCGTGTGTCCAAGCCGATCGCAGCCCTGGCGTTGGGTGAGGCGCCAGGGCTCAATAAGGACTGTAATTTGCGAGAACTTAGCGAGCAGGATGTCGCGGCGTGGTATCCGAAGCTGTTTCGTACGGCGCTGCGGCTGACCGGCTCGGAGCATGATGCCGACGATCTGACCCAGCAAGCGTTCTTCAAGGCGTTGAACAATTGGGGACAATTTCAGGCTCGTTCGGGTCGCCTGGCGTGGATGTTTACGATACTGATGAACTGCACCCGTGACTTCTTCAGGCGTAACCGCGTGCGGGTGGCCGAGCCGCTGGACGAGTGGGCCCTGCCGGTTTCCGCCAGCTTCGACGACTGCATCGCCGAAGGCGTTGGGCGGCGCGAGGAACTGGCGGAACTCCGCAAGTCGATCGAGCAATTGAGCCCGACGATTCGACAGACGTTCGTCGCCACCGTCCTGGACGGGTACTCCTATGAACAGGCGGCGGAGATGTTGGCCGTCCCGGTCGGAACGATCTCCTCGCGGATCCATCAGGCACGGCGGGAGCTCAAGGCAACAATGACACGCCTTTTCGGAGGCCATGACCATGACTGAAACCGATATCGAAAGACAAATCCAGGCCCTGCTCTGCGGCGAGTTGAACGAACCAGACCGCATCGAAGCCCTCGCGAAGATCGCCACCGATCGCCACGCCCGGCAGGTGCTGGCGGAGATGACGGCGCTTCAGCAGGTCAGCCGCCGCGTGTTCGGAATCGACCGCGGGGCCGAACGAATGGGGTCATCGATCACCAAGGTTCAACAGACGATTCAGGCCGGCGCCTTGGGCGAAAGCTCGGGGGGGACCGGCGCCGGTGGGGGGGGCTCCAGACCGCCAGCCCCGACGAAGCTCTGGTTGGGGCGGGTGGCGGCGGCTCTGCTGATCGCAACGTCGGTGCTGGCGGCTGTCTGGTCTTATCGAGACGCCAACCGGGCCCAGAGTTCCGTGGACGCCATTCGGCAGGAGTTGGCTGAGATTCGTCGAACCATTGAGACGCCGCCATTGGCCCAGGCAGATCTGGCGAAGTATCGACTCTTGTGGAGTCACATGCAGGGGGCCGCCGGCGAGACGGCCCCGTGGGTGGTGCTGTACGAAGGGCGGGGCAAGTTTGGCGCGATGGCTGTCGTCGAGCACCTTGACCCCGACATGATCCGTCTGGTTCGGTGTTTCCTGGTGGACGATCAGGCGCGGACGGTGCGGACCATCGATCTGCTCGTGCCGGTCGGCGACGACGTCCGTCTGACCGTGCCCGCCGCCGCCGAGGTCGCCGGCATGCCGATCGACATGGATCTGACCTCCGACGGCCAGTGGACGTCGGTGCAGCTGTCCATAGGCAAGAACATCGCTATTCGAGGCCGAGCGGAAACGGACCGGCAACCCGTGGAACTGGGCCGTGTTCGCCTGAACGGCCGGACGCTTCGAGTGATCGTGCAGGCGGCGAATGTTGGCGTCAGAGCCTGAACCATGCACGCAGAGGGTGGGATATGAACCTGCGATGGCGAACTGTGCAGTGGATGATGCTGGCGGGGGCGGTATCGCTGGCCGGGGCCGCCGGCGGCGAGGCGCCGTCCAGTCAGCCGCGACAGATTGCGGGGGGCGAGGCATCCGGCGCCTGGACGGCGACGGCCGTCGATCTGTTGGGCGGCGACCGGCCCTCGACCCAGCGGCTGCGAGTGATGTCAGCCGGTCGCATGGTGGTTGTTGTCGTGGATAAACCCGAGGCGATCGTTCACTGGCAGTTCGGGTATCAGGATACGGTCATCACGGCGGGCGAGGTAAGACTGGATATGGACGGCGTTGGACTGGTCAAGTTGGCGATCCCGGAAGTCCGGGCTAGGCTGGAGTGCAGCCTGCTGTTGACGGGTCAATCTCACCGGGCTCGCCGGCAGCTTGTCATCTATCCGCCGTCTCGGCTGAAAATGGCTGTCGGCCGGCTGACCCAATTGCGGATAGGCGTGCTCGATCCTCACGGCCGAATGCAGAGGCATCTGACCGCGGCGGATGTGCCCTACGACGATCTCAGGACGTCGCTGGCCCTGCGGGCGTTCGACGGCGAGCTGTTGATCGTGGCCGATCAGCAGGCGGACGTATCGGGCGAGATCGTCCAAAGTCTTGAAGATCGCCTCAAAGGCGGCATGGCGGTGCTCTGGCTGAATCCTCCGGCAGGCAAGGGGCAATGGGGATTCCGCGGGGTGACGGAGGACCCGCCGATATCACAACCCGTTGAACTGGCGGACGGAATGAATCAGAGTATCCGGGCCGATGACCTTGGCGCAGGGCCTTGGCCGGTGACGCTGCGGGCCAGTGGCAAGGGCACACCGCTGATGTGGCTGGTGGACGAGAACGAGGGCGGCGACCGCCGGGAACGCCTGCTGGTGGTGGCGATGCCGGTCGAGAAGGGAATGGTCGTCGCCGCTTCCATGGGACAGTTGTCCGATCCTTCGCGCAATGTGGTGGGTGGCCTCGTTGTGGACGAAATCCTTCTGTGGTTCCTTCGCGAACACTTCGACAACTCGCGGACTGAGGAGATGCAATCATGAGAACGGTATGGATGATCTTGGTGTTGACGACGGCTGCGGTTGCGATGGGCCAGGACGCCCCGGCCGATGATGAGACGGTCTACGCGGCCATTCTCGATTATGAAGTGACCTTGCCGGACCATGAGGATCTCGGCTCACAGATTGCCGACATCCTGACGGCGCGTCTTAGCATCGAAGACTCACCGAAACTGGTCGAACGGGCCAAGCTCGGCAAGATCCTGGCCGAGCAGAAGCTCAGTCTGTCGGGCCTGGTGGACCAGCAGAAGGTGGTCCAGGTCGGCAAACTGACCGGCGCGAAGCTCCTGATCATGGGCAAGGCGTTTAAGATGGACAAGAAGCTCATGATCATCACGAAAATCGTGGGCGTCGAGACCAGCCGTGTGAAGGGCACGCTCTTGCAGGTCGACCTTGACAAGCCGCTCAGTGACGCCTTGATGACGCTGAGCGAGGATGTGGCCAGCTTGATTCGCAGCAGCGCGGGCGAACTGCTGCCGGAAAATGTTGCGCTGCCCGACCCTGTTGGCGAGGCCCGAAAGGCGCTGGCCGAAAAGGTGCGCCCGACGGTAGCCGTGGTCGTTCCCGAACAGCATCTGTCCCGAAGGGTCATGGATCCTGCCGTCGAGACGGAGATCAAGAAGATCCTCATCGACGGCGGGCTGACCGTTGTCGACAGCGGCCGAAATGATCTCGCCGACTGGGCCCGCGGCATGATGAAAGGGCGGAAGTCCCCCTGGCCCGATGCCCTAAAAGACGCAGACTACGTGATTGTGGGCGAAGGCTTCAGTGAGTTAGCCGGCCGGGTCGAAGATCTCATCAGCGTTGTCGGCAGGGCGGAGATCAACGTCATCGACCGGCGAACGGGCGAGATCGTCTTGGTCGACCGCGAGACCCGCCGAGCCGTTGACCTGGCCGAAGTCAACGCCGGCAAGACCGCCCTCCAGAAGGCCGGGCATCGCCTCGGTGTGAGGATCCTCCAGCACTTTGTCGAGGCCCTGCCGGCAGCCGGGCCCGCCGCCGAGGACGCCGCCGAAGAGCCTGTATCGGCTGATTAGCGGCGAAAGTCAGCACATGGCGCAGTCGAAGATCACGAAATATGCAGCCGTTTCGTGGGGGACAGTCTTTTTGTGCGCGGTCCTGGCCGTCGGCCAGGCGGGCGAGAGCGAAACCGCCCCAGACACCCCCAAACCCCTGACCGTCGCCCTGGTCGTCGCCCCGGGAGAGGGTGAGGCCTGGCAGGCGATCGAGGCCAAGCTCCTGGCGGCGCTATCGGCTGAGGAGATTCAGCTCGTCGAGCGGCAGGAGTTGCAGGCCGTGCTGGACGAGGTGCGTTTGGCGATGGTCGAGGTGACGGAGTCCGGCTCGGCCGAGGCGCTGGCGAAGCTCGCCGGTGCGGACGTGTTTGTCTTCATCGAGCCCAAGCTGCTGCCCAAAGCCCTCGCGCCCAAAGCCGAGCCGAAGACGGAGACCCAGTCGACTGGGTCGCCGGACGAGGATCCGCCTGCGGAACATTCGCACGACGAGCCGATCGAGCCGACGCTCCAGTGCCATCTTCGCGCTGTGGAGACGCGCACGGGCATAGTGTTGGGGCAATTGTTGGCCGATTCGGCTGATCTGGCGAAAGAGATCACCCCGGCTGTGCTGACCGTCAAGCAGTCGTTGGTCAAGGCCCGGGCTCCCGCGGCTGACCGACGCTACGTGGCTGTGCTGGGTTTCCAGAGCGAAGAGTCCGGCCAATCGCTGAGACTGCTGGCCAAGTCGCTCAAACAATCGCTGGCCGCCGCTCTGAGTGCTCGGCCCGAGGTGGTCCTGCTGGAGCGCGAACAGCTCCGCCTGCTGGCCAGAGAGGAGGCCCTGGCGGACGCGTCGCTGAATCTGCAGGCCTCGCCGATGCTGCTGTTGGGCGGCGTGCATCGAGACAATGGCGGGCTGAAGGTGTCGGTCCGGATGATTCCACTGGCCGGCGGCGAGGCCCGGACCGTGACGGTCATCATGGGGCCCGAGGCCATGGCGGATGCGGTCAACGCTTTGCGCGAGAAGATCACAACCGCGTTGGCCGAGGACAAGGGGCCGGCGGCGCCGTCCAGCCTGCAGGACGAAGCCGACGCCCTTCGCCGGAGGCTGTTCTACCTTGCCCGGCTGCGGGAATGGGACGACGCGACCATGGTTGGTGAAGCGTTGGTGGTGCTGCACCCAAGCAAGCAGAACCTCGAGGCCATGATGATCTTACTGTTGGTGCGGTGGCCCGAGGTGGTCTATATGCCCTTCGATCGTAACGGTCCTCCGTGGAGCGTGCGAGAGAAGGGGTGGTATGAATCGAAGGAACTGTATTATCTGAGCACTCGCATGATGGAGGTGGAAGAGAGGCTTTGCGCGGTCGCCGAGGAGCTTGGCGAGGAGATCGTATATGAAAATGTGGATTGGCTCCGTTTCAGGCGTTTCCAGGAGTGTGTGACCTATCAGTTCCTGCCGTTTTCGAGCCCGGGCCAGCGGAAGCTCGAGCCGCCTGCGGATCCGCTGTTGCGGCGACGTTTTGACGTTCTCGCTCGCCTGAGTCGAGATCATCATCGAGCCAAGTTGTCCTATCGTCGTCGGCTGAAGTTGTCCCCGGTTCCGCTGGCGTGGCAGTTGCAGTTCGCCGCCCGGCTGGCTGGGGACGCAGATGAGTGTGATCGGCTGGTCAAGGAAAGCGTCGCCGACCTGGAGGCGTTCAAGAAGGAATGGATTTACCTCCCCGCCAGCATGCTGCAGTCCTGCGCATGGGTGCTCACGGTGGCTGAGCAGCGGTTTGGCCACAAGGCCGTCGCGCCGACGTGGGGATGGCTGAAGGCCCATGCCAATCCCATTCTGCAGGCCGGTGGGTATTTCGGGCAGATCCAGGCGGGTGGGGACGAAGCACACTCGGCGGCCGAACAGTTGGCGGCCTTGGCGCGCAACGCCGAGCTCCCGGTGCAACAGCGGGCGGGGTTGCTGAGTAGCTGCCTGGGCATCCGCCACATGTTCGAGCCGCGTTACGGCCGCGACATTCTCTCCGAGGAGTCTTGGCGCCGTCATCAGGACGCCCGCGACCGACTTGCAGGGCTAGCCGCTCGGGAGGGGATCGAACTGACCTTAGCGTCGTTGGCCGATGCGGCGTCGGACCAGGAGCGGGCGGCGATCCTGGGGGTCCTTGGCGGCAGTGTGGCCGAACTGAGCCGGATGGGCGACCTGGCCCAGCATCTGGGGCGCGTCTTCGGCGAGGAGCTGGCGACTCGGGCCTGGGGCCGCCTGTCCAGCACGCCGGTCGTTCTCAAGACGGCGATACGCCACCTCGGTCGCTCTGAGGTCGATGATCTGATCGCTCTGTTGACCCGCGTTTCCAAGCCGGTCTCTTCGACGGAGGACGCCGAAGCCCACGCGCGTTTTGTGGCGGCGATGTCCCAATGTCGGGATCTGCAGGCGTCGCTGGCGAGGCGACTGCTGCCAACGGAAGCAGGCCCCCTCGACGGAGCCGGGCAGGTGAACCCGTGGGATATGTACGGCCTGCAGGAGATCCCGATCACGAATGTCCCGAAAGACTACGCCGGCGGGCATTGGGACAACATCATCCTCGACGGCGACCAGTTGATTCTCATCTGGCAGAACGTGCGCCACTGCTATATCAGCACCTTGCCGGTTACGGGCGGGGAGCTGCGACAGTTGGCCAAGCTGGACGCTCCCGACCCAAGCGAGTTGTCCCTCATGCAGCCGATTCACTGGGCGGCCGTTCTGGACGACACACTGTATGTGGGGCGGAGTTGGGCAGTTGATAGCTGGGCCGCTAACCGTCGGGTTCTCAAGGGAGAGCCCCCCGTGGCGGCCGACTGGCCCGCTCTGTTGGCGATCGAGGATGGGGAGATCGTCAAGTCGTACTCGGAGTCCGACGGCCTGCCCGGCCGGTCGATCAACACCCTGGCCGCATTTGAAGGCAGGATATATTTCGGTGTCGATTACCGCCGACTCCACGTAGTCGAGTCCAAGCATCTGGCAGGTTTCGTCAGGGTCGCCATTGGCTTCAAGCCCGGCGCCCTGGCGTCTTTTGACCCCGCCACGGAGTCCTTCGATGTGATCGCCAGTTCGCGCCGGGTGGCGCCTCGCAACGAGCTCGATGGCGGCGCGCCTTGGGGCGTGACGGACATTCTCCCGGATCCGAAACGGGACTGTTTGTGGCTGCGAATCGGCGAGACGACGCCGGATCACGCCAATCCCGGTGCGCCCATTCGCAACGGCATGTGGCGGTATAGGAGCAAACAGTCGACCCTCGAGGTGGTCGATCACTTTCCGGGCGCGATGCAATGGTTTGACGCAGACCGTTTGAGCACAATTGGGTTGAACCTGCTCAGAGCCGACACCGGGGAGATCGAAGTCTTTGGGCCGGATAGGCCCTATGATCGGGCCTTCACGCTCCCTGGCGGCGGTCAATACGGGCGTATTGGGAAAGGGCTGAACTGGCCCTTTGGAGACGGTCAGGTCCGCTACTTCGGACTGGGCGACTATGTCCTGGACGGGCTTGTCCTGTGCGATCCACAGACGGACAGGGCCTATCCCTACCCTCGCGGGGGATTCGGCCTGACGAGCGACTTCAGCTTTCTTCTGCCCGCCGATGGCGGGGTCCTCATCGCCGATAGGGCGGATTTCAGGCTCTACCGGATTGCGCGCAAGCAGGAGGCGGCTTCTCAGGCTTCGCCTGCCCCGCCGCAGGAGGACATGTCCCCACCGGCCATGCCGCCGGCCCTGGCGCCGCCGCCGAAGTCGAAGTCGATCCTGGTCCTTCGGGCCGGCCGCTACCACATCCTCAATACGGAAACCGGCGAGCTTTCGCCCAGCGGCTACTACAACTTCCGCGGCGAGCACCCCCAGCGGGCCTTCTGGGAAGGTCTTGCTGCCGTGAAGCAGGAATCCGACGAGAAGTTCGGTCGGCACATGCACTCCTACGGCCTGATCGACGAATCCGGGGAGGTCATCATGCCGTTGGAGCAGTTCCAGATCCTGCCGTTCAAGGAAGGCCTGGCCGTAGCGGCCGACGGCGGGGCTGAAGACGAGAAGTCTAAATGGGGATTCGTTGGCCGGAAGGGGCAATGGGCGATCCCGGCGCAGTTCGATGGCGCTCGGTCCTTCTCGAACGGCCGCGCTGCCGTGAATCTTGGGTCAACTTACATGGAACTGTACCCGGGCAATAACCTTCATATGGGCGGGGCGTGGGGATTCTGCGATCGTCAGGGCTCGATCACGACGCCCATCGGATACCAAGCCGTCCAGGACTACTCCGAGGGCTTGGCCGCCGTTCACCGGTCGCCCTACGGATGGGGATACATCGATCTCGACGGACAGACGGTGATAGCGGAACGCTACGGCACGGCGCGGCCGTTCCAATGTGGCGTGGCGTGGGTCTCGCAGAAGGATGAACTGCGCTACAGTGTCGTGCCAGACATGAATTACTACGCCGACACGATGGTCACCTACAACGAACCGTATGAGCCTTTCTGGCGACGAAAGCAAATGCCGGCGCTCCGCGGCCAGTGGCGGCTGATCGATCGGACGGGCCGTTATCTGACAAAGGATATCGAAGGGCAGATCACGGATTTCCACGAGGACCTGGCGTGGTTCAAGCCCAGCGACCAACGCTGGGGATGCCTCGACACGACCGGGCGGGTTGTGATCGAAACACGCTTCTCGGCGCCGTTGCCGTTCTCGCAAGGCCTGGCCCGCGTCGGGTGGGATCTGCCGAACGGGCGGTTCGGCTTTGTCGACCGCCAAGGCCGGCTGGCCATCAAGCCGCAATTCTCCGCAGCCGACAGCTTCTCCGAAGGGCTGGCTGCGGTGTGCGTGGGTGGGGATGTGACTTACGGCAAGGATGACTACAACGTCGTGCACAAGCCTGTGGGCGGCCGGTGGGGGTATGTCAATCGCCGCGGCGAGTGGGTGTTCCCGCCTCAATTCGAGCAGGCCGGCGCGTTCATCGACGGCGTCGCCCGAGTCGTCAAGAGCGGCCGGGTGATCTACATCAACCGATCGGGCGGCGTGATCTATGACGCCGGAGCGTTGTGGTCGACGACGGGATCTGCCGTCGCCGACGTTGCCGCCGGCAGTTATGCGGAGCAGCTTGGCTTTCTCCTGGGCGATATGATTCTGCGAATCGGGGATCGTGACATCGTCGGACTTGACTCGCTCAAGCGCGTTGACTACACGGAGACGGTAGTCTACTACATCGGCCGAGATGGTGAGGCCTTTATCGGCGTGGTCCCTCCGGGCAATCACGGCCTCAGCGCGCCCATTGACATGGACTACTGGCGCCAGCCCAGCACGATCACGCCGGGGATCCCCACGGACACGCCGCCGATCGAGCGCACCGACGCGCCGATCGTGGCTCCAGCCGCCATCTCAGCGAAGGTCCATTCGCCCCTTTGCAGCAGATGGTGAGGCCTTTCTTCTTGACAAACGCCCTCGTTCGGGTATGCTAAAATGTGCAAATGAGTCTGAAGGCGCAAGGCCTTGCGGGCCTGGGGCGGTGGCTAGGCTATGCTGCCGTAAGTAGGCCGAAGAAGAAGGCAATGACAATGCCACACTTCGAAATACGGGGGGGCCGCGTGAGGCCCTTGAGGCCGCGCGCACCGGCCAATATGCAAGCGATATGGGAAATGTGGAATTGGTCGCACAACATGTCTGTTTTCGGTATGTCCCAGTTGGCGGGCCCGCGTCACTGGGGCGGGGGTTTCGGGTGATAAGGAGAGACGTATGAGGACTCTTGCAATTCTGGCATTGTCAGCGGTGATGTGCGCCATGTCTGCCTCAGCAGAGATCGTTCCCAGCGGTCACAACATGATGTGGGAGGATTACTACGAAGATTGGCACGACAACTATGTTGAGGTCGAGCGTGGCGATAGCTTCGGCCTGTCGATCATGGTCAACTCTACGGGGGGGTACGGCAATGGCGGCATCACCAACGTGTCGTGGGATTCGGCTGTGATGAACGTGACGGAAGATACGTCGAATACCTATTGGCGACAGTATTACACGCTCCAGTTTGAGTGGTACGGGGTCGGCGTTTTTGAGACCCAGTGGTACGAGAGCTACTGGGACCAGAACTTGTACGGCATCCAGGAAGGCCAGTACGTCAATAGGGTCTGGGTTACGATCGCACCCGACGCGCCGGTGGGCATTTCCCTGCTCGGGCTGACGCAGACCATGCTGCGCCACGGCGGCGCCGAGACCAACGCGGTGATTCCCCGCGATGGAACCGATCCTTTTGCCATGCGGATTAACGTCTTGCCCCCGCCGCTGGGCATCCCAGGCGACTTCGACGGCGATGGCGACGTCGATGCCGACGACATCGACATCCTGTGCGCGAACATGGGCGGTGATCCGGCCACCTATGACGTGGACGAAGACGGCGACGTTGACGAGGACGACATGATCGTCCTGATCGAGACCCTCGTCGAGCTGACCGATGGCGTTCGCGTGGGCACCAAGCGCGGCGACTTCAACCTCGACGGTTTTGTCGACGGCACCGATCTGGCCCTGATGAAGACCGCCTTCGGCCAGCCGAGCATGACCTATGCCGACGGCAACGCCAACTGCGACGCCTTCGTCGACGGCACGGACCTGGCGATCTTGAAGACGAACTTCGGCTTCATCGCCGACCCCGCAGGCGGTGTCCCCGAGCCGGCGACGCTGAGCTTGCTGGCCCTGGGCGGGATGGCGCTCTTGAGACGACGAAGCCGTTAGGCGGAGACGCTTGCTGCGGAGAAAAAGGACGTAGATCCGCCGAAGGTCGAAGATCCCCAAGGGGCGGGAAGTAGTCGCGGGCAAGCCCCAACCAACAACGCGGGCGGCAACCTATGTGGTCGTCGCCCGTTTTCTTGCGCCGGTGCGGACAAGCCGCACCGCCTGTCTATTTCGTCGCGGAACCGGAGCGCCCCCGGGAGCTCGGGCGGCGCGAGCGACGGTTGGAGCGGTATTGGCCCTTGCCCTTTGGCTTGGGCCTGTCGTCGCCACCCGATGCGTCATAGCTTTCCAGGCGAACGGGCTTGGGCAGCTTGTCGCCGATGAGCTTCCGCACGCCGCTGACGTACCGGCGATCGTCCCGCGTGACGAAACTGGTCGCCAGGCCGCTGGCCCCCAGCAGCCAATTGCCGATAACCAACGGCGTCAGCGCGTCGACGCCGACAGCCAGGACGCCCGTAACACCTTCGGGCTCCCGGTCGGCAGTTTTCCAGACCACGACACCAACGACAACAGCTAGAACGACCTCGATCAATGAGAGGATGTTGGCTTCATGCCCCCCAACGGGGTGATCGGCCATAGGGGCGTTATGATCCTTGGTTCATGGTCTTGGCCTGAAGCGCTTTCCGGAGATTCCGCCGAGCGATGTGAAACTGCGGGTCTATCAGCAGCGCCTTTTGAAAGTGCTCGATCGCCTCGTCGGTCCGGCCCATCTTGCCAGAGGTAAGTCCCAGTCCATTATGCGCCTTGGCCGAGTCGGGGGAGAGGGTCGACGCCTCCTGAAAGTGTTTAAAGGCCTCCTGGGGGTCCCCGCACATATCCAGAGCGATGCCCAGATTGATATGGGCATCGGTGACGTCCGGATCGATCTTCAGGGCATCTTCCAGGTACCGGATCGCCTTGGCAGGCATCCCTCGAGAGACGTAAAGGGCGCCCAGATTGATCAACGCAATCGTGTTCTTGGGGTCGGTCTGTACTACGCGTTCGAAGCAGGCGGAGGCTTGGCCCAGTTGGCGCACCTTCGTGAAGCACGTGCCAAGTTGGGTGTTTATGCGTACGGACGTGGGCTCGGCCCCGAGCGCCTTGTTAAACTCGGCTATGGCTTCGTGTAGTCTCCCGGCCGCCATCAACTTGTTGCCGCGGTTGAAGTTCTGATAGTAGGCTACGCCCGGCACCTCCATGGACACCAACTCGTCGTAGTTGATGTTGACGAACTCCGGTATGTTGACGGCCCTGTTGGCTGCGGTGGCGTTGGGAATCAGAATGGCCGGGCTGTCGTTGCCGTCGGCATCGATGTGCGTAAGGAGCATTTGCGTGTAGGGGGTGTTGGACTTGGACGAGAACACCATCCATCGTCCGTTTGGTGAGAAGCTGTGCCACGAGTTCATCAGCCTCGTGTTGCAGGCCATCTTTCTGGCCTGGCCGCCTTCGACCGGGACGATCCACAGTTCACCGTCGGGCCTCATGAGTTGGCCGTTGCGGCATTTGACGAACACGATCCACTTGCCATCGGGGGAGACCTTCGGGAACGTGTTGCTCATTCCGTTGTTCGATGCTCCCTCGATCGGCTCGGGCTCTCCGCCCAGACCATCCTTGAACGGGATGCGGAACAGATCGAACTGGATCTGCAGTTCCCTTTCGTCATTTGCGTGGGTTGGCTTCTCATCGGAGTACGGGTCGCACGCGCGGGCTCGAGCAAAAACGACCGTCTCGCCGTCGGGTGTCCACACCGGGTCGCAGTGTACGTAGTCCGTGTCGTCGGCCCCGGGCAGAGCCTTCATTTCGTCGGTTCGGCGTGAGTAGTAGGCGAGAATGCCGCGCGTGGGATAGAACACCTGGAGGAACTCGTGGTCGGTGAAGTTTGCGACGTAGACAGCCTCATTAACCGTTGAGATAACATGCTGACCATCGGGCGACACGCGCGACAAGAAGCCGATCGTCCTGTGCCCCTCAGGCTTGTCGGCGAATGAGTTCCATGTGATGATTTCGTCCGGCCCGATGGACATGTCTCTCTCGATCTGCGCCAGAGCGTACGCCCCTTTGTCGCCGGACGGTCCGTCAACGTCCATACCCAGCGTCTGCCCGTCTGCGGAGAAGCTGTGGCAATTCGCGCAGGTGGGGATATCTGCCAGCACGACCCGGCTGTCGGGCCGGGAGACGTCCTTGAGGCGCCATTGGATCAACCCCAGATTGGCATCGGCGAGAGGCTTGATCACCCCATCTTCGTCGGACCGTACCGGCATAAGCGGCACGTCACGATAGAAGATCGGTGCGTCGACAGGGTCGCGTGACGTTGTCATCGTCATCTGCCCGGTCGAGAGGACATGGCTGGGCCTATCCGAGTTGAAACCGTACATTATCACGCTGGCCGGCGCCTCTGCGGACTGGGCTTTGATGGCCTCCCACACGTCGGCGTCGGGGGTCCAACTCTTGGCCGAAGCCTGATACGGCGTCGGTTCGTAGGGCTCGTTGGTCGGGCCGAAGCAGCGAGGATCTGTCTCGCCCATCGGCGGCGGGTCGCCCTCAGCCAGCACGTAGATATGCCCTTCGCCATCGGCCAGCGCCACGTTGATCAGCCAACGATCGACGTCTGGCGTGTCGTCGTGCCAGAGGAACGTTGGGGCTATCATGTCCGGTGGGAAGATCGACCCGTCGATGGGGTAGTCGATCACAATCTCGCCCGGACTGTCGGCCCCGCGCCCGGCTTCCGCCAGAGCGAGGATCAACTGCTGTTGCCCGGCATCAACCGTTGACGGAGCGTTCGCCTTGACAGCAAGCACGGGTTGGCGATCGCCGGGAGGGGTGTCTTCAATCCGGTGTTCTTGCCACTTGACGACGATGCCCACGACAACGGCTGTCAAGGCTAGTAGTGCGAGGGGAAGGAAAATACGTTTCATGACGATTAGCTCCGCGAACTCGGTCGCTCATTCGATGCGGGTCGCGAGCGCCTCGGTCCTCTCTGCAACGTTCTGGCTTGGCGTCTTCAAGCGTTTCGCCGCTGGCCAGTCTGTCACATATTATAATCGATTGTTACTTGCTGATAGGAAATTTGATTCCGCCCGCCTGTAGCGGGCGAGTCGCGGAGTTCGCCGAAAGGAGGGATTGCGGCTGAGGCATGCGGATCTTCTCGATGCCACGGCCATGATCATGATAGAATCGTTAAAAAGGTCTGCGATGGTCGTAGACCGGGTCTACTACATCGGCCGAGATGGTGAGGCCTTTATCGGCGTGGTCCCTCCGGGCAATCACGGCCTCAGCGCGCCCATTGACATGGACTACTGGCGCCAGCCCAGCACGATGATCACGCCGGGGATCCCCACGGACACGCCGCCGATCGAGCGCACCGACGCGCCGATCATCCCCCACGCGCCACCGGGGAAACAGCCCAAGCCGCTCCCAACGACCCAGCCGGCCTCTCCAGCCGCTGCAGTTAGGAACAGGGGGTAGATGAGCAGCGGCAGGCCATCTGCGTTGATGATGGTCGACGGTGGGGGTGTTTGTACGTGGGGCTACGGCTTGCGGGCATGGGGGCGGCGACGACATAATGACCGGGCGACACCGCTCAGTCACTCGTGATGCAGACCACAGCCGCGATGACCCCAAGAGACAGACTCCTGACAACCATCAGAGGCCGGCGGGCCGATCGCGTGCCGTTGGTGCTCGAGAAGTTCCAAGACGCCTCGCCGCAACAGGCGCACGACCCGGGCCGGAGGCAGATCGCCGAGCGGGTGGCCGAGCAGACTAACTTCTGGGTCGACGTGCCGGCCGAGGTCAACCGGTACCTCGTGACCGACCCAGGCCGCATGACGAAGGTCACTCGCACCGACGGCGACGGCAACGTTACGGTCCTTGAGCAGATCGACACGCCCAAAGGCCCGCTCACCGCCGCCATCGGGCGAAACGCAGCCACCGATACGGACTGGACGATCAAGTACCCCGTCGAATCTCTGGCCGATATCGAGAAGATTCGCTCCTGCCCCTGGGACGTGCCGCCCGGCGTCGCCGGGCCTGACCTGACCGACCTTCCCCCGCAGTTCGACCGGCGGGGCGTCGTCTGTGCGAGGATATCGTCGCCGTTCGTGTGCGTGGGCGGGATGATGTCCTACCAGAGCTTCCTGGAGCTCTGTGGGACCGATCTGGAGCTGATTCGAGAGCTGACGGCCATCTGCATGGACCGAATCCTCCGCATCCTGGATGTGGTCCTGGCCGATGGCCATGTCGACTACGTCTGGATGGGGGGGTGCGAGTGGCTGACGCCCCCGATGGCGTCTCCACAGCTTTACGACCAACTCGTGCAGGTGTTCGAGGCCCCGATCATCGAGCGAATCCACGCCGCCGGGGCGGTCGCACACGTCCACTGCCACGGCAATATCCGCTCGACGCTCGAGCGCGTCATCGCGCGTGGTGGGGATTTCTTCGAGCCCTGCGAGCCGCCGCCCGACGGGGATATCACCTTCGCCGACGCCAAGGCGACAGCCGCCGGGCGGATCACACTGGGCGGCAACATCGAGGCCCGCATCCTCGAAAACGAGGATATCGACACCGTCGAGCAGGCCGTCCGCGCCGCCTTCGACGGCGGCAAGGACCGCATGGTCCTCCAGACCACGGCCGGCCCCCTCAGCGCAATGACTCCCAACATCGTCGCCAACTACCACCGGATGATCGACGTGTGGGAAGAACTCTCGCCGATGGCGTAAGTGGCCCTGCGTCAGATGCGGGGTTTACTGACGGCCGCTTGTGCGTATCATCAGGCCTGACCGCCGCGCCGCGATTCCACCGGCCCAGGAACGAATGAGGTATCGACGATGAGAAAGCAGGTGCTGGAAGCGTTTCGTTCGAAGCATGTCCCGCAGAACGTCTTCATGCCGCTGATGGTGCACGACTTCTTCGAGTCGCTGCCGGACTACGACAAGCTCCTGCGGGCCGATGCCAAGGAGTTCGTCGACAGCACACCCTCGCTGGCCGAGCGGTTCCGTTATTTCCTCGGGATGGACGGCCTGCGTTTCCGCCTGGCGTTTGGCGAACGGGTCGGTGCGGTGTTTCTGGGCTGGTGTCAGGGCTGGGCGCTCGAATCGACCATCGATCCCAGCGTCATCAGCGAAACGCACGTGGACGGCCGAAAGACGACCTATGTGACCAAAACGCCGGTCGGCGAACTGGTCTCCAAGCATGAAGTGTCGCCGATCTCCCACGTCAGCTACGTCACCGAGCGCCCGATCAAGACGGTCGACGACCTGAAGGTCCTCCGCTACGTCACCGAGGCGACGAGCTATGGGCCCAACTACGACAGCGCCCCCGAACTGCAGCAGGCCGTCGGCGAGGCGGGCCTGTTCACCGGCGGGGGGTTCTCCTGCCCGTTCCACGACCTGCTGTATTCGTTCGACGCCGAGGACTTCCTGGTGATGAGTTTCGACATGCCGCAAGAGGTCCTGGACATGATGGACCTGCAGCACGCCAAGAACATCGAGGTCGTCAAGATCCTGGCCCGCTCACCATTCGAGGTGTTCGACCACGAGACCATATGGGACGCCCGGCAGATCTCGCCCAGGATCCACAACGAGTTCTACGTGCCGTTCCAGAAGGACTACAACGACATCTTCCACGCCGCCGGCAAGCTGTGCTTCGACCACGCCAGCGGGCAGGACGTGACGCCGTTTCTCGACGGCATCGAGGCGGCCGAGTTCGACGTCATGTACGGCCTGCACCTGGGCGAAGAGAATATCGACCAGATGGTCGACCTTCAGAAGCGTTGGGATGGTCGCATCGTCGGGTGTCCGGGGCCGGACCCGGATTATCTCTGCCGCATGTCAGCGGATCAGGTCAAGCGGCTATGCGGGGACTTCCTGGCAAAGCTCGGCGACCGGAAGGTGGTGATGGGCTCGTCGGATGCGCTCGTACCCGGCACGCCCGTTGAGAATCTGGCCGCCGTCTCCCAGCAACTGCGCCAAGTCGAATAACCCCCGCGCCAAGTAAAGCTCGGCGCGTGGGCTTAGGGCGTCGCCTCGGCGGGCGGGGCCAGCAGATACAGATCGGCCGTGTCTCGCCGGTCGGCCCAAACCGTTTCATACCGCTCAAGAAAAGGGATCGCAACGGCCATTAGAGACTTGGGCCGTTTCCGGACCAGCAGCCACAGGCGCGTCCAGTCCGACTTGTCCAGGACTGAATGTGGCGGCGGGCTGTAGTAATCACCGCCGGCGATGGGCAACTCACATCGGCCGCGAAAGTAGATGCCGAACTCGTTGGCCCCCGCGATGACGATGCGGTCGCCCTCGCGGGCATTCTTGAGCACGTGCATGGCCAGCGGCCGGCCGTGCGTGCTGCGGTGCCCGACCCAGGCGACGTGGTAGACGGCCAGGACGATCGGCACGCCAACGGCGACGATTCCGATGGTGAAGGCGATTCTCAGTGCGACCGGCCGCGGCAGCCACGCCCGCTCGCGCGTACGCCGCAGCCAGGCGATGACCTCCGCCCATCCCTCGGCCGTCAGGAGCACCAGGATAGGGATGTTGTACATGCTCAGCCGCCCACCGACCCAGGGATAGCGCCTCAGGCAACCGGCGGCGATGTTCAGCAGCAGGGGCAACACCAGCAGGCCCAGTTGGAACCGTCGGGTCCGGTCTCGCCACATGGCAGCGGCGCCAAGGGCCGACATGACCAACGCAAAGGCGCCGATGGGGCGCATGGCCTCTTCGAACTGGCGATACGTTGCGTCCAGGGGCCACTTCATCACGCGGTCGAACCCCATCGGGAAGCCCCGCCGCCCCCAGTATTCGACCAGCATGCCCGTCCGCAGGTCCGATGCCGTCAGCTTCATCAGCCCCCACATGCTGGCTGCGACGATCGCGTTGACGGCGATAAACGCCACCCAGTCGCGCCGCCGGCGGCTGCGCAGGACCTTCAGGCCCAGCATGATGGCGACGCCGCCATAGACGAAACACGACGGATAGCTGAACCAGAACAGGCCCGCTCCGATCGCGCCGATAGTCAGAATCGCTCTGGTAGGCGAGGCGTCTTTCAGGCGGACGGCGGCATAGAGCAGGACCATCGTCGCCATGGCGTCCATGGCATAGGGCTTGGTCCGCGCGCAGTAGATCAGGATATTGTCGCTCGCAGCCAGCAGCGCCAGCGCCCAGATAATCGCCGATGGCCTGACCATCCGACGCGCCAACGGCCACATCAACACCATCCCACCAACTGCGGCGAGCAGAGACGGGGCCCGCAGGAGACTCTCGTTCAGGCCGCCCAGCAAGTACAGGCATTTGAGCAGCCACAGATACAGCAGCGGGGCGGCCTGATCGTTGGCTAGGGGGCCGACCAGCCCGAGAAATGATTTGTCCTGCAGGCTCTGGATCAGCCAGCCTTCGTCGTACCAAAAGCCCGTGTTCCAGAGGTACGCGCCCAGACGAAAACCCACACCGAGGATCACCAGCGCCCACGCCAGTCGCCGGCGAAGCACGTCGCGGGGGGCGGCGGGGATGTTGGCTATCGTTGCTGAATACGGCAGCGTCGGTTGAACGCGTGACTGCATATGTGACCTTAAGCTGGAGCGGCTGCATAGCTGCGGAACAGTTCCGCCGCGTCGATGGCCTGCTGCAGGGGTGTTTCGTGCGGCATGAACTCCATGCCCCAATAGCCGTCGTAACCGGCGGCCTGAACGGCCTGGACCAGAGGTCGATAGTCGATCTCCTGGTCCGGCCCCGGGAAGTCGCGCTGCGGGCTGCCCGCCACGTGCAGATGCGCAACCAGATCGAGGTTCGGCACCAGCGTAGCCATCAGGTCCTCGCCCGTTCGCGCCTGGTGGTAGATGTCGTACAACGCCTTGACGTGCGGCGAGCCCACGCGGCGGACGACCTCGTAGCCGAACGCGCTGGCGGTGGCGTGGTAATCGCCGTGATTGGCGATGCAGAGCATCTCTAACGTCAGCACGATGTTAGACGCCTCGACGTCGGGGATGAGTTTCTCGAGACCGGCCACGCAGTTGGCGATGCCGGTCTCATCGTCCAGGCCCTTCTTGGCGCCGCTAAAGACGATGACCTGCGCTACGCCGTTTTCGCCCGCCAGCCGAATCGTTTCGCGGATCTGCGGGATCAATTCGTCGTGGTTCTCCAGAAAGTTCAGCCCCTCGCCCATGCCGGGCGCACATTCGTTGAGCAATTCCAACCCAGCCGCCCGGGCGGTGTCGTAATTGTCCTCTCCGACCATCTCCGCAGCGGTGTAGCCGGCCTCGGCCAGCCCGCCGAACAGCTCCGCCGGATCCGTGCCTTCGGAATTGAAACACCAACACGCCGCACTCAACTTCAACTCAGCCATGGTCGTCTCCTGCTCGTTTGTTGGAATGGACCCGCAGAGCATACGGTCGTCGGCCCGCGCGCTCCAGCGTTTCTCCGAGACGACACCCCCTGTTCTTTTGGCGCAGAGCGCTCTATAATCCAATAAGAGCGTTGACGACTTGGTCTCAACGCCACGTCGAAATCATGAGTCGATTAGATAGATATTCTTCGCTTAGGGGGCGCGCATTCACGTTGGTGGAGGTGCTGATCGTTTTAGTGGTGCTGGCGACGTTAGCCGCCATTGTTGTGCCCAGCGGCTTGCGCGCTGCGGCGCTGGCCCGGCGAGCCGAGTGCGCCGCGAATCTTCGCGGGATCGGCCAAGCCTACCCCATGTTCGTGTCCGATCACCGCGAGGACCGGGCGGCGCTGTCGGGCGAGGCGTGGGCCGAGGCATTGTTGCCGTACTTCCAGGATCGCACCACGCAGTATATCTGCCCGGAAGACGTCGAGCCGGACTGGACCTGGCCGTCAGTGGCGATGCGAACCAATTGGCTTGGCGGGCGGGACGAGCGGGTGTTCGAGATCTATCCGTATTGGCTGGACGGCGATCACAACGATTTCGCCGAAAAGCCCCAGATATGGAAGGTCAACGACGACGTCTACCAGGCGATGGGCTCCAGCCGCCAGAACATGCCGAAGTACACCCCGGGGTCCAATCCGAAAGAGTACTGGTTCATTTTCGAGGACATCGGCGACAACGATTTCTATGACTTCGACCTGTATGTCAAGGAGATCTCCCCGGGCGTCGTGGAGATCTCGGGCAAGCACTGGGCCAATGCGCATGCGACGCATCACATCGTCGGGCCGGAAGGGGAAACTTACCACGTCACAGATGAAGTCGGGCCGCTGACCTACGCCGTGCCGCCGACCAGCTATGGCATCAATTCGAAGGCCTATCGGGTCCCGCCAGGCGTGCGGAAGATCCTGCTCCTGGACTACGAGGCGAAAGTCTGCTACGCGCTGGACGACGCCGGTCCTCTGCCGGGGTGGCAGGCGCTGAAGGCCCCACGCCACCTTGGCAAGGCAAACGTGCTGTTCGCCGACGGGGCGGTGGAGTACATGTTTCCGGTGGACATCAATCCGGAAGTGGTCAACTCGAATACCGAAGCCCTCTGGGCGCCCGTGAGGCCTTAGTCCGTCTCGTCGGGGCCTCCCGCCGTCTCTCCTGCCTGTCCTCAGATGATCTCCAGGTCGTCGGTGCTGCCCAGTTGCGGGAAGGGGGCCGTCGGCAGTGTTTGGTACCAAAATGCCACCGATGCAATATCGTCCTGGCGGGCGAGGTATCGGGCTTTGTCGCGCAGGCCGAGCGCCTGGATTTGCACGCGCAGGTCCTGCTCGAACCGTATCGGGTCCATCACGTGCCAGCGATACATGGCGAACCGCTGCTGCGAGACGTACAGCCCGTCCGGCTGAATGACCTGGTGCATGCCGATGAAAGGCCCGCTGAAGGTGACATACTTGCCGTCGACGTCCCAGTCATAGGCGCCGCCGAAGTAGTCTTCCGTGCCTGTCCCGCAGATGGTCGGGAACTCCTTGTCGCCGTCCATGAAGAACTTGATCTCACCCTCGCCCCACCAGTTGCCGGCCCCGTTGAGGCCCCAGCCCATCACCGTGCCGGCGTAATGGCCCTTGCCGGCGATGCCGTCGACGATCGTGTATTCCTGCTTGTAGGGCAGGGGATTCGTGCGGCGGAACTGCGCGTGGAAATAGCCCACGTCGTCCCCCACGTCGGTCAGCGTGTAGTTGACCTGGTAGTAGAAGACCATGTCGTCGTGATGGCGATTTTCCAGCGTCATGCGGCATCGCTTTTTGAACGGCATCTCCCAGAAGCAGTTGTACCCACGGTTGGGATTGACGGCCACGGCGACCGAGTTGACCTGAGCATATTGGCCCCACGGACACGCGAAAAAATCCGGCGCCGGACATTCGACCGACGGCTGCTCCTGGTCGTCCCAATAGATACGGAGGATGTAATACCTGGCGGCCGGGCCCATGCAGGCGATGCTTCCGGAAAGCCACATCGATTGAATCGCGCCCGGCCCATCGATGTCGGCGATCGTGAAAGTTTCGCCCGCCTTGACCGCCACGCATGGGGATACTTTCCAGCCCTGGCCCAAGTCGCGGGCCAGCTCGGCCCCGAGCCCCTCGGTGGCCATGGCGCCTTTGCCTTTTTCACCGTTAAAGTTTTCGGCGCTGATCGATCGCGTCACCGCGTTGGACAGTCGCGGCAGATTCCCCAGGCTCATTCCAAGTCCATTAAACATTGTTGCGCTCCTTTCAATCGATGGAGAGATTCAGATCTGTGTCGCGTCAGTATCGCCATCGAACGGTCCGTCGTCGAGGCATTTTGCCTAGCCGATCGCGAGGATTGCCCTTTGCCGCCGGCGAGGCAACTGCTATCGTCAGGCCCTGGAAACGCATTGCGAGGATCACAACCGCTATGGGCCGAGCCGCAGACTTCTTTGACGTGACCTGCTCCGGCGAGCCGCCGACCGACCTGCCCACTCTTGCCCCGGCCGTTTCCGTGCCGCTTTCGCGCGATCTGGACGGCGCATGGTTCGTCACCGGCGATATTGACGGCGACGGGGCCATCGAGATCGTCACCGCCCGCAATGACAGTACTGACACCATCCCGCCGCACGTGACCTCCGTGACCGCGCGCAAGCTCGATGGCAGCATCCTGTGGCAATGGGGCGACCCGACGGCGGGCGGATTCCGGCTGGGCTACGACGTCGCCTGCCAGATCCACGACTGGGACGGCGACGGCAAGGCGGAGGTGATTCTGCTGACTCGCGGGGAGCTGGTCGAGCTGGACGGCGCGACCGGCCGGGAGCGCCGCCGCATCAAGATCCCCGACGATGCCACCGACTGCGTGAACTTCGCCGATCTCGATGGGGTCGGTCATCGCGGCCAGGTAATCGTCAAGGATCGATACTACAACGTCTACGCGTTGGATTACGACGGCCGTCTCCGATGGCACATCGCCTGGCCCGGCGGACATCGCACCGCCCATCAGCCGTATGCGATGGATATCGACGGCGACGGTCGCGAGGAGGTCCTCGTCGGCTACGGCCTGGCCGATCCGGACGGCAAGCTCCGCTGGACCTTCACCCCGCCGCCGTACCCCGAGCCGCTGGGCCACCTGGATGCCTGCCGCGTGTTTCGGCGCGGCCCGTCGCCGGCCGACTGGCGGCTGGTCTGCACGTGCTGCGGGCACAGGGGCATTGTGATGCTGGACGGCGAGGGCCGTATCCAGTGGGCGCTGACGCAGCGCCACTACGAGTCGATCGACATCGGCCGAATTGTCCCCGGCGACCCCACGCCCCGCATCGTTGTCGACGTCGGCCAGGAGCCGAACGATCAGTCGCTGCTGATGGTCATCGACGGATCGGGCACGCAACTGGGGCGGATCATGATGGAGCATCCCCGCCTGCACACCACGCTGGATGCGCTGGGCCTTGGATACGATCAGATTCTCCAAGCCGACGCCCGCGGGGTCTTAGGTCATCGGGGCCAGTGGCTGGGGCGGATCGATCTGCCCGGAGCGGGCAACACCGTCCAAAAGGGCGACATGACCGGCAGCGGGTGCGTGGGCTTGGCCATCTCGACCGGCGATTCGGAAACAGGCGACGGCGCGATGATCCACCTATTCGACATCAGCGGCCCCCACGCCACCAAGACCGACATCCTGGGCTGCGGCGAGAACTTCACGTTGTATTGATGGGCGTGCGGACCCAGTCCACCGACACCAGTGACGGTGGGCGCACGTTTCTTTTAGCCCTGAAAGGGCGAGATTCGACAGCCCAGGGCGCAGCCCTGGGTTGCAGATGCCAAGAGGGAGAAGCCCTGAAGGGGCGCAATGAATCATCTCGCCCCTTCAGGGCTTTTCTTCAAGAAGGGCGTCCTTTCCCAGGGCTGCGCCCTGGGCTGGCGCATTTGACCCCTTTGGGGTCGAAGAAGAACGAGCGTTTAGTCGACCAACACCAGGCCGAAGTAGTGCTGGGGATCGGTTCGCTTGCGGATGACGTTGACAACGAAGGCGTTCTCTCGCACCGTGGCGAACACGTCGATGCCGCAGGCTTCCATCGCCGGGCGGGCGTCGTTGGGGTGTCGGCAGCCTTCATCGAACGCACACTGCTCGCACAGCGTGCACGGGCCCGCGCCGAGGCCGAAGGCCTTGTAGTAACCGGTCAGGAAGAGCTCCCGCTCCAGTGACACGGCAAGGGGTTTGACGCCTTGCCATTCGGCCGCCTCGAACAGCACGCCGCGCTTGTAGCCGTCCAGCATCCGGCGCGTCTCGTCCGGCGTGGGCGAGCGGGGCGGGCAGACCAGACTGCTGCCGTAGCCCCCACACCCATAGCGACACTTCCACCGTACCCATTGCTCGGTCACGACGGTCTTGGGATCGATCACCTTAGCGCCTTTGGCGCCGTGGGCCTTGGCGCGGTCGATCAGCTTGGCCTGCGACCACCGCGGCGTGCGGTTGGTCTGTTTGGTGCGTTTGGCCATAACACGACCTCCTATTTTCGCCCGCAGCAGAGCTTGAATTTTCGACCGGACCCGCACGGGCAGGGCTCGTTGCGCTTGGGCCGAGCAGCCGGGCCTTGGTTCGCATTGGGTGCCACGCTTCTGCTAGCAGAAGCGTGCTCGCCCTGCCCCCCCCCGGCCTGCAGATCGTGGGCCAGTTGCTTCAGATCCGACAGGGCCTCACGGAAGAATAGCTTCAAGCCTTCGCAGTAGTGGTTCACGCGGCCGGCGTCGGGGCCGATGGGCCAGTGATGCTTCGGACACCCGCCGTGGCAGAAGGGCAGATACTCGCAATCGCGACAGGCCTCGGGCAAGTCGGTCTTGAGCGTGGCGAAGCGTTCGATGAGCGGGTCGAGCACCAACTCGGCCAGCGGGCGATCCATGATGTTGCCCACGCGCCACTCCTTGAAGACGAAGTGGTCGCACACGAACAGATCACCGTTAAACTCCAGCACGTAGGCGTTGGCACAGCGCTGGCTGTAACAGCAGGTGGACGGGGCGCCGAACAACTCGTTGTGCATCACCGAGTCGAACAGCCGCACCGACACACGCCCGACGTCACGCGCCCGCCATACCTCGTAGACATCCAGCAGGAACCGCCCATACTGCTCGCCGCTGCAGGAGAACGGCTGGGGGACGCCTTGGGGGTCGCGTTCCAGGATGGGGATGAACTGCAGATACTGGGCCCCGCGATTGGTGAACCAGCGGTAGATGTCGCCGCCGTGGACGATGTTGGCGCTGTTGAGCGTGACCAGCACGTTGAACTCGACGCCGAATGTCTTGAGAAAGTCCAGACCCGCCCACGCACGATGGAACGACGGATTCCCCGCGTGGTCGCGGCGGAAGTAGTCGTGCCACTGCGGCGTGCCGTCGATGCTGACCCCGACCAGAAACCCATTGGCCTTGAACAGCTCACACCAACGCTCATCGATCAGCGTGCCGTTGGTCTGCAGGCCGTTGGTCACCGTCTGGCCGTCGAGCTTGTGCTCACTCTGAAGGGCCAGGGCCCGCTCGAAGAAGTCCATCCCAGCCAGCAGCGGCTCGCCGCCTTGCCACATGAATTGGCTCTGGACGGGCATGGCCTGCAGGTACTGGCGGGTATAGGCCTCCAGCACCTCGTCGGACATCTCGGGCCGGGCGACGTCCGGATAGAGCTCCTTGGCCTTGGAGGTATAGTAGCAATAGGCGCAGTCCAGGTTGCAGGTCCCGCAGACCGGCTTGCACATGATGGAGAAGGGGGGGAGATTGGTGGTGGTTGGAGGCATAGATCAACTATTGTACCCTGTGGAGAGCTCTGCGGAAAATGCCCAATGACCAATGTCCAATGCCCATACATTAGGCCCACTTCGCCATGCAGGATGATGCAGTTGGGAATTGGACATTGGAAATTGGGCATTAAACAAAGGATATTACCGGCTCGAAAGATGAGTGACACGCATGAGCAAGCCTAACCTACTGTTCGTTTTCGCCGATCAGCTTCGCCGGGACTGCCTTCGCTGCAACGGCGAGACTCGGGCCCGCACGCCCAATCTCGACGACCTGTGCGACGAGGGCGTCAGCTTCTCCAACGCCATCTCCGGCCATCCGGTCTGCGCGCCGTTTCGGGCGTCGCTGTTTACGGGCAAGCACAGCTCGTCGACGGGCATGGTGATCAACACGGTCCGCATGAACCCCAACCACGAGTGCTTTGGGCATGTGCTGGCCGGCGGCGGCTATGAGACAAGCTATATCGGCAAGTGGCACCTGTGGGGGACGCGGCGGGGCGATTACTACCACACCGATTACGCCTACACGCCGCCGGGCAAGTTCCGGCTGGGCTTCGACGGCCGATGGTCGGCGTACAACTTCCTGCACAACTACTACCTGGCCGAGTACTACACCGATTCGCCCAACCCGATCAAAGTCCACGGCTACGAGCCCGACTTCCAGACCGACCTGGCCATCGAGCACATGGCGGAGATGAACGCCACGGGCAACCCGTTCGCGATGTTCCTGTCGTTCGGCACGCCGCACGAACCGTGGGCTCGCTGCAACGTGCCGGAGGATTTCATCAAGCCGTTCGAGTGGGTCGAGTTCGATGACCGCCCGCCGAACTTCATGACCGGCATCGATCATTACCACACGCCGTGGACCGACGGGGGGGGATACGCTGACGCGGAGGCCTACGTCCAGAACCTGCGGTACTACCACGCGATGACGGCTAACCTCGACTGGAACATGGGCCGCCTGCTCAAGGCGGTCGATGCGATGGGCCTGCGGGAGGACACCATCGTGGTCTTCACGTCCGATCATGGGTCGATGTTCGGCGAGCACGGCCGGGCCGGGAAGTGCACGTTCTACGAGGAGGCCGTCCGGGTGCCGTTCCTGATGCGTTGGGGTGACAAGACCCCAGCCGGCCGCGAGACCGACGCCTGCCTGAACACGCCCGACATCATGCCCACGCTGCTGAGCATGATGGATCTGCCGATTCCCGCCGCCGTCGAGGGCAGCGATCTCAGCCACTTTGCGCTGGGGCAAACCGGGCCCGAGCCCGAGTGCTCGTTGCTGCAAGGCATGGCCGAGACGGACGGCTGGGCCGATGGATCCGAATGGCGGGCCGTGCGGGACAAGCAGTTCACCTACGCCGTCTACCGCGAGCCGCGAATGGAATTGCTGTTCGATCACGTGGCCGATCGGTATCAACTGACCAACCTGATCGACGATCCCGCCTCCGCAGAAACGGCCAACCGCCTGCGCAAGCTGATGGCCGACCGCATGGCCGAACTCGGCGACACGTTCGAGGCCCCCACGTGGTACCGCGAGAACTGGATCGATGAGAACGACTGCATCGTGAGAACAGCGACATTGAAATGAGAATGACCAATGCCCAATTCCCAATGACCAAGGCCGGCAACGTGAACTCTCGGCCTTTCTTGGATCATTGGTCATTGGACATTGGACATTTCGAACATGAGCGAATCCCAGCATGGAGCAGAATTGATGCCTAAGCCAAACCTTATCTACGTTCTTGCCGATCAACTTCGTTGGGCCTCGTGCGGCTATAACGGCGACCGCGCCGCCCGCACGCCCAATATCGATGCGCTGGCGGGGGAGAGTGTGAACTTCTGCAATGCCGTCTCCGGCCATCCCGTCTGTGCGCCGTATCGGGCGTCGCTGTTTACGGGCAAGTGCACCACCAGCACGGGCATGGTGATCAACGAAATCCGCATGAACACCAACCACGAGTGCATCGGCCACGTGCTGGGCAAGGGCGGCTACGAGACGGCCTACATCGGAAAATGGCACCTGTGGGCGAACGAGCTGGGCAACCATCACCTGCCGCGAAACAGCTTCGTCCCGCCGGGGCCGGACCGTTTGGGCTTTGACGACTTCTGGGCCGCGTTCAACTTCAACCACTGCTACTACCAGGGGTTCTACCACACCGACTCGCTTCGGCAAATTGCGGTGCACGGGTTCGAGCCCGACTTCCAGACCGACTTGGCCATCGAGCAGATTCAGCGGATGCAGGCCGGCGACAAGCCGTTCGCGATGTTCCTGAACTACGGCACGCCCCACGATCCGTGGACGCGGTCCAACGTGCCTGAGGAGTTCTACAAACCGTTCGAATGGGTCGATTTCTCGGACTTGCCTCCCAACTTCTCGCGCGAGCGTGATCCGTATGCCGACCTCTGGGGCCGGCCCGAGCCGGAGTACTTCGACAACCTCGAGGAGATCAAACGCTGCTATTACGGCCAGGCCGCCAACACCGACTGGAACCTCGGCCGGCTTCTCAAGGCGCTCGACAAGATGGGCCTGCGGGAGGACACCATCATCGTCTTCACGTCCGACCACGGCGAATGCTTCGGCGCGCACGGCCGTCAGGCGAAGAACGTCTTCTACGAAGAGGCCGCCCGCGTGCCGATGCTCGTGCGCTGGGGCAACAACACCCCGGCCGGGACGAGCACCGATGTCTGCCTCAACACCGTCGACATCATGCCCACGCTGCTGGGCTTGATGGACCTGCCGATCCCCGACGCCGTCGAGGGCATGGACCTAAGCCACTGCGCCCTCGGCCAGGCCGGCGACGAGCCCGAGGCCGCCTTCATGCAGTGCACGGGCCCGACGGCCGATTGGGTCGACGGCAACGAATGGCGGGCCCTCCGCGACAAGCAGTTCACCTACGCCATCTACCGCGATCCGCGAAAAGAACTGCTGTTCGATAACCTGGCCGATCCGTATCAGATGACCAATCTGATAGACGATCCCGCCAGCGCCGAAACGGCCGAGCGATTCCGCACGATGCTGCGTGACCGCATGGCCGCCGTCAACGACACCTTCGAGGCCACCACCTGGTATCGAGACAATTGGACCGAAGACCGGCTCATCGTGCGGTCGGCGACAATGGAGAGGTGACAATGCTGAATGATGAATGTTTAATGCTGAATTGCTCTTGGCAATGAGGCTACACGGCACGGCCCATGAGGACATTCAGCATTCAGCATTCGGAGTTCAGCATTTGAGGCCCCGGCCCAGACTCGTTTTCTAGAAAGCAGGATCATGCACACAATCGAAGTTAATCAACTGGTGTTGGAAGCCGAAGAGGGGCTGTTGCTGGGGAACGGCGATCTGTCGGTCAGCGTGTTTCAACGCTCGGGCGAGCTCGTCTGGCGGTTCGGCAAGAACGACGTGTGGGACCGGCGATTCGACAGGTCCGACAGCCCCGAGCCCGCCCACATCGAGGAAATCGCCAAGGGCATCCGCGAGCAAGGCTGGAGGGGAGGCGGCTACGACGCCGGCGGGGCCGGCACCGACGCCGGTGGCACACTGTCCGAGGCCGAGCAGAAGCGCGTCGGCGAGTTGATGAGCGGCACGCCGTGTTATGCGCGGCGGCCATATCCGTGCCCCAAGCCGGTCGGCGAACTGATCCTCAACATCCCCACCGACCACCGCGGGTGGACGATTTCCCAGCGCGTCCACGTCGAGAAGGCCGAGCTTGAAATCGAGATGACGTGGGAAAACGGTTTCGAGATTCGCCTCCGCTGCTTCATCCCGCCCAAGCCCAACGTGCTGGTCGTCGACTGGGAGGTCGTCAACTGGAACGATGACACGTCCATGGCCTGCAAGACGCCGGCGTGGTTCACGCTCTATCGCTGGCCGGATCCGACGATTCGGGCCCACGCGGCCAAGCACTATCGGCGGCATCGCTACCACCACTTCTTCGGCTCGCTGAAGACCGACAAGTGCACCCCGCTGGCCGCCCCGACGGTCGAAGAGATCGACGGGCTGAGCGTCATCCAGCAGACCTTCGATCCCGATATCCAGTTCCCGCAGGGCTTCCGCTACCTGATGGCCCCGCTGGTCGAGGGAACCGAGATCAAGGAGTTCAATCTGTTCGAAGAGCCGGGCGCTTGCATTCTGCTCCAGCCGGACAAGGAAGCCCGAAAGGGGTCGCTGGCTGTGGCTGTTCCCACCAGTAGCGACGAAGGCGACGTCGAGGCTGAGCTGGCCCGCGTCCGAGCGGACGTGGGTGACGATTCGGCCGCTGCCTTCAAGCGATGGGAAGCGGCCAACGCCGCCAGCGCCGAAGAGTTCTGGTCCCGCTCGTCGGTGACCATCGAAGACAAGATCCTCGAAGATGTGTGGTACGCGTCGCTGCACACCCGCCGCTGCGCCTATCGCGGCGATGTGATCGCGCCGGGCCTGGCCCTGCCTTCAACGGTGGGCGACTACTCGTTCTGGCACGGCGATTACCACATGAACTACAACTACCAGCAGCCGTTCTACGGCGACTACACCGCCAACCAGGTCGACATGGGCGATTCGTTCTTCCCCGGCATGGCCCACATGGTCGAACTGGGACGGATGCTCGCCAAGAAGTATTGGAACGGCAATCGCGGCACGTTCATCCAGGTGACGGGCTATCCCTTCCCCATCGATGACGATCCTTACGGCAACGGTCCGCTGGCCCGCATGGCCTACATGACCGGCTGGGTGACCAACTTCTACTGGTGGCGATACCTCTACACGCTCGACGCGGTCTGGCTCAAGGAATATGGCTACCCGGTCATCCGCGACACGGCCATGTTCTACACCGACTTCCTCGCCAAGGTCGAAGATGGCAGCGAGTTCGACGACGGCAAGTACCACGCCTACCCCTCACCCCAAGGCGAGTACCTGTACACCGGCGACGTCAAAGACTATTTCGACCAGGCCCAGGTCATCCGCAACGCCCGCTGGTGTTTGCAGGCGGCCGTCGCCGCGGCCGACGTGCTGGATACCGACAAAGACCTGCGCGATCAATGGCAGGACATTCTGGACAACCTCGTCGTGGTCGACGATCTGGACGAGCTTGGCTTCGACGCCGAAGCGAAGCGGCAATACTTCTACAACGAGCCGGCGTTCATCGGCATCGACATCGGCAAGCACATCCCGCGGCCGGGCGATAAGCCGAAGTGGCTGAAAAAGCCCTTCACCAGCACCGGTGGGCAGCCGTGGGAGTGGATGATCCACCTTCGCAATCGAGCGTTCGACCCGGAGCGGGATTTCCCCGCCCTCAGCGAATGGATTCAGCAATGGCGCGCTCCCAACGGCGCATTGCGGGCGATGGGCACGCAGGGGCTGGGCTTCATTGGCCACTACGGCGAGGCCGAGGGTGTCCTCCAGCCACTTCAGGAAACCATGCTGCAGAGCTGGGACGGCTGCATCCGCATCTTCGACGCGTGGCCCAGGGACATGGCCGGCAGCTTCACCACGCTACGAGCCCAAGGCGCCTTCCTAGTCAGCGCATCACATGCCGCCGGCAAGGTCGGCGACATAACGATCATCAGCGAAAAGGGCGCCCGCTGCCGCGTCGCCAATCCGTGGGATCACGCCGTCAGCGTGGTTGACTCAGCGGGCAACGCGGTCGAGTCGATGGTCGAAGACGGAAAAATCTTCTGCTTCGACACCACGCCGGGTGAGACGTACGCACTGTCACCGACGAAGTAGTTCCGCAAGATCGCAAAAGCAAAGCCCATGCATAGCTATGCATGGGCTTTGTTATGCGGTGTGCCGCCCATGGCACGATGACTTGGAGGTGGAAGTCCTTTCAAAAATAGGGACAGACCCTAGTTTTCGCCCGGTATCAGGCAGGACGGATCGCAAAACTAGGGTCTGTCCCTATTTTGAATTGGGTTGGTCCACGCCTGGTACTGGTGATCGTCGGTGACGACGGCGCGGACCCAGGGCCACGGGTCGGGCAATTCACAGGTAAAGCTGCGGATGCTCTTGCCGGCTGGGGCGAAGCGGGACATGCGCAGGCCTTTGGGGCCCTTGAAGTCGATGATGGTGGATGCGCTGCATTTGACGGTGACGGTGTTGTCGTCGGCGTTGTAGCGAAAGTCCTTGATGGTGGGCCCGCCGGAGGCGTAGGTGGCGCCGGTCGTAATCGCCTTGAGAACGTTGGCGACCGTCAGCGACGACATCTTGAGCATCGTCCACGCGGCGGCGACATCGCGCCAGCCATGCTTCGGATCCCAGTGCGTGTCGTCCGAGCCGATGGCGGTCAGGAAGACGCCGGCATCCATCGCGGCGGCCCATTCGTCCTCGCTGGATCCCACGTGGCCTTCCAATTCGCTCAGGCTGGTCCAGACCTCCAGGCCGTGCAGGTTCTTGAGGTGGATGAACTCATCGAGGGTGTGACTCATTTCCTTGGGGTGGGCCAGGATGTTCACGGCCCCGGCCCGGGCGGCCTGGTTGAGGCAGGGCTGGGGGGCTTTGCGGCTGGCGCGGCTGCTCGTGTAGCCGCCGGGCAGATTCACGCCGCAGATGTGGTAGTGTCCCACCCGCGGCAGCACGGGGTGCATCTCCATGCCGTTGATGACCAGAAGGCTCTTATCCGACAGGCCCGCAATATCGTTGGTTTGCTCGTGGTCGGTAATCGTCAGCACCGAGTAGCCCCGCTTGCGGTGCTCGGCCACGGCGTCCCGGACCGACAATGCTCCGTCACTCACGTTGGTGTGACAGTGGAAGTTGCCCTTGTACCATTTGCCGGGCAGCTCGAACGGATTCACAGGACGCCGCACAAGGCGATTCCTTTCGTACGTCGGCGATACGACGGCTACCCGAGGTAGTCCAGCAGCGGGATCGGCGACAGGACGCTGGTGGCGATATTGGACAGATGCGAGTTGACCCGCTTGTAATGCCTCGCCAGCAGCACATAGGCGACGGCCTCGGCGGCGGGGAACTCGTCGTCGATGCTCAGCAACTGCTGGATGATCAGGTCGCACTGCTTGATCACGCTGCCGGTGTGGTCCAGGACATTCCTGGCGAGGTCTTCATCGCCCGTAAGGAACGCCTGCTTGGTGGGCTCGAACAGGTCCGATACGTCCTTGCGGATCTGATCGAGCGGCTCGGCGTAGCTACGGTGCCCATAGCTGCCGTGGAAGAACTTGCCGACTTCGAAAATGTTCTTACAGTAATCGCCGATTCTCTCGGCGTCCTTGACGACGCTCATCAGGACCAGGCAGGGGGCCAGGTCGCCCTGGTTGCCCACGCTCAGATGCGTGACGACCTTCTCGCGGATGTCCTGCTGGAGGCCGTTGATGGCCTGATCGCGCTCGTAAATCGGGTCGCTGACGGCGTCCCACTCGGCCTTGTGCATCAGCACGTCGCAGGCCTGCTCGAACATCCACGCCCCCGCATCGAGCATTTGCCCGACCTGCGCGGACAGATCCTTGATGACGTCCTGATGCCGGAAGGCTTGAATAATTTGTTTCCACATGAGCGGTCCTCTCCAGGTTCAATGGCCTTTCAATAAATGGATGACCATGAGGATCGTCACAGGCAGCGCAAAGAATAGGCCCAGAACGAAAAGCACCGCTACATAGCGTCTCTTCGCAGCCATTCCTGCAAACCCTTTCGCCAGTGAGATCGGGATGAATTGAAGCGGCCAGAAGACAGCCGTACCGTATAGATTAAAGAATAAGTGAGCAAATGCACAGGCCATTGCTGCCGCCGAGCCGCTGCCCAGGGCGGCCAGCATGGCCGTCACCGTCGTGCCGATATTGGCGCCCAACGTGTACGGATAGATCTGCGCCAATTGCAGAATGCCCGCCCCCACCAGCGGCACGACCAGGGAGGTCGTTACCGACGAGCTCTGCACCGCCGCCGTCATGACGATGCCCACCATGAACGCCGTCGCCGGGTTGCGAAACAGCGTGCGGTCGAACACGCCGCTGAGGCGGCTCTGCAGCAGGCCCCGAAGCAGCTTCACCAGCAGCCATAACGACACGAACAGCAGCGCCAGCGCCAGCGCAGCCGTAATCGTACCGGCGACGGTCGGCGCCAGGTGCAGCACGTTTGTGAGCAGTTCGTGGACGCCCTTGCCGATTTGGGAGAAAATTCTCTTCAGAACGCCCATCTGCTCGGTGGCATTTTCGGGGAAGAGCTTGCTCCCCTCCAGCGCGCCCGCGATCCAGTGGGTGGGAACCGAAATAATGCCAAAGGCGTACTCCAGCGGCATCAGCAGCAGCACCGACAGCACGTTGAAGAAATCGTGCACGACCGCCGCCCCGAACGACCGGCGAAACTCCAGCCGCCGCCGGACCTGGGCCAGAGACACCAGGATGTTCGTCACCGACGTGCCGATGTTGGCGCCCATGATGATGGGGATCGCCGTGGCCAACGACACGTCTCCCGCGGCCACCAGGCCGACCGTCATCGCCGTGGTGAAACTGCTGGACTGCACCAGCGACGTCGCCAGCAGACCGATGCACAGGCCCGCGATAGGGGTGGAGACAAACGAGAACAGCCAATCCAGAAACTGCTTCCCCGCTTTATCCTCGGCCACAATCTTCAGCCCCACGCCGATCATACTGACCGAGGAAATGAACAGGTACAGGACGGCCACAGCCATGAGCCCGACCACCCAGCCCGGTAGTTGTCGCCTGCCCCCTTGGAGATTTTCATCAACGATTTCGCTGAGGGCGTCGCCGCCGGATTCGTCCATGAATCACGCCTTGTGTAGGGTACCAGCCGAACTCCACGCGTCCTCGGCGCGGAACATACCTTCGCCGCCACGGGCCTGCAAGAAAAAGGTATGAAAAAGTTCTCGGGCGATCCCGGGCCGCCCAGGCCCCAGGCAGCGGCCCGGGGCGTTTGACTTCAACGACCGTTGGGGCTATCTAGGAGAGCTTGCCCCGACGAGAGAGGAGGCCGGATATGAACGTCATCGTTTTGATGCTCGATTCGCTCAGGCAGGACCATGTCAGCGTCTATGGGTGGGACGGCTGCCCGGTGCAGACGCCGCACATCGACGCCATCGCTGCCGAGGGCGTTGTGTTCGACAACGTCTATCCCGAGGGCCTGCCGACGATCCCCGTCCGCACGGACCTGATGACGGGCCTGAGCAGCCTGACCAACCGCACGTGGCAGCCGCTGATGGCGACCGACGTGACGATGGCGGAGGTCCTTCGGCGCGAGGGGTATCTGACCGCCCTGGTGGCCGATACCTATCACCTGTTCAAGCCCGACATGAACTTCCACCGCGGCTTCGACGCGTTTCGGTGGGTTCGCGGGGCGGAATACGACGGCGTCGCCGCCGGGCCGCTGAAGCATCTCAAGCTCGAAGACCATCTCACCGATGGCATCCCAGCGTCATGGCGTGAGTCGGTGCATCAGGCGTTGCTGAGCCTCGACGGCCGGACCGAGCCGGAGGACTTCCCGTGCTGGCAGACGATGACGGCGGCGCTGGATGTGCTCGCCCAGGCGCGCGAGGCCAAGCGCGACGTGTTTCTGTGGCTGGACACCTTCCAGCCGCACGAGCCGTGGTGTCCGCCGGCGACGTTCGACACGTTTGGCGACCCGAGCTACGATGGGCCGAAGGTCATCATGCCGCCAGGCGGCCCCGCGAGCGCCTGGGGCGACCATGCCGTCCTCGACCGCACCCGCAGCCTGTACGCGGGCGAGGCCGCCTACACGGACGCCTGCCTGGGCCGGCTGTTCGACGGCATGCGGCAAATGGGTTACCTCGACGATTCGGTCATCGTCATTCTGTCCGACCACGGCCACCCGCTGGGCGACCACGGCAAGTTCCTCAAGGGGCCGGACCGGGTGTACAGCGAACTTCTGAAGGTGCCCTTCATCCTCCGCCTGCCGGGCGGCGCCCACGGCGGGCGGCGCGTCAAGGCGCTGGGCCGGTTCCCCGATCTGATGCCGACGCTGCTGGATGTGGTGGGGCTGGGGGCGAACAACATGGCCCTGGCCGGCAAGAGCCTCAAATCCGTGCTCGAAGGCGACGACACGTCGCCTTATGCCGCCACCGTCAGCGGGTTCTTCCCCTCCGACATCCGATGCGTCCGAAACCAGCGCTACAGCCTAATCGTCAATGCCGAAGGCGATACCGACGAACTGTACGATCTGGACGCCGACCCGCGTGAGACAACGAACATCATCTCCGGTTCGGCCGACATCGTCGCCGAGCTGATGAGGGGAATCGGCTCGATGTTCTTCAAGCAAAAGAGCCAAGTCCGCGGCGTCCAGGGAAGCATGGAGGTAGCCGGCACGTCGCTGGAATGAACGGCGACATGGATGTGCAGCTTGCCCTGTACGGACGGAAAGGACTCCATATGCTCAATGTCAGACTTTCAATGGCGTGCCTGCTGCTCGTGGCTGGGTGCCAGGGGCGCGACGAGCCGGTGACCACAGTGGTGCCACGTCGTTTTGGCGAAGAGGTCTTGATTGACCCGTCGGCTTCGGGGTGGGATGTGAGGCTTGGCGTGGCGGGACAGACAGTTCTAATCTCCCCCGGTGGGCGCACCTATGACGTGGGAAAAACTCAGTACCCAGACATCGTTCGAGCGCGCTTGCACCGGTTCCCGGTTGAGGAGTTGAAGGCGGAGTTTCTCGCGCTCTACATGCCCCCCGCGGCCAGCGGGCCGAGCACGCTCACCCTTTTCACGATACGGGCTGGGGATACCCCCGTTCGAGCGGCAGATATTCGCCATCACTGGGAGCCGCACAACGTTCGGGACTGGAAGGCGACGCTTTTTACCGATTCCGATGGCGACGGTGTTCTGGAACTGCGCGATAACGACGCATATCGATGGGGCGGCACCGTGACCTACTATGCCTTCGATGGTCAGCGATTCTCCCCGCTTTGGATCGAGGAATACAAGGCGCCTGAGGACAAAGACTACGATCTGAAACTTATCTCCCGCCGCCGAGCCCAGTAGTGCCAAGCACGGCAGGTGGCGTGGTTTGAGTAGAATGTGGAGAGGGATGCGGCAATGAGAGCCATGCAGCTTCACGACATCGCGCCGATTGAGTCGTCGCCGCTTGTTCTGACGGACCTGCCTGATCCACAGCCCGGCCCCGGCGACGTGCGGCTGAAGGTCCACTGCTGCGCGATCTGCCGGACGGATCTGCATGTCATCGAGGGCGATCTGCCGCGCGAGAAGCTGCCGATCATTCCCGGCCATCAGATCGTCGGCGTCGTGGATGCGCTGGGGGAGGGCTGCGGGCGGCTGGCTGTCGGTCAGCGCGTGGGGGTGGCGTGGCTGCGGCACACATGCGGGACGTGCGAGTTCTGTGCGGCCGGGCGGGAGAACCTGTGCGAGTCGCAGCGTTTCACCGGCTATCACGCCGACGGCGGCTATGCCGAGTATGCCCTCGCGCCGGAAGCGTTCGTCTACGACTTGCCCGAGGCGTTCAGCGACACCGAGGCGGCCCCGTTGCTGTGTGCGGGCATTGTGGGCTATCGATCCTTCAAGCGGAGTCGGCCCCAAGACGGCGGGACGCTGGCGATCTACGGGTTCGGCTCCAGTGCGCACATCATCATGCAGATCGCGCTGCATCGCGGCATGGCGGTGTCTGTGGTCACGCGCGGCGAGTCGCACCGGGCGCTCGCTCGCGACATGGGCGCCGCGTGGGTCGGGGCGTCGGCCGACGAGATGCCGGCGAAAGTCCAAAGCGCCATCATCTTCGCCCCAGCGGGCGAACTCGTGCCCCAGGCGCTGGCGAAGCTGAAAAAGGGCGGCACGCTTTCGCTGGCCGGCATCCACATGACGCCGATCCCGCAGATGGATTACCAGCAGTCCGTGTTCTATGAGCGGGACATCCGCTCGGTGACGGCCAACACGCGCCAAGATGGCCGGGAACTGCTCGCCGAGGCTGCGAAAATCCCCATCCGCCCCCGCGTCACCACCTACCCCCTCGCGGAAGCTAATCGGGCGTTGCAGGACCTCGACTCCGACCGCCTCAATGGCACGGGCGTCCTGCAGATCACGCAGTGACCGGCCCTCAGGCTAGATGCTCCGCCAGGCAGCGCTGAATGGTCTCACAGAGTTCCTGGTGGTCTTGCGGAGAGGCCAGATACGGGTCAGCCAGCATAGCCAGTGTGGGCAGCAGCCGAATTAACTCCACCTCCGGAAGCACCAATAGGCTCACCAGACACATCTCCAATAGATCGTGACGGTCCATAGCTCCGCCCTCGAAAAGAAACGGCCCCCCCCGGCCCTCCAATAGAAATATAGGAATCGTTTTGACGGCCGGCAACTGGCCGTCTGGCGCCCCTAGTTTCGCTGCTCGTTGTATTCCCAGCCGATCTTGCGAGGCAGGCGGAAGTTCTTCCGGGAGAATTTCACATCCGTGCGGATGTCGGCGAACGTCACGGTGGTGACGTTTCGGTTCTTGTCGCGCGAGATGATTTTCACCGGCAGCGACCGCTGGCGATCGATCCACATCTCCAGCCGGGTGAAGGACAGCGACTCGCGGTGCTGCTCGCGCGGGATCAACAGCAAATAGTGCGTCCCGGGCGGATCGCTCGGACGGGTCGGCCGCGTCGTGACCGTGAAATATTCTCGCATGACGGCCGCTTCCTGGCCGAACGGCAGGGGGAACGGGCCCTTGCCGAGTTTGAAGGCGTCGATGTTCTCGCCTTCGGCGGCGACCTCGTAGCGCGTCATCTGCTTGATGCGATGCTTGGCGACCGTCACCCATCGGCCGTCGAAGCCGTACTCGACCTTGTCGTTGAGGATCGGGCCTTCGCCGAGCTTGAGCGTGTCGAAGCGGATGTGGAATCGCGCCGGCGTGGTCTCGGTGTGTCGCTGATACTTGACCCGTCCGGTGCGCAGCTCGCTGTCGCCGGTCATTCGCTGGTGGACGTGATAGCGGACGTCGGCGGCGATCTGGGTGTGCTCGCGTCCGGCGGCCTCCATGGCGTCCAGGATGTCGTCCACGTCGGCGGGCCGGGTGCCCGGCGCTGTGGTCGGCTGGGTCGACACATTTGCGTTATCAACATCGGGGCCCTCCGCGTCGTTACAGCCGGCGGAGGCGGCGAGCAGAAACAGCACAATCCAACGATTCATGAAGATATCTCCTGGGCGCGTCGGCGGCGCATGGTGCGGATCAGGGCGGTCGCGCCTCGCTCGATCCCCAGCAGCGCCGCCACCGCCAGCAGCGCCGCCGCGGCGATCCACCCATCTGACCCAAGCAAGTAGGTGGCGGCGGCGATTACGGCATATCGGATGAATCGGCCGATGAAGTTGGCCGCTGCGAACGGCGCGCGCGGATAGCGATGCGTTGTCGCCAGGATGCGGACCACGTCGACGGGGATCGGAAGGATGTTGAAGATCACCAGCAGCGCGAACGGCGCCTTGGTGAACCAGCGGCTGGCCGAGTGGTACAGGCGCGACGATCGCACGCGGGCGACGCGCCGGCTGCGAAGGACCCACGTGAACAGGTGATAGTCGTTGAGATTGGCGATCGTGGAGCCCGCGCCGCCGACGGCGGCGATCAGCAGTGTCGTGGTCCAAATGTTCGGCCCGACCGCGACGCCGGGCAGGGCGAGCGCCGAGACGATCCAACCCGTCGGCATGGGCAGAAACGTGCAGCACAGCGACATGTAGATGGCGAAGGCCAGCAGTTTGGCCGTGGCGCTCATGGCGCTGAATGTCCCCACGAACTGTTCCGCCCATTGCTGCCAGGATGACGTCTGCGCGACGACAAGGATCGCCAGCCACGCGCCCGCCGCCGCCAGGAACACCCCATAGGCGGCCAACCAGCGTCGCAGACGGATGCCGTCCGGCAGCGACGGATCGGCCACGGCGACATCAACGACTTGTCTCGAGGATTCGTCCATCTTTCATATGCACCACGCGGTCGGCAGCGGCGGCGGCCTCGGCGGAGTGTGTGATCATCACGATGGTCTGCTGGTGGTCGCGATTGATCCGGCGAAACAGGTCCAGCAGGGCGTTGCTGTTGGCCGAGTCCAGGTTGCCCGTGGGCTCGTCGGCCAGGACGATCTTAGGCCGATGCGCCAACGCCCGCACGACCGCCACGCGCTGCTGCTGGCCCATGGACATCTGCGAGGGCTTGCGCCGGGCGACATCGGCGACGCCCATGGCTTCGAACAACTCGTCCACCCGCCCGTCGGCCCGAAGCCCGCGGGCCCGCAAGGAGATGGCCACATTGTCCGCCGCCGTGAGCACGCCCAGCAGGTTGAACCGTTGAAACACGAACCCGAACACATCGCGCCGCAGCGCGTGGCGCTGGGCGGCGCCCATGCCGACGGCCTGGCCGTCTACCGCCAACTCGCCGCCGTCAGCGGGCGTAATCAGCCCCAGCACGTGCAGCAGCGTGCTCTTGCCGCAGCCGCTGGGGCCCATCACGGCCAGGAACTCACCCCGGCGGACCGTCACGTCCAGCCCGCGCAGCACGTCGACTCGCCCCGGCCCCCGGCCGAAAGACTTATCCAACCCGCGGGCCGTCAGGATGTGATCGGCGTCGATCATCGTCTCTATCAGTCTACTCCAGCGACAGGGCGGCGGCCATGTCTACCCGCGTCGCCCGCCATGCCGGATAAAGCGAACTGGCCAGCGCGCCGACCCCGGCCGCCGCAACCGCCCAGCCGATCCGCTCCGGCTCGATCACGACGGTCAGAAGCGGCCGATACGCCTGGATTATCCACGCGCTCAGAAAGCTCAACGCGATGCCCAGCCCCACGCCCATCGCCGTCAGCAGGATCGATTCGGCCACGACCTGACGAATCAGGAAACCGTTCGAGGCGCCGTTGGCCTTGAGGATCGCGATGTCCCGCGTCCGCTGGAGCACCATCGTGTACAGGATGACCATGATGAACAGGAACGCGATGATCAGCGCCACGACGTTGACCATGTTGACATAGACGAACATGATGCCAAAGCTCCGGGTCAGCATGCCGCGGTATTCCGCCACGGCCAGCACGTCCAGCTTGGTCTGATCTCGCATCCGCCGAGCGATCACGCCCAGATCGCCGGCGCCGGGCTTGAGCTTGACGAACATGAGCGTGCTTCGGCTGACATCGCCGCTGGCAAAGAGGAACTGGGCCGTCCGCCGCGGCATGAACACGCGCGTGATTACGCCCTCCGGCGCGATGCCCACGATGCGCCAGTCGTGATTGGCGGCCCGGACGATCTGGCCGACTCGATACCCGCCCGCCTTGGCCAGACGCTCGTCGATGACGAGTTCCAGACAGTTATGGTCCGGGTGACCCAGGTCGGCCGCCGACAGGTCCAATATCTGTTCACCCTCGGCGGGGGCCGAGAGAATCTTGCCCGCCAGCCACTGCGAGGCCCGCCCGTCGGGGTCGCACATCCGCCCGGCCGTCAGCGGCCGATCTCCGGTCAGCGTCGCCCAGTCGGCTGCGTCGATGCCGGCGGTCATCTGGTCCTGCCCGGCCAGCGAGATCCGCCAGAGGAACACCGGCACGATGGATTCGACCTGGTCGGCGAACTTGCGGGCGATGACGCCGGCGAAACCGTCGGACAGGCCGCTGCCGCTCTTGGTGGAGACCTGCTCGCCCCAGCCCGACGGCAGGACGATCAGATCGGCGTTGACCGATTCCCAGCGGTCGGCGACCTCGTTGAGACTGCCGCGCGCCAGGCCCGTCAGCGTGATCAGCATGCAGATGCCGATCCCGATGCCCATCGCCGCCAGAAAGCTGCGAAGCTTGTGATGCAGGATGTTCGCCAGGGGCAGATACATCATGCTAGAGCTCCAGGAGCATCGGAAGGTCGCCGAGTCGCTGAATCACGTAGTCGGCCTCGTCGGCGAAATCGGGCCGCTCGCCCGTAACCAGGAGCACACTGACGGCCCCGGCGGCATTGGCGGCGGTTATGTCGTAATGAAAGTCGCCCACGCACGCCGCTCGTGCCGGCAGAACGCCAAGCTCGTCGCAAGCCAGCAGCACGCCGTCCGGCTCGGGCTTGATCGGCCCTTGCTCACGCGACCAGGTCAGGTCGAACGTCAGGTCGAACCGCTGCAGGATCAGCGACATGGCCTCGGCGGCGTTTCGCGTCAGCAAAGCGGTCTTGAGACCGGCGGTCTCGATGCGGTCCAGGGTCTGGCGGGCCTCGGGCATCAGGGCCGCTTCGCCGGCTGCCCTGAGCTCGTGGGCGAGCAGTTTGGCCTCGGCATCGCTGCGCTGACCGGGCGACATCTGGGCGATGGCTTCGAGGATGCCGACCTCGCCGGCAATGCCCAGTTCGGCGCGAATGGCGGCGAAGTCGATCTGCTGCTCGATCAACGTACCATCCATGTCGAAAATGACGGCGTCGAAACGTTTCATGGGGATGGGCGCCGGCTGTGATTGGCTCGCGGGCAATTTACCGTTACGCCACCCGTTATGCCACGATAGAATGCCCCTCCATGCGGGCGATCGGACACGATGTCGCAGTCAATGCCTCGATGAGAGTCCGCCTGTGCATCATCGTCGCGGCCGTTGCGGCGGCTGTGCCGGCCTCTCCGGCTGATGGGCAATGGTGGCGGTCCGCCTGGAAGGCCCGGCGAATTGTAGCGGTCGAAAACCCCAAGCCCACCGGCCTGCCCGGCGACGACGTGGCCGTGGTGACGATGCCGACGGCCGGCCTGACCCGACCCGACGGACGCGACATTCGGGTCGTGACCCCGCGAGGAAAGCTCACAGCCCATCGCGTGCTGATGACGGGCCCCGGCGATGTGATCCGTATCGCCTTTGCCCTTCGCCCGGGTGTGACGAACTATCACATCTACTTCGCAAACCGCAATCCGCCCGATGACCCCGAGGAGTTGGACATCCGCAGAGGCGTTCTTCAGGAGACGTGGGTCCTGCCGGGCGGGCGATTCGGCACACTCGCCCAGGTGCGGGCGGTCTTCGAGCAGGCCGAAATGCTCATTGGCCGCGGGTTCCGCACGCGCATCTTCCAGGGCTATAACCCCTTCGGCCCCCAGCAGCGGCTGGCCACGATCTTCACCGCCTATTTCGTCGCGCCGGAGTCAGGCCCCTACACCTTTTGCACGTCCAGCCAGAATGCATCGTTCCTTGTCGTCGACGGCAAGCGAGTCGTCTCCAACGGCGGCCGCCACCGCCCGCAGACGACCGCCAGCAAGCAGGGCCGGATCGAACTGACCAAGGGGCTGCATCGGTTGACGTTCTACCACGTCAGCCCCGATGGCGCCCCGATCGTGGTCGCCGCATGGCAGCCACCCGATGGGAAACGAATCTGGCCCATGGCCCCGGGGGCGTTCGCGCCGGTGTTCAGGGCCCGGGCGGGGGCGCTCGAGGAGTACGACCGGTCCGTCACGCTGGATATCGCGGCTGTTCATGCCGGCGAGGGCTTCCTGGCCGGCCGCTACATTCAGCGATACACCTTCACCGCATCGGCCATCGGGCCGGTGAGGACGAAGCCGCGCTGGCAGTGGTCGTTCGGCGACGGAACCAAGGGCGAAGGCGAGCGGGTCGACCACGTCTATCTGATGCCGGGCGAGTACACGCTGACACTGACGGCCCAGACACACAGCGGGCGGCGCACGCGGTCGATGCGGCTGGCGGTCGAGCGCCCATGGGATCAGGTTACGCAGAACAAGCTGGACCGTCTGAAGGATGTCGTGACCATCGTTGCGGCGTACGATCTCGCCGCGTTGCAGACGGACTCGCTCGGCTTGGCGATGGTGCTTTTTGAGCGGACGGACAAGGGCGATCTGCTGCTGCAGGCCGGGCCGGAGTTCGCTGCGAGGGACTCGGCCGCCGGCGAGGTGGTGCAGAGGGCGATGGCGCCTTACGTCAAGGCGCTGCTGGCGGGAGGGCAGGCGGATCAGGCGGCCAAGATGTTGGCATCGGCGGCGCAGATGGCCGATTCGGCGGATGCCCGGGCGATGCTGCTGACCCGCGCGGGGCGGGTGCGGCTCGACGAGTTAGGCCAAGTCGAAGCGGCCCGGGAGCTGTTCGACCATGTCCTTAAGCGATATGGGTCGGAAGGCTCTCTGACGGGCGTTCGCGGGGCCCATCTGGGCATTGGGGACATCTGGCGGATTCGGGGCGACAGCGCCAAGGCTCGCGCGGCGTACAAAACGGCCACGCCCGCCAAGGCGATCCGCCCCGGCCAGCAGGCCTTTCGGGCCGGGGATTTCGCCCGTCACGTGGAGTCCTATCTGCGTTCGGGCGATTTGTGGGCGGCCCGGGAGTACCTCCAGCGATGGGCGGACGCCATGCCCGCCGACAAGCTCAACGGCGCGTGGAGCCTGCTGATGGTCAAGACGCTGATGCTGCAGGGCCGTCACGAGGCCGCCGCCGCGGAGGCGGAGACGCTGGTGGCCATCAACCCGGCCTCGCCGCAGGGGGCGCTTGTACTGATGCTGGCGGCGAATGCCTATCACCGTCTCGGGCGGACCGAGAAAGTGGTCGAAACGCTCAAGACCATCATCGCCATGTATCCCGAATCGACCTACGCCGCTGAGGCCATCGAGAAACTCAATGCGCCGTAAGCCGGCGGCCGATTGGGACGGGCTTGGCTGAAGCTGGCAGGTGCGATATAATTCGCCGCCAATGACGGTATCGACAGAGATCATTCGAGTAAGGCGGGCCTCGGACGTTGCGGCCGCTGCTGCGGCCGGCGCGGCAGCGCTGCGGGAGGGGAAGCTGGTGGGTTTTCCTACCGAGACGGTCTACGGCATTGCGGCGGTTGCGTCGCGGCCGGAGGCGATGCGGCGTCTGCGGAAGATCAAGTCGCGGCCACGCCATCCCTTTACGGTGCATCTCGGCTCACCCGAGGAGGTGGCGCGGTACATCGCGCATTTGCCCGGGGCGGGGCGGCGTCTGATCGAACGGACCTGGCCGGGGCCTGTGACCGTCCTGGCCGCGACGAAAGGGCGGCTGGCCGACAAAGCCATCAACACCCGCCAACTCCGCAAGGTGTTGTGCGCCAGGAGAGTGATTGGCCTGCGCTGTCCGGACGAGCCGGTGGCTGCGGCGATGCTCTCGGCCGTGGACGAGCCGGTCGTGGCCCCCAGCGCGAACGTGAGGGGCGCCCCCTCGCCGCACACGGGCGAGCAGGTCGCAGCGGCGCTGGATGGGAAGATCGATCTGCTGATCGACGCCGGATCGACCCGTTTTGGGACCGACAGCAGCATTGTGCGGCTGACCGGCACAGACTGGCAGGTTGTGCGCGAGGGCGCCGTGGGCCGGCAGGCGCTGGCCGATGCGATGCGCGTGCGGATCGTGTTCGTGTGCACGGGCAACACCTGTCGCAGCCCGATGGCGGCGGGGCTGGCCCGGGCGATGCTGGCCGATCGTTTGGGATGCTCCGTCGGACAACTGGCGGGCAAGGGCTACGAGGTCTCATCGGCCGGCGTGTTTGCTGCGGGCGGCAGTCCGGCGACGGCGGAGGCCCGGCAGGCGGCCGGAAAGTTCGGCGCGGACCTGTCTGGGCACCGGAGTCAAAAAATGGGCGCAGAGTTGATAAAATCTGCAGATATGGTATTGTGCATGACGCAGACACACGTGGAAGCAGTTCGCCGCGTCGCTCGGTCGGCCGGGACGAAGATCCGCCGATTGGATGAGGCCGCCGACATTCCTGACCCTGTCGGCGGCGGAGCGGCAGTGTATAGAAAGACCGCAACGAAAATCCGCCAAGCGCTTCGTAACGTTTTGGGAAAACACATCTTATGAAAATAGCAATTGGGGCAGACCATCGTGGACACGCAGCCAAAGAACGCGTCGGCGTGCTTCTGAGCGAATTGGGGCATGAGGTCATCGACATGGGCACCAACAGCAGCCGAAGCTGCGACTATACGGATGTTGCGTATTCGGTTTCGATCGCGGTGGCCGCTGCGCGGGCCGAGCGGGCGATTCTGATCGATGGCAACGGCATCGGGATGAGCATCTCGGCCAACAAGATCTCCGGAATTCGGGCCGCCCTGTGCCACGACGAACTGACGGCGGAGATGTCGCGACGTCACAACAACGCCAACATCCTGTGCCTGGCCAGCGACGTGCTGGGCGAGGAACTCATGCGCCGCATCGTCAGCAGTTGGCTGGAGATAGAGTTCGAAAGCGGCGGGCGCCACGAACGGCGCGTCTCCAAGCTCACTTGGATCGAAGCAGGCAAAGACCCCAGCGAGTTCGGCGACCAGGCTGACAACGAATCCGCAGAGGCGTAGCGGGGTCGCGATTGCGGACATTGGGGTGTGGGGAAGTCTCGGCAGGGGTTGAGGTGTTGGGTATACTCCCTCGTTGTGTGTTCTGACTTTGGTGAGGCGCGTTTGGTCTGGCTGGGAGACGAGCATGGCCGTGCCGGCATCGCTGCTTGTTGACGATGGGGCGCCTGTCAATCTGATGGTGTGGCACTGCACGTGGGAGCAGCACGTCCGGGTCGTGCCCAACGTGATGCTGCGGGATTTTGCTTCGTTGTGTGAGCGACATGGGGTGAGCGGCAAGTTTTCCATCCCGCCGATGCCGGCCGCCCTTGGTCGGATCGACCGACAACTGACGGGCATTTCGCCGGCGCATCTCCGCACGTTCCTCGACATCGCTCGCCGGCGGATTGCGCCGCGGTTTGATATCACCTGCGAGTTGCTGACGCATCTGGTGGCCTTCAATGTGAAAGGCGGTTATTTCGAGCACATGTATGAGGACGCCTGGGTCTCCCGCGCCACTGCCGACCAGATCGCCGAGACCATCGCGCTGGCGCTGACAATTCTCGACAGCGTCGGCCTGCGATCGACTGGCGTGACATCGCCATGGTCCACGGGGGCTGACAACGAGAAGGCCTACGCTCAGGGCATCGCCCGGGCGTTCTGGCGGGTGCATCGGCGGAAACGGTCGTGGTATTTCCTGCATTGCATGGACGAATCTCGCCCGGCCTGGCCTTGGGTGGCGTGGAAGGACGCCGGGCGGGGGCTGGAGACCGTCACCGTGCCGGCCAACACGGGGGATGTGTTCTGGCCCACACAATATGCCGTCACCCTCCGGGCGGCCCGCGCCGCGGCTCGGGCCGGGGCGGATGAACTGCTGTCGCGCGACGGCCGGAGCGGGAGGATTCGAGAGCTCGTCGATGTGGGATTTCCCGTCACGATCCTCACTCACTGGCAGTCCCTGTTCTCCAACGGCCGATTGGCTGGGTTGTGGGGGTTGGAACTGCTTCTGGAGCGAATGGCCGCCCACCTCGGCGACGAGATCCGCTGGATGCGGTGCAGCGAACTGGCCCGGCTGGCGCGCCCTCGCTCGCGCCGCGGCCAGTGAAAGGGCCGGGCGGAATAGAACCGCGTCAGTCGACGGGGAAAGCGGCCAGCGCATCGTCCGCGCCGATCAGCAGCAGCACGTCGCCGGCTTCGATACAGGTGTCGGCCGTCGGGACGCTGATGGCCTCCTGACGCGTTTGCGGCACGCCGTCCTCATCGACGTGCTCGACCGTGCGGCGAATGGCGACCACATTGATCTCGAACTTGCGGCGAATTTGAAGTTCGCCGAGCGTCTTGCCGACGAAGCGTCGCGGGGCGGCCACGTGGACGAGGCTCGTGCCCTCGGCCAGGACGGACCGTTCGAGCACGGCCGGGACGAGCAGGCGGTTGCGCCACCGCTCGGCGGCCTCTCGTTCGGGATTGATCACCTCGTCGGCGCCGATCCGCATAAAGATCTGACTTCGCACCTGGCTGGTCGCCCGGCAGATCACGCGTTTGACGCCCAATTGCTTCAGCAGGACGGCGGTCAGCACGGCCGACTCGAAGTCCGTGCCGATGCCCACGATGGCGACATCGACGGCGTCGACCCCCTGGGCGCGGAGGGCGTCTGCGTTGGTGCTGTCCAGACAGACGGCGAGCGAGACGCGGTCGCGAATCTCGTCGACGACGTCCTGGCGTCGGTCGATGGCGATCACATCGGCGCCGGCTTCGGTCAACAGATGGGCCAGGCGCCGGCCAAAGAGCCCCAATCCAATTACGGCGAATCGATCCATGGTGTTATCCGATCACAACGTTCTCAGCGGCGTAGGCGTAGTCCACGTGCCGCTGCCGGGCCGTCATCGCCAGCAGCAATGTCAGCGGCCCGAGTCGGCCGATAAACATCGCCCCCACGATGACGCTCTTGCCCAATATCGTCAAGCGTTCGGTCAGGCCCGTCGACAGGCCGACCGTTCCGCAGGCGCTGGACGCCTCGAACAGCACGTCGATCAGCGGCACATCGGCCCCCGGGCGCATCGCCACCGATAGCAGCAGCGTCACGACGGCCACCAGAGCGGCGTAGAGCACGGCGATGGCGACGGCCCGCTGAAACGCGTCGACGGCGATGCGGCGGCGAAACGCCTCCAGCGCCTTGCGACGCCGCAGCGCGGCGACCGCCGCGAGGATCAGCAGGGCGAACGTCACGGTCTTCATCCCGCCGGCCGTGCCGCCGGGACTGCCCCCGATCGTCATCAACCCGCACATCCACAGCTTGCCCGCCTGCGAAAGCTCCGACATGTCGATGGTGTTGAATCCGGCGGTGCGGGCGGTGACCGACTGAAACGTGACCTCACGGACACGCCGCAGCAGTGAGAGGCCCTGCCAATCGTTCGGCTCGGCCGTGTGGACCGTGCGCAGGGGATGCTGACCGATGCGGGGAGCGTTGCCGCCGCCGGTCGATTCGAACAGCAGCAACCCCGCCGCCCCCAGCACAAGCAGTCCAAGGGTGGTCGTCAGGACGATCTTGGCGTGCAGCGACAACGGCCGAACGGTCGACGCCTGGATCGAGCCGATGGTCGAGCGCCACCGGGCCAGCAATCGTCTCCCCCGTTGGAAGGCGTAGCGACACAGTTCCTGCAGCACCGGGAACCCCAGCCCGCCGAGGACAATCAGCGGGGCCATGACACCCATGATCTGCCAGTGGTCGCGCAGGGCCACCGGCCAACCCTCGGGCACGCCTTGCATCATGTTTCGCCCGTACAGCGAGAACCCGGCGTTGCAGAAGCTGGAGATGCTGTGGAAGATGCTCTGCCAGATCGCCTCACCGGTCGCGAGCGTTTGGCCCCCTTGCGGCGCCGTGAACATGCCGTAGAACATCAGCGCGCCGAGCGCCTCCAGCGCCAGCGTTGTCACGATGACAAACCACATGGTCCGGCCCACCCGGCCGACCGTGTCGACGGCCAGCATCTCGCCGACGGCGGCGGAGCTGCGGAGGGAGAGGCTCTTGCCGACCGCCATCGCCAGGGCCGTGCCGAACAACATCATGCCCAGACCGCCCAGTTGGATCAGCACCAGGATCACGACCTGGCCAAAGAGCGTGAAGTCCTGCCCCGTGTCGCGGACGACCAGCCCCGTGACGCAGGTCGCCGAAACGGACGTGAACAGGGCGTCCATGTAGTCGATGGGCCGGTAATGGTCGCTGTCGGGTCCGGGCGTGGCCGCCGGCAACATCAACAGGCCCGATCCGACCGCCGCCAGCACCGCAAAGCTGCCCACCAGCAGCCACGCCGGCGGCAAACCGCTGCCGGCCAGACGCATGTTGAGATTGATGCCGCGAAGGATCAACGCCAACACGATGTAGGCCTGGGCGACCAGGACGTACAACGTGCCCGCCGACCGGATGGACCCGCGAAGATTGGTCGCGATCGCGATCGCCGCTACGACGGCGGCGATCAGCGCAAAATCCAGCCAGTTCTCGCGAAAGTACGTGCGGCGTCGCTGCGCCACCCAGCCGCGGACAAAACGATCCAGCACGAAGACCGCCAGGACGACCCACTGAAGATTGTGCACCCACCGCTCGTGCGTGGGCGAAAGGTCGCTGCCGTATTCCAGGACCAATGCGACCACCGCGCCCAGGCCCGTCATCGCCAGCAGGACGTTCATGACGGCGACGAGCTTGCGGTACTTCGCTTTCGGCTTGGATAGCTTGTTCAGAATCAAGGGCCCCTCATGCTAATGGCGCAGGCTGCGCCGGTCAAATCGCCCTTACGCCCCCGTCAGCAGGTCCAGTTTGCCGCCGTAGGCCCTGAGCATCTGGCGGCGAAGCTCCTGGTGGTGGGGGGCCGCCATGCCCGGGTCGTCGGCGACGATATCGAACGCATCGCGCCGGGCGAGCCGCAGCAGCTCGAAATCCTCGATCAGATCGGCCACCTTCAACTCCGGCAGGCCGTGCTGCTGCGTGCCGAAGATTTCCCCCGGGCCGCGCAGGCGAAGGTCTTCCTCGGCGATCTTGAATCCGTCGTGTGTCTCGGCGAGCGTCTCGATCCGTTGCCGGGCGAGGGGATTCTTGGGTTCGGCGACCAGGATGCACAGGGCATCGGCGGCCGATCTGCCGATTCGACCGCGAAGCTGGTGCAACTGGGCCAGCCCGAACCGCTCGGCGTGCATGATGACCATCACGTTGGCGGCCGGCACGTCCACACCGACCTCGACGACGACCGAGGCGACCAGGACCTTCGTGCGGCCCAGGCGGAAATCGGCCATGACGGCCTCCTTCTGCGGGGCCGGCATCTGGCCGTGGACGAGCCCCACGCCGTAGCGCCCCAGCGGGCCGCCGGACAACTCCGTATAGGCCTGCTGGGCGGCCGTCAACTGGAGCTTCGGCGACGGGTTGACCAGAGGGTAGATGAAGTACGCCTGCTGTCCGGCATCGAGGCGGCCCTGGACTTCGGCCAGGATGGCGTCCATCTCGTCGATGGCCGCACATCGGGTGGTCGTCGTGCCTCGCCCGGGCGGCATCTCGTCGATGATCGAGCAGTCCAGATCGCCGAAAACCGTCAGGGCCAGCGTTCGCGGAATCGGCGTGGCCGTCATGACCAGGTAGTGCGGCGCGAAGCCCTTGCCCCGAATCTGCGTTCGCTGGCGGACGCCGAACTTGTGCTGCTCGTCCACGACCACCAGGGCGAGGTCGGAGAACGTCACGCCCTCAGTCAACAACGCATGGGTGCCGACGAGGATGTCGATTTCGCCCTGGGCCAATGCATCGAGCAGGCGCCGGCGATGGGCCGCTGGCTGGCCGCCCACGAGCAGCTCGGTCCGCACCTTGCTGCCGGCCAGGTAGTCGGTGATCTTTCGGAAATGCTGGGAGGCGAGGACCTCGGTGGGGGCCATGATGGCCGCCTGTTTGCGGTTGGCCACCGCCAGCAGCGCCGCATACAGCGCGACGACCGTCTTTCCCGAGCCGACATCCCCCTGCAGCAGGCGGTTCATCGGGCGCTCGCGGGCGAGATCGGCGGCAATATCCGCCACGGCCCGATCCTGGGCCCCCGTCAGCTTGAAGGGCAGGCGCTTGCGGATTCGCTGGTCGATCAGGGGCGAGCATGGCAGCGGGTGAGCGGGTCGGCTGATCTGCCGCAGCCGTATCAGCGCGATGCCGAGTTGCATCAGCAGGCATTCGTCATAGGCCAGGCGGCGCCGCGCCTGGGCCCAGTGGTCGCGGTCCTGGGGCCGATGCATGGCGGCGACGGCTTCGGGACGCGGCATCAGGGCGCGCTTGTCGAGGTAGTCGTCGCGGAACCACGATTGGACGAGGCGGGTCGCCTCCGGGAGTACGCGGCGAATGATCTGTGCGATCACGCCGCTGGAGAGTTTCGCCCCGGCCGGATAGACGGGCAGCAATTCATCGCGGTCGAGCTTGGCCCCGGCGGGATCCCACAGCATCTGAAACTGCGGATTGATCAGTTGCAGGACTTCACGGTAGACGCCAATCTTCCCGCTGGCGGCCAGATGGATGCCGGGGCGAATCTGGTTGCGGAGGTAGAGCCCGTAGAACCACTTCAACTGGACCCACCCGGTGCCATCCGACAGGACGCACTCGAAGAACGGGCGCTTGCCGCCCGGCCGTTCACTGACGCTGAGCACTTCGCCGGCGACGGTGACGGCCGGTTCGTCGCCTCGCAGCGTTTCTATGGGTTGAGCCTGGCGGCGGAGATCGAACCGGCGCGGAAAGTAGAGCAGAAGGTCCTCGACCGTTTCGATGCCGAGTTGGCGTAACTGCTCGGCGCGGGTGGGGCCAACGCCTTTGACGTACTGAACGGGCGTGTCCGGGTGGAGCGGAGGCAAGGTCGAATGTCACCGCTACTTTGGCGGGATAGTGATCGTCTGGCCTACTCTGAGCTTGTTGGGGTCCAGCCCCGGGTTGGCGCGCATGATCTCGCGCCAGCGTTTGCCGTCGCCGAGGAAGTGCTTCGACAGCGACCAGAGCGTGTCCTTCGGGTGGATGACGTACTGTCTTGTCGCCGGCGCGGGCGGGGTGGGCGGCGGCGCCGGGGTGACAACGGGCGTGTCCCGACGGCGGGGAGGGCGAGGCTCGTCGGGCCGGCCCAGTGTTCGCACTCGGGGGGCGGGCTTGTCGTCCGTGTCGACCTCGGTGTCATCAGCGTCGGTGACGACAGGGGCCTGCTCGATGGGGGCTTCAAGCGGTTTGACGTCCCGTTCCACAGGCCCCGGGGCGATCGGGCCGCGAACCTCGTTGGGCGAGTTGAAGTTGCAGCCGGCGACGATCAACATCGCCGCCACACTTGTCAGGAAGGTGATACGCATGTGCATGTCCTTTCCCTTTTCCGTCGCCGAGCATAGCGGTCCAGCAGGGCGGCAAAACAACCTGGCTCGGTCAACGGGGATGGATCGAACCGCCTGCATTATGATAAGTCTCCGCAAGGCGGTGTCAAGGTCGGTCGTTATTGTCTTGTGGCCAGGCCTCGCGGCCGATGAGTTTGACAAATCGCACCCCGCAGACCGACGTTTCGATCCATCGGTCGCCGCGCTTCTCGACGACGCGGAGATCCTGCGAATAAGCGGGACCGACGGGCAGGACGATCCGCCCGCCATCGACGAGTTGCTCGCGCCAGGAGACGGGCACGTCCGGGGAGGCCGCGCCGGAGATGATGCCGTCGAACGGAGCGTGCTCGGGCCAACCACCGCTGCCGTCGTGGGTGCTGAAGGTGACGTTATCGATGCCGAGCTCCTTCAGGAGCGCCTCGGCGCTGCGCCGGAGGGCGTCGAGCCGCTCGACGGCGTAGACATGATCGACCAGGCGGGCGAGGATCGCCGTCTGGTACCCGCTGCCCGAGCCGACGTCGAGAACGCGATGGTGGGGCTGGGGCCGCATCTGCTGAATCATTTCGGCGACAATGTAGGGCTGGCTGATCGTTTGGCCCAGACCGATCGGGATCGGAAAATCGCCATAGGCCTGGTCGGCTTTTTCCGGCGGGAGGAACCGCTCTCGCGGCGTGGCGGCGAAGGCTGCGAGAATACGCTCATCCGCGATGCCCCGGTCTCGGAGGTGGCGACGGACCATTCTGGTGCGGGCGGCGGCGAGTTGATCTTCCGACGATGCCATCACCCCAGTATTATAGTTGCTCGATCGTCGCCGCATAGGCGCCGCCTTTGGACGCAGAACATGACAGAGCATTCACAAGAGTCTCCCCCGCCGCCTGCCCGACTTGTCGAGGCCGATAAGCAGGTCGTGTGGCATCCGTTCACGGCCATGCGGCAGTGGCTCGGCGGCGGCGACGAGCCCGGGCGGATCATCGTCGAGGCGGAGGGCTTCGAACTGATCGACGCCGACGGGCGGCGGTTCATCGACGGGTTCTCCAGCCTGTGGTGCAACCTGCACGGGCACCGCGTGGGGCGAATCGATGATGCGATCCGCCGGCAGCTCGGCCGTGTCGCGCATTCGACGCTGCTGGGCCACGGGCAGACGGCCAGCATCGAGCTGGCCGAGCGGCTGGTGCGGATCTCGCCGGAGACGCTGACAAAGGTCTTCTACAGTGACAGCGGGGCGACGGCGGTCGAGGTGGCGCTGAAGATGGCGTATCAGTATTGGCACAACCGCGGCGAGATCGAGCGGCGAAAGTTCATCGCTCTGCGGCAGGGCTATCACGGCGACACGATCGGCTCGGTCAGCCTGGGCGGGATCGATCTGTTTCACAGGACATTTCGGGCGTTATTGTTCGAGACCGCCTTTGTGGACTGTCCAAATCCGTATCGCCATCCGGCCGGGCCCCGGGCCGGGGACGTCGTGCTGAGCGAGATCGACACATTGCTCGAAATCGGCGCGGGCGAGTATTGCGCCGTGATCGTCGAGCCGCTCTGCCAGGGGGCCGGGGGGATGCTGACGCACCCGCCGGGGTTCCTGGCGTCGCTGCGCGAGCTGACGGCCAGGCGCGAGACGCTGCTGATCGTCGACGAGGTGGCGACGGGGTTCTGCCGGACGGGCAAGCTGTTTGCGTGCGAGCACGAGCAGGTCTCGCCGGACCTGATGTGTCTGGGCAAAGGGCTGACGGGCGGGTATCTGCCGGTGGCGGCGACGTTGGCCAGTCAGGATATTTTCGATGCGTTCTGCGGCGATGCGGGCGAAGGCGGGACCTTCTATCACGGCCATACCTTCACGGGCAACGCGCTGGGCTGTGCGGCGGGATCGGCCAGCATCGATCTGATCTTCGAGTCGAATCTCCTGGATAAGCTGGCGGCCAAGATCGAACTGATTCGCGAGAAATTGGCGCCTTTGGCCGATCATGCGAATGTGGGCGATGTTCGTCAGTGCGGCATGATGGTGGGCATCGAACTGGCAGCCGACCGCGATAAACGCAAGGCGTTCGATCCCGTCAAACGCGTCGGCGCCGCGGTGTGCGAGCGGGCGCTCGATCGCGGTATCATAGTCCGGCCGCTCGGCGACGTGGTCGTGCTCATGCCGGCCCCGGCCATGGACGAGACAACCTTGGGACGCCTGCTGGACGGCGTGGTGGCGACGATCAATGACTTCTTCGAATAACGGCTTTGATTTCGATGTGTCGGACTATCCGGACTTGCCGGCGGCGCGGGGGCTGTTTGTCACGGGCACGGATACGGGCGTCGGCAAGACGGTGGTGGCGGGCGGCATCGCGAGGTGTTTGCGCCTGGCGGGCCAGCCGGTGGATGTGTTCAAGCCGGTCGCATCGGGCTGTCGGCGTGATCCTCGCGGCGGGCTGGTCAGCGGCGATACGGAGTTCCTGGCCGCATGCGCCGATTCGGGGCGGACGTTGGCGCAGATTACGCCGGTGTGTTTTCATGCGCCGCTGGCGCCGAATGTCGCCGCCCAGCGGGAGGACCGGGCGGTGGATCTCGGTGCAATCTTCGAGGCATGGCGCTATCTAGCCGAGGCGGGGCGGCCCGTGATCGTTGAAGGGGTCGGGGGCCTCTTGTGCCCGCTCAGCGACGAGTTCTGGGTGATTCATCTGGCCAGACTTCTGGGCCTGCCGCTTGTGGTTGTGGTTCGGCCGGGCCTGGGGACGATCAACCACACGTTGTTGACGCTGCACGCGGCGCGGGCTGCGGGGCTGCGGGTGGCCGGTGTGGTCGTCAATCGCTGGCCCACCGATCCGGAGCCGATGGACGCGGCGGTCGCGACCAATCCCGACCAAATCGCTCAGCGCGGGCGGGTGAACGTGCTGACGCGCGTGCCCAATGATACATCGACGAGCGTCAAGAAGATGCGGATCGGCCCGGAGGCGCAACTGGCCATCGAGCAGGTGGACTGGCTGGCGCTGATGGCGGGGCGCCGGGAGTGCTAGAAAAGGTACCTGACCCCTTTTTCTTTGTGTGGGCATGAAGAATGGCCGACGATCAGACATGCCCACACAAGTGTGGGCATGGCACCCGGCCGGAAGGATAGACAAATGAGATTGCAGATATGGGCTCAGAAATGCGAGATGGCTGTTGTGATCATGCTGTTGGCTGTTGCAGTGCTAGCCGTGGGATGTCGGCGGGCCGATGAAGTGCCCACCCCGGTCGAGCAATCCGATCATTCTGACACAAGGACTGCTGATGAAGACAAGGCCCTGCCCCTTCTGAATATCCGAAAGGAGGCGTTGGGTGTCTCGTACGAGGATATGACTGCTTCTGAGTGGACTACCAGTGCCGATGGAGTCTTGTCGCTAAGGCTGCTGACACCGAAGGAAGCCACGGTCCCGGGCGAGCCGGTGCTGCTGTTCGCAGAGATTCGCAACGATACCGATGAGCCAATAACCATTCTTCGGCCTTTTGGTTTCGAAGGAAATGCCTGGGTGAACATCCGCGTAACGCGTCCGGATGGTGTGCAGATTACTGGAGCCGAGCCGCCTTCGTATGGGATCGTTGACCCTTTCAAAGTTCTTGGACCTCGGATGAAGTGGCTTGATGTGACGAAACTCAAGGCCGTGCCCTTTACAGGGATCGACCAAGCGGGCGAGCATGCGATCGAGTTCTCCTATATCGTCGGGCGTAGCCATGTCAGTGAGTTGGAACGTTGCGTGAAGTATCCAGATGTGTATCAGTCCGTCCTTCATCAGCCGGCCCCTCCTCGCCCCCCCGGGTCGAGGCCCGTTTCGACGGCACCTTCCTCGGCGGGATCGAAAGATGTGCCGGCACTGTGGATCGGCGAGATTCATAGCGCGGCGATTACCATCACCAAAGGCGAGTAATTCTCATTCTGAAAGGGAAGTTGACCATGCTGTCGCACCTGGCGCGGTGGTCCAAGAACGCGGGGGATCAGGAGATCCCCCGCGCAAGTGTTCGACGCCGCACGGCGGGTGGCATGCCCACGCTCGCGTGGGCATGAAGAATGACCGACGATCAGACATGTCCACACAAGTGTGGGCATGGCGCCCGGCGATTGCGCCCATTGCTCTAAGGGCTGACGGCGTTGGCTGTCTCGGCGGGTTGGGTTGCTGGGCGTGTGGTGGCCAGTTGGGCGGCGCGGTAGTAGCGGCTGATTACATCCAGTGCGGGCTTGCCGCAGGGGACGTAGGAGGTGTCGGTCGGGCCGGTGGGTTGGTCCGGGTAGTTTCGCCACTCCCAGACCATGATGCCGGCGACGATCGGGTCGTCGATCCACGTCCGGAAGAACGCCTCGAAACAATTGGCCTGGGCGGCGGGGTCGGGGCCTTTGTCTGTGAGCGTATAGTTCCAGGGGTATTGGGCGCACGTCGTCAGGTTGGGCCAGCCAACCTCGGTGAACATGATGGGTAGGCCGATCTTGGCCTGCCAGGCGTGGATGTCACGGCGGATGGGCTCCCAGGCGGCCAGCAGTCGCTCAAGGGTGGGGGTCTTGCCGCCGGTCAGGTCGTAATAGGTCGTCATGCCGATCAGGTCGAGGTGTTTCCAGAACTTGGGCACCTGGTAGTGGTCCCAGTTGGTCGAGTAGGACAGCAGCCCGTGGTAGTCGTGCCGGATCGTGCCGATAAGCTTTTCCCACCGGTCGGTGAACCGCTCGGTGCTGAGCAGTTCCGACCCGATCATGAGCACGTCGACATCGGCTTTCTCGGCCAAGCGGGCGTAGTGCACGAGATAGCCGGTGTAGTCTTCCCACCAGTCGTCCCAACTGGTGGGGGCGATCTTGCCCCGCCACTCGCCGGCGAGGGGGTTATCGAGCAGAACGATCGGCATCAGGACCACGCGCAAGCCTCGCCCGTGGGCGTGATCGATCAACTGCGTCAGCCGGCGGTCGGAGGGCGTCTTGCGGGCGTCGACGAACAGGCTCGACGAGGCGCAGTTCTCCTGGTAGGCGGCGATGACCAGGCAGACGGTGTTGGCGCCGGCGTCGGCGATTTCGTCGATGTAGGTCTCGAAGGGGTGCTCGTCGTTGCCGCTGTGCAGTTGCAGGCTGATGCCGGCCAGAAAATCCCCGCTTGCGGGTTGGCTGGCCGGGCCCGTCGCCGGGGCGTGGTCCTGCCCGCCGCTGAAGGGGTTGAACGCTATCACCGCCAGCAGAACTGCGGCGAAGATGACGAGTGTCCAGAGCTTGTCGTTTCGCATCGTTTCAGTCTCACGGCCGCTGCGCCAGGTGTGAGCTTGAACGGGAGCCGCAACTAGCTATACTAGGGAATTGACGCTGTCTTTGGAATCTGTTTTGACGAATCAAAGGAGCCTGACCATGTCACAACCCAATGTGTCCAATTCCGACGATGCCCCGACCCCGACAGACGATGATGCGCCGATTTCGCTCGAGGCGAGCTCGCCGGCGCAAGAAGAAGATGCCGAGTCGATCAGTCTGGTCGACTCCGACAGCGACGGCGGCGAGTCGCAGGTGCGTCGATTGGCCAGCCTCGATGAGCGGATGCAGGGGATCAAGGAGTTTCGGCGCCCCGTCAATCTTCCCGGGACGGGCGCCACGCGCTGTCGCGTGTTCCACACCAAGATCTCGGCCACCTCGCTGAAGGGGATGGAAGATCAGATCAACGAATGGCTCGACAGCGAAGAGGTCGAAGTCAAGCACGTCGGCCACAACATCGGCATGCTTCAGGGCAAGACGGCTGAAGAGAACCTCATCGTCACGATTTGGTATTGAGGGGCCTGGCGGCGCCGTCGCTATCGAGGGTCCGAGTCCGTCGAATCGGCGGCGTCGGCGCCATTGGCGGGCTTGGGGTCGACCGGTAACGTGAGGGTGAATGTTGCGCCGGCCCCCGGCGAGCTGGCAACGGTGAGCCGCCCCCCGAGCAGATTGGCCAGTTCTTTGGCGATCGCCAGCCCCAGGCCCGTCCCGGTGGACTGTTTCGCCAGCGTGCTGTCGGCTTGGTAGAACTTCTCGAAGATTCGATTCTGCTCGGCCTCGCTGATGCCGGGCCCCGTGTCGGCCACGACGATCGAGACGATCTGGGGTTTGTGCAGGCCGGCCGTCACGGTGATGCCGCCGTTGGCGGGTGTGAACTTGACGGCGTTGGACAGCAGGTTGTAGAGGATCTGCTGCAGCTTGCCGCCGTCGGTGGTGATGATGGGCAGATCCTCGGCCAGGTCCAGCCGGACGGACAGTTGCTTCTGGTCGGCCAGAGGCTGGATCAACGTGACCAGTGTCTGACATGTGCCGGACACCGACACCTTGTCCAGGCGAACGGTGGTCTTGCCGCCTTCGATCTTCGCCAGGTCCAGCAGGTCGTTGATCATCGCCAGGAGGCTCTTGGAGGATGAAGAAATATTCTGCCCGTAGCGACGGATCCGGTCGTCGGAGGCGTCGGCCAGCAGGTCGGCAAAGCCGATGATGCTGTTGAGGGGCGTTCGCAGTTCGTGGGAGATGTTCGCCAGGAACTCGGCCTTGACTTTATTGGCCTCGAACAGCGCCACGTTGGCCTCGGACAGCTCGCCGAGCTTGAGGTCGAGTGCGCGATTGGCCGCTCGGAGCCGATTGGTCTGGCTGCCGATGGACGAGAGCATGCTGTTGAAGCTGTCGCCGAGGTGCTGGAGTTCATCGCCGCTGTCGAGCGTGCTGCGGATGCTCAGATCGCCGTCGGCGACCCGGTCGGCGATGTCGCGAAGGATGCGAACGGGCCGAAGCACCAGGCGCTGGGTGATCGCCGCGAACAGGATAAAGGCCAGCAGCCCGGCCACCAGGCCGCCCGTCGCAAAGGCCAGCCGCACCGTCGGCAGCCACTTGGGCGTCGGTGGGGGGGGCAGCGTCAGATCGATCATGCCCACAAACTCGCCGGGCTGGAGGCGCACGACGTCGCCGGTGGGGGCGCGGTGACATTCCATGCAGCGCGGCTCGGTCCGGATGCGGCGGAACAGCCGATGCGTCCCCTCGTCCTGCTCGTCCTCTCCACTGAAAACGACCAGGTCCTGTTTGAGGTTCTGCTGAAATGCCCGCACGGCCTTTTGGGCGATCGGATCGAGGGCGGCACTGGCCTTGATCGTCACGAATCGCGGCCCGGTGCGCACGCCGCTGAGGTCGTCGAGGGCGAACAGCTCGGCCATGTCTGTCAGAACGTCTGAGCTATGGCCGTGCTCGCGGTCCCAGCGGTTCTGGGCCAGCCGGGCGACCTCCTCGCCGTGGTGGCGAACCTGCTGCTCGGCGGCGAGTTCCATGACGATCCACGGAAACACCAGCGCCGCAAGAATAATGCCCACGGCCGCGATGCCGATCAGCAGGCGGAACTTCACCGCCAGGGAGATCTTGACGAATTTTTTGGCCATTCCCGCTGCATTCTACGGCCGCATCGGCGGCGATGGAAGAGACCCTCGCCGCCGTTACCGGCTGTGCAAGTAGGTATCCCGGATGTCCCGCAGCGCGTAGCCGGACACGTTGAGCTGGTGGATGAGCCGAATACGGCGGATAAGCTTGTCGTCGAAGTGGCGGCGGCGACCGTTGGGTCCCCGAATCGGCTCGACCAGACCGAGCATGATGTAGTACTGAATGGTCTGACGGCTGACGCCGGCAGCGGCGGCGGCTTCCTTGATTCGCATCAAGTCGCCGTCAGCGGGATGGTCATCGTCGGGCCGCATGGGTCAAAGGATACCTATCACACGAATGTTCTCGCACACTTTAATTCGCCCAGGCGTACAATTTTGTGATGCAGATCATCACGCGGACACTTTTCGAGCAACCGTTTGGATTCCTGGCGATGATGCTGGTCGCCGAAATCGTGCTGGCGGCGATTTGGCGGGAACGTCGCACGCGGGGGACGGCGCGGCTGTTGATCGTGCCGGCGGCCCTGGCGGCGTTGGTTGGGGTTCTGTCGGTGCTGGTGGTGACCGATCGCGAGCAGATTCGCCAAGCGTGCGAGCAGATTGCCGCCGATCTGTCGGCCGGGAAGACCGACGGCCTGCAGATAGTTCTTGACGATGACGCCACGATCGACCTGGGCCCCTATGGCGGGATTGGCCTGAATAAGCAGATGACGATTCTGGCGGCCAAGGGGGCCGTGAGCCGGTGGAATATCCGACAGATCGCGATCACCAAATTTCGCGTCGAGTTCGGCCACCGGGCGATCGTGGATCTCACGACCGTGATGACGCTCGAGAGCCCCGACGTGGGCCGACGGCGAACGCCGCTGACCTGGCGGACGCGGTGGCTGAAACGGCCGGCGGGCTGGCGAATCGTCAGTATCTCGCCCCCCAAGCAGGCCCTGGGGCCGTAGGGCGCCGGGCCTTGTCAGTGGCGTAGGCGAGCCGTATGATGACCGCTCCCTTGACAATCGCGCAGGCCGTCGGCGCCGCCCGGCCGCCGCGCCGTGGAGCCCCTGATGTCCGAGAGTAAGAACGATCTGATGGACAAACTCGTCTCCCTGTGCAAGCGCCGGGGCTTTATTTTCCAGTCGTCGGAGATTTACGGGGGCATCAACGGCTTTTGGGACTACGGGCCCCTCGGCGTCGAGCTGAAGCGCAACATCAAGGCCGCCTGGTGGGAGGACGTCGTCCGCCGCCGCGACGATATCGTCGGCCTGGACGCGTCGATCATCATGAACCCCCGTGTCTGGGAGGCCTCCGGCCACGTGGGCGGCTTTTCCGACCCGATGGTCGATTGCACCGAGTGCAAGGCCCGCTTCCGCGCCGACCGTGCGTTTACGGTATTGGCTGCAGCCGGCGAGACCGAGATTGTCTCCGGCGGCGCCGAGGCGGAGACCGAGGCGGTGGCCCGCGAGGTCGTCGCCGCCGGCGCTTCCAGCAAGATTCGTCGCCGAATCGAGCAAAAGGCTGACGAGATCACCTGGACGATCTTCCGCTCCGACCAGACCCCCGAAGGCAAGACAGCGATGTGCCCCACCTGCCGCGGGTCGCTGACGCCGCCTCGGCTTTTCAACCTGATGTTCGAGACCCACGTCGGAGCGATGCAGGATTCCACATCCGTCGCCTACCTCCGCCCGGAGACGGCGCAGGGGATTTTCGCCGACTACAAGAACGTGCTGGACTCCTCGCGGCTGAAGGTGCCGTTCGGCATCGCCCAGATCGGCAAGGCGTTTCGCAACGAGATCAACCCCCGCAACTACACGTTCCGATCCCGCGAGTTCGAGCAGATGGAGATCGAGTTCTTTTGTCATCCCTCCGAGGCGGACACGTGGTATGAGCACTGGCGCGATGCGCGGTTCCAGTGGTATATCGACCACGGCCTGACCTCCAGCAAGCTTCGCCTGCGCGACCACGAGAAAGATGAACTGGCCCACTACGCCGCCGCCTGTGCGGATGTGGAATATGAGTTCCCCTTTGGCCTCAGCGAGTTGGAGGGCATCGCCAACCGCACCGACTACGACCTGTCCAGGCATCAGGAGTACAGCGGCAAGGACCTGACGTATTTTGACGACGAGACGAAGGAGCGCTTCATCCCGTACGTGATCGAGCCCTCAGGCGGCGTGGACCGGGCGACGCTGGCGTTTCTGTGCGAGGCCTACACCGAGGATGAGGCGCCCGACGACAAGGGCCAGATGAAAACGCGCGTCGTGATGAAGCTGCACCCGCGTTTCGCCCCGATCAAGGTGGCCGTCTTCCCGCTGGTCAAGAAGGAGGGCATGCCCGAGGTCGCCCGCGGCATCTACGAGCAGGTCCGCGACGCAGGCCTGGCCGCCTTCTACGACGAAAAGGGCGCGGTCGGCCGACGCTACCGCCGCCAGGACGAAGCCGGCACGCCGTTCTGCGTCACCGTCGACGGCCAGACGCTCGAAGACCAAACCGTCACCATCCGCGACCGCGACACCCTCGACCAGACCCGGATCAAGGCCGACGAAGTCCTCACCTTCGTGCGCGAGAAGTTGGGGTAGGGCTACCCATGGCTTCCGCCATGGGCTGGCAGGGCCCGCCCTTCGGGCTGAGGGCCGGGCATCGATGGACGCTTTTCGGCAGATGTATTGTTCTGCGCAATTGGGGAGGATCAGGGGTATCTTCAGATGGCGCTGGGTGGGTGGTTTTCTTGAAATTGTTTGGAACCGTTGGCGTTGAGGGTCGTCTGAATGAGTGAAGAGATAACGGCCATACTTGACTGACAGGGAGAATGCCATGTCCAGGTCACGTGATTTGACAACTCGCCAACTCATCCGCCACTGGCTGATCGCCGTCGCCGTGACGGCTGCGGCTGTCTCGCCGGCGGGGGCCGACGGGATGATCGTGCCCATCCGTCCGGATATTCCCGTCCAGGGCCATTGGGCGGTGACCTATCATCACGTGGATATCACCGTCCGTCAGCAGGTGGCGTCGGTGTCGATTACGCAGGAGTTCGTCAATACCGGCAAGGGCATGATCGAGGTGGAGTACCTGTTTCCCGTCCCGCCGGGGGCCGCCATCAACTCGATGACGCTGATGGTCAACGGCAAGGAGTTCCCGGCCAAGCTGATGAAGGCCGACGAGGCCCGAAGGATCTACGAGGAGATCGTCCGCCGCAAGAAGGACCCCGCCCTGCTGGAATACGCGGGGTTCGGCCTGTACCGCACGCGGGCGTTTCCGCTCGAGCCGGGCAAGCCCGCCAAGGTCGTCGTCAACTACCGCACCATCTGCAAGAAGGATACCTCGACCGTCGAGGTGTGGTACCCGCTGAACACCGAGAAGTTCTCGGCCAAGCCCATTCGCGACGTGACCGTCCGCGTGGACGTCGAGTCATCGGCCGATATTACGACGGTCTACTCGCCTTCGCACAAGATTACCATCGACCGCAAGGGCCCGCGTCGGCTCGTGGCGACCTACCACGCCGTGAACGTCACCCCGACCGCCGACTTCCAACTGTTCTACAAGTCCGCCAACGAGGAGATAGGGGCCACGCTCCTGACGTATCAGGCGACCGAGGCCGAAGACGGCTACTTCCTGATGCTGGTCAGCCCCAATCCCCGAACGGCTTCGACGAAGATCATCGCAAAAGACGTCGTGCTCGTGCTGGACCGCAGCGGCTCGATGGGTGGTGAGAAGATCGCCCAGGCCCGTGAGGCGGCGGCATTCGTCCTGAACAATCTCAACGAAGGTGACCGCATCAACGTTCTGGTCTATAGCGATGCCGTGGAGGCGGTCTTCACCGAACTGCAACCCGCCACCGGGAAGGTTGTCGAGACGGCCATCGCTAGGATCGGATCGCTCCAGGCGGGCGGCGCGACGGACATCCATGCGGCCCTGCAGATGGCGATGAAGATGCTCTCCGAGGGGGGTGGCAAGGATCCGCGTCCGAAGTACATCATCTTCCTGACCGACGGCCTGCCGACGGTGGGCACGACCGACGAGACCGTCATCCTGTCGGAGGCGAAAAAGGCCAACACCGCCGGGGCCAGGCTGTTCGCGTTCGGCGTCGGCTACGACGTGAACGTGCGGATGCTGGACAAGCTGGTGCTCGACAATGGCGGGCGTAGCGATTACGTCAAGCCCAGCGAACCCATCGAGGCCAAGGTCGGCTCGCTCTATAAGAAAATCAAGAACCCCGTCATGATGGGCCTGAAGGTGGCAGTGCACGGCGTGAAGCTTGTAGACGTTTACCCGCGCGAGCTTGGCGATCTATTCGAGGGCGACCAGCTCGTGATCGTCGGACGACTAGCGGCCAAGGATATCCAGGCCTTGGATGAAGACGAAGACGGCGTGGGTGTCATCCAGGTCGTCGTAACCGGGACGTATGACGGCAAGGAGCGCGGGTTCGAGTATCCGGCCAATATTTTCAAGATGGATAAACGCTATCCATTCGTTCAAACGCTCTGGGCCGTCCGCCGCATCGGCTGGCTGTTGGATCAGATCCAACTACACGGCGAATCGAAGGAAGTCGTCGATGAGCTGATCCGCCTGAGCCTGACCCACGGGATTATCACCCCCTATACCAGCTTCCTGGCCGACGAAGGGACGGCGTTGAACCGGCCGACGGCTGTTCGTGCGGCGGCGGTGGGCAACGCCTATATCCTGGCCGATGAGGTCACCGGCGGGGCGGGCCAGAGAGGGGCCAAGAGCCGCCAGAAACTCAATACGGCCAAGCGAGTGCCCGAGCCCTCCCGTCCGGCCGATAACGGCGTGGCGATGGTCGGCAACGCCAGCCAGGACGCCTATGATCGTGGCGAGCAAGAACAGGTTGCCAACGTCCGCCGGGTGGGCGGCCAAGCGCTGTATCGTCGCGGGCGCCAGTGGGTGGCCGCCAACGCCACGCAGATCGATCTCGAACGCGACGCCGACAAGGTCGTCGTCATCGAGCGGATGAGCGAGGAGTATTTCAAACTGGCCCGGGCCAACACGGTCGCGGAGAACCAGATTCTAGCCAGCCAGCAGGCCGCCGAGGAACTGCTGATCGAGCTTCGTGGACAGGTCTATCAGATTCGATAATGGGTCGGGGGTCGATCCTGGGCGGACCGGGCGCTAACAGCATCCGGCCCGCCCGGTTGTCATTCCGCCGACCGGGCGAGGGGGGCTTGAGTCACCGCCGCGTAGACTGTATAGTGCATGATTCAATTTCAACTGGTCCCGCCACGGATTGGCCCTGCACATATGAGCGAAGACATTCGTCACGAATGCGGCGTCGTTGCGTTGTACTGGCTCGATAAGCCCGCCGGACGTGCGGGCAAGGCAAGCCGGCTGGTCAAGCGCGGCAACGTCTCTCCCCTGGTGCCCCCGATGTTGCTGGACCTGCAGAACCGCGGCCAGTTGGCGGCCGGGCTGAGCAGCTATGCCCCCCAGCGCGTCCAGCTCCTGGATACCTACAAGGACGTCGGCATGGTAACCGAGGCGTTCACCATGTCTCAGCCGGCCCGCTGTCGCGAGATCCTTGCAAAGTATGCGGGGCAGGCCGCCATCGGCCACACGCGTTATGCGACGTGCGGCCAGGACGATGTGCGGTACGCCCAGCCCTTCGAACGCCACCACGGCCGCCTGTGGAAATGGTATACGTTCGCCTTCAACGGCAACCTGGCCAACTACCGCCAGCTCCGCGACCGCTTGCTGGCGAGGCGTCATTACCATTTCACGCTCAATACCGACACCGAGATGATCCTGCACGCCCTGTCCTATCGCCTGCGGGGCGAGAAAATGCCTGACCTGACCAAGGTCATGCGGTCGATGGCGCGGGATTTTGATGGGGCGTACAATATCGCCTTCCTCGATGCGATGGGCCGGATGTTCGTCGCACGCGATCCGGTGGGCTTTCGACCGATGTGCTGGGCGGTGCAGGGGCGACTGTTCGGGGCCGCCAGCGAGTCGGTGGCATTGGCGAATCTCGGCTTCGGGGAGATCCACTCGCTCGAGCCGGGCCAGATGGCCATCGTCGAGAAAGGCAAGCTTCGGTTCGAGCAGTTCGCCGAATCGCGAAAGCAATCGCGGTGTTTCTTCGAATGGGTGTACTTCTCCAACGTCGCCAGCGAGATGGACGGGGCGGGCGTCTACATGGCCCGCGCGCGGTCGGGTGTGCAACTGGCCGAGCGAGAAGACCAGCCCTTCGGCAAGGACTGGATCGTCGTGCCCGTCCCCGATACCGCCAAAGCCGCCGCGGACGCGTTCGCCTACAAGCTGGGCCTGCCGTGCGTCGAAGGGCTGATCCGAAATCGCTACATCGGGCGGACGTTCATCCAGCCCGACAGCACGCGAAAGGCCAGCGCCGCCAGCAAATACACACCGCTGCCGGGCGTCCTGTCGGGCAAGCGCGTGTTCCTGGTCGAGGATTCGATCGTTCGTTCGACGACGCTGTCGGGGCTGGCCGCGCAGTTGCGAAAGCGCGGCGGCGCCAGGGAACTCCACGTTCGCGTGGCCTGCCCGCCGATCGTGGCCCCGTGCTTCTACGGAATCGACATGTCCACCCTCAACGAACTGTTTGCCCCGACCTTCTTCAAGCGGACCTACGACGGGGCGCCGTCGGCCGATGCATTGGCCAAGATGGCCGCGGCCCTGAAAGTCGATAGCCTTCGCTATCTCCACGTGGCCGATCTGGGGCCTTGTATCGACGTCGACGGCGAGACGCTCTGCACCGGCTGCGTGATGGGCAAGTACCCCACCAAGTGGGGCAACCAGTTGTACCGCCGCGCGAAGCGCGATTTCGGACGCACCGGTGGCGGACGTACCTACGAATAGAACGATCCGGCCGGTAACGGATGTCGGCCGACATCTCGGTGGCTGTTGAAAGAAGGAGTCGAACGATGGGTGGTTTCTTCGGTGTAGCGTCGAAAGAGGATTGCGTAACGGACCTCTACTACGGAACGGACTACCATTCGCACCTCGGGACACGGCGGGGCGGCCTGACCACGCTCAATCACACGGGGTTCACGCGGGTGATTCACAACATCGAGAACGCGCAATTCCGCTCCAAGTTCGACGACGACATTTCCAGCTTCGAGGGCCCTGCGGGCATCGGCGTGATCAGCGACTACGAGGATCAACCCCTCCTGATCGGGTCGCACCTGGGCACCTACGCCATCATCACCGTCGGTGTGATCAAGAACCTCGACGCGCTGGTCAAGAAGGCGTTCAGCAAACGCCACACGCACTTCTCGGAGATGGGCGGCGGCGAGGTAAACCCGACCGAGCTGGTCTCGACGCTGATCAACCAGGAGAGCAGCTTCGTCGCCGGGATTCGGCGGGTGCAGGAGTCGGTGGAGGGCTCGTGCTCGATCATGCTGTTGACGGCGGAGGGCATTTATGTCGCGCGGGACAAGCTCGGCCGGACGCCCGTCATTATCGGCCGAAAGGACGGCGCCCACGCGGCCACGCTGGAGTCGTGCGCGTTCCCTAACCTGGGATACGCCACCGTGCGCGATTTGGGTCCGGGAGAGATCGTGCTGATGACGCCCGACGGCGCTGAGACCAAGGCCCCGCCCGGCAAGCGCATGCAGATGTGCACCTTCATGTGGGTCTACTACGGGTACCCGGCGTCGACCTACGAAGGCATCAACGTGGAAGACGCCCGCAACCGCTGCGGGGCGGCCCTGGCCAAGAACGATGACATGGACATCGACATGGTTGCCGGCATTCCCGATTCCGGTACGGCCCATGCCATCGGCTACGCCAACCACGCCGGCGTGCCCTATCGGCGCCCGTTTGTTAAGTACACGCCCACCTGGCCGCGAAGTTTCATGCCGCAAAACCAGGACGTGCGCGACCTGGTTGCCCGCATGAAGCTCATCCCCGTGCGCGAGCTGATCGACGGCAAGCGGATGCTGTTCTGCGAGGACTCGATCGTTCGCGGCACGCAGCTTCGTGATACGATCCAGCGCCTGTACGAGGCGGGCGCTAAGGAAGTGCACATGCGACCGGCGTGTCCGCCGCTGATCTACGGCTGTAAGTTCCTGAACTTCTCGCGGTCGCGGTCGGAGCTGGACCTGGCCGGGCGGCGGGCTATCTGCGAAATCGAGGGCGAGGACGGCAAGAACATCGAGCAATACACCGATCCCTGCGGCGAGAAGTATTGCGCGATGGTCGATCGCATCGCCCGACAGCTGAACCTGACCTCGCTGAAGTACCAGAAGCTCAGCGACCTGGTCGAGGCGGTGGGGCTGCCGAAAGAGCAGCTCTGCACCTACTGCTGGGACGGCGCGGAATAACGAGCGAAGCGAGACGCTCGCCAAGACAACTGAAGAAAGGTGGGCCAGATGAACAGAATGTCCATGGAGATGTTCGATCACTACGCAGCCGTCGCCAGGCGGCTGGGTTCGGACGGGTTGCTGCTGGGCGGCTATGCGCCTGACGGCAATGCCAACATCATGACCATCGGGTGGGGACAGCTTGGCATCATCTGGGGGATGCCGATCTGGACCGTGTTGGTCCGCCCCAGCCGCTACACCTACGACTGCATCGAGCACAGCGGGGCTTTCAGTGTAAACGTGCCGACGGTCGAGATGGCCGGGGCGTGCGGCGTGTGCGGCACGCTGAGCGGCAGGGACATCGACAAGTTCGCCGAAACCGGGCTAACGGCCGCCAAGGCCGGCAGCGTGAATGCGCCGATTGTGGCCGAGTGCCCCATCGTTTACGAGTGTCAGGTCGTCCATCACAACGACGTGATCCCCAAGCATCTCGTCCAATCGATCGTCGACGACTATTATCCCGAAGGCGACTTCCACCGCGTCTACTTCGGCAAGGTCATCGCAGCCGAGGCGTCGGACGATGCAGCCAAGCTGCTGGGCGGGTAGCGAGGGCCGATGATGATCGCTGCCCAATTCGGCCGCCGAACCGCCATCGCTTTGGCGACGGTCATGCTGGTGGGGCTGCTTGGCGTTGGACTGGCCGAGGTCGATCTGACCGAAGATCAGCCCACTATCCCCGCGCCCACGGCTGGCGATGTGACGGGTACGATCACGCCGGCCGAGCAGGTCCAGGGCGTCTCGCTCGTTTCCCGCCAGAGCGGCCGGGCGTATCAGCCGTCGCACTTCGACCCGGCAACCGGGACGTTTCGATTCGCCGACCTTCCAGGAGATGCGGCCTACGATCTCGTCATCGTCGGCAAGGGCCGGATTATCGAGGGGGTCGATCTATCGTTCGTCGATGCCCGATTGCTTCGGATGGCGGCCACGCGGCGGGAGCAGCTCGGCATGGCGCCCGAGCCCGGGCGGGAGTTCACGCAGGCCGACGCTGACTGGCTGCTCAAGTTTATCGCCGAGATGAAGGACTTCATGGACACCCGCCGCGTGCTGTATATCCAGGGCCACGGCCGGCGGGCCACGATGCTGGTCGAGCTGCTGCGAACGCGCGAGTTCCACGCCGACGGCGGCGATATCATCTGGCGCGTGGAGTTGTGGTATTTCGAATACCAAGCCGGCGGCTGGCAACGGGTGGCGAACCAGGATCGAGTGCTTCACCGTTTTCGCGGCCCGGTCGACGATTGGCGAAAGATCGCTCACGAGTTCCGGCCCGAGTTGAGCGTCTTCGTCGATGCCGACGGCAGTAGCCAGCCGCTCACCTTCACTATCCCCGATAAGATCGACCCCTCCCGCGGCCGCCCGGCCAATACCGCCCCGGCCCTGACGACCCAACCCCACATTCTCGGCCTCGACCAGCCGACAAGCCAACCGGACGCCGACAGCTCGGCCGGCTAGGCCACCTCGACGATCAGGTCCAGTTCAACGGCGGCGTTGAGCGGCAGCTCGGCCGCCCCGATCGCGCAGCGGGTATGCACGCCTACATCGCCGAAGATCTCCTTGAGCACGTCGCTGGCCCCGTTGGCGACTTTCGCCTGATCGGTGAAGCCGGCGTCGCTATTGACGAAACAGTTGACCCGAACGATCCGCCGCACGGCGTCGAGCGACCCCACCTCGGCCTTGATGGCGGCCAGGGCGTTGAGAGCGGCCTGACGCGCGCCGGCCTGGGCGGCCGCGATGTCGACATCGCTCGGCACGTGGCCGGCGGCGATGAGCTCGCCGTCGGTCAGCGGCAACTGACCGGCCGTGAAGACCAGATCGCCCGTACGCACGGCCGCCACGTAGGCGCCGACGGGCTTGGCCGGCGAAGGTAGATCGATACCCAACTCAGTCAGACGTGTCTCGATGCTCATCACTGTCTCCGGGAATCACCGCATCATCGGGAGCATGCTGCTCGGCTGCTTCGTCGCTTGCCGGCTGAGCCATGGCGGCCAGTTGCTCTTCGGTTGGCGGCTTGGGGTTCAGCTCGATCGTGATCGTCCCGAAGTTGTGCTCCTGCCGCGTCAGCACCTTCTGCAGCCGCACCAGTTCCAGCAGGGCCATGAACAGCCCCACCAGTTGCCCGCGGTTCAGGCAGCCTTCGAATACCTTCTCGAACGTCATCGCCCCATCGCGCTGCAGGCGGTCGACGATGTCCACCTCGTACAGTTCGATGGGCGTGTCGTCGTAGATGACCTCGTGAAAGGCGGCATTTTGCCCGATGGCCGTCAGCACCTTGCTGAAGGCGTCCATCAGGTCCCAGACCTGCGCATCCTCGATGTCCAGATCGTCGGTTTCGAGCTTCAGCGTGGGGGCGTTGCGAGCGTGCTGCATCGTCTGTAACTGGGCCGCGGCAAGCAGATCGCCCGCGGCGTCCTTGAACCTCTTGTACTCCAGCAGTTGGCGGACCAGCTCCGACCGCGGGTCGATGCCGAACTCGTCGTCCTCGTCGCCGTCGCCCTCGGTTCCCGGCGGCAGCAGCATCCGCGTCTTGATCGCAATCAGCGTCGCCGCCAGCACGAGAAAATCGCCGGCCATGTTCGGGTCGAACTGCGTGATCAGCTCGACATACTGAACGTACTGCTCGGTGATGCGGGCGATGGGGATATCATGGATGTCGATCTCGTCCCGGCGGATCAAGTAGAGCAGCAGATCCAGCGGGCCGTTATAGACATCCAGTTCAACGCGGTAGTCTTCGTCCATGACGGCAAATATTAGCAGGGATGTGCGGGATGCAGGAGATGTTTTTGCCCAATGGCGGCAACCGGCGCGTCAGCTCGTAGGACGTGCACCTTGTTGCACGCGAGAATCTACCGATGCGTCAGCAGGCCGCAGGCGTCTCGGACGCGGGCCATGGTGGCGTCGGCGACTTCGCGGGCCTTTCGGCCGCCTTCGCGAAGGACGTCGCGCACATAATCAGGCTGTTTCTCGAGCTTGGGGTATTTCTCGCGGGCGTCGGCGAATTGCTCGTTGACGAGTTCAGCGAGGCGGCCCTTGGCGTGGCCGTAGCCGTAGCCGCCCGCGCGATAGCTGGCTGCGATCTCGTCCAGCTCGGCCGGCTCGACGAACAGCTTGAGCAGCGCGAACACGTTGCAGGTGTCCGGGTCCTTGGGGTCTTCCAGCGGGGTCGAGTCGGTCACGATCGCGGCGCAGCGTTTTGTCGTCTGCTTGTCGGTGGCGAAGATCTCGATCGTGTTGCCGTAGCTCTTGGACATCTTTTGCCCGTCGATGCCGGGCACGACCGCCACTTCCGGCACGATATAGGGCTCGGGCAGGACGAGGACATCCTGGCCGTACGTGCGGTTGAACTTGCCCGCGATGTCGCGCGTCATCTCGACGTGCTGCTTCTGGTCGGCCCCGACGGGCACGCTCTCGGCGTCGTAGATGATGATGTCGGCCGCCTGCAGCACCGGGTAGTCCAACAGCCCCATATTGGCGGGCAGCCCGCGGGCGACCTTGTCCTTGTAGCTGGTGGCCTTGGCCATCAGGCTGACCGGGCACTGGCAGTTCAGAATCCAGCACAGCTCGGTCACCTGCGGCACGTCGGACTGCATGAAGAACACGCTCTTGTCCGGATCCAGCCCCATCGCCAGGTAGGCCGTCGCCACGTGCATGCAGACGTCCTCCAGCTCGGCGCGGTCCTGGATGCTGGTCAGCGCATGGTAGTTGGCGATGAAATAGAAGCACGAATGCCCCTCATCCTGCAGCCGCAAGTGCTGCCGCGTCGCGCCGAAGTAGTTGCCAATATGCAGCCGACCCGAAGGCTGAATACCTGATAGAACTCGCATGGCCGAAGATGCTGACGCATCCGGCGCCGAATGTCAAACCTGTCCTGCGACCCGTCCAGCGTAGCTGCAGCGAAGCCGGAAGCTTCGGCGTGATCTTTGTGGTGAAGCTGTTGCCGTGCTGCTATTGAAAGCGGGCGGCCCCGTTGGGGCCGCCCGCTACGTTGATGCTGAGATGAAGCGGTGCGTCTACTTCCCGCCCCGGCGGATCAAGCGTCTCCGCCTAACGGCCCACCCCGGCGCGTCTACGACTTTCCGCCACGGCGGATCTTCGATCCACCACGGCGGATCTACGACGTCGTCTCAAGAGGGCCGGCGCGGCCAGTGATAACAGACCGATGGTCATCGGTTCGGGGACACCGCCTGTGGTGGCGATGAAGCCGAAGTTCGTCTTCAAGATCGCCAGGTCCGTGCCGTCGACGAAGGCGTCGCAGTTGGCGTTGCCGTCGGCATAGTCCATGAGCGGCTGGCCGAAGCCGGTCTTCATCAGCGCCAGGTCCGTGCCGTCGATGAGACCATCCAGATTGAAGTCGCCTCGCTTCGTGCCGACCCGGCCGGAGCCGTCCTGCAACTCGACCATGAACTCGATCATGTAGATCATGTCGTCTTCATCGACCGTGCCGCTGTCGTCCAGATCATAGGTGCCCACGTCGCCGCCCATGTTGGCGCAGAGGATGGCAATGTCATCGGCGTCAACATCGCCGTCGAGGTCGAAATCGGCGGGGGACAAGCCGGGGCCCACGATTGGGTCAAACCAAAACGTGCCGGAGGCATAGGACTGGGCGGTCACCGAACCGTACGGGCCGAGGTCGCTGACGATGCGAATCGTCGCCATCAGTTCCGGGCCGTAGCTGCCGTTGTACATGTGGCCGCCGACGAACCAGGTCATGTCGAACGCCAGGTGGGTGTCGAGCGGGGTGTAATAGGATCCCCCCGCGGTCCACTCGTCGCCCTGCATCCCGGCATACAGACCGTAGGCCGCGTCGCCCTGCGTGCTGCCGTTGCCCGCCCACCGGGCGTAATCCGAGGGGTCGTGGAACGGGTTGGCTATCCCTTCGGCGGCGGCATAGACCGCATCGATAAGCCATCTCTCCGCGTTGCCCTGGGCCTGCGTTGGGTTGGTGTCCCATGTATCTGTGGCCAAATCGCCATAGGACGCCTGCACGCCGGTTTGCGAACCACCCCAGTACCAATGACCGCCGTTGTTGCCGATGATACCGTTGACGGTCCAGAACTCGCGAAGCTCGGCGGGCCCCCCGCCGGGATCGTACATGTTCAGTACGTGGTCCGTGACCGTGCCGGTCCCGATGAAATCAAACTTCAACGCGAGGTAATCATAGTAGGTGACGCTACCTTCGGCGTAGAGGTCGTAGCCGTACTCCCACGTGCCGTCGCCCAACTGCTGGTACGTCACCGACCACGACATGCCATAGCCGCCGTCCCCCCAGTCGGGGACGGCCTGCGCCGTCGCAGCGAACACCATCGTCACTGCCATCAATACAGTCGCAAGTGTTCTCATGCTTATTCTCCTTCTGAAATGGGGACCGTGCGCGGCGCCATGATCCAAGATAAGACGCTAACACGGCTGAAGTTATGGCGTTTCCACAAAACGCCTCGATTATGACATGCTCAAGAGATCGCCACTGCCTCCCCCCAAAAAACCGGTTACCGGTTACGGTGGCTCTCCGTAAATGATTATACAGGCCATCTTGGATAATTCTCTCTTGATTCCAGAAATTTGTAGGTCCCTTCCGGGCCAAGCAAGGGGAGTTGGGTCGCCCGGCGCGTTGATGCTGAGATGAAAGGGCGCGTCTACTTCCCGCCCCGGCGGATCTACGACCGCCGTCGCCGGAGCAGGACCAGGCCAGTGATAGCCCCGAGTCACGCTTGGGACTTCCGCTTACGCTTCAGCAATACAGGAAGGCCTGCGGCCGCCATGACGAGAAGCGTCATCGGCTCGGGAACGGCACCGCCTGTGGCGAGCCCAGCCGAGCCGCCTGTGGGGGCGATGAAGCCGAAGTTGGTCTTCAGGATCGCCAGGTCCGTGCCGTCGACGAAAGCGTCGCAGTTGGCGTTGGCGTCGGCATACCCCATGTCCGGCTCGCCGAAGGCGGTCTTCATCAGCGCCAAGTCGATGCCGTCGACGACCCCGTCGAGGTTGAAATCGCCTCGCTTCGTGCCCACGCCGCTCGTCACGCCGTTGTCCCATTCAGCCAGCGTTTCGATCAGGACGATCATGTCGTCTATATCAACGTCGCCGTCGCCGTCGAGGTCGTAGGTGGCCGGGTCACCGCCCATGTTGGCGCAGAGGATGTCGATGTCGTCGGCGTCGACGTCGCCGTCGGTATCGAAGTCGCCCAGCCCGTCGGGGGTCACGCCGGGGGCCATCACCGGGCCGACGCGCTGCGACCCGGAGCCGTAGTACTGGAACTGCATGGCGCCGTAGGGGCCCAGGTCGCTGACTACGCGGATGGTGGCCATGAGCTGCGGCCCGGTGGCGTTGTAGATGTGGCCGCCCAGGAACCAAGTCATGTCGTAGAAGATGTCGTCGGCGATGCCGTCGCTGTCATACTCACCGGCCCGACCGCCGATGAGCCCGAAGGCGCTATCGCCCTGGCCGGTGTAGTAATCGTTGCCGGCCCATCGCCCGTAATCGAGGGGGTCGTGGAACGGGTTGGCCATCCCTTCGGCGGCGGCATAGACCGGATCGAGGAGCCACCTCTGGCCGCTGGCCTGGCCAGACGTTGGGTTTGTGATCCATGTATTCGTGGCCAAATCGCCGTAGGACGCCTGCACGCCGGTTTCTACCCCACCCCAAAACCAGTGGCCGCCTCTGTTGCCGATCATACCGTTGACGGTCCAGAATTCGCGCAGCTCGGGGCCCGCGCCGGGATCGTACAGGTTCAGGATGTGGTCCGTGGACGCGCCGCCGTCACCGAACTCGAACTTCATTATGAGGTAGTCGTACCAGAGGTTTGCGGAACCTTCGCCGAAGATGTCGTAGGCGTATTCCCACTGACCGTCGCCCAGCCACTTGGCCGAGACCTGCGTGGATATGCCATACTTGCCGGACGCCGAACTGGGGGCATACGCCTGTGCTGTCGCAGCGAAGACCATCGTCACTGCCATCAACGCGATCGCAAATGTTCTCACGTTCATTCTCTTTCTGTTGTGGGGAGCGCGCGGCTCCATTATCCAGGATAAGACGCCTCGATTATGATCCGCTCAAGAGATCGCCACTGCCTCCCCCCCCCGAAAGTCCAGCTACGGTGGCTCCTTGATCATTCTATCAAGATTCCAGTGAATTACAAGGTCCTCGCGGCCTGCGCGGCCTGAGCAAGGGGGATTGGGCCGCCCGCTTGCCCGCCAACGCTTATGACGCTAGGCTCTAGCTATGACCTGTGCCGATCGCATTGCCAAAGCCTACGAACTGGCCAAGGATCAATACGCCGCCGTCGGCGTTGACGTCGAGCGGGCCGCCGACGTGCTGGCGACAATCCCGATCAGCATTCATTGCTGGCAGGGCGACGATGTTGGCGGGTTCGAGCCGGCCGGCGGCGAGCTTGGTGGGGGATTGGCTGCGACCGGCGACTATCCCGGCAAGGCCCGTAACGGCGACCAGCTGCGCGGCGATCTGGATAAGGCCCTATCGCTGATTCCCGGTATGCATCGTGTCAATCTGCACGCGATGTACGCGGAGACGGGCGGCAAGGCTGTGGAGCGGGACGAGCTGACGGCTGAGCACTTCTCCCGCTGGATCGACTGGGCCAAGGCCGCCGGGGGCGGGATGGACTTCAACCCGACGTTTTTCTCGCACCCCAAGGCGGCCGATGGGTTCACGCTGTCCTGCGCCAATGACGGGATTCGACAGTTCTGGATCGATCATGGCATCGCCTGCCGCCGCATCGGGGCCGAGGTCGGCAAGGCGTTGGGCAGCGCGTGCGTGACGAATTTCTGGGTCCCCGACGGTTGGAAGGATACGCCCGCCGACCGCAAGGGCCCGCGCGAGCGGCTGAAGGCGTCGCTGGATGCGGTTTTCGCCGACCCGATCGACCCGACCCTCAACCTCGACGCCGTCGAAAGCAAACTGTTTGGCCTCGGGGCCGAAAGCTACACCGTCGGCTCGCACGAGTTCTACCTGGGCTACGCCGTGGCGACGGGCAAACTGCTGTGCCTGGACGCCGGGCACTTCCACCCGACCGAGGTCATCTCCGACAAGCTTTCAGCGGTGATGTGCTTTGTGGACGAGATCCTCCTGCACGTCAGCCGCCCCGTGCGGTGGGACAGCGACCACGTGGTCACGCTGACCGACGAGACCCGCGCCATCGCGCAAGAGATCGTCCGCGGCGACTACCTCGGCCGCGTGCACGTGGGGCTGGACTTTTTCGACGCCAGCATCAACCGCGTGGCCGCCTGGGTGATCGGCACGCGGGCCGTCCTGAAGGCGCTGCTGATCGCGCTGCTCGAGCCGATCGATGCGCTGCGTGAGCGCGAGGCCGACGGCGACCTCACGGGCCGACTGGCCTTGATGGAACAGGCCAAGGCACTGCCGTGGTCGGCCGTGTGGGATGCGCATTGTCTCAAGCAGGCCGTCCCCGTGGGCCCGGCCTGGCTGGAGGAGGTCCGCGACTACGAACGCACGGTCCTGGCCAAACGGACGTAGTTCCTGCAGCCCAACGGGCTGAAAGGCATCAGCCTGGGGCAACGCCCCAGGATAAGGGGAGTCCATTGGCTAAGCCCTGACGGGGCGCAATGAAGTGGAGGCATCATTGCGCCCCGTCAGGGCTTCACCACACCCATGGCACAGTCACCTGGGGCTTCGCCCCAGGCTGGTTCATATGAGCCCTTTGGGCTCTTGCCGATCGATGGTCGGCTAGCGTCGCACGATCAGTCGGGGCGGCGTCATCAGGCCGCTGGGGACAAGGGTGTAGCCCTCGTTGCGATTGTCGGTGCGGTCCTTGAACGCCGCGGGGCCGACCCAGAGGGGCATCCGCTTCACGTGCAGCGGGCCGTGCGAGTTTCGCCGGCTGCCGAGGATCTCGATGCTCAACTCCGCCGGGCCGCCGTCCAGCAGGGGGGTGATCTCCACTTCATGCGGGGCCCACGCCGTGACGCCCGCCCGTTTGCCATTGATGCTGACGGCCGCCGCCGTGCCGCGGTAGCCGTCCACTTGAACGAACACACGCTGCTTGCCGCTGACCTTCGGGCGGATCGTGCAGCGGTAGGTGGTCGAGCCGCCGAAAAACGCCAATCCCTGCTTGGTCCAGTCGCCGAGGCGCAGGTGTGTTGGGAGGGCCGTCACAGCCACCTCGGTGTCGCGGACGGCCGTGCCGAAATCGCCCAGCAGATAGACGATCTCCAATCCCGGATGGTTTTCATCGTAATCGCACGTCAATCGAAGCTCGTTAGCGCCCGGTCGCAACAGGGCCGGATCGATCGGCACGCGTCGCAGCGACTTGTCCGTCCACCACCCGCTCGCGGCGTCGGTGTTGACGGCTTCGCCATTGAGTTCGATGCAATACAGCTCCGGCCGTTCGATGCCGACAAACAGGTCGCCGCTCGGGATCGAGTGAACGTCGAACGTGTAGAGAAGTTCCACGCCGGTGCACTTGGGCGTGGGGCTGGGGGTCCGGGCCCAGGGCTGGACCATCTGGCCGCCGCGGTGGGTCAGGCCGAGGTTCTCGCGGACCATGTCGTCGATGTAGAGGATGTCGTCCGCCCTCTTGCAGCGGCCCGAGCCGATGCGATAGGCCGGGCGGTCCAGGACCAGGCAGTTGCACTCCGACAGCGTCAGCTCCCACCGCTTGGGATTGATTGCCCGCGAGCTGACCTGTTTAAGCTTCGGCCGCGACGCGAGCTTGCGGCGGCTGGGGCGCTTGGGGATCACGAACAATCGACTGCCGAGTTGCGGCAGGGAGGTGCGGATCTCCCAGCCATCTTTCTTGCAGCGGGCGTCGGCGGTGAATCGCTCGCCCGTGGCCGCGTCCAGCTCGACCGGCGCGCCCGCACACTCGGCAAAGCCCCGTATGCGAACGTCGTCGAAGCTCTGCGTCCGCTGGGCCACCGTCGGCTCGGGTATGTCGAAACGGTTCCGCTCGAACCGATAGCCCGTATTGCAGACGAACAGGTACATCGCGTCGCGATCCTCACGCAGCAGATGCAGCGTGGCGGGGATCTCCTGGCCGTCGGCGTCGGCGATCGACACGCGCCGCGTCGTCTCCTCGACCGCGCGGACCAGCTTGGCGCCCTTGCGCGGCGTGCGGACACATTCGGCCGCCAATTCGGCCGCAGCCCGTGACGGACGGGCGTCGACGTGGGCCGAAACGTCCCCGGCGAAGACCACCAGCCCGCCCGCCGCCTGGAAACGCTTCAGCAGCGCCAGCGTGGACTTGCGGATCGTCCGCATGGGGGGGACGACGACCGCTTTGTACTCGGCCTTGGCCACACGCAAGGTGGGCCGGTCGCCGCGGCGGACTTTGCCGTGGCGGGCGAGAATATCCTCGTCGCCGTAGTCGAAGTCGATGTTGGCTGTCAGCAGCGTGTCGCGCAGTTCCGTGAAGGCGACGTCGATGGGGTCGTTGCCGTGCGGCCATCGGGCGCAGGTCAGCCAGACGCTCTCGATCGGATGCACGAGCAGCAGATCGCGGACCTCGACGCCGCGGGTCATCGTCAGGTGGATGCGGGCGAAGTAGTCCTCCACGGTGCGGTAGTCTCGCCACCACGGCGACTGATACGAGATGCTCGCGGGGTAGTCGCGCTTGGCCTGACCCTCCATGGTGTACCACGACAGGTGCGGGCAGCGCAGGTTGATGCCCATCGCCGCCTGCCAGTCGCCCAGGGCCTTGTGCCCGGCGAAGTTGAAGTCCCACCCCGTGCAGCCGTAGGTTTCCGTCAGTCGCCACGTGCGGCCGAACTGGCGGGCGGCGCTGGAGACCTGCTTGGCGGTGTCGACCTCGCGGGAGCACTGCATCAGCAGGTCCATGCCCGGGGCCTGCATGTATTCATAGAACCGCATGGCGCTGCCGACCACATTGGCCTGAGCGGCCAGAGGCTGTTCGAGCAGCACGTGGCCGGTGTGGAGCAGGCCGTTGTCTTCGCACCACTGGCTGAGGGGCTTGGAGAACGCCTCGACGAACAGGTGCGTGAGGCAGTCGTGATAGTCGCGCCGAGCGGGCGTGACCTCGCGGCCGTCGACGTCGAAGAACAGTTCCGGCAGTCGCGGCAGGAGATCATACCCGTAGCGTTCGCGGAAGACGCGCCGCAGGCGGCCGGTCCAGGGGCTCGAGCCCTGGGCGCCCGGGCGCGCGGGGTCGAAGAACTGCGGGCCGTAGTTGGGCTCATCGGTGAACATTCCGGGCACGGTCTTGCCGAACGCGTCGCCACAGCGCTTGCGGTAGGTCTCGTGGGTGACTTCCATGAAGCGCTCGACGGCCTGGGGATTCAGCACATCCAGATAGGTCTGGCCGTTATACCAATCGCTGGGGGTCGACAGGTTGACCGTGAAGATCAGGAGCGATTCGCCCTTGGCGAGCTTGGGCCGCTTGCCGCGTGCGATGCGCCGCACGCTGCGGGCGACATAACCGTCGACCGTGGCCGTGAACGCGGCCAGCACGTCCTTGGACCATTTCAACTTGCTTGCGTTATCGACGATGGTCAGCGTGAGGTCGCGCTTGCGGTAACGCTCCTCTCTCGTAACCAGCCCGCCGCCGGCGCCGCTGGGCCAGCGGTCCTCGTCGTACATCCAGGCCTCCATATCGCACTTGGCGGCCTCATCGATGCAGGCGTCGATGCACTCGAACCATCGATCGGACAGGTAGGGCGTCGCCAGCCCAACCCGCGAGTGCATGAAGAACCCTCCCAGCCCCATCGCCCGCATCACGCGGATTTGTCGGCGGAGTTCATCGGGCTCCAACAGGCCGTTCCACGCCCAAAACGGCTTGCCACGGTACGCGCTGGAAGGGTTGTGAAACTCATCGAGCCAGGTCGTGGTCATCATCGGGTCTCCTGCTGCTTTTCCGTCAGGCCTCTGCCGCGAAGACTGCTGGACTATTCTGCTGTTCGGATATTTCTATCACCTCTCCGGCCGCCGTCAAGAACTTCCGAAACTTCGGCAGGGGTGATTGGGCCGACATCAGGCCATGATCCTGCCTGCAACGGCCTTCGGTCCGCCTTCTGGGGCGCATATAAACAGCCCGTCGCCATCGCTGGCTGGCAGCCTCGTCGGATTTGTACCGGCCCTGCTTATCGCCAGAAGAAATCGCAGGGAGATCGATATCTGAACGCTTGCCGACGGGCCGTTGGTGGGGGAGGGAGGTCACGTCGCTTGCATCGCCGGGCCAACGGCCATAGTGTGCTCAGATGGAGCAAAGGCGCCGCGGCCGACCCGCGTGCAAGCGAGGCGAAGGTCCGCTGTGGCGGTTTGCATGCGCTACGGGCTGAAAGAAGAAGGGACGTGACACGTATTATGCGAACGGGAATTGAGTGGTTTAAAAACGCCAAGTTTGGCCTGTTTATGCACTATGGGCTGTATAGCCTATTGGGGCGAGGGGAGTGGGTGCAGTACGTCGAGAAGATTCCGCTCAAGGAGTACGAGAAACTCAAAGACCAGTTCACCGCAAGAGACTTCGACGCCGACTTTATCACGGACTTGGCGCTCGAAGCGGAAATGAAGTACGTGAACATCACGACCATGCACCATGACGGCTTTTGTCTGTTCGAGACGAAGGAGACCGATTTCAACAGCGTCAACTCGGCGGCCGGGCGGGACCTGATCGCGGAACTGGCCCAGCAGTGCGGCAAGAAGGACCTGGGGCTGTGTCTGTACTACTCGCATGGGCGACAATGGCGTCATCCCCACGCTATGACGCCGGGGAAATACGACGAATCGGCACGGCCGGAGTACGAGACGCCCGAGCCGACCTACGCCACCGGAGATAGCCACGACATCAGCAAGTACGTGGCCTATTGTCAGGCACAGATCACCGAGCTGCTGACGAACTACGGCCCCATCGCCAACATATGGTTTGACGGCTGGGGCACACCCAAGTCGGGCCCGTGGCAGAGCGAACTGCACATCCCGGAGCTGTACGAAACGATTCGCAGGCTTCAGCCGGAGTGTCTGATTTCCTACAAGTTTGGCATTACCGGAACAGAAGATTTCTACGCGCCCGAATATGGCTGGCCCGAGCATATGCCCGAAGAGATGGTGCACGTCCGCCAGAGCGGCAAGCCGATCGAAGTCTGTCATCACATCGCCGGATGGGGATACATCAAGGCCGAGGAGGGCAAACATCGCGGCGCGGATTCCGTCATGGCGGACTTGGAGTATGCATCAGGGCTCTCAGCCAATTTGCTGCTCAATACCGGCCCTCTTCCGGACGGGGCCATCGACAAGCAGGATGCCAAGACGCTGCGGGAAGTGGGCAAACGTCTGCGCGGGGCCGGATAGGGGAAGCCCCCCCGACCAATCGTCCCGCGCGACGGCCGACAGCTGCGCGTGAAGGGCGACCGCAAGAAGCTACCCGCCCCATCAGCTCATGCTTGGCGCACAGATCGAGCGAGTTCTTGCCGCGGCCAGCGTCGCCTGATACGCTGGCCGAAACAAGGAGATCCACAGGATGGCGACAGACGTTGCGACGATGCGGGCGAGTGTGCTCGACGCTTTTCGGACCAAAGAGCCCACGTGCGACCTGTTCATGCCGCTGTGCTTTTTCGACTACTTCACCGATATGCCGGGCTACAAAGAGGCCGACGACGAACTGGCCTTCCGCGTCGCGTTCTATGAGTCCATCGGCGCGACCTTCATGGACTGGTGCGGGGGCAACGCCTACCGCGGCGAGACCGATCCGTCGGTGAAGGTCACCATGGCCGACGAAAACGACGGCCTGCGGGGCATCGAAACGTTCGAGACTCCCGTCGGCTCGCTGACCCAGATCTTTGAGCGGCGGCCGGACCTCAATGCGGGATACATCGTCAAGCCCATGCTTGAGAGCGAGGCGGACCTGCGCGTCTATCGCTACATCATCGAGGCCGAGACCGTCATCCCCACGCCCGAAGCCGCCCACAAATGGCTGGACACCGTCGGCGGGGCCGGCGTGGCGATGCAGCCGGGGTGCTGCCAGCCGTTCCACCGACTGCTCTACTCGTTCGGGCCGGAGAAGTTCCTCGTCATGGCCATGGAAGGGCTGTCCCAGACGGTCATGGATCTCTTCCCGGTCATTCACGCCCAGGGGATCGCCCAGGCCCAGGCGCTCGCCGAATCGCCCATCAAGGCGATCAACCACCAGGCCAGTTGGGACATCGGCCAACTCAGCCCGGCCCTGTTCGGCGAGTACTACGTGCCGTACCTGCGAGAGTACACCGATATCCTCCACGAAACCGGCACGTTCTCGGGCGACCACATCAGCGGCCACGATGTGATTCCGTTCGCCGAGCAGTTCGAGGCGTCCGGTATGGACTTTCTGTACGGGATCAATCTGACCCCCGATAGCGCCGCCGGCCTGCGCGATCTGGCCGACGAGTGGCGGGGCAAACTGCTGATGTGCCTCGGCGTCGATCCGATGGCCCTGTGGTACAACGACATCGACGAGTGCCGAAGGCAGTTGGAACTTTTTCGGGCCGTCTTCGGCGACCGCCACGCAATCTTCGCCACCGCCGACGCCGCCGTCGCCGGCACCCCCCCCGAGAAACTCCAACTAGCCGTCAACATCCTCACGCGCCGAGGCGCGTAAGGGCTTGCGTGGGCAATCCCGATGTACGTCGGGACCCAGACTTCGGAGTTGGCAGGGGGGCATCACCAAGTTAGCCATCGCCGCTCGAGCCCTGAATGAGCCTGCCATCAGTCGGAAGATAACCCCAGTATGCTTTAGGGTTGAATCCAACCCGGTTCAGGTTTACTGCGTTGTATGGCGAGAAGAGAACGCACGCGTCGGCGACGGGGGGGACGGGGCGAGTCGATAGTCCCCGTATGTGGCCTTCCTGTTGCAGGTACTTCAGACGATGGTAGTTCCAGCTGTCGAAGTGGTCCGACAAGTCGAGAATCACACACGCAGCTTGATCGAAGCCTTCCGCCGCTCTGTTCTTCAGAGCTGATGCCAGATCCTGCTCCCTTGAGCGAATCTCGCCCCATAGGATATCGTAGTACTCATCATCTCTCCCGGCATACAGAAGCTCGCGATGCTTTTCCATCCGCCGCCATGTCTGATCATGTCTGACCTTGAGCTCGCACTCGATATCATCTATCGCTAGATCGGCTGTTGATACGCTCTTGTGGGTCCTCTGGATGCGGACGCAATAGCCCGCCGCGTTGTAGTGGTAGTAGAGCTTCGCAAGAGACAGCGCGTGCATCAGCTCGGCACCGTCGCCTTTCTGAGCGGCATTGTATTCGCGTATCAGCGTCTCAACGTCTGCGCCAGCTCCTACAAGCGCGTGACAGTAGAAGACGAAATCTATCTGAGCGCCGGCGTGGGGAGCCCTGACCTTCAGGCCACGGCCAACGAGGTCCGTATGCATTTGCAGAAAGTCGGCAGGGCAGACGCCGAAGACCCTTTGGACATTCCGGCCGCTTCCCCCGTAGTAGACCATTCCGTCTTCATTCGGGATGGGAGAGATGATGCCCATGCAGATCGCTTCCTTGTTTGTCCTAACGCCTAGCATCGTCGGCGTCGTTCGCCGCGTACGGAGACAACTAGGCCATGCGGCGTGTAACTCGTGCTGTGCATGCCAGTTACGGAGCCCTTGCATTCTGCGTGCAAACAAGTTGCACGCCCGGCTTACTTAAGAACTGGACATTGTTCCAGGACTAGCACTCCTTGAGATCCGTCATCAGCACCGGTTCTTCCAGAGCTTGTATGAGAAGCAATTTCACGATCTCCCTAAGGAAACAGTCAATGTTGTCCTTGCCCTTTAGTATCTGCTTGTCGCCTGAGGCTACTGTTCCGGTTTCGCCATGAACGATTTGACTCCGGTATCCGTAAAGCTTCTTCCAAAGCTTCTCTTCATTGAGCGAACCAAAAAACTTCTGGTTATCGACAGTTCTAGTACAACGTCTCCTGACCAAAGGAATCTTGTATTTGAGCTGATGTGTCAAAGAGTCTGACCCTTCCGTGGTTTTAGGTGCATGCGTTAGCAGCGACTCGATTATTGAGAAGAGCCCAATGGTCACCAGTTCTGAATAGGAAGGCAGGCAACGCAGACTCTTGAACCGTCTAAAGCCCCGCACAATGTGTTTATATTTCTTTGGAAGCTCTTTCAGCTTTGCGTAGCAGTGGGCCGCCAGATCAAGATCCTCTTTAGAAACTGTTCTTGGTAAATAGCTCCTTCGCGCGGCGTCACCGAGAAACGTGCTCATTTCCAGGGGCTGATATGCGAACCCCCCTTCCAGAAGATGAAACCCCAGTTCTATATCGTGCGCCATCAAAGATAGTGCATACCCAAGATCCGTTGCTTCACTGTTCGGCCCTTCAAAGGAGATAATCCAATATCGCCAATCCCCCTTCGGCAGACCTTCATAGGCCAACGTCGTGCTCGTACCTGCACTGTCCCTTTTCTCAACACAATTGAACTCGTAGCGAGACGGCTGGATCATGTCCTTGATTTGGGGATCCAATGGTGGACCGGGAGCAAAAGCGTCAAGCAACGGCTTGATTCTTTCAATCTGTTCCGCAGTGGCCTTTTGGAGATGATGCCCAGCGACTATCTCATAGGGCGTGTCCACTTCGGGCGTCATAACGGTAAGAATGAAGTAGAATCTGTCTTGCGGCATCCTTCGCATGCCCTTTCGCTTCGCGACCTAAGCCAATTGTCTAACCCACCGTGTTCCAATCAGAATGGCTTGTGCTTTCCCAGAGGGACAACCAACGGCCCCTGTTCTGCGGGAATATGGTATCGCGACTGGCCCGGCTTGCATAGCCCTACTTACTGTCGTCGGGGGCGATGCGGAGCATGGTGTAGGGGCCTTCGGGGATTATGGCTGTGCGGGCGTTGGGGTGGGAGGCGGTGTAGGTGTCGATGGCGCGTTGGGCGCGGGTGGGGGCTGGGCCGTCGCCGAGGATCGGGCTGAGGTTCATGCGTCTCTGGGTGTCGGGGTCGATGCCGTCGGTGACCAGCCAGAGCTTCTCGACGCCGATCCGCTCGAGGACCCGACACTGCATCTGCAACTCCCATTGGTCGAGCTTGGTTTCGTGGCGGTTGGCCTGGATATCGGCCAGGAAGCCGCGCCAGTTGCCGGCCCATTTCAGCATCAGCTCCGCATAGGCGGCGCTGCCGACGCCCTCGGCGCAGCCGGAGACCTGCAGGAGCGTCGTAGCGGCGCCCAGGGCGGGCAGGGCGGTGCACATGCCTTTGACGGTCTGGTAGAAGGTCTGGTCCAGCGGATAGCCGCCGCCGCAGGTGATGACAAAATCGAACGGCCCGTCGATCTCGGCCGTCGTCCACTCGGCCACCTGTCGGCAGCCGACGAGGTGGGCCTGCTCGAGGTCGCCGCAATAGATGCCCGCGATCTGCCGGTCGCGCGTAATCGCGACATTGAACAGGAAGTCCACACCCACCGTCCGCGCGACGGTCAGGGCGATCGTGTGACACGGGTTGTCGTCGAGGATGCCGTTATCGGCCCGCGGGTCGGCCAGCGTGTCGTAGCCGTGGAAACGCTGAAGCGTCTTGAGGTCCACCAGGGCCGGGCAGAGGCCCTTTCGCCCGCCGGAAAAACCGGCCATGAAGTGCGGCTCGATGTAGCCGGTCACGATCCGAAGGTCCGCCTCGACAAAGCGAGTGCAGACACTGACGGGCGGGTCGTCGCTGACTTTGGTGAGCGTCTCGGGCTTATCGGCGGTGTGGTCGATCACCTCGACGCGCCGCAGAATGTCCGACCCGACGATGACGTCGAGTTCGTCGGCCGTGCTGGGCCGATGCAGGCCCGTGCCGACGATGATGACGATCCGCCCGTCGGCGACGCCGGCGGCATTGAGCGTATCCAGCATCGCTGGGAGGAACAGCTTGTTGGGGACCGGGCGGGTGATGTCGGAGATCGTGATGGCGACGGCCTTGGGCCGCTTGCGGGCGACCAGGTCGGCCAGCGGCGGCGAGCCGATCGGATTTGCCAGAGCGTCGGCGACCGCCTGGCGGGCGTCCGGGAGGGCCGGGATATGCTGGCCGGTCAGGATCGTGGCGCCGGCGGGGATGCGGAGAGGCATCCCGCCCTTGCCGTAGAGGAGCGTGATGGTGTTCGTCTGAGGCATGGCGTTATCGCAGCGTAAAAGCAAAAGCCCACGCACTGCTGTGCGTGGGTTTTGGGCGCTTATGTGTTCTTGCCGGGCCAGTCTAGGACCGCGCCGGTGTCGGCGCTGGTGGCGTGGGCGGCGTATCGGCCTAGGGCGCCGTGGCGGATCTGGGGCGGGCGGGGCTTGAACCGCTTGCGCCGGCGTGCGAACTCCGCGGCGGAGACCTTCGCGTTGAGCTTGCCGGTGAGGATATCAATCTCGATGAGGTCGCCGTTTTTCAGCAGGCCGATCTCGCCCGCGCTGGCGGCCTCGGGGGCGACGTGGCCGATGCAGGGCCCGCTCGTGCCGCCGCTGTAGCGGCCGTCGGTGATCATGTAGCACTTGTCGTAGAGGCCGAGGCCCTTCATGTAACTGGTGGGGGCCAGCATTTCCTGCATGCCGGGCCCGCCCTTGGGCCCTTCGTTGCGAATGACGACGACGTCGCCGGGTTTGATCCTGCCGGCCAGGATCGCCTCGCAGGCGTCCTCCTGCGATTCGCAGATTCTCGCCTTGCCGGCGAAGCGGTACATGGTCGGGTCCAGGCCGGCCAGTTTCACGATCGCGCCGTTGCGGGCGATGTTGCCGCGCAGGATGACGAGCCCGCCTCGTTTGGTGAAGGCGTTATCGACCGGCCGGATGACGTCCAGCGCGTCGATTCGCCGGCCCGTGCGGGGTGGGAACCGGTCGTTGCCGATGAAGGTCTTGCGGATGGCGGGGGGGTGAATCCGCTTTCCGTTGGGCAGGACGTCATCGGCCATGAGCATTAGCCGGACGGCCGTGACGTTTCGCCCGGTGGGTTGTGAACCGCGGCGATAGAACGTCTTGACGGCGGGACGGACGCGGCGGGCCCGTAGGGACCAGGCGTTGATATTCTGCCCGAGGGTCTTGCCGGTGACGGTGGCGGCCTGGGCATGAAGGAGGTTGGGCTTGTCGGCGGCGAGCTGCCCCAGGATGGTGTGGACGCCGCCGGCCTTGTGGATGTCCTGGATGTGATAGCTCTTCCCCTCGGGCGTGGACGAGGGGGCGACGCGGCAGATGTTGGGCGTCCGTTTCGAGATGCGGTCGATGTCGTCGAGCGAAAACGGCACGCCGGCCTCGTTGGCCATCGCCAGCAGGTGCAGGACGGTGTTGCTGGAGCCGCCCATGGCCATGTCCAGGATGAAGGCGTTGGCGAAGGCCTTCTTGGTCATGATCCGCCGCGGCAGCATGGGGAAGGTTTTTCGGGAACCGCCGCGGACCCACTGCGAGGCCATCGTGACGATTCGGCGGGCGGCCTCGATATACAGGCCCGTTCGCACCGGGCTGGTGGCCAGGCACGTGCCGTTGCCGGGCAGGGCTATGCCGATGGCCTCGCACAGGCAGTTCATGCTGTTGGCCGTGAACAACCCGCTGCACGAGCCGCAGGTCGGGCAGGTGTTGGCTTCGAACTGTTTGACCTTCCGGGCCGACATCTTGCCGATCGTCTGCTGGGCGACGGCGTAGAACTGATCGATGAGATCGACGTCGCGGCCGTCGACTCGGCCGGCCTCCATGGGCCCGCCGGAGACGAAGATCGTCGGCACGTTGATTCGCAGCGACGCCATCAGCATGCCGGGCGTGATCTTGTCGCAATTGGGAATGCAGATCATCGCGTCGAAGCAGTGGGCCTCGCACATGGTTTCCACGCAGTCGGCGATCAGCTCGCGTGAGGCCAGCGAGTATTTCATGCCCCGGTGCCCCATCGCCAGCCCGTCGCAGACGCCGATGGTGTTGAACACGAACGGCGTTCCGCCGGCGGCGCGGATGTGGCAGGCGATCAGGTGGCCGACGGCGTCGAGGTGGATGTGGCCGGGGATGATGTCGGTGTAGCTGTTGACGACGGCGATGAAGGGGCGTCGGATGTCGGCGTCGGACAGGCCGGTCGCCTTCAGCAGGCTGCGGTGAGGGCCGCGCTGCAGGCCTTTCTTGATCTGGTCGCTGCGCATGGTCCGGTCCTTCCCGACAGACGGCGTTGTGGGGCGGCTAGTCGGCCTCGCCGCTGTTTTCCAGGTAGGCGACGGCGTCGTTGAGGCAGCCAAACGCCTCGACGGCCGTCAGCACGTAATTGGTAGTCGACTTGTCCCGCAAGGGGCGAATCTCGACGAATTCGGGGTCGTGGGACAGCGTGCGGAGGTCCCGAAGGCTGTTGTAGCCGATCAGGCCGCAGTACTGTTGTGTGCATTTGCCCATGTAGATCATCCGCGTCAGGCCGTACAGCACGACCGACGCGCCGTAGCGATCGAGAATGGGTTGAACGCGGCGAAGGTACTCGGCATACTGGTGCTGGCGGCCCGGAATGATGTCGAACAGGTTCAACACAACGATCACGGCGATTCTCCATGACGAATGCAGCGACCAAGAAGACGGCTGGGTCGCGTTACCCTACGTTTCGATAGACGGTTTGACAATATTAAATCTTCGCTATCATCGACGTATCGCGGCCCGGTCCCGGCGAATGGGCTTGACAAGCCCTTTGGAATCGGCAACCCTAGCGTCGGTTTGAATGCCGCGCAGGGTCGCGGCCAGCCCCTAGGGAGCTAGCGATGAACAGGCAACGAGTTATCACGACACTGGCCGTTGCGTGCTTTCTGATTCTGGGTGGATGTAACGGCAAGAACCCGATCGGCCCCGGCGACCAGGAGCTGGCAGACACCGGGATGTTGCTGCCCAGTCTCGATGCAGCCATTCCCGACGTCCCGCTGCCGCTGGGCTTTCATCTGGTCGAGAGTCGCAGCCGGCACGTCGCCGCCGGTGACTCGCGCATGATCGACTACCTGTACAAAGGCCGGGCGAATAAATTCTCGGTCGCGCGGTTCTACCGCCAGTACATGCCCAACTCACGCTGGCAACTGGTGACCGATCGGTTCGCCCAGGGCTCATATATTCTGATTTTCCGAAAAGGCTCGGAAGAATGCCTGTTGACGGTGAATGGGGCCGGCAGTTGGATCAGTCCGACCTACATTTCGGTGCAGGTGATCTGGACGAGTTCTCACGTGGCGGCGCCGATGGAACCGGCCCTCCCCTCGGACGGGAAACCGGCGGCCCCATAGCAGGAAAGCCTGATTGGTATGAAAGCCGAGCGACGCCACGAGTTGGAACATAACACGCTGGACAACGAACTGGCGAAAACCATTTCGTTCTTCCGCAAGCACGGCAACACGATTTTCTGGTGCGTGATTATTGCGGCGGTGGTGTTCATGGCTGTCATGTTCTTTCATCAACGCGCCAACAGGCGGCAACACGCGGCTGAATTTGAGTTCGAGGCGACGCTAAGCGATCGGTCTTTGACGGCCGAGGACCGCCGAGCCCGTCTCGAGGCACTGACCGAGCAGAGCACCGACCGGCGGATTGCGGCGATGGCGTCGATCACGCTGGGCGACGAGGGGCTCCGCGAGGTGATGCTGGGCGGCTCGTCGGTCCCGCCGACCCAAGCGATGGGGCAGGCGGCTGAGCATTATCAGCGGGTGGTCGACCGTTTCAGCGATTTTCCCATCCTGTTGGCCAAGGCGCACGTCGGTCTGGCGACCGTGTCGGAGAACCTGACGGCGTTCGGCAGGCCGGCCGAGTTCGCGCGGGCTCGGCAACATTATGAGGCCGCATTGGCTATCGAAGGTGCGGCAGGGACGCCGGCGACGGTTCTGGCAGCGCAGCGAATGCTTTCGCTGCCGGATCTGCGCAAGAAGGCCCGCATGGCGCCGCCGACGATGCCGCCCTCCCTGGCCCCGCCGGCGCGGGCAATGGTTCCCGACTTCGCTCCCGAGCCGATTCCGTAAAGACATCCGCCAGTGCGGGCCGATTTCCACGTGGCCCGGCGGCGGGAAATTATTTGGATGATTCTGGCGAAAAGACGTTTACAATGCCGACTTTGCGAGATAGATTTCCGCTCTAATCACACGAACCACGGCGGTCTGACCGGGTGACCGTCAAAGACAAACGTTGACGAGGTGGCACAGGCCGCCGTCACGAGACAGGTGGAGGTAGCTGGCATGGCAGACTTGCAAGCATTGGCTGATGCACTGATCAAGGGCGACCGCAACAAGGTGAGTGAGTTGGTCGAAGCGGCGCTTAGCGAAGGCGTTGGGCCCAAGGACGTCCTGGAGCAGGGACTGATCGCGGGTATGAACGTCATCGGCAAACGGTTCAAGGCGAACGAAGTGTACGTGCCTGAGGTGCTGATTGCCGCCCGCGCAATGCACGCCGGCCTCGATGTGCTTCAGCCGAAGCTCGTCGAAGCGGGTGTCGAGCCCGTCGGGTCGGTCGTTATTGGCACGGTCAAGGGCGACCTGCACGATATCGGCAAGAACCTCGTGGGTATGATGTTCACAGGCGCCGGGCTGAAGGTTGTGGACGTCGGAACCGATGTGTCGCCCGAGAAGTTCGTCGAGGCCTGCAAGGAAAGCGGCGCGGGCGTGTGCGCGATGAGCGCACTGCTGACGACCACGATGCCGCAGATGAGCGAGATCGTCAAGGCGATCAAAGACGCCGGCGTATCGACCAAGACCATGATCGGTGGCGCTCCGGTCACGCAGAACTACGCCGATGAGATCGGCGCCGACGGCTACGCCGCTGATGCCGCCAGTGCCGCCGAAGTGGCCCTGACGCTGCTGGGCTAGCACGCGTCGAACCATACGATTACACGGCAAGCCGTGATCACAGGCCGCCGCTGCGCGACGCGCTGCTGCAAGCCTGGGGTTGCGGCTTTGTTTTCGTCATCGTCCGCCGAGGACACGACGCCGATACCCATGAACGGCCATGAGCGACGCCCGGGATAACGATCAACCGCAGCCGCCCGAGCCCGATAGCGGGCTGGAGGTCGTTGAAACGGCCGCCGAGGCGGAAGCCGACGGCCTGCGGCACGTGCGCATCGACATCCGCCGCGCCCTGCCCGGCCGCCGGCTGGACAAGTATCTCTCGGGACGACTGGGCAAGGACGTTTCCCGCACGGCCCTGCAGAGCTATATTCGCGAAGGGGCCGTCACCGTCAACGACCAGATCGTCAAGCCCAGCTACAAGATCACCGCCGGCGACTCGATCGACATGATGCTGCCGATCATCAAGCCGCAGGAGATCCCGCCCGAACCGATCCCGCTGGAGATCGTCTATGAAGACGATGACCTGATCGCCGTGAACAAGCAGGCGAACCTGATCGTCCACCCGGCCCGAGGAAACTGGACCGGCACGCTCGTCAATGCGCTGGCGTACTACTTCAAGACGAACTGGCGCGATATTTGTGAGCTGCCGGACAGCGGCGAGGCCTTTCGTCCCGGTATCGTTCACCGGCTGGACCGCGACACGACGGGCGTCATGTTGGTCGCCAAGAGCGAACTGGCTCTGTGGCGGCTGGGATGGCAGTTCGAGCACCGCAAGATCACCAAGACCTACACCGCCATCGTTCACGGGCTGATGCCGCTGGACGAGGACGTGATCGACGCGCCGATCGGCAAGCATCCGAAGATTCGCGAGAAATACGCCGTCCACCGCAAGACGGGCCGCCCGTACCCGGTGGCGACCAAGGAGGCCGTCACGCGTTACAAGGTCTTACGGCGGCTGGCGAACGTCGGGCGCAGCCGAATGTCGTTCACGCTCGTGGAGTTTTATCCGAAGACCGGGCGAACGCACCAATTGCGGGTCCACGCGAGCTTCATCGGCCACCCCATCGTCGGCGACAAGATGTACGGCGGCGGGCCCCTCTATCGCAGCCAGCTCGAAGGCCGCCACGACGTCGCCGAAGGCCCCCTCATCATCCGCCAGGCGCTGCACGCCCACACCATCGAGTTCCGCCACCCGCGCACCGGCGAGCCGATGACGCTCCAAGCCCCCTGGCCCGCCGATTTCGCCGAGACGCTGGAGGTCCTGGATACCTATGCGAAGGGAGCGGATTGAAAGGAGCCCCTCATGAAGCGAAAGACTTCCGTTGCCGTCGCTCTTGTGCTTCTGATTGTTGCGCTGCTCGTCATGCGGGTCGTTAGATCGCTTGGTACATTTGATGTTCCTTCCGAGTACCACCTGAATATCGAACTGCCGATACAGTGGCCGCGAGAGCACATTGTTACGTGGTGGGAAGGGGGCGTTTGGAAAGAGAACATTCCCGACGTTCAGCGCCGCCTTGATAGTCCCTCCTTTCTCGAACGTCTGCGGGAGGCCCTGCCACAGCACGCCTCCATCCTCGAGGGCTGGACAAGCGAGAATGTGGAGCTTCGTGCATGGAGCTTGGGGGACAGATTCATGGTGTCCTGCTCCGGCCCGATGTATGGCACATACACTCGCCATTTGCTGTCGCAATCGTCCTCCGTCGACAAGGCTAGGAATGCGCAATTGGCTGACGACATGAGGCCGATCCTCTTGACCCTCGTGCAAGAAGTCAGGCATGCCCTCCCAACGGAATAATGATCGGCGGACCGATTGGGCAAAACGGTTGAACCCGGCAGGCGCGTGAGTATAATGCACCGACTTCGGGCGATTAGCTCAGTTGGCTAGAGCGTGCGGATCACACCCGCAAGGTCACAGGTTCGAGCCCTGTATCGCCCATCACCCAACCCCGTGCTCTCAGCATGGGGCTGCTTTATTTCGCAGCGTCTCGAAAGCAGGGCGTTCCCGCTTCATCCTCTGGAGGCCGTGCGAGCCGTTGCGATGCGGTGCTCGCGTCGAAATTTTCCCGCTCACCGGCTGCTGCCATAGTCGCCGGTATCACGAAGCCATTGGCAACGTTATGCCCGACGGCCTATGATTGCCGCTGTTGCTGAAGATGGGCAAGGGATGCTTCAGAGGCATTGGCCCCAGTTCAGGTGAACAGGAGATAGTCATGGCTGCTGCTGAACCGCTCGTGATCGAAAACGGCGCGCTTCGCGTCCAGGCCGACAAGGTCGGGGAATCGTGGTGCCTTCTCTTCCAGCATCGCGGCGGGGACGATTGGCGGACGGTGCTGTCGACGGGGTTGAATGCGCTCGGCCATAATGTGCCCACAAGCGGCGAGGACGGCTTCGTGCTCGATCCGATCATGGAGACCCATCCGTACGATGACGACCTGCGGCATCAGGGCTTCTTCAGCGACGGCGAGCTGTCGGGCGACGGCAACGAGATCGTGTTGCGAGGGACGATATCGTTCTGGGGGCCGGGCAAGCCGATGTTCATCGTCACGCAGCGCGTGAGCCTGACCGACCGGACCGTTCGCGTGAAAGTCACGCACACCACGACGGGCTGCAGCGAACAGGGCCTGTCGAAGCTGATGAGCTGCCTGTTATTCGTTCCCGACGGCGTCGGCCGAAACGTGGCCGAGCCGCTGGAGTTCGCCTGGATCCCCACATTGCACCGGGCCCAGGATGACGTCGTCGGCGATCACGTCTTCCGCTCGCCGGCGACGATCGTGCAAGGCAACGGCCTATACGCCGCACTCCTGCCGGACATTGACCTGCTGGAAGAATCGCGGCCCACGATCCGTCACGCGATGGACCTGCGGCGAGCGGGGTGGCACAACTATGGCGAAGAACCGTTCCCGGCCGGCCAGTCGCCGCGGCTGTATTACGGCTTCTGCACGTGGCGGCCGTACCTGCACGTCTACTACAAGCACAGCCCGGCCGACCAGGTCATCCTATCGCCGGGCGATCTGAGCTACGGGTTCGATCTACTGCTCGGCGAATCCGACGGGCCGGAAGAAGTCTGCCGCCGCGTCAACGACACCCTCTGGCAGCGCTACGGCTCGCCCAATCTCGCCAAGGGCCTCCCACAGGTCTTGCCGCTGGAAGACTACGGCCGAAAGTACGCCTACGTGCACGAACTGCCGAGGCTGCTGGCCAGGACGACCATCGACGGCAAGGAGTGCGCCGGCATCAACAACGAGTACCGACACGGGGCGAATTTCCACGCCTGGGAAAACGACCTGGTGATGGGCTTCGGCATGCGTCACTACGGCGACCGCTGGGGAGATGCGGATCTGCGCGGCGTCGCCGACGGCATTCGTAATATGATTCTGTCCTCGCCGGGCAAAGACGGCGCCTTCAAGTGCATCTACAACTTCGCCGCCAAGCAGTTCGAGGGCTCACTGCACTGGACCACCCGCGCCGCCGACTACCTCAACGGTTACGATACCGCAGCCATGGGCGTGACCGCCTGGTGGATGTGCTATTGGCATGAGCACTTCGGCGGCGATGAGGACTTCGTCGCTCGGGTCACGAGCTACGCCAACTTCCTGGCTGACAATCAGCTCCCCTCGGGTGCGGTGGCGACGTACTTGGACGCGAACCTCAAGCCGTTCAAGCATCTGCTGGAATCCGGCACCAGCGCGATCAGCGGGGCGGTGCTGGCCAAAGCGGCGGCGCTGACCGGCGACGAGCGCCTCAAGGAAGCGGCCCTGGCGGCCGGGCGATTTGTCGACATCCACGTGGTCTCCACGCAGAAGTTCTACGACTTCGAGACGTTCTACTCCTGCAGCCCCAAGCCGATCACATGGATCGACCCCGTCAGCGGCCAGCCGCCGCAGAACAACCTGGCGGTGCAGTGGGCGGCCGATCAGTTCCTGGCCCTGTACAAATTGACGGGCGATCAGTACTGGCTCGACCGCGGGCTGTTCGTACTGGACCTGCTGAGCCTGTATCACCAGGTCTGGTCGCCGTCGTACTACCTGGGCAACCTCTACGGCGGGTTCGGCGTGATGAACACCGACGGTGAGTGGAACGACGGCCGGCAGGCCCGGTTCGTCCATACCTACGCCGATTACTACCAGGCGACCGGCAACCTGGAGTACCTTGAGCGGGCGGTCGCGGCCGCCCGGGCGAGCTTCGCCCTGATGGACATGGAAGAGAACCACGCCAACGGGATCAATGTCACCACGGTCGGGCAGGGCCCCGACGGCTGGCCCGGCAAGGCGCCCGAGAATGTCTACCACTGCGGGCCCACCGACACCGTCGGCGGATACAGCGGCTTCAACTGGGAGGCCGGCGGGGGCATGACCAGCGCCGCCGACCTGCACAAACGCTTCGGCGACGTCTGGATCGACGGCGAGTCGAAACTGGCCGTCGGCATCGACGGCGTCAGTGCGTGCGTGGTCGCCTGGTCGGGCGAGACGGTCGATCTGCTGATCGAATCCAACCTGGCGAAACTGCCGTCGCCTTACACCCAGCCGCGCGAGCTGGTGGTGAAGTTCGGCCGGCTCGCCGACGGGGCCTATCTCATCCGCGGGAACGGGCAAGAACTGGGCAAGCTCGACGCCGACGAACTGCGAAAAGGCGTCGCCTTCACGCTACAGTAGCCGTGGGTGGCGGCAACGACGAAGGTTGTCGATAAATGGACCGGTCCCGATCAACCCAGGATGGTCTGCCCGGTGTTCTCGCACGAGGCTGCTTTGTTATGCTGCGAGGGGATAGTTGGCGCAGCGGACGGTGTTTCGTCCGGCGGCCTTGGCTTCGTGAAGCGATCGGTCGGCCATTTCGATCAGGCCCTGCAACGATTCGGCCCCGGTCGTGTCGGCCACCCCCAAACTGGCGGTGACGTGGATGTCGCCGTCTTTGAGATGGAGGGACATCTGCTCGATGGCTTGGCGGCATCGCTCGGCCACTCGGTTTCCGCTGGCGACGGTTTCATTTGGCAGGAGGATGGCGAACTCCTGCCCATTATAGCGGGAGAGCGTGTCGAGTCGGCGGCACTGGCTGGAGATGACCCGAGCGACCTCTTTGAGCACCCTATCGGCGGCGATATGGCCGTGTCGATCGATGATGGCCTGGAAATGATCCAGGTCCAGCAAGATGAAGGAAAACGGCGGGCCCTTTCGGCGCAGGCAGGCCCATTCCTTTCGGAGCTGTCTGGCCATCGCCCGGCGATTGGGAAGATCTGTCAGCGGGTCCACCTCGGCGTATTCGGACAACATGTCCGCGAAATGCTTCGTGCGCAATGTTGCTTTGACGCGCGCCTCGAGTTCGACATCGTCGAACGGTTTGGCGATGTAGTCCACGGCGCCCAGTTCCAACCCGCGGGCCCTTTCGTCGGCATCATCGGCTGAGGCCAGAAAGATGATGGGGATCGCAGCCAGGTCCGGCTGTGACTTGAGACGTCTGCATACATCGAAACCGGACACCCGCGGCAGGCTGACATCCAGGAGGATCAGGTCGGGCTTCGTCGCGGCGGCCATTGTCAGACCGTCCTGCCCGTCATGTGCACACAGCACCTCGATATGTTCTTGACTGAGGCGTTTTCTGGCGACAGCCGCGGACGCCTCATCGTGGTCAATGATCAGGACTTTCATGATTCGGCCCTTTCGGAAAATTGCTGCTGCCGCCAGACGTCGGCGACGACTTGGCAAAACGTGTCCAGTTCGGCCAGGACCAGTTGTGCGTCTTCCAGGTCATTTATCTTGGCGGCGTTCTCCAGCCGCGTGCTGATCTCGGTGATTGTGGGATAGCCGTAACTTCCCCCGCTGCCTTTGAGTTGATGCGCCAGCGCCCTGACTTCATCGAACACCCCGCTGGCCAGCGCCTGTCGCATGCCGTCCACTTGGCCGGCCAGGCCGTGGACAAATGGTTCGAGGATGTCGGTCATCGCCGGGTCATCGGCGAACTGCGAAGCGGCCTGTTGAGCCGAGGGGGCAGGGGGGGGCGCACTCTCCGACATCGGCATGCTGTGGGCGCCGCTACAGGTGGCGACGGCATCGAGCAGCCGGTTGTGGTCGATCGGTTTGGCCAAGTAGGCCGTGCAGCCGGCCGTCAGACACTTGTCACAGTCATCGGCCAGTGCGTGAGCGGTCAGGGCGATAATGGGACGGTCGTAGCCTTTGCTGCGGAGCGTGCGGGTGGCCTGATACCCGTCCATTTCCGGCATCTGCATGTCCATGAGGATCAGATCGAAGGGCTCGGCCAAGGCTCGTTGGACGGCGAGGACCCCATTGGGAACCATCTCGACCTCGGCGCCGGCCTTGTTGAGCAGGGCCTCGATGAGTCTCTGATTGTCCGGGCCATCCTCGGCGACCAGAACTCGGACCCCTTCCAGGCTGTGCGCGAGGGTCGGGCATAATTCGCTGTCCGGCATGTCCCGAACCGCCTCGCTGGGCTGGTCCAGCATCGCGACCCCGTCGAGGGGCCCGGTGGGGATTGTGACAGTGAAGGTGCTGCCGCTGCCGGCCTTGCTCGTGACGGCCACCTCACCGCCCATCATCTCGACAATCCGGTGGGTAATGGCCAGTCCCAGGCCTGTCCCGCCATACTTTCGCGAGCTGGATGCATCGACCTGGTAAAAGGAATCGAACAGATGCTCCACGTGCTCCTGCGCGATGCCAATGCCGGTGTCGACAATCTTGATCTGAATTGCGGGCTGATCGTCGTGCCAGGCCGGCAGGAACGAGGTGGCGATATGGACGCCGCCGCGGCGGGTGAACTTCAGGGCATTTCCGGTCAGATTCACGAGCACCTGCCGCAAGCGGGCGCCGTCGGCAAGGATCGTCTCGGGGATCTCGGTGCAGTACTCCATGGACAGGAACAGGCCGGCCTGTTCGGCTCGGACGCGCATCATGCTGGCGACTTCGCTGATGGCGGCGCAGAGGTCGCACCGCTGCGGCAGAAGTGTGAGCTTGCCGGCTTCGATCTTGGACAGGTCGAGAATATCGTTGACCAGCATCAGCAGGTGGTTGCCGTTGCGCGAGATCACGTGGAGCCATTCCTTCTGTTGGGCCCCGGAGTGATTGGGCTCCATCAGCATGTCGGTGAAACCGAGGATGGCCGTCAATGGTGTGCGGATTTCGTGGCTCATGTTGGCTAGAAATTCGCTTTTGGCGACATTGGCGGATTCGGCCTCGAGGGCGAGGCGCCTGGAGTGTTCGAGGGCCTCTTGGAGATCCTGGTTGGCCTGCTGCGCGTTCTCGTTGGCCGTCTGGGTGTCTTCCATCATGCTCAGAATGATCCGGTGACTCTTGTCGAGCTCTTCTGCGCGTGTCTTGAGCAGGTCGTTGCTCTCGGTCAGTTCGGCCGTCCGCTGGTGGACCGTGTCCTCCATGGACCCGTACAGGCCCTGTAGTTTGGCCAGCATCGCGTTATAGCCGGAGGCCAAGGTGCCGATTTCGTCGTTTCCCCGGACCTCGACCGGGCGGAGAGCGGCGATATCGGGCTGGTCGGCGAGGCGTGAAGCATGGGCACTGATGATGCTCAGCCGCCGCAAGACGATGTAGCGAAGGGTGAGAATCACCCCGACAAAGATGATGCCGATCGCCGCGAGCATGATCCCGGACTCCTGGAGGACTTCCCTCGTCAGCGCGGCTTGGATCTGATCGAGCGGAATGGCGACGGTGTCCAACGCGACGATATCCCCCACCTTGCGATGGAAACCGGCGCTGTCGCCGTAGTGCTGGACTAGGCCGGCGGGAGCGTCGGCCGGGTCGCCGTGGCAGCGAAGGCAGCTTTCTTTCATCCGTCGGGGAGCGAAATGCGCGTAGTATTGGCGACCGTTCACATCGATCTCACCAGTCCACTTGGAAGCCTCGGGGTGGGCCCTGAAGTACTCGAGGACCTTCTGTTCGTCGGGGCCGGCCATGTTGGCCGGGTTCCTTGGGTTGTCCGATGAGAACTTCAGCAAGTAGTCGGGGAACTTGTCACCGACCCGGTCGAAGATACTGCGGGCAACGAAGGAGGTGGACATGGCCTCGGGGATGAACTCTCCCTTGTGGATTCGTTTCTCCATGGCCGGGCGAATTTCATCGGCGACATAGCTGCGGATCGCCAGATCGAACTCCAGCGCCAAGGCTGCTTGTCTGTCCAGCATGGTTTCGTTGTGTGCACGACAGGTCGTCCACCTCTCATAGACGGCAAAGATGGATACGACGGCCAGAAGGACACCGACGATAATGGCGACTTTTGTCCCTATGCTCTTCATGGCATCTTCCCTCGAAAGCGACTCCGCGCGATACAGCCCAGGATTCTACGCGGTTGTTTCATACGCCTCGTTCTTGCCCATGTTGGCCAGCAGGCCGTTGACCTGCTTCTTCAGTTCGAGGACCCGCTGTTCGCGCCCGATCATCAGCCGGTTGATCCGCTCCTGCTCGCGGTGCGTTTGGGCTACGCGTTCTTCGCACTCTTTGCGCTCGGCAATGTTGATGATCGTCGCCAGCACGTGGGTGTCTCCGTCAATCGGCATGGGGACCGCGGTGATCTCGAGCCACGGATTGATCCGAGATCGGCCGAGCTGGAGGGTCGGTCGGACCTCAAGCTCGCGGACCGACTGTCCTGCCTCCAGGACGCTCTGCAGGGCGTTGCGAATCGGACACACTTGGCACATCTCCCCGTGGCCGCAGCCCTGCTGATCGTCGTGTGCATGGATGCAGTTGAATCCCTCGCCAGGCTGGACAGTAGTCATTTCCGATGGGGTCTTGTCAGCCAGCTTTGCGGCGACGTCGTTGACTCGTGTGATGGTCAGATCCTTGTCGAGCAGCAGCAGTCCGAACGGCGCGGCCCGGAAGATGGCTTCGAGCATCTTCTGTTGGCGCTGGATTCGGGCTGTGGCTCGCCGCTGATCTCGGAGATGTTCGGCCAGAGGAACAACCAGGAGCTGGTACAGCAGAGGCGTGCTCATCAAGGCCAGCAGAATGGGGTCCAGGACGATAACCCAGGGGCCTCGAAGGTCAAATAGATGAAGCGCCCCCATGATGGCGGCCTCGCAAACGACAAGCGTCAGCACAATGTAAACGAACGCGTGCTTACTCGATCGTATTAAAGGCACATGAGTTATGGGAAGCAATGGTTTCATGTGTCTGTCTCCATGTCAGGCGGCGACATCAGGCTGGTCCGTCACCGGGTCTGCACTCAGTTCCGCCGCATCCATTTTTGTCTCGAGAAGCTCTTTGGCGGTCAAGGCGCCCTCACACTGGCGGCCGACCCTGACGGCCGTGACCCAGCGAATGAGCGCATCCACCACCAGCGGGTCGAACTTCTTGCCCGATTCATCCGCGATGATCTGCAGCGCCGTCGACAGATCGCGGCCCTTGCGGTAGACACGTTCCGACGTGATCGCATCCAGTGTGTCGGCGACGGCCATAATCCTCGAACTGATCGGGATGGCCGAGCCCGCGAGGCCCTGGGGGTATCCTTTTCCGTCCCAGCGCTCGTGGTGGCATCGCACAAGTGGGATTTCCGACTCGAGAAGCCGCATCTCCTGGAGAATGCGGACGCCCGTGAGGACGTGCGATTGCATCTGGCCCCGTTCCCATTCGGTAAACGGTGTCTTCTTTTTCAGGATATCGTCGGGCACGCCGATCTTGCCGATGTCGTGGACCATGGATGCCCAACGAAGGACCTCGATATTCGCCGGCTCGAGGCCCATCGTTTCGGCGATGCCGACGGCGTAGCGCGTGACATTCTCGGCATGACCTCGTGTGAAGGGATCGCGGGCCTCGAGGGCCTGAATCAGGGTCCAAATGCCCTGGACGGACACTTCCCTCGCGCGGTGTTTTAGCTCGGCCATCTGCAATTGCAGTTCTTCCACGCGGCCGGCGTCCGGGGCGTTGTCATCGGTCGGGGGGGCGCCCTGTTGGATGTCCTTCCACGTTCGCGTACAGTTCCTCCCCGAGTGCTTCGCCGCGTAGAGCGCGTCGTCGGACAGTCGCAACAAGCCCGAGGCGTTCTTGCCTTCGGTGGCATCGATCACGCCGATGCCGGCGCTGACGGTGATGCGGGCGGCCTGCTTGCCGTCAGAGATCGTCGTGGCGGAGACTTTTTCACGGATTCGATCGGCAGCGGCGGCAGCGGCCTCCAGGGGGGTATGGGGCATGAGGACAACGAACTCGTCCCCACCCCAACGCGCGACGAAATCGGCACGGCGCGCCTCGGCGAACAGCAACTTGGCCACCTCGATCAGCACCTTGTCGCCAAATTGATGCCCGTAGGTGTCGTTGACGGCTTTGAAATGATCGACATCAAGCATCATCAGGGCAAGTTCCCCTCCGTATCGCTGCATTTCCCCCAGTTCATGTTCGATCATCTCGCCGAAATAGCGGCGATCGCGAAGCCCCGTCAGCGGATCCGTCATCACAAGACCCTCAAGCTGCGCGTTCACGTCCTGCAGGTCTTGCTCGGCGTTCTTGCGTTCGGTGATGTCGTGGGCATAGACGTTGACGTAATCGCTTTCGGCGATGGGCGCGAAGACAAGATGGTAGGTACTTCCTTCGCATTGCGCTTCCGCCGACTGACTTTGGTTCGACTCCAGGGCGTTGCGAACCAGGCGATGCCATTGCCCCGTCACAGGCGCCTCCGGACCACAGCCCCACGCTTCCTGCAAAGGCCCGCTGGCGTCATTGCCATAAAGGACGGCCCCATCGGCGGCGATCCGAAGGACCGGGCTGGGGTCCTCGTCGGGGAAACGGGCCAGGTCCGCGACGGCCTTTTCAGCTTCTCTGCGCTGAGCCGCCTGGCTGAGATTGGCCGCCAGGGTGTCGATCAGGCGACGTTCCTCCATGAGGAACGGCCCCTCGTCCGCTTCGGGGCGCTGCTGCGTGTAGAACACCTCGATCGTCCCGACGGGCCTGCCGTTGACGACAAGATCGCTCGATTGGCGCCAGGAGGTGCTCATAAACGGCTCGGAGACATACTCCCGGCCTTCAAGACGGATGCGGCAACACGTAATGTCGGGGTACTGCCACGCCGGCGGAATCAGATAGACCAGTTCCCACAGGGCCTCTTCCCAGGTCTCGGAGTTTCTGACCAGGCTGCTCAGGCCATAGAGGCATTGGAGTTCCTTGAGGCGTTCCCCCAGTTTCCAGACGAGCTTTGCGCCCTCGTTTTCAGCTCGTTTTCGCTGGGTGATGTCATAGGCGTAAACGTTGACGTAGTTGCTGTCGACCACCGGCGCAAGGACGAGGGAGAACATCTGCTCGCGGCAGACAACTTCCACCTGTTGGCTTTGCTCGGACGCCAGCGCATCCAGGACCAGTTCGCGCCAGCGATCCGTGACAAGCGTGTCCGGGCCGCACCCCCACGCATCCAGGAGCGTCACACCCGCCTTATTGGCATAGAGGACCCCGCCCCCGGAGGCAATGCGAAGGACCGGATTGGGATCTTCGTCGGGGAACCTGGCCAAGTCCCTGATTTGCTCCTCGGCCCGGAGGCGGTCGGTGATGTCTCGACAGGCCTCGATCATCTGGATGACGTCCCCGGTTTCATCGAAGATCGGTGCGGCGGTGATTTCGACGTCGCGTTCGTTGCCGCTTGCGTCGCAGTGGGTGTGGACAACAGTCACCGGCGCCTTGGTCGCCACGACCTGCTCCAAGGGACATGGCTCGTCCTGGCCGAGGCAGGGGAGGTCGCGGCCGTGAAAGACCTGATGGCAGGTCATGCCTTCGACGACGGGGTCTCGCCCGCCAATCAAATCGTGCGCGGCCTGGTTGGCCAGGACGACCCGGTGGTCTCTGTCGATGACAAGCATGGCGTCGGGCGTTGCATCGATGATGGTGCGCAGGAAGTCTCTCGACCTGTGAACGTCGGCCTCGGCTTGCTTTCGCCGGTCGATTTCCGTTCGGAGTTCGGATGTCTTGGCGACAAGAGAATGATCGACCCGTCGAAGGAAGATCGAAAAGAGCGCGAACAGCGTACCCCCCACGCAAAGGCTGATCAGGGCAACAACCAACATCGTTCTGCTGAACGTCGCGTGCGTATACGTCACATCGCGCAGGATGATCAGGTCGCCGATTTCTCTACTTGCGACATCTTTCAGTTCCCAAAAGCCAACGCGGTAGGTCTGCCCAGCCAGAGACACTTCCACATCGCTGGTCATGGAATCATCGTGATGGTCCTTGCTGATGTAGTTCGCCAGCCCTTCCGGTATTTCCGGGAGGGTCTGGCTCGTGATCACGGAAGAAGGAAATTGGTCCCAGTCGGTCTCCCTGCCAAGCATAAGCATCCCGATCGACCAGTCCGTGCGGTCGAGAAGATCCTTGTGGATGGCAACGTAGACCTCAATCCCAAACAGATCGCACAGGTGCTCGGTGATGTGTTCGATTTCTTCACCCAGCTCGATGTACCCGATGAGAGTCCCATCGTGGTACCAAGGGCGAACCATTCGCAGCGCGATCGTGCCCAACGAACCCAGCTCCAGTCCATACGACGACCTCCCAGTCTCTTGGGCCTCGATGGCCGTCAGCCTGTCGATCGTGTCGCCGTGCCGATCCGGTTGGTGCACGCGCAGGAAACAGACGCGGTCGGGCCGAAGAAAATAGAAATGCGTAATCCGGTGTTGTTTACGAAGGCTCTCAAACATCGGTGAGGCCTGCTCCAGGAGTGACGCCCTGTCGCCGGCCAGAAACGCTGAGCGGAACCCCTTGTCCCTGGCGACCATGTCGAGGATGTCTGTCATCATCCTGGTGTCCCGGTCGAGTTCTGCTCCCAACGCCCCGGGGATGGAGGAAAACACCTGTTCGCAATCCTTGCGGATTTCGATCCTTTTCATGATGTAGAGAGCGACGGCAAAGGCGACGATCAGCCCAGCGATCGCGCACATCAAGGGCAGCAGCACGCGCATTCGAACGTAGTTGGCCTGCCCCGGGATGGAAGAAATCCGTCGACGCTTCGAGCCCCACAGGAAGCGCCAGCCCTCCGGTGACGTCTTGCCGCCCATTCGCATATTTTTCCCTTCCAATGTCCCAGCGCCAGAGCATACGGCTCAACGTGGCTAATCGTCGCCTCCGGCAGGTCTCCGTCGGCCTGTGCCGCATGGTCTCAGTGAGGCCGAGGCGGACCCAAGAACATCAGTAGTATTCCTCGTCTTTCAAGTACAGTCCTGAAAAACGGTTACCCTCACGTCATCAATCGTTGGTCATTACGCCAAGTCTTGGTTCTCGCGGGACGAACGGCCTCCTTGATCTATTTCGGACGAAACTGCCGGCATGTTTATGGGCGATCCAATTTTGCGGAAATTAACTCTTTTACCGGCAGGCCCCTTGATCGGCCCGATGTCGTGGTCATCGGCTTTGGCAGGTGCTAGCCACCCCGGTGCGTCACGTGGCGGGGCCGTTCACGTCCCCGGAGTTAACCACCCCCATCAGCGTCATATTTCGTACTCACCCGGGACTCCGGATTGGGGTCGACGGACTGATACTGCGGTGCCTCCAGGGCCTGGCGGACCCGGATCAACAGTTCTTCGTGGCGGAACGGCTTGATGAGCAGGTGGGTGTCCTTATCCGGCAGGCCGTGGCGGGCGAGTTCCTTGCCGCCATAGCCGGTCACGTACAGAACGGCGATCTTCGGCCTGATCCTGCGAACGCGATCGGCCAGGGCGACACCGTCCTTGCCGGGCATGATGACGTCGGTGACGAGCATGTCGATCCGGCCTTCATAGTACTCGCCGAGGGGCAGGGCCTCGGCGGCGTTGGCAGTTTCGAGGACGCGGTAGCCGGCTTCGCGCAGCGATTCCACGAGGACCTGCCGAACAGGCTCGTCGTCCTCGACCACCAGGATTGTTTCCGAGCCGCCCAGGACAGTTCCAATTGTCTTGGCGGCTGGGGGGGCGTCGACGGCCTCCGCGGCGGCTGGGAAGTACAGGCGGAAGACGCTTCCTTCGCCGGGCCGGCTTTGGCAGTCGATGAATCCGCCGCTTTGTGTGACGAAGCCATACACCATCGCCAGTCCCAACCCCGTGCCTTCGCCAGGCCCCTTGGTGGTGAAGTATGGATCGAACACGTGCGAGCGGGTCGTCTCGTCCATTCCCACGCCGGTGTCGCTGATGGTCAGCATGGCGTGCCGCCCGGCAGAGATGCCCTCATACCGCGCGGCGATCTGAGCATCTACCTCTGCGCAGTCTGTGGCGATCGTCAGGTCGCCGCCGAAGGGCATGGCATCGCGGGCGTTGATGACCAGATTCATCATCGCCTGTTCCAGGGCGATTGGATCGACACGAGCGGCAGGGGCATCGCCTGAGGTGGTCGACACACGAATGTGTTCGCCCAATATCGACGGCAGGATCTGGTTTAGCTCAGAGACGACGTTCTTCAGGCGGACGACGCGCGGGTTCAGGGAGCTTTCGCGGCTGAAGGTCAGCAACTGGGCGACCAGCTTCGTCGACCTTTCGGCGGCGCCGAGAATTTCCTGCAGCTTGTCGCGGCCCTCCTCGTTGACGAGCGACCGGCGATCGAGCATTTCCCCGAATCCCTGGATGACGGCCAACTGGTTACGGTAATCGTGAGCGATTCCCCCGGCCAGTTTGCCGACGGCCTCCATCTTCCCGGACTGACGGACATGGCGTTCCATCTGCCTTCGCTCGGTGATGTCGAAGGCATAGTAGAGGTAAAGCTCCTCGGAGACCGGGACCCAGTGGGCGTCCCAAACGACGTCCGAGGCCTCAAGTTCTCTGTGTTGGGGATCACCCGTGGCCCATAAATCTGGCGCCAGACACCACGGACACGGCTGTTCGAGCTTCCGCCAGGTAGCCCAGCACGTCTTGCCGACCTCGGCGCCGGCGTCGAGGGCGGCCTGACTACAGGCGACGATCTCCCGCGTTATCGGCCGCAACAGCAGCGCCACGCAGGGCAGGCTGTCCAGCAGCATCTGGTTGATGTGGGCGCGATTGCGAAGCTCTTCCTCGGCCTGTTTTTTCTCCGTGACGTCCCGGGCGTAGATGTTGGCGTAGTCTTCGCCCTCGACCGGCGTGATGGATAATACGAAACGTTGGCCGTCTTGTTCAAGGTCGATCTCTTTTCTCGCAGTGGACTGCTGGGCGTCGAAGAGCCTGTCCAGCCACGCTTGCCCCACATGTTGGCCGACGTCGGCGCTCAGCGTCTGGAGGACCCGTCCACCGGCGTCATTGGCGTACAATATCTCTCCGCTCCGCGACACTCGCAGCACGGGATCGGGGTTCTCCGAGGGAAACCTGGCGATGCTTCTGATGCGATTCTCCGTCTCCCTTCGCTCGGCCACTTCCTTCTCCAGCCGCTTGTTTGTCCTGGACACCCTTGCCAGCAGACGGCCTCTGCGGGTGGACTGTCGAGTCAGGCTACCCAGATAGACCGTCAGCAACCCCGTGCACACCAGGCCCGCCGCCAGCCCGCCAAAGGGAAGCCACGTCGTGTTGGCTGCGATCAGGCCCGGCGATGCGGTGCAGACAATCTCCCACGTTCTGCCGCCGACATCGTACAGCTCGGCGTAAGCCATCATTTCAGTTGCATCGTCTCTTTGGGGCGGTGACCGCGGGCCGGCAGAAGGGTGTGTCCGCGAAAGATGACCATAGAGGTGTTGCTTCCCGACCGGCGCCGACCGATCGTAGAGATGGATATCGATCCCAAACGGCCGGAGCCGCTTCAACGCACAGTCGACCACGTCATTGAATTGAAACGCCCCCACCACAAAGCCCGCCAATGCCTCGCGACGCTGTGGGATCGAGACGGTCAGCATATCTTTCCGATAGACCGGGAACACCAGCAGACACCCCACCTGATCGCCATCCCCCTGTGCGAGGGTGATTTGCCCGGTCATCGCCGCGTCGCCGAGATCACGGGCGCGATCGAGCGCTTTACGCCGGACCTCCGTCGAGGCAAGGTCGAACTTTCTCGCTCTTGCGTGCCCCTCGTCCGGTACAATATGTGTCACGGGAAAGTACTCATCTCGCCGCGCCGCCCGAACCATTTGGCCGTGACCATTTCGTTCGACAATCTCACATCGGCGGCAACCTTCATAGTTGCATGAGGTCTCAAATGTCTCCCGTTGGCGGTCCGTCACGCGGGGGGCCCATTCGAACGCCTGGAGACATCGGCACTCCGAAAGCAGATGGGTGGCGGACCTGTTGAACTCTTCTACGCTCATTCGATCGCGACCATCCAGGAAGGTGGCAAGGGAGTGCAGGATGAGTGCGTGCCGGTCAATTTCCATCCGGATTGTATCGACGCGCTCAGAGGCCGCGACATTGAAGTGCCCTTGCAGTGTGTCCCGTTCCTGCCACCGCAAATAGCCCAGCAGCGCGAAAGACAGCGCGATCCCCACAGACAAGGCTACCAACGCGGCGCCGTATCGCCTGATCCGCCGAGCCATCCTTTGTGACATCGCCGGAAGTCGCATATCCGTTGCTTCCTTCCCGCCACAGGCACGCCGCCGTTGGCGCCGCCGCGCTCACAGGGGGGGCATGATCGCCCGCTCACAGCCCTTCACGTGAGCATCTGGACGCCTGAAAGTGCTCTGTGACAACCGATGTGTCTTCAGCGGTGCTAGCCGCTTGGGGCCTATGCCCCACAACATCCCAGTCCCCGTGTCCGTGCGCCCGGCCGGACCTACCAATCCGGAAAATCCTTGCCGCGCTGAACCCCCAAATCTATCCAATGCTGTGCCTGCTCGGAGCGCACCTACACGGACAGCATATCTATAACAAGGCTATAGGCCAGGCTGCGGGGAGAATCAAGGGCGAAGTTGGCCACCGGTAAATTTCATGAAAGAAATTGTCAATCAAATACTGGCTTTTTGTCAGAGCTTTGCTAGAATCCCGCAAGTTGTCTTGTTGTTAAAATGTGTCCCCATGCTTTTCATAAGGGTCGGGCAGTGAAGAGCACGCTTTCGACATCTACGGTTGCTCGCATGTTGGGGGTCGCCGTTCGTTCCGTGTCGAACTGGATCGACGCGGGCAAACTCAAGGCCGGACGCACCCCGGGCGGACATCGGCGCGTGGAGAGCCATGAACTCGTCGCTTTTCTTGACCGGCAGAAGTTGCCCATCCCGCCGGAGTTGACCCACAAACCCCCTCGCGTACTTGTCGTCGACGACGAGCCGTCTTTTGCGAAGTGGGTTGTCGACGAAATCCATGATCTGTATCCGCAGTGCGAGGTCCTGGTCGCCCATGACGGATTTGCCGCCGGGGAGATCGTCGCGACGTCGAAACCAGACGTCGTCATTCTGGACCTGAAGATGCCGAAAATGGATGGCTTCGAGGTCTGCCGACGCATCAAGGCCAGAACCGAGAGCCAAAGCACGGTCGTGATCGCCGTGACGGCGTATCCTTCAGATGAGGCGGAGAAGCGGATCCTTCAGTGCGGGGCCCAGGCCTACTTCCCCAAGCCCGTAGACCGCGACGCGATGATGTCGGAATTGGCCGCAGTCTTGTCATGACGACCGATTCGGCCTCGGCGTAGGGCGACGCAAAAAAAAAAGGACCTGCCGGCGAAAGGAGAGAAAAGCCAGCAGGCCCGGGGCAGCCCAACAAGGAGGAGATCCCATGCTGGGCCACGTATTCGACAAGGTGGGTTGGACCTTGCCGAAAAAAACACGCCGACAAGGTAGGGGGAGACCTCACCAACGCATTCCTATTATCACATATCCTCCCCGAAAAGGCAAATGAATATCGCCAGAGGTGTCTGGGCGCAGTCGATGGGCGGCAGGACTACTCGCCTTGGAATAATTGATTGGCGATGAACGTCGCGTTGAACAGCGAGTGGATCACGATCGCCGGCATCAGCCGTCCTGTCCGCTCGTAGTTGTAGCCCAGCACCAACCCCAGCGCCAGCAGGGCGGGGCGGTTGACCCATTCGACGTGCATATAGGCGAACAACCCCGACGCAACGATAATGGCCACCCAGGGCCGGCCCGTCACCTGGCGGAGGCTGGATTGGACGAGCCCGCGGAAGAAGACCTCTTCGCTCAGCGGCGCCAGGACCACCGCCGCCGTCACCACGGCGATCCGCCAGGCATCGGCAGCGGGCAAGTCCGCCAGGGCCTTCAGGGCCTCCATCAGGCCGGGGGCGCGTGTGAGCTGCTCGATCTGCTGGGGGTCCGACGCGTAGATCCAACGGATCATCGCAAACGTCGCCAGCTTCAGCCCGATGCAAATCGGCAGGGCGATCAACATGGCGATGACCCCGCGAAGCAGATCGTATCGCCAGTGGCGCACGGTCAGCCCGAACCCCCGCGCCAGGCCGTGGCGAAATGTCACAGCCGCGACCGCAAGGCAGATCGCCAAGAAGAGCACCTGGACGGTATTGGCCGTCAGGACCAGTTGCTGGTAGTGGCCCGGAGACTTGGGGGGACCGGTGAACCAGTTCGACCATAACCACCCTGATGCGTCCCACAGCAGCAGCAGCAAACCAAGCAGGACCACGAGCACGACCGGGTGGAGGGTGTTGGGACGCCCGGGCGTGCGGGTAAGGGTGACCTTGCGAGGATAGGCAATTCGGCGAAACAGCCACACGATCCCTAGCAGGATCCCCGCGGGAACGAGGACCATCAGCAGCGGGCCCAGATCGCTGTCGCTGCTGGGCTGCGTGGCTGGGGCTGACGTCTGGGCCAGCATCGACAAAGCGTTTGACAACATTCCGCGCATCGCGTTAAGGTTCGATCTTCGCTGCCGGCATTGACCGGCATCATTATGCGCCCGCTTGATTACATAGAATAATGGCGAAGAATATATTAGACACGATCCTGGAAACCAAGCGCAAAGAAGTCGCCTCGCTTCGATCGAAGGTCGCCCCGGCCGAGTGGGCTGCCCGGGCGGGCGCCGCGCCGCGGGCGCGGAACTTCTTCGCCCCCGTCACGAAGGGCCCTGACGGCACGGTCAACCTGATCGCCGAGGTTAAGAAGGCCTCGCCGTCGGCGGGTGTGATTCGGCCGGATTTCGACCCGGTGGCCATTGCCCGCCAGTACGAGGCCGGCGGTGCTGCGGCCTTGAGCGTGCTGACGGACCAGCCCTACTTCCAGGGCCACCTGGATGATTTGACGGCCATTCGAGAGGCGGTCACGCTGCCGATCCTGCGAAAAGATTTCATCGTCGATCCCATTCAGGTCTACGAATCCCGCGCCGCCGGGGCCGATGCGATCCTGCTCATTGCCGCTGCCCTTAAGCCGGCTGCGCTGCTGGACCTGATGATCCTGTCCACCGAACTGCGAATGACGACGCTGGTGGAAGTCCACGACGCCGACGAACTGCTGGCCGTGCGGTCGGCGGTGGGGTTCCCGCATCGGCGATACAGCCTGCTGGGGATCAACAACCGGGATCTGACCACGTTCGAGGTCGACATCGCCACCACGCTTCGCCTGGCCGACATGGCCGAAGGGGTGCCGCTGGTGAGCGAGTCGGGCATTCGGACCGCCGAGGATGTGCGCCGCCTGGCGGGGGCGGGCGTCAAGGCTATCCTTGTCGGCGAGACATTGATGCGAAGTGATGATATAACAGGTGAAATAGATCGACTGATTGGCCCGCAGCGTTCGCGTTGATTGGGCTGGAGGAAGATGGATGGATAGTCCGATAACCATACAGATTCGTCGCCGAGAAGGTTGCGAAGACATCCCGTTGCCGACGCATATGTCGGACCACGCAGCGGGGATGGATTTGCGGGCGGCGTGTGACAACTCGGTGACACTGGGTCAGGGACAGGTGAAGCTGATCCCGTGTGGGTTTTTCATGGCCCTGCCGGTTGGCTACGAGGCCCAGATCCGGCCCCGAAGCGGACTGGCGCTGAAGCATGGGATTCTTTTGCCCAATGCGCCCGGGACGATTGACGCTGACTATCGCGGCGAGGTGTGTGTGATCTTGGCTAATATCAGCTTCCAGGACTTTGTGATCAGACGAGGCATGCGTATCGCCCAAATGGTGATCGCGGCGGTCGTCCGCGCCGAAATCGCCGAGGTGGATCAGCTGGCTGAAACGGCGCGCGGCGAAGGGGGCTTCGGACATACGGGCTTGTAGCGCTGGGCCCATGGACGCTACGGATGGCGACCAAGAAAAAAAATCACACTTCCGAAGATCGGCAGGGGGACATCGGCCCCGCTCGCCGGTACCTGCGATACGGCTGGGTGCTCGCATTTTGTGCGCTGGTGCTGCTGTCGTGGATGAGCCTGCTGAGCTACAGCCCGACCGACGACGGGGCGACGTGGCAGTACCCGCCGGCGAAAACGCAGAACGCCGCCGGTAAGGTGGGGGCGTTGGTCGCCCACACGTTGCGATACTGGCTGGGCGGCGGGGCCTACATGGGCCTGCTCTTTGCGACCGGGGCCGCCGTGATCCTGGTCTTCGGCGGTCGACTCGACGACATGCCGTGGCGAATGGTGGGCACGCTGCTGCTTGTGGTGGCGACCAGTACGGCCATTTACCTGCGAAACCCCGGTGGCGTAACGACCGTCACTCAAGGTGCGGCCGGCGTTCTTGGCCATACCATCGGCTCGCTGCTTCTGGACAAGTTCCACGTCAAAGGCGCCTGGTTGATTGTCTGCAGCATCGGGTTGATCGGCGTGATGTTCACGGCGGACAAGCTCGTGCTCTCGTTGCCGCATGCGGCAAAGACCGCCGGCGGAAAACTCGCGCACTTCGCCGGGCAAACGCCGCTGCTTCGACGTAAGGCCCAGTTGGCCACCGGGGCCAGTGGCGCCGTTGCTGGTGTCAAGGCCGCCTCGATTGCTCGGCCCGCCCCCGCGCCAGCCGTCGCAGCCGCTGTTCCACCGGCGACGTTGACGCCCCCCAAGACGCCTGCGCCACCGAGCCCAGCCAAGCCGCCTGCGGTCAAGGAGGCCCCGCCCGCCAAGAGCGGACAGGCCGTCCTTCCGTCGATCGATCTTCTGGCCGATGCCGAGACCGGCTATCTCCAGACCCAGGAAGCCCTCGCCACCCAGCGGCGCGTCGTCCTGCAGCAGACGTTGAACGACTTCAACGTCCACGCGGAGGTGGTGGCCTACCAGACCGGGCCGGTGATCACCTTGTTCGAGTTGGCGCTTTCCCCGGGGGTGAAGGTCTCTCAGGTGGCGTCGCTGTCCACCGATATCGCCCGCGCCCTGGCCGTCGCCGGCGTCCGCATCGTGCCGCACCTGGCGGGGCGAGACACGATCGGCATTGAGGTGCCCAACGACGAGAAGGAGATCGTCCGTCTGAAGGACCTGATGACCCAGGCGCCCGACGCCTCCCAGCGCCAGCACCTGCCGTTGTATCTCGGCAAGGACGGCGGCGGCGAGCCCATCATCGCCGATCTGGCCGCCATGCCTCACCTGTTGATCGCCGGGACCACCGGATCGGGCAAGAGCGTGTGCATCAACAGCATCATCATGTCCCTGCTGTTGACTCGCCGGCCGGAAGACGTGCGCCTGATCCTGGCCGATCCGAAAATGGTGGAGATGGCGGCCTTCGAGACCCTCCCGCACTTGCTGTGCCCGATCGTCAATGACATGCGCAAGGCCGAAAGCATCCTCGATTGGGCAACGATCCAAATGGATGAGCGATACACGTTGCTCAAGGAAATGGGCGTCAGGAACATCGCCGGCTACAACGAACTCACCGACGCCGAGCGTCACGAACGCCTTGGCGTCACCGAAAATGACGAGAAGGCCCGCATGCCGACCCGGCTGGCGCATTACATCATCATCATTGACGAATTGGCCGATCTGATCATGACCTCCAGCAAGGAGGTCGAGACGTACATCATTCGCATTGCGCAGAAAGCCCGGGCCGTCGGCATCCACCTGATCCTGGCCACCCAGAGACCCAGCGTGAACGTGGTGACCGGCCTGATCAAGTCCAACATGCCCTGCCGGATCAGTTTCCAGGTCGCCTCACGGCAGGAGAGCCGCATTGTCCTCGACCAGAACGGCGCCGAGGTCCTCCTGGGGCGCGGCGACATGCTGCTTCTGCTGCCGGGCAGCAGCAACCTCATTCGCGCTCAGGGAACGTATGTCGACGAGGCGGAAATTTATCGCGTCGTCCACCAGCTCAAAGCCGCCGGCGGGCCGGAGTTCAATCAGGAACTGGTGCAGATCAACAGCACCCGTATCGATAGCGACGGCGGTGACGGAGAAAAGGACGGCATGTTCGACAAGGCCGTCGAGGTGATCCTCACCGCTCAGCGCGGCAGCGTAAGCTTATTGCAGCGGCGCCTCCAGATCGGCTATGGGCGGGCGAGCCGAATTGTCGACCAGATGGCCGAAGTCGGCCTTCTGGGCGAGTACAAGGGCAGCCAGGCCCGCGAATGTCTGATCACGCTGGACGACTGGCAGTCGCTGCAGACGTCGATTGCATCCGACAGGTCCGGGGCTTCAGCGGCAGACGGCCAACCCACCAGCGTTTGAGCCGGCCCGCTTGGGGGGGGGCTAGAGCTTGGCCTCGATCCTAAACGTCTTTAGCATCGCCGCAAGCTTGGGCCGATGCTCATCCGCCAGCGGCGCCAGCGGCAGGCGGATCTCCGGCCCGATGAGCCCCGCCATGGCCATCAACGCCTTGATCGGGATCGGGTTGGTCTCCACGAAAATGCCCTTGAACAGCGGGAACAGCCTCACGTGCCGGGCCGTCGCGTCGGCCATGTCACCTCTGAGGATCGCATCGCACAGCTTGCGGATCTTGCCCGGCAGGATGTTGGCCAGCACGCTGATGACGCCGCGCCCGCCGACGGCGCCGATCGGCAGCGTGAGCGAGTCGTCACCGGAAAGGATCGTGATATCGCACGCCGCCGCCAGGCCGCTGGCGACGTCGAGCTTGCCGGTGGCTTCCTTGACGGCCACGACCATGTCGATCTTCTCGTACATGGCGACCATCGTTTCCACCGTCAGCTCGATGGACGTCCGGCCCGGGATGTTGTAGAGAACGATCGGCAACTCGGCCTCGGCCAGCCGCTGGATGTGATCGAACATTCCGCGCTGAGGCGGCTTGTTGTAATACGGATTGACCACGAGGCACGCATCGGCCCCGACGCTCTCGGCGTGCTCGGTCAGTCGAACGGCCTCGGCGGTGGAGTTGCTGCCGGTCCCGGCGATCACAATCGCCCGCCCGGCGGCGTGCTCAACCGTGAAGGCCACCACCCGGTTGTGCTCGTCGTGGCTGAGCGTGGGCGATTCCCCCGTCGTGCCGCACGGAACGAGACCCATCGTGCCCGCCTCGATCTGCATATCGATGAGCTTGCCCAGTGTCTCGTAGTCCACCTCTCCGCCGGCAAACGGCGTAACCAACGCGACCATGGAACCTTCGAGTTGTATGGGGTTTGCCATGTCTATCGCCTTTCCTGACAGACAGTCCGATTGCAGGCGTCCGACCCGACTCGATCAGGCCCGGCGATTCTAAGACGCCCCGACGAGGATGACAACCGCTATTCCTTCGGCTCGCCGCCTGTGTGTGTCAGCGTCAGGACCGTCAGCTCGGGCAGGCAGTGAAACCGGAGCGGCAGGCCCGCCGTGCCCAATCCCCGCGATACGTACGTCGCAAAACGTTCCCCCCGCACCAATCCGGCCGCGTAGCGGGGATCGCGAATCGGCAGGGCGGCAGGGCCCCATCCCCACAGGCGGACCTGGCCGCCATGGGTGTGGCCGGACAGCATCGCATCGATCCGGACGTCGGAAGGCAGGTCTTCGGCGATATCGGGGTTGTGACAGATCAGGATTCGCGGGACAGCCGGAGCCACCTCGCCCAGAGCGGCTTGGATATCGGGCCGGTCCCAACGCAGGTCGGCCAGCCCGGCCAGACACAACGGCTGACCGTTGCGAAAAAGTATCCTGTGAGCATTGACGAGCGTCTCGATGCCGGCATTGGCCAGCATCTTGATCAGACGCGCTGGTCGGGGGTAGTCCTGGTTGCCCAGCACGGCGAACACGCCCAACGGGGCCGATAGCTTGGCCAATTCGCCTTCCAGGCTGTCGACCCAACGACCGTGCACGAGGACGTCGCCGCCGAGAATGATGAGATCGCTGTCACAGGCCCGGGTCATTTCCACGATGTGGGCCGCCCGCGAGGTCCCCTCTTGGGGGCGGACGTGGAGGTCGGCCAGCAGGGCGATGCGGGCCCCTCGCCACGCCGGCGGCAGGTCGGTCATCGGCAGGGAGACCTCGACTTTCTCGATCCAACCGGGCTCGCGCAGGGCCCGTCGGAGGCCCCCACACAGCGTAACCAGACCAACCGCGCCGGCGGCCTTGACGATATCGAGGAATGTAAGTCCTGTTTTTATTTTGTGTTGCATCGCTCAGGATAACAGGTCGACTGGTGTGACAGATAGGAGCAAAGCATACCGCAGCATGGGGGCCGGGCAAAGAGGGGTTCCTGCCAATCTTATCCCACTGCCAGTCAAAGCTCGGCCCCGCCGCTGCCGATAATCTCTGTGGAAGGGCCCGTCATGTGCAGTGGTCGTCTGCCCCCACGCAACCGGGGCGGCGCCGTCGGGCCATGCTCAGTCCAGCAACAGCGCCAGGAGGCCCGCAGTGAGCGGACCGATTAGCGACGTGCCGAAGATTCTGATTGTCGAGAATGACCCCGAGCAGCGCGGGCTGCTGGTCGAGACGCTCTTGGCCCATTATGGGTTGGCGGCGGATACGGAGCAGATCGTCAGTGTCACAACAGGCGAGGACTGTCTGGCCCAGCCTCTGGAAGAGTTCGCCATTATCCTTCTTGCCCCGAATCTTCCGGACGTCTCGGGATTGGATCTGGTCCAGCGTGTCCGCCGGCGTGCCGACGTGCCGGTGGTCTTTCTGACAGGCCAGGATACGCCGATTGCGGTCGGGGAAGCCCTTCGGTGCGGGGCCCAGGACTACGTTCTCAAGCTGGGCGACTACCTGTTTGGAATTCCGGCCATCATCGAAAAGAATCTACGGCAGTTTCGCATCTGGCGGGAGAACCAACGGCTGCAGGATGAACTGGAGACGATGCTCAGTGAGTTGCGCGTCAAGAACATCCAGTTGGAGGAGTCCCTCCAGAAGCTGCAGACCATGGCCGAGACCGATCACCTGACCGGGCTGGCCAACCGGCGCAAGTTTGCCGAGGTCGCCGAGATCGACTTCAACGAAGCCCAACGGTACGGGTACGATCTGTCCTGCTGCATGTGCGATCTGGATTGCTATAAAGAGCTGAACGATTCGCTGGGCCACCAGACGGGTGACCAGGCGTTGGTGGTCACGGCTGATGTGATTCGCCAGTCGCTGCGGATAAGCGACGTGGCGGCCCGTTATGGCGGCGATGAGTTCGTGCTGTTTCTGCCGCACACCTCGGTGGAACGGGCCGCGACCGTATGCGACCGTATTCGCCAGGAACTCATCCATTCAGGCAGTCGCATCGAGTTGCTGGATCGCCTGTTAACGTTGTCGGTCGGGATCGCCTCGCTGCAGGCGGACGACCCGTCCTGTGCAGACGATCTGCTGTCGATGGCGGATCGAGCCATGTATGCGGCCAAAGGGCGCGGCAAGAACCAGACAATCGTGTTCGGCAACTTGGCTGAAATCCATCCATAAGCGCCATCGTGTCGGCCGCGCCCGGCCCCACCAACGGAAGTCCGCAGACATGTCGGTCGTTCGGTGTTTTCTCCCGGCCAAAGATGGGGGTCAGAATTCTTTGGCGACCCGTCAGTGAAGCGACTAGAATCCAATGTTTGCCGCCCCGCAAAGGGGCGGATGCTGCGCGAAGGCTGGACGGTCCGGCCTCCTGGCCGCCGGGATTGAGGCGGGCGCGTCGCCCAACTGACCGGCAGTTGGGGCCGCGGCGCGACATCGAAGACGAGTAGGTAGACAGGTGAATACTCAATGGTTGACAACAATCTTATCAACGCCTTGGACGTCAGTGACGAGGACGTTCAGAAGCAGTTAGCCGGTGTGCTGGGGGAGACGTTCTCCGAGGATGCGTTCAACGACCTCGTGGCGGAAAGAACCAGCCACCAAGTCGGCGCGATTCTCAAAGGCCACGTCATCAGCATCACCGGCGACCAGGCTGTCGTCGAGGTCGGCCTCAAGAGCGAAGGCGCCGTGGACCTGCATGAGTTCGACGACCCCTCCGAAGTCGTCATCGGGTTGGAAGTGGAAGTCCTGCTGGAAGAGATCGAATCCGACGGCGGGCTGGTCGTGCTCTCCAAGCGCAAGGCCGACCGCATTCGCGGGTGGCAGTGGATCTGCGAGACCAAGAAGGAAGGCGACGACGTCAGCGGCAAGGTGACGCGAAAGATCAAAGGCGGCCTGCTGGTCGACATCGGCGTGCCCGCCTTCCTCCCCGCCAGCCAGGTCGACATTCGCCGCCCCGGCGACATCAGCGAATTCATCGGGCAGAAAATCGATGCGCAGATTCTCAAGATCGATATGGATCGGCGCAACATCGTGATCTCGCGACGCAAGCTGCTCGAGCAGCGCCGCAGTGCTGCCAAAGAATCACTCCTGGCCGAGCTGGCGGAGGGCCAGGTTCGCAAGGGCGTGGTCAAGAACATCGCCGATTTCGGCGTCTTCATCGACCTGGGCGGCCTGGACGGGCTGCTGCATATCACGGACATGAGTTGGGGGCGAATCGGCCATCCGTCCGAGCGCGTCAAGGTCGAGCAGGACATCGAGGTGAAGATCCTCAACATCGACCGAGAGAAGGAAAAGGTCGCCCTGGGCCTGAAGCAACTGACGGAGAACCCCTGGTCCAAGGTCGGCGAGCACTACCCCGTGGGCACAAAGGTCCGCGGCCAGGTCGTTTCGATCATGAGCTATGGTGCGTTCGTGAAGCTTGAAGACGGCCTGGAAGGCCTGGTGCATATCTCCGAGATGAGTTGGACCCGCCGTGTCTCACACCCCAGCGAGCTGGTTTCCGAAAGGGAGGAGATCGACGTGGTCGTCCTCGACATCGACAAGGACAAGCAGGAGATTTCGCTCGGCATGAAACAGGCCGCCGAGAATCCCTGGATGATCGTCAAGGAGAAGTACCCACCGGGAACCGTCGTCGACGGGAACGTGCAGAATATGACCAGCTTCGGAGCATTCGTGGAGATCGAGCCGGGCATCGACGGCATGCTGCACGTGTCGGACCTGTCGTGGACGCGCCGCATCGGCCATCCGTCTGAGATGCTCCAGAAAGGCCAGGAGCTTCAGTGTGTCGTCTTGGCCGTCGACGAAGAGAAAATGCGAGTGTCGCTGGGTCTCAAGCAACTCAGCGAAGACCCGTGGTTGCGAATGATCCCCGCGAACTACCTGCCCGGGCAGATCGTTCGCGGCAAGGTGACCAAGATTACCAATTTCGGCGTGTTCATCGAACTGGAAGAGGGCCTCGAAGGCCTTCTGCATGTCAGCGAACTGTCGGAGCAGAAGGTCGACAATCCCCAAGACGTGGTCAAGTCCGGTGACGAACTGGAAGTCAAAATCCTCCGCGTGGACATGGAAGAGCGGAAGATCGGCCTGAGCCTCAAGCGGGCCCAACGACCAGGCCTGGACGAGGATGGCGATGAGATGGCGAGCGAGGCATCGTTCGACGCGGACACGCCCGTCAAGCGACGTGGCGGCCTGGCAAGTCAAGGCGGGCCCGAGGGGGGGCTGGGCGAGCAGATCATCTCCTCCGTCCGCGAAGACGCCGAGCCGGCCAAGTCGACCGATGAGCCGACCGAAGAAAAGACTGACGAGCCGGCCAAGTCGACCGATGAGCCGACCAAAGAAAAGACTGACGAGCCAGCCAAGTCGACCGATGAGCCGACCAAAGAAAAGACTGACGAGCCAGCCAAGTCGACCGATGAGCCGACCAAAGAAAAGACTGACGAGCCGGCCAAGTCGACCGATGAGCCGACCAAAGAAGAGACTGACGGGTCGGCGTAACGCCCCCTCTTTCTGCGTCAGGATGTGAAAAAACGAAAGCCCCGGTCATGATTGGCCGGGGCCTTTCTTTTGTGCTGAAAGGGCGTCTGCTCCGCTGAGAGGGCCTTGGCCCGTAGAAGTTCGATAACTCGTGTATTTATAGGGGGTTGGTCGAAACCTATTGCTCAATCCCTCAGTTCCGACGATGCCGGCTGTCGAGTTGTGCGCGGGGGCGGTGGTGGGGCAGGTCTTGCCCAAACAGCCGCTAGTTAAGTGCCCCCCGAAACTGACCGAATGCTTGTAATGGTAATGGGTCTCGTCGCCGTGTGGCGCGGACGCCAACGGAGGAGCAAGGAGACAATATGGCTACCCGTGCGCCCAGTGAGTTGTCTTGGTACCTCAACCAGATTAAGTCCACCGAACTGCTGACGGCGAAGCAGGAGAAGCAACTTGCCCGACGAATCCAGGAGCATAACGATATCGTCGCCCGCGAACAGATGATCCGGGCCAACCTTCGCTTGGTCGTGAAGATCGCCAGTGAGTACATCGGCACGGGGATGACGTTGGCTGACTTGGTGGCCGAGGGGAACCTCGGCCTGATCCGCGCGGTCGAGGAGTTCGACCCCGACGCCGGCGTGCGGTTCAGCACCTATGGCGCCTGGTGGATTAAACAGGCCATCAAGCACGCGCTGAACAATACCTCCCAGTCGATCCATGTGCCCGAATACATGGCCAAACTGATCGGCAAATGGCGCCGGACGGCCAGTCAACTGGCGGTGGAACTGGGACGCACTCCCAGCGTCGATGAAATTGGCGAGAAGCTCAAACTCTCCAAGAAGAAGATGGCCGTCGTCCAGGAAGGCCTGCGGGCCGTCAACACACCATCGCAAGTGGACAGCGACGATTCCGACGCCGCTTCTCAGATGCTGGCTGACACGCACACCCCCGCGCCGGAGCAGCACTTGCTCGACGAATCGAACGCGCCGCTGGTCGAGGGCCTTCTGAGCCGCCTGCCCCTGCGCCAGCGACACATCCTGGAGCTTCGGTTCGGTTTCAACGGCTACGAGGGTCCACAGCGAACCTACAAGGAAATCGGTGAACTGATCGGCCTGACTCGCGAACGCGTCCGCCAACTTGAAAAAGAGGCCCTTCAGCAGTTGCGGACGCTGTCGGAAGATGTGGCGTAGGATCTAGTGCGAAACTCGCCGTGAGGTGTCTTGCGGCGTTGTCGTGGGCCGGGCCCCTTACGGTGTGGACCTTCCGCCCCGATTTGGACAAGGCCCGAGCCACGCCCTATCTACACCGTTGTCGCTTCGGCCCACTCCAGAGACCCATCACCGCTCGCCTGGAACGGTACTTTCACATCTCCTGCGCATCCACACGGGACGGGGGTATAGGTCAGCGTCCCCCCGCCGGATCGGCCGGTTGGGGAAACCGGAAAGGGTGCAACCATGCGAACTCTTGTTGCCGTTGCCGCGATGGGCCTGGCGATTCTCTGGTGTGGGTGCTCGGCGATGCAGTCATGGGAGGTCGTCAGTCAGGACCGGGCCTCACAAGCTGATCAGTCCGTTGACGTCGAGGCCGAGAATCCGGCTGCCCCGCCGATCCCCGTCGACGACATGCCGATGCTATCAGCCGTCCAGCCGCGGAAGGTCGTCTACACGGGCGCACTGAAGATCGCGACAGCCGATGTCGATCAGGCCGTCATCCAGACCAAGAAGCTTGCCGAGCAGTTGGGCGGGTACATGCAGCAGATGACGGCCGAGACGATCGTGATTCGCGTTCCGGCGGCAGCCTTCGACCAGGCCCTTATCCGCCTTGGGCAAATGGGCACGGTGATCGCCAAGCAGCTCACCGCCCGGGATGTCACCGAGCAGTACGAAGACCTGGACATTCGCCTTCGAAACGCCAAGGCACTGCTGACGAAGTTCCACGGCCTGCTGCAAAAGACCGAGGATGTCAAGCAGGTGTTGGCCGTCGAGCGGGAGATGGCTCGGGTCCGCACCGAGATCGAGAAGCTCCAGGGCCGGCTGAACCGCATGAAGAGCCAACTGGCCTACGCGACACTGTCCGTGGCCTTTATCCGAACGGAACGGACCCCGCCCGAGTTCCAGGTGCGACTGCCTTTCTGGTGGCTTGGCCGCCTCGGGCTGGATGTTCTCATGGAATTCTGACTGCCTCGGGTCACTGACCGAAGGAAACACTCATGCGACATACACTGATTCTGACGATCCTGCTGGCTGTGGCCGCCTCCATCGGCTGTCAACACGAACTCGACTTGCCGCAAGGCTTCGTCAAAGCCGACGCCGGCTGGGAGTACGACATTCGCGGCGTGTCGGCCGACGGGGTCGTGATCGGCCTGCGCAGCGAAGAGAACCCCGACGAAGGCAATCTGGCGTTCTGGTCGCAGGCGATCAAGATCGAGCTCACGCAGCGTCGCGGCTACGTGCTGGTCACGACGGATGACGTCTCATCCGCCACGGGGGAGGCCGGTGAGTTGATGACGTTCTCGGCCAAGAAAGGGATGGGCGAGTGGGCCTACATGGTGGCGGTGTTCGTCCCCGGCCGCGCGGTCCTCGTCGCCGAAGCCGGCGGACCTGCCAAGGTCTTCCTTTCCCGGCAAAAGGCGATCAAAGAGGCCCTGCTGACGGCGCGTTGACTCTCGCCCACGCCGCCTGGGCCTTGCGTGATGCGCGGGCCGTCTCTATCCTTGTTGGGTCGTAGGAGTGGGTGCAGCTTGTCGCCGGACCGGCGAGCCCCTCCCGAAGATGTCAGACCCAGAAGGAGCGACGATGGCCTCACTGGATGCATTCATTCGCGACGTGCCCGATTTCCCCAAGAAGGGCATTATCTTCAAGGATATCACCCCACTGCTGGCTGACACCGACGCTCTGAAAGAGGCGGTGCGCCTGCTGGCCCAGCCGTATCACGACCTGGAGGTCGACGTGGTGGTCGGGGTGGAGAGTCGCGGCTTTATTTTCGGCCCGGCCGTCGCGTGCGCGCTGGACGCGGGCTTCGTCCCCACGCGCAAGCCCGGCAAGCTGCCGGCCAAGACCATCAGCGCCAGCTACGAACTCGAATACGGCACGGACGCGCTGGAAATGCACGCCGATGCGATCACGCCCGGCCAAAAGGTTGTCCTGATCGACGATCTGATCGCCACCGGTGGAACGATCTCGGCCGTGCGCCAGCTTGTGGAGCAACTGGGCGGGGACATCCTCGGCGCGTCATTCCTGGTCGAGCTTTGCTTTCTGAGCGGCCGGGACAAACTGCCGGGCGTTGATATCCACTCCCTGATCCAGATCCAGGGCGAATAGGGGCCATAGGAATGCTGAACGTCATCGCGCAGGTGAGATGTCCGCAAAAGGGGGGGGGACGCGGGGCCTTCGCGAAGCCTGCCGTCAGGTAGGCTTGAAAATAGCCCGGGGATTCATCCCCGGGAATACATGGGCCCCAAATTGGATCGCGCCGGGTCAGGGACGCTTGAAGGCCACGACCGCTTCAGTCGTCCCTGCAGGGACTCAGACGTGGCCGGAACATCGGCGGGTGGCACGGCTTGCTTGCAAGCCGTGTTGTTTTGGTGTGCCTTACCCCGGAAGGTCTGCCGGCATCCGACGTGCTACACGGCTTGCAAGCAAGCCGTGCCACCCACCATCCTCCTAGCGGGATTGGGGCGGCATGTCGGCGCCGTAGGTGACGGTGATGTCCAGCTCCGGCAGGGCGCGGCGGACAGTCGAGGCCATCGTATCAAGCTGGGCGTCGGTCAGCCAGTGGACGTAGGGCTCGGCTGGCGAACGGGCGATGGTGTGCAGTTGGACCTGCTTGACGGTTGCGCCATCGGCCAGCATCCGGCGGAGGCGGGCGATGTAGGCGTCGATCTCTTGCGGGGATGGGTCCTGGTCGTGCAGCCGGGCGAAGAGCGTCTGGATGACGACCGGCATCCGGCGGCCAAGGGCGGTGATGTGCTCGCATATCTCATCGAGCGTCACCGGGCCATGGGGGCGATTGATCTGCTGGAACATCTCCTCCATTCCGGCGTCGAGCTTGGCCCAGACTTCGCCATTGGCGCCTTCGAGGATCGGTATCGCCCGTTGAAACGGCGGGCGGTGCAGTTGCGTGGCGTTGGTGATCACGATGATCTTGACGTCGGCCAGGGCCAGGTCCGCCTTGACCCTTGCCGCAACCGCGACGGCCTCGTCGAAGCGGGGCAGGCACGTCGGTTCGCCGTCGCCGCTGAAGGCGATGTCGTTGATCCGCCGGAGTTCGAGCGGGGTTTCGGCGAACCGCTCTTCGGCCCACAGGTCCCCATCCACGCCGGCGGTCAGCGCGAGCGTCAGTTCTTCGGCCAGCACGTCCAAGTCGATGGCTTGGCGATGGGGTTGCCCCGTCGCCGCCCCCTGGCGATCAAGGCCGCGGTCGATCTGACAATACACGCACGAAAAGGTGCATGACTTGTCGAGGTTGAGGTTCACCCCCACGCTCAACCCACCCGCGCGCCGGGAGATGACAGGATAGACGTACACACAATCCCGCCACTGGCGACGATGGTCACCCGTGATATTCAATTGTTCCGGGCGCTGGGCCATGAACGGTCCGTCCAACACTCGCTGCGGGCCGTAGGAGTCAGGAGCTTGCCGCAACGCAACAGAAGATTATAATCGACACAAACAGGAGACGCGCCATGGCGGACAGCGGAAAATCGTTTAGAAAGCTCGATCGCCCAAGCCGCGTTGCCCCAATGGCCGCCGTCTGGGCGAGCATTGTCGTCGCTGCCCTGGCCATTCTGACCGCCATCGACGCCGCCGCCGGGCCAAATTGTAATGGGTCGCCGACGACAACACCGGCGACCATGCCGGCGGCGCCAACGGGCAAAGCAGCAAGCTTTCTGGACCAGTTCAACACGACGGGCTTGACGGTCCCGCGCGACCAGTTGCTGCGGGGCGGGCCGGCCAAGGACGGTATCCCGGCCCTGGTGAATCCCAAGACGGTCGCGGCAGGGAAGGCAACGTTCCCCGACCCCGACGCCCTCGTCATCCGCGTCACCGTCGGTGACCAGACCCGCGCGTATCCGATCGGGATTCTCAACTGGCACGAGATCGCCAATGATGAGCTGGGCGGCGTGCCGATCGCCGTGATCTATTGTCCCCTGTGCAACTCGGCCAGCATCATCGACCGCCGCATCGACGACAAGACGCTCACGTTCGGCGTCTCAGGATTGCTGCACAACTCCAACGTTGTCCTGTACGACCGGACGGACCAGGCGCTGTGGTCGCAGGTGGGCCTGACCGCGATCAGCGGACCCTACGTGGGCCGATCGCTCAAGCACCTGCCTTTCGAGATCATGACCTTCGAGGCCTTCAAGGCCGCCCAGCCCAATGCGACTGTGCTGTCCGAGCGAACGGGCCATAAGCGAGACTATCGCGCCAATCCCTATGTAGGCTATTTTGCGACCGACGCGGTGTGGTTCCCCGTGACCCACACGGACGCCCGCCTGCCGGCCAAGAGCCGCATCCTCGGCGTCAAAATCGGTGATATCGTGCGGGCGTATCCGCTGGATGAGATCCGGAAGGCCCCCGATGGGACCATCACCGAGACCTTCGATGAAGGCGTGCTGGTCGTGAAAGTCGGCGACGGTCAAGACGAACTGGCCGTAGTCGCCATGCCCGAGGAAGCCCGCATCGTTTACACCTTCTGGTTCGATTGGGTCGCCATGCACCCCAAAACGCAGCTGTGGCGTCACCCGGCGTCGCCCGCCACGGCCCCGGGGTCCGATTCGGCGCCCACCTCACAGCCCTAGCGCGGGCAATCTAGCCAAAGGGGGGGACACAGCATCGCCGATGTGGTATAGACTAAATTATTCGCCCCGGTTGGTTGTCCGTCGCTGACGGCCCCCGGCCGGAGGCTGGGCTTCTGGACAGCTGCGATTGGAGCGACCCATGTTTCGGCCGCAAATTAAGGTTGTCGACTGCACGATCCGCGACGGCGGACTGACGAACGACTCGCACTTTGCTCTCGAGATGGTCCAGGCCGTCTACCGGGCGATCTGCGCCGCGGGCGTGGACTATGTCGAGTTGGGCTATCGCAACAGCAAGAAGCTGTTCCCGCCCACCGAGTTCGGCCCGTGGCGATTCTGCGACGAGGACATGCTGCGGAAGGTCACCGACGGCGTCGACCCCAACGGGACGAAGATCGCCGTCATGCAGGACGCCCACAAGGCCGTCGCCGAGGATGTTCTCCCCGCCGACGAATCGGTCGTGGACATGATCCGCGTGGCCACCTACGTCAAGGACGTCGACAAGGCCATTCACCTCGCCCGCAATGCCACCGACAAAGGCTATGAGTGCACGATCAACATCATGGCCATTTCCGTCGAGGGCTCGCATTTCCTCGACGAGGCGCTGCAGCAGATGGAAGAGGAGACTGACGCCCTGGCCGTCTATGTCGTCGACAGTTTTGGGGCGCTGTATAGCGAAGAGGTCCACGAATTGGTTGCGAAGTTCAAGAAGCACCTCAAGACCAAGGAGGTGGGCGTGCACTTCCACAACAATCAGCAGCTCGCCTTCGCCAACACGATCGAGGGCATCATCAAGGACGCCAATTTCGTCGACGGCACGTTGTACGGGTTGGGCAGGGGGGCCGGCAATTGCCCGCTGGAACTGCTCCTCAGCTTCCTCAAAAACCCCAAGTTCAACCTCATGCCCGTCCTTGAGACCATCGGCCACACCATCCTCCCATTGCGGCGCGAGATCGACTGGGGCTATCACATCCCCTACATGGTCACCGGCATGCTGAACCAGCACCCCCTGGCGGCCATGAAGTGGATGAAGTGCGATCAGAAACACGAGTTCGTCACCTTCTACAACGAAATCACCGACGACCTCGAGTGAGTGCGATTGCAGAGCGGGGATATCAGTTGAGGGCTGAGGCGCTAATACCTAAGGACCAATGTCCAATGCCCAATGTCCAAGAATAATCGCCATCGAGGGGGTGTCGGTTTGGACATTGGTCATTGGGAATTGGGCATTATCAAAGAGGCGCCTCCACCTTCTATTCCAGGGCAATGGCGATATCGTCGGCCTCTTCGGGGATATCGGTCTCCGCGTTTCCGTCGGCGTCGTCAGCGCGTGACTCGCTGTAGTTCAGCCCACCGTCGTCGGTCATATTCGGCCCGAGGCTGTAGATGGTCACACCGTCGTCGGTGCGGATGTATCGCAACGGCTCGTCCGTGAATCGGTCTGCCGGGATCGCCTCCACATACTCCGGCGCAAGTGCGGCCAGATCGGCCGGCCATTGACCTTTCTCGGCCTTGTACAGCTTCGCCGCCAGAGCGAGTGTGAGGATATCGTTTTCGGCAGCTGAGATTTCATAATGTTTGCGCAGGGCTTCGGTCGTGGGCCAAAGTAGGCGAAACAAGGTCCGAGTGACGTATCGCGTGCGGGGGCCGGTGAATAACCGCCCGCCGAGCCCGTATAGCAGGAGCTTGATGGATAGCCCATCGTCAGAATTGAAATCATCACCAATGCCCAGTGACCTTTCAACGGCTGCATCACATTCTCTTGTCCTGCGAAGGTGGTCAGCGTAGTTCTCCTCGGTCGTCGCTGCGATCTTGCGCCCCCACCAGTAATTCGTTGTCTTCAACACCTCGTCCCAGTCGACGGCCAAGACCGAGCCCATGATCACTTTTTGGGAAGGCGAGTCGGCGCCCGTGATGGCGTGCAGCCCTCGTCGATAGACGAGCATTACGCAGTCCAACGCGAAAAGCCGCTCATTGTCAAAGACCGATGCAAAAGAAGGAATTGTCGGCAGGGCCTGTCGTGCGGCCAGTATCGAACGGAGATCGTGGGAAGTCAGGTCGCTCTGAAGGATAGCGTGATCAGCCTCGTTAACCATCGTCTGCACCCCTATGGCGAGCATCAGGGAAGGCATGCTGCCATCCCCCGGGCCCCTGGCCAGGGTGTGTGCGGCAACCAGGTCGGCATAGGCCTGCTGGGGCCGGCCCGAACCGAGCTTGAGCATCGCACGGACAAGCAGAGGCCTGATACCTTCGTAGGGGGCTTGAAAATGGAATTGCCAGCTATCCAGTATGTTCGGAGGATCCCCTATGGCGACCAGGGGGAAGTGGAAACGTTCTCGGCGTGACGCTTCGACAATCAACTCCAACGGCTTCTCATTGGCCTCCAACCACGCTGCGACAAGCGGGTGGTCCTTGGCCGACCATGGCCTGCGGTTCAACTCGTCGAGAACATAGGTTGGGTCAGCCCCGTCGCTGTCGGCAGCTTCATCCAAAACGTGTCTCTTGTGGAAGTCCTCGAATGTTTCGAAATACGGCCTGTCCTTGGCCAACTCCTCTTCCGTCAGGCCGAGTTGGCGTAGGGATTCTGTGCGGACCTCCTCGTCGAATACCTTCGGCCCCAGGGCGCGGACGAGGAGGACGGCGGCGTTGTTTTCGGGGGTGACGCCTTCGCTGTAGCGGTCGACAATCGCCTGGAAGTAGTTGACCGTGCCGTCGGGGTTGAGCGGCCCGGTGATGTAGGTGGTTTCCGGCGAGATGGTGATCGTGCTGGCCACCGGCCAGTAGTTCCACACCAGAAAAACCAGCAACGCCGCCACCACCCACAGCCAATGCCGCCGCTTGGGCTTGTCCGCTGTCGTGACGTCCTGCCGGTCTGAACCATCAGCCATTGTGTCGCTCCGTTATCGGTTAGCCCTGCCCTGCGTTTTTCATTGTATGGCAATGCCGATATCGTCGGCGTCTTTGGGGATATCGGTCTCCGCGTTTCCGTCGACGTCGTCAGCGAGTGCCTCGTTGTAGTTCAGTCCACCGTCGTCGGTCATATTCACCCCGAGGCTGTAGATGGTCACGCCGCCGTCGGTGCGAAGGTACCGCAACGGCTCGTCCGTGAATCGGTCGGCCGGGATCGCCGCCACATACTCCGGCGCAAGAGCCGCCAGATCGGCCGGCCATTGACCTTTCTCGGCCTTGTACAGCTTCGCCGCCAGAGCGAGTGTGAGGATGTCGTTTTCAGCGCCAGCAGACTCCCAGAGCGATCGGGCCGTGCTGAGCGAGGGCATCATTATTTGGACCAACGCTCTTGCAAAGTACCTGCCTCGAGGACGTTTCAGAATTCGCCCTCCCACGGAGCAGATCGTAAGCTTGGCCTGTGACTCCCCCCAACGGGCACATGCGCTGCCGAGTGCATCATCGAATTCCTGCATCCTGTCAAGATGTTCAGAGAAGCTTGTCGCCGTCAGTGCGTCCATTAGGCGATCCCACCAATGGTTCACTATCCTGAGAGTGACGTCTCCGTCGAATGGTGCTGACGTGCGTACGGCATGTTTTTCGGGAGATGACGACTGGAGGGTTGCGAGCGAACCGATGCCCCGGCGATGGACAAACATCACCATATCGAGCATGACGAATCGCTCAATCTCAAATAGCTTTGTCAATGTCCCCATTTCTCCGAGAGCTTTCCGATCCTTCAGCATCAAGCGGACATCGCTCGTTGATAGATCGGCACTGGCGATCATCGCGCGATCAACTCGGTTGGCTTTCCGGTCCAGGCTCAGCCCCATTATCGTCTGGATCAACGTCGGATTGGTCATCAGGCCTCTTCCCACACGATGCACGGCCAGTGCATCCTCCCGGGCTCCTTCGATATCGCCGGAGCCCAATCGCAACATGGCGCGCGCTGCAACGGCCTGTCTGATCCGGCGTACTCCTACGAGGCCCTGTAGCTTGGTATCCAGCAGAAGCGGAGGGTCGCTTTGAGAGACCAGCGGGCAGTACAGCCGTTCCCTTCGCGACGCTTCGACAATCAACTGCAACGGCTTCTCATTGGCCTCCAGCCACGCGGCGACAAGGGGATAGTCTTCGGCTGTCCATGGCCGGCGCGCTAGTTCGGCCAGGAGTTCCTGCATCTTCCATGCGTCGTCGTCTTCCGCGGATGGGTGCTTTCGGTAGAAGTCCGTAAGCTCCTCAAAGTATGGCGTGTCCTTCTTGAGTTCCTCTTCCGTCAGGCCGAGTTGGCGGAGGGATTCGGAGCGGACCTCCTCGTCGAATGCCTTCGGCCCCAGGGCGCGGACGAGGAGGACGGCGGCGTTGTTTTCGGGGGTGACGCCTTCGCTGTAGCGGTCGACGATTGCCTGGAAGTAGTTGACCGTGCCGTCGGGGTTGAGCGGTTCGGTGATGACAGTGGTTTCCGGCGAGATGGTGATCGTGCTGGCCACCGGCCAGTAGTTCCACACCAGAAAAACCAGCAACACACCCACCCCCCACAGCCAACGCCGCCGCTTGCGCTTGTCCGTTGTCATGACGTTCTGCCAGTCTGAACCATCAGCCATCGTGTCGCTCCCGTTATTATCGCGCGTCGTTCATTACGCCCCTTCAGGGCTTCCCGCTATTGGCGCCCATTACCCAGGGCGTTGCCCTGGGCTGACGTATGTCAGCCTTTCAGGCTGAAAGGCAAACCGTCCCAGCCTACGTTTCTAATGCCCAAGGACCAATGTCCCATGTCCAAGAGTAATCGCCATCGAGGGGGTGTCGGTTTGGACATTGGTCATTGGGAATTGGTCATTTCCCTCGGCCTTTATTCCGCATCCGCTAGGCGAATGGACCATGTGCGTTTGTCCAATTCGATAGCCAGTTCCCATTCGAAACACCCGGTCAGGATCAGGGGGAAGGTGGGTGTGGCGTCATCGTCGGCGCGGAATTCTCTTTCGCCTATGTAGAGATCGCGAAGGCAAAACTCGGCGTCGTCAGCGGAGGGCGGGCCGTCGCCCGTGAGTCGCCATTCGTGCGACACGACGCCACCGATGGTCAGCGTAGCGGCCACCGACCACAGCGCGTTCTTCTCCCGAAAGTCTTCCCAGCGGTCACGGTCCATGGGGATCGTCAACGTTTGACCGTCGAGGCTGACGGCATCCCGGGGGAACCTCGCATCGTGCACCAGGGAGGACAGGAACACCAGATCGTGCCCCCTATTCGCATCGCGCCGCACCTCGTAACAAATCGGCCGCGACGTTGACGCGAAGTAGGTGTTGAACAGGTCCGTGAAGTCCGGTTGGTCCATCATATTCCACACTCCGCAGTCCGCAATCAATGCGTCTTGCCCTTCTTTTTGAGCTTGGCCCAGGTGTCTTTGAGCGTGACGGTGCGGTTGAAGATTGGCTTGTCAGCGGCCGAGTCGGGGTCGACGCAGAAGTAGCCTTTGCGTTCGAATTGGTAACGGCTGCCGGGCTCGGCCGCCGCCAGGGACGGCTCCAGCATGCAGCCCGTCAGCGTCACCAGCGAGTCGGGGTTGAGATTGGCGGTGAAATCCTCGCCCTCGGCCACATCCTCGGGGTCTTCGGTGGTGAACAGGTGGTCGTACAGCCGCACCTCAGCCGGAATTGCCTCGGCCGCGGAGACCCAGTGCAGCGTGCCTTTGACCTTCCGCCCGTCGGGGCTGTCGCCGCCGCGGGTGGCTGGGTCGTAGGTGCAGTGCAGTTCGACCACGTTGCCGTCGGCATCTTTGACGACATCGGTGCAGGTGATGAAGTACGCATACCGCAGCCGCACCTCCCGGCCGGGCGTGAGGCGGAAGAACTTCCTGGGCGGGTCCTCCATGAAGTCTTCCCGCTCGATGTAGAACTCCCGCGAGAAGGGCGTCTGCCGCGTGCCGGCCGAAGGGTCTTCGGGGTTGTTGATCGCATCGAGCTGTTCGACCTGGGCTTCGGGGTAGTTGTCGATGACGACCTTGATCGGGTCGAGCACAGCCATTCGTCGGGGGCTGTGCTTGTTGAGATCCTGCCGCAGGCAATGCTCCAGCAGGGCGACATCGATCGTGCTGTTGAACTTGGCCACGCCGACGGTTTTGCAGAACTCGCGGATGGCCACAGGCGTATAGCCGCGCCGTCGCAGGCCCTGGATCGTCGGCAGGCGCGGGTCGTCCCAGCCGCTCACCAGCCGCTCCTCGACCAGCCGCAGCAGCTTGCGCTTGCTCATGATCGTGTAGGTCAGGTTCAGTCGCGCGAACTCGGTCTGCTGGGGGTGGTAGACGCCCAGTGCGTCGAGATACCAATCATACAGCGGCCGATGGTTCTCGAACTCCAGCGTGCAGATCGAGTTCGTGACCCGCTCGATCGAATCGCTCTGTCCGTGGGCCCAGTCGTAGGTGGCGTAGATGCACCACGCGTCGCCCGTGCGGTGGTGGGGCGTGTGCATAATGCGGTACATCACCGGGTCCCGCAGCAGCACGTTGGGCGAGGCCATGTCTATCTTGGCTCGCAGCACACGGCTGCCGTCGGGGAACTCGCCCGCCTTCATCCGCGTCAGCAGGTCGAGGTTCTCCTCGACGGACCGGTCGCGGTAGGGGCTGTCGGTGCCGGGGCTGGTGAGCGTGCCGCGGTTGGCGCTGACCTGCTCAGCCGACTGATCGTCCACGTACGCCTTGCCGGCCTCAACGAGTTGGACGGCCCACTCGTAGAGCTGGCCGAAGTAGTCCGAGGCGAAGTACAGGTGCTCGCCCCAGTCCCAGCCCAGCCAGCGCACATCCTGCTGGATGGAGTGGACGTATTCCTCTTCCTCGGCCACCGGGTTGGTGTCGTCGAATCGCAGATGGCACGCGCCGCCGAACTCGGCCGCGATGCCGAAGTTCAGGCAGATGCTCTTGGCGTGGCCGATGTGCAGATAGCCGTTTGGCTCGGGCGGGAACCGCGTCACCACCCGGCCGTCCCACTTGCCACTGGTGCAGTCGTCAGCCACGATCTGGCGGACGAAGTCCAGACGCTCGGGGGGGGCATCGGTGTTCTCGTTGTCTGCTGTGTCAGGTTTTGTCATGGTCGGTCCACTTAACGATGCAGCCGACGATGTGGCGAGCGATAGATTCTATGTGTTGACAGGTGGCGATTCAATCACGGCTGTCCGCCAGCACCGGCGCAGGCGGCGGAAGGACGGTAAGTTATTATCAGGATTTATCTTGACATCGGCGGAGTTTGGGGGGGGATAATACCCAACCAGGTGGCTTGGTGTGTTCCACGTCGGGCCATCCAGGTAATGACAAGTCACGTTCAGGATGGGTCGGTGGAGGTCAAGTCAGACTGACTCTGTCATGTGCTGTCTTTTTCAGTTCTACATGAAGAGAGGCCCAAAGGGCGCCTCGAAAAAGGAGATGAATCATGAGGAAGACTCAGTTGTTGATGTGTGTTGTCCTGGTGGGTGTGCTGGCCGCGGCGGCATCGGCGGTTGTCCGGGAGGACACGTTCTACGCCATCGTTGAGCCTGGCAACACTGTTTCGGCCGTTCCGGGCTTCGGGTCGGGTTATGCGGATACGTTCTTCGAATACCCCCAGGGCTCTGACCCGTCGTGGTGGAACCAGTGGTTCTATAACGATCCGCCGGATGAGACTCGCTGGAAGGAGATCCTCTACGACATCCATGTCGCGCCGATCACGTCGGGCGTACCAAACTACATTGAGATAGCCCTGAACTGGAGCACCATGGCGTTCCCCGAGTCGGGGGAGGTCGGCCCGCCGCCGCTGCCCCCGTTGGACGTGCCCTACCTTGAGCGATATGTCCTCTTCGCCGGCACATTCACCGAGGCATTCACGCTGTCGAACTTGGACGACCTTTTCATCATTCCGGACTTCAACCCGGAATGGGTGTCCATCGACGTTCGCGCCGACCCGGACATGCTGTTGAATCCCAACCAGATCCACGTGGCGGGAACGATTTGGCATGAGTGCGTGCCCGAACCGATGACCATGAGCCTGCTGGGCATCGGCGCCGTTGCCCTGCTGAAGCGGCGGAAGTAGGCTCGTTGCACAATTGAATACGCACACCCAGCGGGCGGGCCGAGCGGTCCGTCCGTTGTCTATTGGCGGGGATGTTGAAAACTCTCGGCGGGGCGGCTACCTTCTGTGCCATGGGTACGATCAAGACGCGTTTTGCTCCCTCGCCCACGGGCTGGCTGCACGTGGGCGGGGCGCGGACGGCGCTGTTCAATTATGTGCTGGCCCGTCAGGCGGGCGGGACGTTTCTGCTGCGGATCGAG
>DRGC01000048.1 GCA_011050235.1 Phycisphaerae bacterium | reverse complement strand
GTTGCGTATCGTCCAGGTCGAACGTCTCGCGGATCGCCCCGACGACGGCCGAGTTGGCGGCCACCCCGCCGATAAAGACCACCGGCGGCTCGACCGGGTGCGACCGGACGACGGCCGTGCGGAAGTTTCGGGCGACGGCGTTGCACAGGCCCCACAGCACTTCCGGCGGGGTGTAGCCCTTCTGTTGGGCGTGGACCATGTCGCTCTTGGCGAACACGCTGCATCGTCCGGCCACCTGGGCGGCGCGATCGGCCGAGCCGACCACCTCGCCGATATTGGCGACGTCATAATGCAGCCGCCCGCACTGCTGGTCGATGAAACTTCCCGTCCCGGCTGCGCAGTCGCCGTTGGTGGCGTAGTCCACGATGCTCAGGTCGCCGCCGTCGGTGGGGGCGAGGCGAAGGTATTTGGAACTCTCGCCGCCCATCTCGAAGACGGTCCGCACGTGGACGCCGATGGCCGACAGGCCCACAGCAACAGCCTTGAACTCGTTGATGACGTGCGCGTGGAGTTTGCCGGCGACCGCCTGCGAGCCGCTGCCGGTCAGGCAGACCCCGCGGATGTTGTCGGCGCCGATAGCGTCGACGATCTCGTCCAGCAGATCGGTGGCCGCGGCCAGCGGCTTGCCCCGCGTGCGGCGGTAGCGGGCCAAATATAGCCGACCCCCGGGCCCGGCCCCGTCGCCGGCCATGTCGATGGGCTGAAGGTCGCCTGGGCGCACAGCAGCATCGCCTGCGTCGACAATCAACGCAGCCGTCGCACTGACAGCCCCGATGTCTATTCCCACGTAGCCCGTCATGCCTCTCTTCCGTAAGACGCAACCGCCGGGCTAGATCATTCGCGCCCGGCGCGGTGAATGATTATACGCCATCATCGGCGGTCTTCAAGGCCCAGGCGGCAGCCGGCGCCGCCGGAGCATTGTGGGCGCAAAAAAAAAGGCCTCCACCCCGATGCCGGTACAAGCCCTCGAACAAGAACCCGGTATTTCACGTGGGAGGCCGCCTCGCTCGTGAGAGTTTCGGACGTCCGCCTCCCTTCACGGGTATATCGATTCTTTCATTAAGGGCCTGCTGTCGGACACGGCAGAGGCTTTTGGTACTCAATTGTCAGTTGGCCATTCGTCCGGCCGATTTGCTGGTTCCTCTCGCTTTGCAAACCCGACGACGTGTTGGGGTCGGGCTTCAGGTGCGCGTGATTATACACCCATCTCATCGGTTGCGGAGGAGCGTTCCTTAACAATCGCGAGAATTTTTCGCGCGCGGCTTGACAGCAAACGCCGTGCCGAAACATTCTGTTGATGCGCATCTTCTTGGCGCTCGTTGATGTGCCGGCGGATGCGTGGGGGAGGCGCTATGTGCGCAGCTCAGCTCCCAGCGCCTTCTTGGCTGCGCCGATAACGGCGTCGATCTGTTGGTCGACCTGTTCGCCGCGGAGTGTGCCGTCGGGTGAGCGGTAGGTCAGTGTGGCGGTGACGGACTTCTTGCCCTTGGCCAGGGGCTTGCCGCGATAGACGGTCACATAGGCCAGGTCGACCCGCATGGGTTGGTCGACCGATTCGATCGTCTCGGCGAGTTGCTTCCAGGTGACGGCTTCGTCGACGATCAGCGACAGGTCGCGCCGCATCGCCGGGAAACGCGGCAGGGGTTGATAGGTCGGCTGTTGGTGGGCCTTGGACAGGATCGTGTCGAAGTTGATAGCCGCTGCGGCGATGGTCTTCTCCAGGCCATAGCGGTCCTGGATGTCGGCGGCGATCACGCCCATCACGCCCAGCGGCTCCCCATCCAGCAGCAGCGTCGCCGCGGCGCCGGCCTGCATGCCGGGCGAGTCGGCCGCGTCGACCGTCAGGGCCGACAGCGGCGCGAGCCGCTGGACGAACGCCTCGACCGCCCCGCGCAGAGACCGAAGCTCGCCCGTGGTCACCAGGGCCAGCTCGACGTGCTCGGCGGGCAGTTGTCCGTCGTCGGCGGGGGGGAAGACGGCGGCGATTTCGAAGACGCTCACGTGGGCGTTGCCGGCGTCCTGGTTGGTCTTGACCGACCGGAGCAGGCTGTTGAGCAGCGTCTTGCGGAGGGTGTTGTTGCTGCGGCGGACGGCGGCGTCGACCGACATCACGCCTCCGGGGGCCAGCAGGGCGGCCTCATCGGCGTCGACAAAGGCGTACGCTATGACCTCGTCGAACGCGGCCGCCGCCAGCACCTCGCCCGCGCGGCGGCGGGCCTTCTGGGCGGGCCCGGCGGGGTGGATCTCGTGGCGGACATGCCGGCCGATCGGAATCTTGTCATATGTTTCGACGCGGGCGATCTCTTCGATCAAATCCACCTCGCGGCGCAGGTCGCCCCGGTGGGGGGGGATGGTGCAGGTGATCGTCTCGCCGCTGAGTGTCGGGGCCAGCCCGAGCGTGGTGAGGATCTCGACCTGCCTGTCGGGGGCGGTGTGTGTGCCCAGCAGCGCGTCGCAGCGGGCGGGCCGCAGCGTGACGGTGGGCGGGTCGTAGGGCGCGGCCCACACATCGACACTCCCGCCGGCCAGCTCGCCGCCGGCGAGGTCGAGGATCATCTCGCACGCCCGCAGCGAGGCCGCCTCGACGGCGACGGGGTCGACGCCGCGCTCGAAACGGAAGTTGCTCTCGCTCATGAGCTGCAGCTTGCGGCTGGTGCGGCGGATCGAGAGCGGGTCGAACTGCGCCGATTCGATCAGAACGTTGACGGTTCCGGCGGCGACTTCGGTATCCAGCCCGCCCATCACGCCGGCGATGGCGACGGGCTTGTCCGCGTCGGCGATCACGAGCATCGACTCGTCCAGATCGCAGGTCGTCTGGTCGATGCTGACCAGCCGTTCGCCGCCGCGGGCCCGGCGGACGACGATTCGGCCGCCGGCGAGCTTGTCGTAATCGAAGCTGTGCAGCGGCTGGGAGTATTCCATCAGGACGTAGTTGGTCGCGTCCACGACATTGTTGATGCTTCGCAGGCCGACCGCATCGAGCCGCTGGACGAGCCAGTCGGGGCTGGGCCCGACCGTCACGCCCCGAAGCACGCGGGCGATGTATCGCGGGCACAGGCCCGCGTCGGCGACCTCGACGGCCGTCAGATCGGCAGCGGATACGGTGGTCGCGGCGCTGCCGACCGTGGGCGGGCGAAACGCAGCCCCCGTGGCGGCGGCGACCTCGCGGGCGACACCGAGGTGGCCCAGGCAGTCCGGCCGGTTGGACGTCACCTCCAGGTCGAGCACGATATCGTCGCCGGCGTCGCGGATCTCCTCCACGGTCAGGCCGATTCGCATCAGCAGATCGGCCAGATCGTCGATCGGGAGGCCGACGTCCACGTAGTCGCTCAGCCAGTTCAGCGAGATCAGCATCCGTATATTCCTTCCAAGTCGCCCGGCGGGCGGTTTATCCTAACCGCTGACCGGGGTCAGTCAACGCCTTTGGCCGATCGATGGCCGACGGCGGGGCGACGGGTTAGAATGATCCGCAGGAGAATCGCATGTTCATCGGCCTGGGCGATATTGTCCACATCTTGCTGTTCGTTGCCGGGGTGTGGTGGTGCAAAGAGGTGCTCGGCCGCTTCCGCAACGACCTGCAACTGCTGCGCGAATTGAAGGAGCGCCCCCGCAAGATGGCGATCGTGCTGGTCTGGGTGGCCACGGTCGTGATTGGGGCGTTGGTCGTCCGGGCCCTCGTGATCGTGGTGCTGCGGATCATCGCAGGGCTCCGTGAATTGTAAGAAGGAGTTTCGATGAAGCGTCGCAGGAAGATATGGCTTGGTCTGGCCCTTGCGGCTGTCACGCTGGGCGGCGCGATCAGCTACACGTGGTGGTACTCCACGACGCCGGAGTACGAACTTCGCCGGGTGATTTATCAGGCGAGGATCGCCATCGAAGATGGTGCAGGCCTGAGGGGATGGCTGGGCAGGCAGGGGGTGCTGGACAAGCAGGAACCGAAGTACCACGAGGGGTGGGCCGCCAGCGAAATTGGCGAGCGTTTTCGAGGTCGCCCCATCGGGCCTCTGGTCGATTTGCTGGACGACCCCAATCCGGAAATGCGTATCTTCGCTCTGAAGGCGATGCGTTTCATGGGGCGAGACGCCCACACGGCCTTGCCGGCTGTGGTTGCCCTCATCCGCGCCCAGCGGAACATCCTGCACACCAAGCGCTCGGGGTTGTCACAGCAGGAGGTCTGGGTGTGCGAGGATCAACTCGACTCGGCGATGAGGTTCTTTCGGACGCTGGGGCCGACGGGCGTCTTGGACGTCCCCATGTTGCTGGAGATGCTCGAAGACCCATCGTTGAGCGACGACGTGCGGTCGGAGGTCGCTATCGTGCTGGGTCTGGCCCGTCCCGTCCAAGAGGGGGTGGTCGCCGCCTTGGTCCGGGCGTGCGATAAGGAATTGAAAGTGGCGGGCTCCGCCATCGGGGCCCTGCGAAAGATCGGTTCTGCTGACAGCCAGGTGACCGACAAGCTCGTGGCGATGCTGGGAGGGCGGCACGAGGGCTTGCGTCCTTTGGCGGCCGTGACGCTTGTGGAATTGAATCCATCAGCCGTCGAGCCGCATCGCCAGCGCGTGGTGGCCCTGCTGACCGAGGCCGTCGAGTCGGCCGACGTCGCCTGGCAAGGTCGCTTGTTGTCCGATGTGATCGTGGCACTGATGACGCTCGAGCCGGGATCGCCTGTTCGCGACCGGGTCATCGACGGGGATCTTGCGGGCACTGCTTTCCTATGGGGCCTGCTGGGGAAGATAGCGGCGGAGTCTGAGGGGCGTGTTGCCGACCGTATTGTTTCCGACCTCATGGAGATGTTGGACTCGCGTGACGACATGTTCGTTCGGCCCGCGGCTGTTTCGGCCCTGGCCGACGTGGGGCCGGCTGCGGCGGCGGCAGTTCCGAAGCTGCTGGTGCTGCTGGATGCCGATGACGTGTGCCTGCGGAGAGATGCCATCAGTGCGTTGGCCGAGACTGCCCACGACACGCCCGGCGTGCAGGAAGCTGTCTTCGGCGCCGTAGACGAAATGCTCGTGGAGTTTCCCGAGTCAACGGGCCTGGCCGGCTACGTCTATCTCAAGCTCGGCGGCCGCGAAAAAGGCCTTCGGGTATTTCGCCAGGCCCTGAATCACCCCGAGCATTGGTCGGTGCGGGCGGAGGCCATCGGCTGGCTTGATGGACTCGGGCCATTGGCGGCGGATCTGGCGCCCGACCTCCAGGCGGTGGCCGACGATGAGAACGAATGGTGGGACATCCGCGAAGCGGCGCGGGAGGCGATTAAGACAATTCAGGCCGCCCAGGCCGACGCGGCGAACACCCAACCGGTGGGAGAGAGCGGGCCGTAGGGACGGCCTTGTTGCTTGCAGGGCTGCGTGGGGCGGGGATACACTATCGGTCCGTTTGATCTCTCCGATGAAGGTAGGAGCCGTGATGAAGGTCCCGATGAAGGTACAGCCGGCCAAGCGCACCGAGAACATCACCTACGCCGTCCGCGACGTGGTCGTCCTGGCCGACGGGATCGCCGCGACGGGCAAGGAGATGCTGTACCTCAACATCGGCGATCCGAACCTGTTCGACTATCGCACGCCGGAGCATGTGATCGCGGCGGTGGTCGATGCGATGAAGGCCAACCACTGCGGCTACGGGCCGTCGTCGGGCATACCGGACGCCCGCCGGGCCATCGGCGCCGAGGCCGAGGCCAAGGGCATTCGGGCCATTCAGGATATCTTCGTCACCACCGGCGCGTCGGAGGCCATCGACGTGGCCCTGACGGCGCTGGTCAATCCCGGCGAGAATGTCCTCGTGCCCGTGCCGGGCTATCCGCTGTACGGCGCGATCCTCAACAAGCTGGGCGTCCAGGAGAATCCCTACTACCTCGACGAATCCAACGGCTGGCAGCCGGACGTGGCCGACATCGCCGCGAAGGTCAACGATAAGACCCGGGCCATCGTCGTCATCAACCCGAACAACCCCACCGGCTCGCTGTCTGACCGCCGGACGCTGCAGGCGATTATGGATATCGCCGCCGAGCGGGGGCTGGTGGTCCTGACCGACGAGATCTACGACAAGCTGATCTTCGACAGGCGGAAGTATGTCTCGCTCGCCTCGCTGTCGGACGACGTGCCGGTCGTGACGTTCAACGGCCTGAGCAAGGCGTACTTGGCCCCGGGTTTCCGCATCGGCTGGGGCATCGTCAGCGGGCCGGCGGAGGTGGTGGGCGAGTACATCGAGGCGATGAACAAGCTGCTCCGCGCGAGGCTGAGCGCCCATCACCCGGGCCAATATGCGATCGCACCGGCGCTGGAGGGCGACCACGCCCACCTCGGCGAGGTCGTGGCCAAGCTGACGCGGCGGCGCGACATGACGGTGCAGATGCTCAACGCTATCGACGGCATCGATTGCGTCTCGCCGGGCGGGGCGTTCTATGCCTTTCCGCGGCTGCACATCGACCGCCCCGACAGCGAGTTCGCCGCGGAGCTGGTCGGCGAGACGGGTGTGGTCGTCGTGCCGGGCAGCGGGTTCGGCCAGGCGCCGGGCACGCAGCACTTCCGCGTCGTGTTCCTGCCGAGCGAAGAGGTCCTCGAGCGGGCCTATCGAAAGATCGAGGCGTTTTTGAAGAAGTTCAAGGCCGGTTGACGTAACGGCCATGCGGTTCTGACATCTCCGAGCCCGTATGGGAAGGTGTTGACTCGTTCCCACGCGGCTGACGTTTGCGAGTCAACGGAAGGTCTGCCGAATGCGATTGGTCGTGCCGATCAAACAGGTGCCGGAAACCGACAACGTCAAGATGGACGCCGAAACCGGCACGATGGTCCGCGAGGGCGTCGAGGCCATCATTAACCCGCTGGACCTGTACGCCATCGAACTGGCCCTGGCGATCCGCGAGGACCATGGCGGCGAGGTGATCGCGCTATCGATGGGCCCGGCCCAGGCGTCGACGGCGCTGCGCGAGGCGGTGGCGATGGGGTGCGACTCGGCTGTGCTGCTGAGCGACCGGGCCTTCGCCGGCTCGGACACGTGGGCGACCGGGTATGCGCTGCAAGCGGCTGTCAGAAAGCTCGGCGACGTCGATCTGGTGATCTGCGGCGAGCGGGCGACCGACGGCGAGACGGGCCAGGTCGGCCCGGGGATCGCGGCATTTCTGGATTGGCCCGTGGCGACGTATGTCTGCCGGTTGGAGGCCTTGGCCGACGGGCGCGCCCGCGTTCGACGGCTGGTCGAAGGCGGCTGGCAGGTGGTGGACGTTCAACTGCCGGCTGTGCTGACGGTGGTCAAGGAAGTCTCCACCCCTCGCCTGCCCACGCTGCGGGGCAAGCTGCGGGCCAAGGCCGAGGATCTGCCGGTGTGGGGCGCTGCCGATCTGGACGTTGAGGGCGACAAGCTCGGCCTGAACGGCTCGCCGACGCGCGTGGTAAAGATCGAACGGCCCAAGGTCGCCCGCGAATGCAGAAAACTCGTCGCCACCGACGAATCAACAACGGCAGCTGCGATCGAGGCCGTCGTTGAGTTTCTTCAACAACGAGAGTTGCTCTGACAGATAAGTTCCAACTAACACGGATAAGTTCCAAGTTCCAACCAACAAGTTCCAAGAGACAACCAATACAGATAAGTTCCAAGTTCCAACCAACAAGTTCCAAGAGACAACCAAGACGGATAAGTTCCAAGTTCCAACCAACAAGTTCCAAGAGACAACCAACACAGATAAGTTCCAACTAACAAGTTCCAAGAGAAGAAGCTACATGAGATGAGTGAGAGACGACCTGATCGGCCTTATGACTTGCAGGAGCGGACGCTGGCCTTCGCGAAAGCCGTTCGGGTCTTTGTGAACCAGTTGCCCACGACGCTGTCGAATCGTGAGGACGCGCGGCAATTGATCCGGTCGTCCGGCGCCATTGGCGAGAATTACATTGAAGCGAACGACTCGCTCGGGCAGAAAGACTTCCTGATGCGAGCAAGGATCAGCCGCAAGGAAGCGAAGGAAACAAGGTATTGGCTCAGGCTTGTTGAAACCAACGGCAACGGGCAACTGGATGAACTGCGATAGAGCATAATCGGCGAAGCGACGGAGTTGACGCGGATCCTGAGCAGTATCATCAACAAAGCAAAGCAGCGCGGCACAGGCCCGGATTCATAACAGGCCCTTTGGAACTTGTGAATTGGAGCCTGCCTTCCGGCAGGCAGGCTTGGAACTTCGAGGCCAAAAACATCGATCATGAACAAGACAGCGGAAACATCGTGGAATGGCGTGTTCATTCTAGCGGAGCAATTTGCCGGCCGAGTGTTGCCGGTGAGTTTTGAGCTGCTGCGCCGCGGGCGTGAGTTGGCCGATACGTGCGGGACGACGTTGTCGGCCATGATCTTCGGCCACGAGATTTGCCGGGACGGTCTGCAGGAGTTGATCGACTGCGGGGCCGACCGTGTCGTGGCGACCGAGGCGGCTGAGCTGGAGCACTTTCTGGTCGAGCCCTACGCCGCCTGCATGCTGGATGTGGTCGAGCAGTACCATCCGGACATCATCCTGGCGGCGGCGACGACAACGGGGCGGACGCTGATGCCGTACGTCGCCGTCAAGCTCCATGCCGGTCTGACGGCCGACTGCACGGAGTTGGCGATCGAGGCCGACAGCGGCAACCTGTTGCAGATTCGCCCGGCCATTGGGGGCAACATTCTGGCGACGATCAAGACGCCCGACCACCGGCCGCAGATGGCGACGGTCCGCCCGCACTCGACGCGGCCTGCCGAGCGTGTCGACGGGCGCAGCGGCGAAATCGTCTGCCAGGCGGCGCCGGCGGATCGGCTGGCCGGCCGCGTGGAGCATCTGGAGTTCATCGCCGACGACAGCCCCCACCATCTGGAAGATGCCGACGTTGTCGTTGTGGTTGGCCGCGGCATCAAGAAGGGCGAGAACGTTTCGGTCGGGGCCGAGTTGGCCGAGGCGTTGGACGCGGCCCTGGGGGCCAGCCGTGAGGTCGTCGACCGGGGCTGGCTGACCTATCCGCACCAGATCGGCCTGTCCGGCAAGACGGTCACGCCGCGTCTGTACGTGGGGCTGGGCGTCAGCGGATCGATCCAGCATCTGGCCGGCATGCAGACATCGGAGACAATCGTCGCTGTCAATACAGACGCCGACGCTCAGATCTTCCAAGTAGCCGACATCGGCATCGTAGGCGACCTGTTCGAGATCGCACCCGCGCTAACGGCCGCTTTGCGGCAAGTGAAACAGGACAATAGCACGACCAAATGAAGGCCGAAAAGTCACCTTATAACGCTGTGACGCCAGAGATCGTCCAGCAGCTCAAAGAGATCTTGGGCGACAAGCATGTCGTCTATGACGATCCGGAGGCGCTGGAGCCTTACAGCCACGATGAAGTGCCCGACCTGCGGTACCGCCACATGCCCGAGGCGCTCGTTCGCCCGGATTCCGCCGAGCAGATCGTCGCGATCATGAAGCTGGCCAACGAGGTCAATATTCCGGTGACGCCGCGGGGGGCGGGCAGCGGCCTGGCCGGCGGGGCTGTGCCGGTGTTCGGCGGGATCGTGCTGTCACTGGACCGGATGAACCGCATCCTCGAGATCGACCGCGACAACATGGTCGTCGTCTGCGAGCCGGGCGTGGTCACCAGCGAGATCAACGAGCGCGTGGCGGAGTTCGGCCTGTTCTACGCGGGCTATCCGATGAGCCTGGAGACCTGCTACATCGGGGGCAACGTGGCGACCAACGCCGGCGGCGCCAAGGCCGTCAAGTACGGCGTGACCGGCCGATATGTTTTGGGGCTGGAGGTGGTCACCCCCACCGGTGACGTGCTTCAGTTGGGCGGCAAGCTGGTCAAGGATGTCACCGGCTACGACCTGCTGCACCTGATGGTCGGCTCGGAAGGGACGCTCGGCGTGTTTACGAAGATCACGCTCAAGCTCATGCCCTCGCCCCGAAAGACCGTGGACCTGTTGTGCCTGTTCGCCTCCACGCCCGAGGCCATCGCCGTCGTGCCGCGCGTGATGACCGAGAGCGGCATCATTCCGACGGCCATCGAGTTCATGGATCGCGTTGCCGTGATGGCAAGCTGCGAGTACCTCAACGAGACGTTGCCGTATGAGCGGGCCGGGGCGATGCTGCTGATCTCGGTCGATGGGGCCAGCGCCGAGCAGGTGGAGCGCGACTACGAGGCGGTCGGCGAGCTGTGCCTGTCGGCCGGGGCGATCGAAGTCTATGTCGCCGACAACCGCACGACCAGCGAGCGGATGTGGAAGGTCCGTCGCAACATCCCCGAGGCCTTCGCGGTGCAATCGGACCTGCAGATGAACGAGGACCTGGTCGTGCCGCTGGCGGCGATATCAGATCTGGTGGCCGGCATGGAGACGATCTCGGCGAGATACGGTGTGATGATGCCGTCCTACGGCCATGCGGGCGACGGGAACCTGCACACGCGCATCACTCCCCCGAGCGACTGGGACGAGCAGCAGTGGCTGGCCGTCATGCCGAAATTTCAGCACGATCTGTACGTGCTGACGGCTGAGCTGGGCGGCCGACTCAGCGGCGAACACGGCATCGGCCACAAGCGCAAAGAACACATGAAAACCTTCCTGTCGCCCGAGACCATCGCGGCGATGCGGTCGATCAAGAAGGCCTTCGACCCCAACAATATCCTCAACCCGGGGAAGATCTTCGAGGGGTAATCGCGAGCCTGCCGCCGGGGCGGCAGCCTTGATGACATCGTCGCAATTGGCGTCGCCGCCGGCGTAGCTGAGGCAGTATGAAAATGCCGCTACGAGTGTGTTCAAGGGAAAGTCGGCTCAGATAGGTGGTTATGAAGACAGGATTGTCGTCTGGCGGGGGCGCCCGTGACAAATATGTTATAGCGGTCGCCTGCACCGTCTGATTTGTAGCCCCAAAGAAGCTGTGTTTTCGAGGGATACAGGTGTATTTCGTTCTTGGCATGCCATCTGCATAGAAGTACTTTCTAACCATGCCGCCAGGGACCTGCGGCCGGACGGGCCAACGCGTCACGAAGACCGGGCCGGGCCGGCCTCGGCGGGCGCGTGCGGCAACGAGGAAAGACGACGATGATGAAAGATAGACCGACAACGCCGAAGGAGTTCTTCGACTACGCAAAGTCCCACGACTCCGAGATGGTGGACTTGAAGTTCGTGGACCTCCTGGGCACGTGGCAGCACTGCTCGTTTCCGATCGACACGTGGGATGAGGGGACCTTTAAGGACGGCGTGGGCTTTGACGGCTCGTCGATTCGAGGTTGGAAGGGGATCCACATGTCCGACATGCTGGCCGTTCCCGATGCGACAACAACCTGCATCGATCCATTCTTCGACGCGCCGACGGTCAGCGTGATCGCGGACATCATCGATCCGATCACCAGGGAAGACTACCCGCGCGACCCCCGCCACGTGGCGCGCAAGGCCGAGCAGTACATGGTCTCCACGGGCCTGGCCGACACGTGCCATATCGGGCCCGAGCCGGAGTTCTTTATCTTCGACGAGGTCCGCTACGAGCAAAACCAGCACACAGGCATGTACAAGATCGACTCGGTCGAAGGCGCCTGGAACACCGCCCGGTTCGAAGAGCCGAACCTGGGCTACAAACCGTCATTCAAGGGCGGGTACTTTCCGGTCAGCCCGACCGACACGTACCACAACCTCCGTGGTGAGATGGTCTACGAGATGCGCAAGCTGGGCATCGTTGTGGAAGCCCACCACCACGAGGTCGCCACGGCGGGCCAAAGCGAGATCGACATGCAGTTCTGCCCGCTGCGTCAGATGGGCGATCAGTTCATGTGGTTCAAATACATCATCCGCAACGTCGCACGGCAGCACGGCAAGACGGTGACGTTTATGCCCAAGCCCATTTTCGATGACAACGGCTCGGGCATGCACAGCCACCTGTCGCTGTGGAAGGATGGCAAGCCGTTGTTCGCTGGCGATCAATACGCCGGGCTGAGCGAACTGGCCTTGCACGCCATCGGCGGCCTGTTGAGGCACGCCCCGGCGATCCTGGCCTTTGCGGCGCCGACGACCAACTCGTATCGCCGCCTCGTGCCGGGCTTCGAGGCGCCGGTGAACCTGGTGTACTCGGCGCGGAACCGCTCGGCCGGCATCCGCATTCCCATGTATTCGGATAACCCCAAGGCCAAGCGGCTGGAGTTCCGCTGCCCCGACCCGACGGCCAACGGATACTTGGCGTGGAGCGCGATGCTGATGGCCGCGCTGGACGGCATCCAGAACGGCATCCATCCGGGCGACCCGCTCGATCGCGACATCTACGAGATGACGAGCGAAGACCTGGCCAAGTTTGCCCACACGCCCGCCTCGCTGGAAGAGGCCATCGACGTGCTGGAAAAAGACCACGCCTTCCTGACCACCGGCGGGGTGTTCACGCCCGATCTGATCGAGGCGTGGATCGTCTGGAAGCGCGAGAACGAGCTTGATCCGCTGCGATTGCGGCCTCATCCGTTCGAGTTCAGTCTGTACTACGACAGCTAAGCTGACCGGCCGGTTCGCCCATTGACAGTTGCTTTGTGGTGCTCCCACCGTTACACGCGTCGGCAGCCTGGGATTTTTTGGAACTTTCCTTCTTGACATGCTGGCACAATGGCTTACAATGCGAATCTGGAGCGGCAGGGAAGTCTATATCTGCAAACTGAATTATCGCTGACAGAGAAGGCTGTGCGCCTCGCTTGGTGTGTGGGCAGGCGGCGACCGACAGGAGGAGCAGTGATGAAGGGAACAACTTTCTTGGCGGCAACGTGTGCGTTGACGGTCGTGCTGGCCGTCACAAGTGGCGCGCTGGCCATTGACTTCGGTCCTGAGCAGATCATTCAGGCCGGCGGATCGGATATTGTCGTCCAACGATACGCCACGCCGATGTTCGAAGACTGGAACAACGACGGCCTGAAGGACCTGATCATTGGCGAAGGCACGGCGGCGATAGGCAAAGTCCGAATCTACCTCAACGGAGGCTCGGCCGGGGCGCCGGTGTTCAATACCTTCTTCTACGCTCAGGCCGGCGGGTCGGACCTGGAGGTCACCTCGCTGGGGTGCCTGCCAGCCTGTCCCCGTATTGCCGATTGGGACAACGACGGCCGGAAGGACCTGATCGTCGGACTCAATGACGGGCGCGTGCAGGTCTACCTTAACGTCAACACCGATGCAGCCCCCAGCTTTGACGCCGGCAGCCTGATCCAGGTCGGCCCGGCCGGATCGAAAGTGGACCTCGACGTCGGTTCGCGGGCGGTCGTGGATCTGGTCGACTGGAACAACGACAGTTTGATGGATCTGGTCATCGGCGACATGGGCAGCCGTTTCCGCATTTACCTCAACGAGGGGACCCCCGGCAGCCCAGACTTTCTGGGCTACAGCTTTGCCCAGGACGGCGGCGGCGACCTGTTCGTCCCTGGTGGGCGAAGCGCTCCCAGCCTCATCGACCTGGACGGCGACGGTAAGAAGGACCTGCTGTCGGGCAATACGTACGGCGAGCTGTACTTCTACAGCAACGTCGGTACAGACGCAGCCCCCAGCTTCTTGGGCTGGGAGTACGCCACCAGCGAAGGGACCGTCATCGACATCGACCTGCCGTGGGATGATCGTGTCCGTTCGCGGCCGGTCGTGCTCGACTGGAACGACGATGGTCTGCTGGACGTGCTGGTAGGCGCCGGTGACGGGCTGGATGGTAAGGTCTTTTTATATCAGGGGGTCCCTGAGCCGACCACCATGGCCCTGCTGGCGGCCAGCGGCGTGGCGCTGCTGCGGCGCCGGCGTTGACGAGCCGAAATACCTGAGTTCTCTACAAGGGGGTGGTCTGCAGCCCACCTGCTCTTGTTGTGCCAACAGAAGCCCGGTTTGTCGGCCGGGCTTCACTTCATTTGGAAAAAAAGTCCCTTTCCGATTTGTCTGCCCTCGTCGCGAATCCTAGCTTTCGGGCGTAACAACTAGGCAGGCGCGGTTCCCGAGGTGCACGTAGTCTCGGCGGGCCGGTAGCTGTGGGACGAGGGCAAGGCTGCCACTTCCCATGTCGGACTGTCGCTGTGCAGGCGGCAGATCGGGCAACCGGATTACGTCCATTGGGTACGCCCTGTGTCGCCACGACGCACATACGTGGTGGGTTATGGCTCGGTATCTGGCCGCCGGTGGCGGTCTGGTTCGCCAGGTGGAGGCTGACTTCCGTGAAGTCGTCAGGAAGCGGAACAAGGCCAATTCGACTTGACGGAACACGACCACCACCAGCGGACCATATTCTGAAAGTTTTTGCCAGGCAAGGCGATGACCTTGCCCCAACCGGCCTACCATGGTGTGTAGGGCCCGGCCAGCGGTCGTGGCGGCCGGGGTTGGCCCCGGTGTTGCGGGAGCCCTGCCAAAGGAAAATTTATTACTGCGACTGATCGATGCGCTCAGCGTGCCCTGCCTAACGTGACGGGCGCGCAAGATGAGCCTAGAGCACGGTGTGTGAATAAAGGCACTGCGCGAACGGTCGGTCGACATCGGTCCTTAGGAGGGCTGAATTATGAAGACACGTTCTATCCTCATGATGGGTCTTATATTGGGGTTTGTGCTGGCTGCACCGGCAAGCGCGCTGATCATCGATGATTTCTCCGTGGGCGGGACCTCCCTGTCGTTGGCGGACACGGATATCAATAAGTGGGACCTGGAGACCGGCCTAGCTTCTCCAGCCGTGTATAAGGGAAAGCGTTACACCCAGCTCGACTGGCAGCCGGTTACCAACGGCGGTGCCGGAGATTCGGCATCAATCAAAGTCAATGATGGCGGTTCAGGCATCGCCGATTTCACCAAGGTAGGTGATCCCCGTTGGTGGTTCGGTTATGGACTCCGGGCCTTCGATCTCACGTGGGACGAGGACTTCTCCGGATCGGACAAGGACCGCTTGAAGATCACGTTCGGCGGGGCAGGCGCCCCTGAGACGATCAAGATATACTTCTACTTGCACGGAAGCGGCGGCATTGCCCATTATCTCAACGACAAGATTGTCTTCTCGCCGGGCCAATCGGTGGGCTTCTATACCCTGATGGGGAGCATCAATCCCCAGGGTGTGGACGTGGATGCGCTCCGTGAGCATGTGACCGGAATGGCGGTCTACTACGTGGGCGCCGAGAATACCGATACCTCCAACTGGTCGTTGGAGAAAGTCGAACTCGTTCCCATCCCCGAGCCACTGACGTTGTCTGTAATGTCTATCGGCGGACTGGCCGTTCTGATCCGGTCTCGCCGAAAGTAAGCGCGACACGGACGCTGCTGCGCCAGCGGTTATCCGCGGCGCAGCAGGCCCGTTCGCAACACCACCACGCGTATAGAGCCAGGGCTGCATGCGAAGCCCGTTTACTAGGAATAAAGAACCACGAGATGAGACTATTGGCTGTTGAGGAAAACCAAAGGAACTAAGACTATGAAAAAACTTTTCATGACGATGTTAACTGTTGGTCTGGTTGTCGGGGTCGCTCACGCAGACTTCAAGGTCTTTGACGGCGCGGTGTATGATGTCTTCATCACCGACCCCGTAGTCGTTGGTGATGGCTCGGAAAGCCTGTTGTCGGTCGTGTTGAGGGTTGAAAACAAGACAGGTCTCCCGGGCTTCGATGTCATGTCTTTTGACGGCGTAACGCCCGAGTTCGGCTATACCGGCATCACCGGTAAGCTGCACCAGCACTACTCCGCCGGGTTGGTCCCGTCGACCCCGACACAGGAGAGTGCGGCTTACACGACCG
>DRGC01000047.1 GCA_011050235.1 Phycisphaerae bacterium | reverse complement strand
GGGGCCTTTGGGGCCCTGCGACAACCGGTCCCGCCGAGGGAGACAACCACCAGCAGTACCCCCAGTCGGCCCAGAAGCGACAGCCTTGGATGAGGTCGGTTCACGCCGGGCATTCTATGGGGGCACAAGGATCGAACGCAAGCTGGACCGAAAGATGGACAAGCTTCGGGTGATCGGGTGTTTGGTGACATGGCCAAATCTCGCCCTACTGGACCTGCCTGTCCGGTAGGCAGGCCGGGCTCTTGGCCATCCGCCCTGAGAAATGGGAGAACGGGGGATGGTCAAATGTTAGAATAGGATGTTCATATAAGTTGGGGTGTAGTAGCCCGTAGGGCACAACATATGGTACCTGAAGGTGCCTCAAAAAGGGGAGATTGTTATATCTGACAGAATAAGGTGTTAGGCAGAAATTTTTTTCATATTTTCTCTGATTTCGATTGACGCGCCCTTTCGATATGAGATATATGTTTTGTAAAACATAAAAGCACGATGCTCAATTCCGACGACAAACCCGAGAAGGCCCGATTGGTCCAGCCGCGCGATGACGATGGATCCCCCGCCTCTGAACTGGCCCCAAGCTCGGATGCTCTTGTCGGACAGGTCCTGCCGCAGATTCCCCCCAAGCTCTACCGCATCGGGGAACTGGTCGAATACGCCGGCATCGGCCGCCAGACCATTCACAACTACGTCACGATGGGCCTGCTGCCCGAACGGCGATGGACCAGGGGCGGCCATCGTCTTTTTGATGAAGAGACCTTTGCACGCCTGGCGACGATCCAGAGGCTCAAGGCTCAGCACAGGTCCATGCAGTACATTCGCCAATACTTCGACCGTCTCGACATCGCCAACCGGGCGGCCTCGGCGACGGGCGACTTGCCGCCGGGCGACGACCGGCGGGACGAAGGACACTAGCCATCATGCTGCGTTTCGACCGTGACCTTCTGTTCTCCGGCCTCGGCGACAAGGACCGTCGCGGCTGGGCGGGCGTGGGTCATCGGCCGGGGGCGGGCACGATGGATGCTGCACTGTTGTAGTGATCGTATGGATACGACGCCGAGCCACGGACGGCCAGGCGAACGACCATGGAAGGAGTTGTTCTAATGAAGTCGACGGCAACACGAGCGGCGCCAGAGCAGGTCGAGCGGTGGTGGCAGGCGTTCCATAAGAATCGGTCGGACAAGACCCGAAATCCTCTGCTCGAACACTATCTGCCGGTGGTCAAGTACGCGGCCGAACGTCTGTGGACAAAACTGCCGGACGAGGTGGACGTCAACGACCTGATGTCGGCGGGCGTTTTCGGTCTGATGGACGCCCTGAACGCCTTTGATCCCGAGCGCGGCGTGAAGTTCGAGACCTATTGCGCACCCCGAATTCGCGGCGCCATCCTCGACGAGCTGCGATCGTTGGACTGGGTGCCGCGATTGGTTCGCAACCGTTCTCACAAGCTGGGCAGGGCGATGCGCAGCCTCGAAGCGCAGCTTGGCCGTAAACCCAACGAGGACGAACTGGCCAAGGAAATGCATCTGCCGATGAAGGAGTTCCGCAAGCTCCGCCGGGATGCCCAGGCGGTCGGCATGGTGTCGCTGAACCGCAAGTGGTTCGAGACGGACTCGAACAAGGACGTTCGAGAGATCGACGTCGTGGAAGATGTCCGCAGCGTCAATCCGTTCACCACCGTTCAGCAGAAGGACCTGAAGGACCTGGTGACGCGCGGTCTCAGCCGGGCCGAACGCCTGATTATCATCCTCTATTACTTTGAAGAGATGACGATGAAGGAAATCGGCGAGACACTCGACCTGTCCGAAAGTCGCGTCAGCCAGATGCATTCGGCGATTCTAGGCCGGCTGCGGACACAATTGGAAAAGCGGCGAAAAGAGCTTCAGGCCGGCTGAGACGCTGGTCGCCTGCGGACTTCCTGGCCTGCCGGACGTGTTTCCGGCGGCCTGGGGGCACATCTTCCAGACTCTCGGCGCACCGGAGGCTATAATCCGTGCTGAGGAGTCTGCTATGCGCTTTACCAAGATGCACGGGATTGGCAACGATTATGTCTATGTCGACGGGTTCGACGAGACGGTGGACGGCCCGGCCGCGATGGCCGTGGCCGTCAGCGACCGCAACTTCGGAATCGGCTCGGACGGGCTGATTCTGATTCTCCCCAGCGATCAGGCCGACGTGCGGATGCGGATGTTCAACGCCGACGGGTCCGAGGGGCAGATGTGCGGCAATGGCATTCGGTGCGTGGCCAAGTATGCCTATGATCATGGCCGATGCAGGGCCAACCCGATGGCGATCGAAACGTTGGCCGGTGTCAAGACCGTCGATTTGATCCTGGGCCCTGACCAGACCGTCCAGTCGGCCGTTGTGGACATGGGCGAGCCAATCCTCACGCCGGCTGAGATTCCGGTCGCCCTGGCCGGGGAGACCATCCTCGATGCCGCGATCGAAGCTGCCGGCCGAACGTTCGCAATCACGTGCGTGTCGATGGGCAACCCCCACGCGGTGATCTACGTGGACGATGCGGGCGCAGTGGACCTGGAGGGCGTCGGCCCGGCGCTTGAGAACCACGACCTGTTTCCCGAGCGAACGAACGTGCATTTCGTGCAGGTCCACGGGCGCGGCGAGGTGACCGTGCGGACGTGGGAGCGGGGCAGCGGCATCACGCTGGCCTGCGGCACGGGGGCGTCGGCGGTGTGTGTCGCCGGCGTGCTGACGGGTCGGACCGATCGCAGCCTGCTGGCCCATCTGCCGGGCGGTGATTTGCAGTTGGAGTGGCGCGAAGCGGATAACCACGTCCTAATGATGGGCCCGGCGACAGAGACCTTCAGCGGGGAGTGGCTCTCGCCCACCCGCGCAGAGACATAGACACCAGCCAGACGGTCGCTAGGCAACGGGATCAGGCAACGATCGGGTGCCACGCTTTTGCGTTGTGTGCAAAAGCGTGCAGAGGCCCGAATTGAAACGCACGCTTCTGCCAGCAGAAGCGTGGCACCCGCCGGAGCTACGTGATATCGGAATCTGCGCCTACCCGGCGCGGGCGAGGATGGCCTGGCTGATCGTCTCGGGGGTCAGTTCGCATAACCGATCCACCACGATGTGGGCGTCCGCCGCCAGCGTTGCGCGGTCGGCCGTGCCTGTGAGGGCGATGGCCGTCATGCCGGCACGGCGGGCGGCCTGGACGCCGGCGGGGGCGTCTTCGACGACGGCGCAGTATTGTGGCTCGACGCTCAACCGTTGGGCCGCGATCAGGAAAACCTGCGGGTCGGGCTTGCCGCGCGTGACGTCGCGGCCGGTGACGGAGGCGGCGATCGATTCGGCCCCGGGGAGGCACTCGAGGACGAGTTGGACGTTTTCGGGCGGGCCGGACGAGCCGATGGCCAGGGCGAAATCCGCCCGCGCCAGCGCCTGCAGCAATTCGGCGGCCCCATCCATCGCGGGGAATCGCTCGCGGAGGATCTCGCGGTAGACGGCTTCCTTGTGGTCGTCCCAGGCGGGAATGTCGGCGGCATCGGCCTGGCCGGGCCAGAGAGCGTCAATGATGTCGGCGCTGGTCCGCCCGAAGGTCGCGGCGAACTGCTGCTCGGTCATCGTCAGGCCGTGCTCCTGGCCCAGACGCTTCCATGCCTCGTAGTGGGCGTGGTAGCTGTCGACCAGCACGCCGTCCATGTCAAAGATCACAGCCTGTCGGGGCATCGGGCGCTCCTGTTTAGCAGGGCTCGAAGGCTAACAGGCGCAGCCGCTGGGAACAAGAGGCGAACGTAGCTTGGCTCGGGGCTGTCGAGGAGCTACAATGCCCGCTCGCCAGCCCCTAACTGTCAGGAGAGACACCGATGGAGTGCAAGAAGGACAAGAACCTCGAAATCTGCGGATGCACGTATGAAGACTGCAGCCGCAGGGGTACCTGCTGCGACTGCATCGCGAACCATCTCAAGAGCAAGCAACTGCCCGGGTGCTGCTTCCCCGCCGAGGCGGAGAAAACCTACGACCGCAGCTTCGAAGCCTTCGCCAAGGCGTGGGCACTGACGAGCTAGGCGTATATCCCCATATCCCGTAGCTTCGGGGTTTGGGCGGCGTGCGAAATCTCAAGATACAAGAGACAAGAGACAAAGGGGATTCCCCAGGGCACGCTGGCTGGGAACGGACCTTTGTCTCTTGTATCTTGTCTCTTGTATCTTCGAAGTTGCCGAATCTATTGGTCAAACAGTGGGCCCGGTTCGCCGGCGGGGGGTTGTTGGAGACCGAGGTGGTCATAGGCCCTGGCGGTGACCTCGCGTCCGCGGCGGGTGCGGGCCAGTAGGCCGATCTGAAGGAGGAAGGGCTCGACGACGTCGACGAGCGTGTCGGTCTCCTCGCCGAGCGTGGCGGCGACGGCTTCAATGCCGACCGGTCCGCCCTTGTAGATGTCGATGATCACACGTAGAAATCTGCGGTCCAGTTCGTCCAAGCCCAGCGCGTCGATGCCCTCCAGCCCAAGGGCCGCCTCGACCATGTCCGTCGTCAGTCGCCCGTCGCCTTTGACCTGGGCGTAATCGCGGCATCGGCGCAGCAGGCGATTGACGATCCTCGGCGTGCCCCTCGCCCGCCCGGCCAGCATCTCTAGGGCCGACGGATCGAAGCTCAACGCCAGCATCTCGGCGCTCATCCGCGCGCGGGCCAGGAGGTCGTCGACCGACCAGAAGTCCAGGTGCAGGGAGATCCCAAAGCGCGTCCGCAGCGGCGGGCTCAGCAGGCCGGCCCGGGTGGTGGCCCCGATGAGGGTGAAGGGCTTGAGCGGCAGGTTGATCGTGCGGCTGTGCATGCCGGAATCGACCACGAACCCGACGCGAAAGTCTTCCATGGCCGGGTAGATGTACTCCTCGACGGCGGGTGTCAGCCGGTGGATCTCGTCGATGAACAGCACGTCGCGGGCTTCGAGGTTGGTCAGGATGCCGACCAGATCGCTGGCCCGCGTCAGCGAGGGCCCGGTGGCGACCTTGATCGTCGCGGCCATCTCGTTGGCGATGACGTAGGACAGCGTCGTCTTGCCAAGCCCGGGCGGGCCGTGCAGAAGGATGTGCTCGACGGGCTCGGTGCGCTGGCGGGCGGCATCGATGGCGATCCGGAGCTTGGTCATCAACTCGCCCGCGCCGATGCACTCGGCCAGGCTCTGCGGGCGCAGGGCCATGTTGAACTGTTCGTCTTCGGGGCCAATCGGCTGACCGGAAATGATCCGTTCGCGGGCCATCTATCTTGCTCCGGCCTTGAGGCGGTAGACGTACTGGATGATGTCCTCGGCCGATTCGGCCTCCGGCGCGACGGCCAGCACACGCTGCACCAGCGCCGTTGCATCCGGATGACGCTCGCCGAGCTGGACCAGGACGGCGACGGCCTCGGCGGCGGCGTCGGGCAGCTCGGGTTGATAGGCCGAGGCGGCGACCTGGCCGGCGAAATCTTCCACCTTGCCGTGCAGGTCGGCGACGATTCGCTCAGCCGTGCGCGGGCCGATCCCGGGCAGCGCCGTCAGAAACGTCGCGTCCTTGCCCTGGATGGCGGCAGCGATCTCGCCGACCGGCCGGGCCAGCGCCTGCAGGGCCGTTCGCACGCCGACGCCCTTGACCTTGGTGAAGACCCGAAAGAAGTCGCGATCGTTTTCACTGAGAAACCCGATCAGCCGCGGCACGATCTGGCCGCGGGAGGCATCGCCTTCAAAGTAATGGATCGTGTGGAGGACGACATCCTGGCCGACGCGACGGGCCAGACGTTCGACGTCGCAGACAGGGGTTCGCAGTTCATAGCACAGCCCGCCGCCGATGTCGACGAGGGCGACGCTATCGACAAGTTGTTCGAGATGGCCTGATAGACGAGCGATCATAGCGACCTCTATACCCGATTGGCCGCGCACAGTGCAATTGCCAGTGCGTCGGCGACATCGGGGGGTTGGGGCATTTCCTTAAGGCTAAAGACGGTCTGGATCGCAAGCTGGACCTGGCGCTTGGACGCGTGGCCGTTGCCGGTGAGCGATTTCTTGATCTCCGTGGCGGCCAGATTGCGGACGGCCAGGCCCGATTGTCGAGCGGCCAACAGGATCACCCCCCGCGCGTGGGCCATCAAAATGGACGTGCGGGGATGCTTGTAGTGGGCGTAAAGCTTCTCGACGGCGACGAGATCGGGTTTGAGTTCATCGAGCAAGCTCACCAAGTCCGCGTGGATCTGAGCGATCCGCTCAGCCATGTCAGCCTTGGCATCCGTTCGAAACGCGCCGGCCTCGACGATCCTGGGCTCCCGCGAGCCAACATCAACGGCCCCGTAGCCGGTGATGTTCAGCCCGGGGTCAATCCCTACGATGCGATAGCTCGACGTCCGTGTGCGAGGCATGGAGGCATGTTAGCCAGCATGTGGGGTCGCCGAAAGGCAAAACCGATCAGCTCAGACGTCGAACGTTCCGCACAGGGCGCGGCGGGGCTCCTGTCCCGCCGCGTAGCGAAGCCGAACAGAAGCTGGCGGGACAGGAG
>DRGC01000046.1 GCA_011050235.1 Phycisphaerae bacterium | reverse complement strand
TCTTGGCCACCACAGATTCGGGATGGCGTTTGCAAGCGTCCTGATAGGCCGACAAGGCCTCATCAAATCGCCCCATGGACCGGAATGTCTCCGCCAGGCCGTTCTTGGCCACCACAGATTCGGGATGGCGTTTGCAAGCGTCCTGATAGGCCGACAAGGCCTCATCAAATCGCCCCATGGACCGGAATGTCTCCGCCAGGCCGTTCTTGGCCACCACAGATTCGGGATGGTGTTTGCAAGCGTCCTGATAGGCCGACAAGGCCTCATCAAATCGCCCCATGGACCGGAATGTCTCGGCCAGGCCGCTCTTGGCCACCACAGATTCGGGATGGCGTTTGCAAGCGTCCTGATAGGCCGACAAGGCCTCTTCAAATCGCCCCATGGACCGGAATGTCTCGGCCAGGCCGGTCTTGGCCACCACAGATTCGGGATGCTGTTTGCAAGCGTCCTGATAGGCCGTCAAGGCCTCATCAAATCGCCCCATGGACCGGAATGTCTCCGCCAGGCCGGTCTTGGCAAACACAGATTCGGGATGGTGTTTGCAAGCATCCTGATAGGCCGACAAGGCCTCTTCAAATCGCCCCATGGACCGGAATGTCTCCGCCAGGCCGGTCTTGGCCACCACATCTTCGGGATGGTGTTTGCAAGCATCCTGATAGGCCGTCAAGGCCTCATCAAATCGCCCCATGGACCGGAATGTCTCCGCCAGGGCGTTCTTGGCCACCACATCTTCGGGATGGTGTTTGCAGGCCTCCTGACAGGCCGTCAAGGCCTCATCAAATCGCCCCATGGCCCGGAATGTCTCCGCCAGGCCGCTCTTGGCAACAACATCTTCGGGGCAGACTTCCTTGGCTTGCCGGTACCATCGGATTGCAATGTCGAAGGCACAGATTTCCACTGCCGTCGCTGCGGCACTACAGAGGGACTTACAGGCCATCTCGGGAACGCCTTGACCCAACTGGTCTTGGACCAGATCCGTGATGTATTTCTCTGCCGGTGCAAGCTTTCCGGCCCTGACGAGTTTTTGGATCCTCTCCACGCGCGCTGTTGCGGCCTCGTAGTCCGAGTGGATACCTCGCCGTCTGCTCTGCAAACGGTGAGCATGCTTCGCGTCCCGTTCCTTCTTGCGTTTCGACCGGGGCTCATCAATGACGGCCGGCGCCTCGCCCTCAGCTGAGAGGCGATCCTTGTGGCGGGGTTGAAGAAGGCCCACCCAATGCGTGATGACGTCGGGTCTGTGCAGCGATCTTTCCTCTGGGCTTGGCTCCAACCGGTATGCCAGGAGGACCTTGCCAACAGACGGACTACTCTTACACTCGCGGCACGCATGCCAGAATCGTTTCCCCCGTATCATAGTAGCGAGAAAACGCTGACGCTCCTCTGCGTCGCCAAACAGATCGTCGGGTACTTCCAGCCACGCTTGCCAGGCGATCTTGATGATGTCTTGATACGATAGCATATCACCAAAGAAGGCAAGGCACTCGCCACAGTTCAGTTCCCTGCAATACTCGATCGCTCCTTCGACATCAGCGCCGTCTGCCAGCGGCTGACAGAAGAACACTCCCCGCACCCGCCCACAAGTCTCACCTTCACCAAGAAACGCCGCCAACGCCTCGATGTTCATCTGGCGGACACCCACCGGTAGCCCCCGATCCAGGCTGTTGAGAACAAGACGGACGGCCTGTGCCACGTCCGACTCGCGGGCGAGTGTGGCCCTGACATCCGGCCGTTCAACGTCTGTCAGAACGACAACGTCACCAATGTTCCTGAAGAGCCGCCAGACTTCATGCACAGGAACATCTCTTGCCTGATCGTCTGCATTGTCAGAAAGAAGCTGGCAGGAACTCTCATCCATTAGAGCCGCCAATTCAAGAGTGCCGGAGACCAGAGCGTTCACAGGCATGCCTCCTCGTAGGGGATACCTAGGTCCCCCAGCTTCTGTTGCAGCGCCGCGGTTTCTGCCGCCTTCCCCTTAGCGGCGCGCGCCGCACGTCCGGTCGTCGGCGCTGGGGCAGCGGTGTTGGTTACATGGACAACCTTTTCGACAGAGTGGACGTTCCATGGGCCGTATATGTGTACCTCCACAAAGTCAGCATCCCACCCCTGCTCGCCCGGCGAGAACAGCAAGCCCGGATGGTCCTGCTCGCATGTGGTCTCGGTAATGTCAGACATACGTTTGGTAGCAGCCAGCTTCCCGCGGTCATCCCATACAGCACGAAGTCCCTTCGGCATATCCCGAAGCTCCGAACTGGTGTAGTTGCACTTCTTCACGTGCCATGCCGAGTTCTCTAGGAACACAGAAGAACGACCCTCAATAGTGTCCGCCCTAAAGGCCAAGAACCAAGAGCCATAATACGTAGACCCCACGTCGGTCAACGACAGCAATGCGAAAGATATATGTTTGTGGTAGCCGGAGAAAAGGGCCTCGTCCGCTTGGTGTCGTAACCTGCTCCATTCTTCATCATCAGGAAGCTTGAGCCCTGCATCTAGCATCTGGTAATAAGTGCCATGGACATCTCGCTCAGAGCTCACAAGTCTATCTATCTCGCCCAGAGGGCGACCGATGATGGCCCTGGAATTCTCCTGTACCGCTTCGCTGAACTGAAGGAACTGGTCCCCGCAACCCCGTTTCTGGCATTCTTCTTTAGCGCCGACATACTTTGCCTGGAGTGAGGCCTCCTCCCCAGAGGTCTGGCAGGCCCTTACGTTGGGGTACCCTAGATGCTTGTCGCAGGCTGGACAACCTACGTCACTCAATTGTGCGGGCGCACCACACGCAGGACACACAATATCTGCCACAGGGGTCGGCACGTCGTATCTCCTGAACTGAAACGCCGAGGGGAAACCAGAGCCTTTCCAGACACATTCCGGCCCACGACCAGCGTGGGCCTTTTCGGCGATCCTGTCACTATCGTGCAGGCTAACAATCCCGAGGACACTATGCAAGTCGGTCGTCCAAGTCAATCGACGGGCCGTGGTGATCGAGATCGGGGGACAAGATCGGGGAAGATCGGGGGACACCAAACTTAACTGTTCACAAGATCGGCCAGGTCTGGGACACAGTACATATTTCCCATCCTGCCCGGCGTTTGTTGCGCCCTTGCAGGGCTACGGGGAAATCCGCGACAATAGGGGCCCATGACACATAGGCCCTCGGGCCCTTCTTGCGGGAGGTAGCTCCATGAGACACTTCGTGACCATTTGCACGTTGGCTGGGGCGCTGCTGATTCCGGTCGTCGGTCTCCGCGGCGCCGACGAGAGCGGCGCCGGCAACATCTATGAAAAGACCATGGCCCGCGCCGCCAAGGCCGGCACGCTGATCCTGTTCGTCTATTCTACAGACACCGGCGAAAACCTGTCCGAGCAAGCTAAGGGAGTCCTGCTGGCCAAAGGCAAACGGACCGTGACCGCCCGGATAGTCGTCCAGTTCGTGCCGATTGACGGCACCGATCGACGCTACGCCAACTACCGCGGCCGGATTAAGGGCCAGTCCTATCCGTTCTGGGTACTGACCAAGCCGGATGGCGAATTCCTCGCCGGCGGGGACTACGACACGGTCATCTCTGATGGCACGGGTAGCTGGAAGAAGACAGTCGCCGGGCTGGCCAAGAAGTTCCCGCCCATCGGGGCCAAAGCTCGCAAACGGATCGCCAAGATGCTGGCCCAGGCCCAGGCCGATCTCGACGCCGGAGGCCTGGGGAAAGTCAAGCGGCCCCTCGGCAAGCTTGGCCGGGTTTGGTATCCGAAGGAACTGGCCGCCCAGTGCACCGCGCTGCGCAACGCCTACGACGACAAGCTTCGCGAACTGACCGACCGGCCGGGACAACTCCTGGCCGAGCGTAAACTGGTCGAGGCCGCCCTGGCCTACCAGCGGCTGATCGACGCTTTTGGCAGCAGCGACAACGAAGCGAAGGCCGCCCGTAAGGACCAACAGCAACTTCTGACCGAGTATCCCGAGATTCGCTCGCGCTTCACGGAGCAGCTTCGCCAGCGACGGGCCCAAGCGGCCGCCAAAGCCGCCGGGAAGCCCCCCCCCGTAGCGGATGGGTCCAAAGATCAAGCCGGCAACGAGGCCGGCCAGCAGGCCGAGGCGGACACCCCAACGCCCGCGCCGGAGACCCCCGACGAGGCCGCCCTGGAGCGCCGGGCCGCCAGCTTGGTCAAGCTCGCCCAGATGTACCACGGCCGGGATATGATCGAAAAGGCCAAGGCCAAGCTGACTCAGTGTGTCGAGACCTACCCCAACACCGAGGCGGCTGAGCAGGCCCGCAAACTACTCCGCCGGTGGCAGTAGTTTTGTAGGGTGGGCAACTTGTTGCCCACGGAACGAACGGGGAATCCCGTGGGCAACAAGTTGCCCACCCTACGCGCTTGGACACAACACACATTTCCCCTCCCGCCCGGCCTTTGTTGCGCCCTTGCAGGGCGTTTCCGCATTCCGGGACCCGCAACGACTCGTTATCATGGCCGGTCCGTAGCCCTGACGTTGGAAGCAATGGAACGAGCCCATGACACCGAGAGAGAATTTTCGAGCTGCTGTGACGTTCAATACCCCCCGCCGCATCCCGCGGACGCTGCCCGATCCGTGGGGGAGCGACATGGCTTCGACGGGGATGGACCCGACGGTCGATTCGCGCCCGGACGCCAAGGGCGGCCCGGCCGCCGATGAATGGGGCTCGGTGTGGATCAATATCGGCGTCTCGTCCCTCGGCGAGGTGAAAGAGCCCGCGCTGAAAGACTGGGCCGATTTCGACAAGCTGCATATCCCCGACGTTCGCGACGAGAATCGCTGGGGCCGACTGGCCGATGCGCGCGAGCAGGCGGGCGACAAGTTCCTCCTTGGCGGCGGGGTGTCGCTCTACGAGCGGGTGCACTTTGTCCGCGGCCTGGCCAACGCCTGGACGGACATCTACGATTACCCCAATGAGCTGGCCAAGCTCATCGACATCCTGGTCGAGATGAATCTCTACGCCATCGAGCGATACGCAGCGGCCGGCTGCGATGGGTTCTTCTTCTGCGACGACTGGGGCCTGCAGGACCGACTGATGATCCGCCCGGCCAAGTTCACCGAGATATGGAAGCCGGCCTACGCCCGCGTCTACGGGGCCGCCCACGACGCCGGCATGACGACGCTGCTGCACAGTTGCGGGTACATCACCGACATCCTCGACGACCTCATCGACGCCGGGCTGGACGTTATCCAGATGGACCAGCAGGAGAACATGGGCCTGGAGCGCCTGGGCAAGGAGTTCGGCGGGCGCATCACATTCTGGTGCCCGGTCGACATCCAGCAGACGATGGCCCGCGGCAACACCGACGAGATCCGCGCCTACGTTCACACGATGATCGGCCACCTCGCCCGACCCGAGGGCGGCTTCATCGCCGCCCACTACGGCGACGAGGTCGCCGCCGGCCACACGCCCGAAGCCGTCACCGCCATGTGCGAAGAGTTCATGAAGGCCGGCTGTGCGGACTGAGACGGGCGGGCGGAACGAACGAGAGCGGGATTATGGGATTGACGGGATTAGAGGATTTCTTTTTGCCAAGAAAAACAATCCCTTAATCCTTCAAATCCCCCAATCCCGCTCTCGCTGTTGTCACAGGGCGCTCGAACGATATTGGGCCAGAAACTTCTGGACATTTCGCTGGCCGGGAGTCTAGTCTCCCTATATAGAAGGCCGACAGCCGCGTTCGGTCGAACCGATGGTGCGCTGGGACGGGCTTTTTGGGCATGTCTTTTTGGCTTGGCCGATAGGGCCGACTCGCCGCAGCGGCCAGTACGTATTGAATAAGGAGATTCGATATGAAAGTACTGGACTGTCTCGCGTTACTCGTGATCATCCTGGCTGCCTTGAACTGGGGCGCAATCGGCATCTTCGACTACGACGCCGTTCACAAGGCCTGTAAGGCCCTCACCAGCGACGATAAGCCGGCGCCCGAAGAGCCCGGCGACGTCGGCGAGGTGGTGGAAAGCGTTGTCGACAAGGCCGAACCGCACGTCTGCGAAATGGCGGGCGAGCGGCCGATGATGGAGCGGATCGTGTTCATCGTCGTGGGTATTGCCGGCCTGTTCACGCTGCTCCGCCGCATCTGCCCGTGCTGCAGGAAGAAGGAAAGCTCCCCGGCGCCCAGCGAGTAGAAAACCAACACGCAAACCCCACAACATACGGCGCGGCCTCCCCAACGGAGGCTGCGCCCTTTTTTCGGAGAGCCCAACACCCGCGGCGAGCGAAACGAGAGCGGGATTGGGGGATTTGAAGGATTAAGGGATTGTTTCTTTTGGCAAAAAGAAATCCTCTAATCCCGTCAATCCCATAATCCCGCTCGCCGTTGTCACAGGACTTTCGAAGGCCGGCTGGGTGGGCGAAACGAGAGCGGGATTGGAGGATTGGAAGGATTAAGGGATTGTTTCTTTTGGCAAAAAGAAATCCTCTAATCCCGTCAATCCCATAATCCCGCTCGCTGTTGTCACAGGACTTTCGAAGGCCGGCTGGGTGGGCGAAACGAGAGCGGGATTGGGGGATTTGAAGGATTAAGGGATTGTTCCTTTTGGCAAAAAGAAATCCCCTAATCTCGTCAATCCACAAATCTCGCTCTCCGTTGTCCCCTACTCCCCAATCCGCTCGGCCTCTTCGGTGGCGATCTGGGACCATTCCCAGAGGCGTTGGGGTTGGTGGCGGACGGTGGAGATGTCCTTCAGGATGATCTCCACGTTGCACCCGCGGGTCTTTTCCAGAACGTCGCGCAGTTCGGCGCGGGCCTGGGCGGGCCGCCAGGTGTCTTCGGCGAGGATGGCGGGGTTGGGCTTGTGGGAGTAGACGTAATCGCGGCCAAGCTCTGCGGCGCCGCGCTCGGGGACGACCCACGGGCTCATCGACACTTTCCGCAGGTTGGGCACCTTTCGCAGGATGCCCATCTTGATATCCAACGGTTCGCAGCAGCCGTAGTAGGTCAGGCCAAACCGTTCGAGGATTCGCATCTCGTGGCGCAGGGCGAACTGCCAGTGCATCTCGGGCGAGACAACCGAGAAGATCTGGGCCGTCGCGCAGCCCCACTGGTTGTGCAGGCGAACGTGGTCGGGGTCGAACCGTTCCCCGGGCAACTCGTCGGTGCAGCCGTAGCCGCCCGCGCCGACGCGCGTGTTGTCGTTGTTGCACGCCAGCAGGTTCAGCTCCTCCAGTCGATCCAGGTACGCGACGTTGCAGTCGACGAGTCGCGAGATAAACGCCGTGATCAACTCCGGCCGATCGACCAGGTCGACCATCGCCTCCTGAATGCCCCATGCCTGCACGAGGTAATCCCACGGCGCGTACCAGTGGCTGCGCGTGCCGAGCAGCTTGACGGGCATGATATCGCCCACAGCGTCGCACATTTTCCGGTAGTTCAGCTCGGTGGTCGCCGCGTCATAGGTCACGCCGGGCGGCTGGAGCCGCTCGACGTCGTCGAAATCGAAGTGCTGCGCCTGGTAATGTCGGCTGACGATGCCGCCGTCGCCCTGATCGATCTCGCCGTCGGTGTGGATGCCCAGGCCCATGTGGGTGGAATAGAAGATCTTCTGACTGACCAGGAAATCGCTGACGACCATGTCGCCGGGAAAGTGTCGCCACTGGTACAGCTCGGTCAGCAGCCGCCACTCCAGCGAACGGGCCACCGGGTCGTTGCACTGCTGGGTCAGCTCGTCGTTGACGTTGATCTCGCCCCAGGGGATCTCGTTGATCCACACGAGCGGGCGAACGGGCTCGAGCCGGTTCAGCCGCCGCCACAGCTCGGCCTTTTCAGTGTGCACGGGCAGCGCCGCAATCTCAGCCAACTCCCCGACGAGGCGGCGAAGTACTTCACGATCCTGTTTAGGCAGGGCCATCACTTGTTCCTTCCTGTCGACAAGTTTACACGACTGCGAAAAAGAGAGAGCGGGATTTAAGGATTAACGAGATTATGGGATTGTTCTTTTTTGCCAAAAGAAATCCTCTAATCCTGTTAATCCTTAAATCCCGCTCTCGTTTCATCCGCCAGCCCCGGCGCCCGCTTGGTCTCCGTCGAGCCGCGTCTGGCCAGGTAGATGCCCGCTAGCACGCCGCCCGCCCCCAACATGTGCCACCCGCCCAGCGATTCGCCCAGCAGCGCCCAGCCCAGAACGGCCACCATCACCGGCTGGGTCAGCAGCACGACCGTCAGGAAGCTCACCGGAAGATGTCGCATCGCCGTGACGATGCTGCCCTGTCCGCCCAACTGGACCACCAACCCCAGCGCCAACAATATCGCCCAGCCGTATGCGATTACCCGCCATTGATCCGAACTCGGCACGAGCGACTCGCCCGCGATCAGCGCCGCCGGCAGCAGGACCGCCGCGCTGGCGGCGATGGATATCGTGAACGTCTTGCGGGTCCGCAAGCTGCGCCGCGCCCGCTTGATGCACAACTGATAGCCCGCATAGAACACCGCGCTGGTGATGGCCAGCAGGTCGCCGAGGAGCTTCTGATCGTTGTCGCCCGGCCGCTCCGTGGCGCGCTCGGCCAGCGACAGACCCACAGCGCCCCCAATCGCCAGGACCAGCCCGACCACGAACACGCGCTTGAATCGCTCGCCCAACAGCCACCACGCCGCCAGGGCCACGAAAACCGGCGCGCAGTTGGACATCAACGTCGCGTTGGCTATCGTCGTCCGCACCAGCGCCATGTGATACAACATGAGGTCGATCCCGAAAAACGCTCCCCCCAACACCGCGAACATCACCGCCCGACTGTCGGCGCGGGCGGCCTTGTGCAGCGGGGCCTTCGCCGGGCCCGCGCGGCGACCGATCAGCGCCATCCCACCCAGAAACGGCAGTGCCAGCGCCACCCGCCAAAACGCCACCGCGACCGCCCCGACGCCGCAATCCGTCGCGTAGCGCAAGAGGATCGGCGCCAGGGAAATCGTCGCCGCCCCAGCCAGCAGCACGGCGACCCACTTGCGAGAATCCGAAACCCCGTCCGGCCCGGCGGGGGCCAATGGTTGCGTATCGCTCGTCATATGGCGTTCTTATGTACTCCCGCCGCCGCCGGCCCGCAACCGTCCGAACGTTGACCGCAGGTCCGGCCCCAGTACAATGCCCCCTATGTCACCCGAGCAAGCACACCCCGACGCGCGCGGGCAGTGGGAGTTTCGCCTGCAGACGCCGGCCGACCTGGCCGAGCTCGCCCACGAGCTGGGCGTGCGCGTGGATACTACCGACGATGTCGCCATCCTGGCCGAGCCCGTCACCGTCGGCGACTTGACGCTGCCCAACCGCCTGGCCATTCACCCGATGGAAGGCTGCGACGGCGACTCGCAGGGGCGGCCCGGGGAGTTGACGCTGCGGCGCTACCGGCGGTTCGCCGCCGGCGGGGCCGGTCTGCTGTGGGGCGAAGCCGCCGC
>DRGC01000045.1 GCA_011050235.1 Phycisphaerae bacterium | reverse complement strand
GATTGGGGGCCTGCTGCGCTTGCTGCGGGGCCTGGCCGCCCGGCCGGGCAGTCTGTTGCCACGGGGCCAGCTGCGGCGCCGGAGGCCGCGTGGTCCCCGGCGGATCCCCGCGGTACAAGTCCGCCCATTCACGATTTCGGTGTCCGTACGGCATCTTTTCGTTCCTTTACTCGCCGAGTCCTTTCAAGACAGCTTCGGCAATCGCCTCGTCGTCATCGCCATAAGGGTTGTCCGGGGCCGTCTTGACGACTGCAATTGCGGCTTCGACCCACTTGGTGGCCTCTCCAGCCACCTTGGATAGATTCCCGGGGGTCGCCAATGCCACGAGCGCATCAGGGAGGCCGCCGCCGTCCGGAACCATATCCTTTGACATTTTGCGAATGATCAGCTTCTTAACGTTCGGGCCTTGTTGCATCGTCACCCCCTCACCCCATCACCCGTATCCTGCCCCATAACTCGTCGCCAGCGGCGTCAGCGCCGGCGGGCCACCACTCATCAGCGGCATGATCAGGTCCAAAATCATTTGCAGCCCTCCCCGCCGGGCCGTTATGGCTTCCAGGGCCATTTGCTGTTGCAGGTCGGCAATGTAGCGGGCCGCCCCCGCTTGTGTTTGGGCGACTCCCATGTTGGCCCCCGCCTGCGTTTGGGCAATGTTCTCGGCGCTCTGGGCGCCGACTCGCTGGCCTTCCAGGAGCCGTTCCGATTGCAGGTCTGCCGCCCCTGCCCCGATCTGGGCCTGGGTGATCCCCGAGGCCGCCGGGTAGTAGGACGCCATCATGTTCGAGAGTGCCCCCTGCTGGGCTCCATACATCGAGGCACCGGCCCCCAACTCCGCTTGGCTGATGCCCGAAGCGGCCGGGTAGTAACTGGACATCATGTTACTCCAGGCAGTCAAACCGGCGGCCTCGGTCGCGGCATCGGCATTGATCCTCGCCACTTCGGGTGCCGTGGTGGATTGGCTCCACGCCTGGTAGGCCGCCGGGTAGATGTCCCCCAGCATCCCGTACAGGCCAACCTGCTTGGCCGCGTCGGCCGCCGAGGCGCTCTGCTGGACCGTGTTGGCATACTCCCAGGGGAGCCGATTCAAGAGGCCCTGTAGCCCCGCCTCGGTCGCGTAGCGGCTGGCGTCGGCATTGGCCAGATCCCCCTGGAAGTTCCAAAAGGCCGTCTGGGGTTGGCTGGCCGCGTAGGCCTGGGAGGCCCAGTAGTTAGGCATACCGGGGGCCATCAGCTCCGCAAGCCCCTGCTGGGGCCATGCCTGCTGTTGTTGCGCCCCGACTCTCGCCCCTATTTGCGGCGGCTGCCCTAAATTGCCCCATTGGTCAGGCATCGCTACCATCTCGTGCCTCCATCATTTCTGTAGCTACAGTTTCCTACAGTTTCTCTGCTCAATCATCATCCGGCCCCACCCGCTCGATGAAGATCGTAGACCGCCACGGCGGCCGGAAGTCTTCGGTGCGGTGGTACAGGTAACCCGTGTGGGCCAGCGTCGGCGAGCTGTGCTGGTGCCCGGGATCTTCGACCGGGTGCGTGTGCTCCAGGCTGATGCTCGTGGAGGCACTGGTGCTGTGGACATGGCCCCCGAGGCCGTGGACGTGCTGGGCCACGCTGTGCTGATGCGGGTCGGGGTCGATCGCCATGGTATTGAGCGACCAACCGTGACCGTGATCATCGATTGTAATCGATTCAACGTCCGCGGTGTGGCCGTGAATGTCATCGCCGAGCCCCGACTGGATCACCATGTCGTTCAGTTCGGCCCCGTGCGAGTGGCTGAAATCGAGCACGGTGAGGTTCTCGGTGGCCGAATGCCCGTGGTCGGGGACCGCCAGATCGTCGATGTCCCAAGTGTGCGTATGGCTGTCGGCCGACAGGTCGAACGAGGCCGACCCACCGTGGTCGTGCCCCCCAACGGTGATATTATCGACCGTCCCGCTGTGGCTGTGGTCTACCGCAGTGAGGCCGCCGATCAGGGCCGTGTGGCTGTGGGCCTGGGTCTCGTACGCGGACAGGTCGATGTCGTCGTGGTCGTGGGGATCGACCGTGACGCTGAATCCGCTGGTCCCGTGCACGTGACTGCTGCCGTCCAGGTTCCCGGTGCCCATCGTGTGGGTGTGCGACGCGACGCTCAGCCCGCTGATGTCGGCCACGTGGTCGTGATCGTCGACCGAGATGCTGCCGATGGTCACGCTGTGGCCGTGGTCGCCGATTGCCAGGTCGTTGATGTTCCAGGTGTGGGTATGGGAACCTACGGTCAATTGCTCGTCGACGGTGTGGCTGTGGTCGGCGATGGTGACACTGAATCCGCTGGTCCCGTGGTCGTGCGGATTCGTGCTCAGCGCCAGGGTCCCTATGTCGGCCGGGTGATTGTGCGCCGGCATCTGGAGGTTGCGCGTGTTCGCATGATTGTGATCGGGAATCGTGACGCTAAAGCCGCTGGTCCCGTGGTCGTGCGGATCAGGTGTAACGTCCAGGGTCCCTACCGTCATGACGTGAAGGTGTGCCGGCCCGGTCAGGTTGTTGGTCAGCGAGTGACTGTGTTCGTCGATGGTGACGCTGAACCCGCTGATTCCATGGTCGTGCCAATCAGGTGTAACGTCCAGGGTCCCGGAGTCGTGGTCATGGCCACTGTCGCTGACCGAGTGAACTTGTGTCGTGCTGTTGTTATCAGTATCAGAATCCTCGGGTACAACCTCTACTACAGGCGGGCTGTCATCCATTGCGTTTGTCGACGGTGTGATGTGGTGCTTATGCGGCGGATGGGGGTTGACGCTGATCCCACTCGTGCTTGAAGCGGTAGTGCCAATGATCCCCAGGGGTCGACCCAAGATCGACACGCTGCCCGTGGCCGACACGCTGGCCGTGTCTACCGAAAGGCTCCCTCCGATCGGCAGCGTCGAAGACGCCCCGATCCCGGGTATGCCGGTAATACCCAGATTCGTGCCCGTGACCGTCACACTGCCGGTGGCCGATATACTCTCCGAATCGACGGTTATAGTACCGTCGAGATCCTGTGCGCTGGTGTTGCCAACGTCGGGGGCCCCGGTGATGGAAATCGATCGATTCAGAATCGCTACGCTGCCGGTGGCCGACACACTTGCCGAATTGACGCCCAGCGTTCCGATTACGTTCAGCGAGCCCGATCCGCCGATCGTCGGACTACCCGACAGGCTCAACGAAGTGCTGGCAGCCGAGCCGCTGCCGCTGCCTCCCACCCCCGTGGCATCCTGGATGTCGATCGAGCCGCTCAGCGATGGCGAGGCGGCAACGATGCTCGGCGCGCCCGTAATCGTGACGCCCGCCCCCGTGACCGACACACTCCCGGTGGCGCTGCACGTCTCCTGGCTGATGTCGAGCGTCCCACTGAGCCCCACCGACGTAGCCTGGATCGTCGGCGCCCCGCTGAGCGTCACGCTGGCCGTGCCGATCGTCAGGCTACCGGTCGCCGAAAAGCCCGCCTGCGAGCTGATGGTGATCGTCCCGCTGACCGGGACCGAGGTGGTGCCGATCGACGGCGAGCCGGTCAGTCCCAGGCTGGTCGTGCCGACCGTGATGCTGCCGGTGACCCCGATCCCGGAGAGCGACGTCGAGGAAATCGACGGTGTGCCGCCGAGCCACAGGGTGGTCGTGTTGACGCTCACGCTGCCGGTGGCCGTCAGGCTGGTGCTGACGATCGTCGGACTGCCGATGATCGTCAACGACGAGTTGCCCGTCAGGGTGGGTCCGCCGGAGTCCGTATCGCCGACGGCCGCCCCCACGCTGATCTGCATCGAGACACTGGTGGCCGCCAGCGTGGCCGAGCCGATCGTCAGTCCGGCGG
>DRGC01000044.1 GCA_011050235.1 Phycisphaerae bacterium | reverse complement strand
TTACTGGCGGCGGATGCGGTAGAGCCCACTTACTACGTGCCCGCTCTAGCGGGGCAAGTGGATTGTGCATACATCGTCGGCCAATGGACAGTAAAGAAGAATCCTGAAGGCGCTAGGTCCATTCAATTGCACCTTCGGATCGAGGGGTCGCAGCGGGCTGTCCCTCCCGAGAACTCCATCCGGGATGAAAATGGAAAATAGGGACAGTCACCTATTTCCTGGCCAGATCGCTTCTAATAATAGGTGACTGTCCCTATTTTCCTATAAGAAATGAGTGTGTGTCCCCCGATTACCTTCGATTACCCGATTACGTCCCCCGATTACCCCTATTTTCCGTTGACGCAATAACGAGGAGAAGGCCATGGACGTAGATATTTCATCGAGCATCCAAGAGGATTCCTTTTGGGTTGCACCGTGCCCCGGCAGGGCAAGAGAAGGGCCTGCAGGTAGGGGCTGGCTGTCCTGGATGTTGTGTTTGGCATTGCTGACCTGTGGGGGGCTCATTGCGTCATGCGCGCCGACAACTGACGGTGAGAGTCCGCCAGCCGGAGAGATCACCGGGCAGGATGAATACGGCCGGCCAAAGATCCTCGCAATCGATTTCCGCATCCTGGCTCCGGAAGAAGAGCAAGCCTTGCGACCTGGGGGGGACGTGCTGGAACTGGATGCTGGTGATCCGGCCCGAGTGCGCATAGCTCAGGTCTGCGCGGCCACGCTTTGGCCCGACTACCCTGGACTGTTCGTGCTGGACAGAGCCTATACTCACTCCGGTGGGCCAGAGCTTGAGTACCTTGAGATGGTCTCGAGAGCGTACCACGGTAAGGGCGTCACTTTCGTTTATGACACGAATGTCAGGAGGGTGATTCGCGTTGTTCCTGCCTGGCAAACTGTGCCTCAGGTCAAGGGGCGTCATACCGGATCGAGTGCACATAACGGCGAAGAAGCCGAATGAGCTAAGAAAGAGGGGACGGAGCACTAATTAGCAACCCAAGACCAGACGCGGGGCGAGCACAGGGCTAATCAATGCTCCGTCCCCTTTTTAATGAGGTGGGCGAGGTCTTTTGAGGCCAAAATAGGGACAGTCACCTATTATTAGAAGCGATCTGGACAAGAAATAGGTGACTGTCCCTATTTACCTAACTCCTAAAACGAGACCTCACCCCAAAGAAGCCAGGCCGCAAACCGAAGAGACATAAGAAATAAGTGTGTGTCCCCGGATTCCCCTTGTACGTGAAGACGAATGATACGATCATGGGTAGGACTGTGTTTGACTTGGCGAACTTGTGACCACAGAATTGGTGTCCATATGTGGAGATCATAGTATGACTGAGGAGCGAGCGCTCTTCTCTGAGAAGAGAATGACGTTGAAGGAGCTAGGGCTACGGAGGCCCCTACTGAAGGGCGCAGGGTTCTTGCTCGTTATGGCGGTGGTCGCTCTGTTGATCATCTGGCCTGCCTGGACGTATCTAAAGCTCCGGTGGTCTCCTCATGCGCGAGCTCTGTGGGCAGCTCAGGGAGAACGCGTAGCGTATTTGAGCAATTTATCCAGTGAGTCCGTCATTGGAGAAGGGACGCTGGAGAAGCTGGAACTCCGGTGCACGGACTCCTTGGGCTTGTTCATCCTTAGGATCAAGATAGCCGCTCCTGAGGACCATAGGTACCCGGGGGAGAGTACCCAAATAGGGCCGCGGAGCCTGAATCGGATCGAACCATTGGAAGGTCCCAGTCAGATAGGTACCTCCGATCCCGCCGACATGCTGTTGTCGGTGACTTGTATGGGCGTGCTCTATCTTCTTGGTGGGATGTACGCCCGGATGATTCGATATAGGGCGCTGGCAAATCACTACAGATTACAGTGTCGCGAGCCGCAGTCGGAGGACTGCGGTATCCAAGGTCAAAGCCCGTAGCGTGGGTCCCGACGTACGTTAAGAAAAAGGGGACGGAGCACTAATTAGCAACCCAAGACCAGACGCACCGGGGCGAGCACAGGGCTAATTAGTGCTCCGTCCCCTTTTTAATGAGGTGGGCGAGGTCTTTGGAGAACTGCGGGGCTGAGTTCAGGTCCAGATGGCTTCCGTCGTAGGAACTGTAGGCGCCCTGGTCGACATCCAGCCACACGCCGCCGGCGGCCTCGAACTGTCGAACGAAGCTCGCCTCATCGAAACCGGATATCGCATCCTCCATCGCCACCATCTCCAGACAACTCGGCGGGCGAAATGCATAGACGGCGATCCCGTCGGCCCGCCAGCGGCGGACGATCTCCAGGAACCCATCGATGATGTCCGGATCGACAGGGCCTTCCTGATCGGGGTCGAACTTTGTCCTGTACTCCTCCAATGCGCCCCGGTGGGCGGGCTCGATGATGGTGGCCTCCCACCCGTCCGGGTGGAAATCCTGGAAGCAGCGGCCTGCCTTGGGCTCAGCGGCGCCGAGGGTCGTCAGCAGTTCGGCGTAGGTCATCGCCCGGAAGAAGTACATGACGCCGCCCGTATGCCGCGACAGCCACCGCTTGAGAACGTGTTGGTCGTAGACGGGGGCGAACCATTTCTGCCGGGTGGCCCCTTTGGTCAGGCTGCGAGGGCTGACGCCCAGCACGATCGTGGGCCGATCGCTGTCGGGCGACAGGACCGACCTGGCGGCCGAGAGGTACGTGGGTTCACAGCCGGTGCCCAGGAACGCATAGTTCAGGATGCGGCGGCCGGGCAGGACCTCAGCCATCGCTGCCGGCGACACGGCGCAGAGGACGCGGGAATCGCCGGCGACGACGATGTCGGCCTCGCCCCGCCAGCCGACCTTCATCGTCCAGAACGCCTCCGGCGCCACGCCCACCCGCTCGACCCAGTCGTACCGGGCCATCCCCAGGGCGATGATGATGCCGGCGGACAGCAGCAGGGCGATCAGGGCGCGTTCTTTGACCAGGGCCTTGAGGCCTGTTCGCAACGTTCGTGTTGTGGGTCCGGTGTCATTCATGGCGGCGGTCAGAACTGGAAGTAGATGAAGGCCTCTCCCGGCCCTCTCAGCAGGACACACGCGGCGATCAGTAGTGCAACCATCACCGGCTGGAGACACTTGGCGACGCGGCTGCGGGCGGGGACGAGGTTGCCCAGGCCGGCGTACACCCAGACCTGGCGCAGCATCATCAGGGCGACCACGCCGGCGGCCTTGACGTGGATCAGCTCGCGGACGACGTGCACCTCCAGCCGATCAAAACGAAACATCGTGGCGATGACGGCGGCGGCCTGGGAGAAGCTGTCGGCCCGGAAGAACACCCATGTCACCAACGTGATCGCAAAGACCATCAGCACGGCGACGTGCTTGCCCCCCGGGATTCGCCCGAGGCGCTGGGGCCATTTGGTCATGCGCTCCGCCGACAGCAGCGCCGCATGCACCGCCCCCCATGCGACGAATGTCCACTGCGCCCCGTGCCACAGGCCCGAGATGAGCATGGTCGTCCACAGGTTCATCTCGGACCGGCCGCGCCCGCCCCGCGAGCCGCCGAGGGGGATATAGACGTAGTCGCGGAACCACGTCGACAGCGAGATGTGCCACCTCCCCCAGAACTCCCGGAAGCTGCGGGAGATGTACGGGTGGTTGAAGTTCATCGGGAAGTCATAGCCCATCCACCGCGCCAGCCCGCGCGCAATGTCGCTGTAGCCGCTGAAGTCGCAGTAAATCTGGAACGCGAACAGCGTCATGATCACCCACCAGTAGGCGCATGAGCTGTTAAGCTGCTCGGCCGTGAAGGCCTGCTCGACAAAGCGCGCCACCGTGTCGGCGACGACGGCCTTCTTGAAGTAGCCGTACACGATCAGCCGGATCGCGTCCCACCGGGCGGCCTCGTCGGAGCGCTTGTAGTGGCGCAGCTGCGGCAGCAGGTCCGCGGCGCGAACGATAGGCCCGGCTACCAACTGCGGGAACATCGCGAGGTAGGCGAAGAAATGCAGCGGGTTGCGCGTGGGCTGCAGGTGGCCTCGATAGACGTCGATCGTGTAGCTCATCGACTGAAACGTGTAGAAGCTGAGGCCCACCGGCAGGGCCAGGTTGACCAGGGGGATCGCCGCCGCCGGTGCTGCCGCGACCCCCGCGCCGCCCGATGCCCAGGAGACGCCCTCGATCAGGGCGTTGATGTTCCGGATGACGAAGTCGAGGTACTTGAAAACCGCCAGCGACCCGACGTTGCCGACGATCGACAGGACCAGCAGCAACGTTCGGCGCTTCGGCCAGCGGACCATTCCCAGGGCCGCACCGTAGTCGATCAGCCCGCTGAAGGTAATCAGGAAGAGGAATCGCCAGTCCCACCACCCGTAGAAAAAGAAGGAGGCGATGACCAGATAGGTCCAGCGGGTGTTGTTCCGCCGTCTCAGCAGAGGCCAGGCCGCGAAGAAGATCAGCCCGAACAGGATGAACTCGAGCGAGTTAAATAGCACCGGCGACGTCCTGTCGTCCGCGCCCCAACAGGGGCGCCGCAGGTCCGGGCCGACAATCGGCCGGACACGCACGATCCGTCACGCACGGGCATCCATAAGGGGATGGGGCCCGGCGACCGAGCAGATTCTGCGGGCGCAGAAAGAGCCTGTCAACAACCCAGTGGGCCAAAGACGCCGCACAGGCCGGTCTTACGGCTCGGTCAGGGGCGTGGCGTGGACAACTGGCTGGGTGATCAGCCGCCAGTTTACGTCGCGGTAGATACTGGGCACGGGCGGGCGATAGTACTCGCGCGTGTAGGTCCCCCACCCGCGGTCGCGGAAATAAACGACATTGGGAATGCGGCGATGGATCTTCGGCTGGACCGTCTCCAGCGTTGTCTCACGCATCCTCGCATGCCAGCCAAGCGCCCGGTCGCCGCGCCCGTAGTACGCCTCCAGGTCGCGGATCTTCTGCCTGAGCTTCCGCATATCGAGCCCGTGACTGACGCGCTGGCCGGCGGGGGTGTGGCGGTAGAACGACGGGGCGTAAATGGGATCGCGCGAAAAGAACCCGTTGATGAAGGACCGGTTGTGCACCTGGTTGGTGGTCTTGAAGACGTAAAAGTTTGTCGAGTTCGAAATCGCCGTCGTCACCAACAGCAGGTTATAAGCGCCCAGCGGCTGGGTGTGGGCGGCCTGACGATAGAACGATGACATAATATACTTCCCGTTCTGATCGATGTAGCCGCCGACGAACCTCGTCTTGGGCCTGGCGCGAAGGACGTCATTGACCAGCCGGGCGTAGGGCCCGGTGAGTCGGAACTTGGCTATGGGCTTCAGCAGTGTGCGGGTCGTCTCGGCTTGACGCCCCAGATAGGCGCGCGGGGCGTATTTCGCCCGCTCTTCGACCGGGCGCCACCGCTGACGCCTGGTGGCATACCAGTCCTGCGGGCGGTCGCCCATGAGCGTACGCTGGTCGAACATCATTCGCTCGCGGAGGGTCTTCCGCTCGGCCAAGAGCACAACGTCGCCAAGGGCCTGCCTGGTCGGCTGTGGCGTCGGGGCGAGTTGGTGGGCGGGATCGACCCGGAGGTCTGATTCCGCCCCGTCGGCGACCGGCACTGCCGCGGAAGTGGCGGGGAGGCCGGCATTTCCCGGGACTGGGGCCGGCGGCTCGGACAGCGTAGCCCAAATCCCAATCGCCGGGACCGCAGCAGCTATGAGCACCGCACACCGCGCCAATCCAATGAATGTTCTCAACATTTTCCCCATCTCCAATGATAGCGTCGAACTCTTAAATATCCGAAACGGCCCCAAACTTATCATTCCATTATACGGGCGCAGTCGAAAATCGTCAAGTTTCTTGACAAAGCTTCTTGGGTAAAAAGGCCGGTTATCGTAAAGGTCTAAATTTCCAGAAAACATGTCAATATTGTGGGAACCCGCCGCCGATTAATGTGTGCCGCCTTTTGGCTACAGCAAATAGCGGAAGAACGGCGATCCGAGAGGAAACGCTGTGCAATTTCAAACACTTATGAAAAACAGTCGGACAATCCTGATGGTGGTGGCGGCCGTAACGCTTTTGTCTTGCGTTGGTTGCTATAACAACGATGCCGTGAAGGGATTTCTGCGTGAGCCTCGGGCCCCTGTAGCGGCGACGGAGTACAGGATTCTGCCGCCTGACGAGGTCCTCATCACGTCTCTGCATGTCGCCGAGATTCACAACACGCGGCACATCATTCGCCCTGATGGCAAGATCAATCTGCCGCTTCTGGGCGAGTTGGATGTTGCGGGGCGGACGCCGACTGAGATCGAGGAGATGCTCGGTGAGGCTGCCAGCCTGTACTATGACAAGGTTGCGGCGACCGTTCAGGTTATGACCTACAATTCACAACGGTTCTACGTCTTTGGGCAGGTCGAACGCCCCGGGCCGCTGCCGTGGACCGGGCGGGACACCCTCCTGGACGCGCTGTCCAGGGCGCTGCCGAACGGATATGCGTGGGCTGAGCGGATCATTGTGGTCCGTGGCGATGACCCCAAGGCGGGCGGCATGTACCGTGACGAGTCGGCGGACCGCGGCAACTACGGGTTGACGGGCGTTCGGCCCGAGCTGCGCGATCGGCCTCGCAAGAAGATGATCGTCAACATGATGGCCATGCTCGAGTCGGGCGATATGTCGAACAATATTCTCATGATGCCCGAAGACGTGATCTACGTTCAGCCGAATCCTCTGGCGCGGTTGACCTTTATCATGGAAGCGCTGTGGGGGCCGATCCGTCCGACGGCGGGCGTCCTGGAAGATTCGCATTACATCTATGACGACTGGCGTTACCTGACGCACCAAAGCGTACGAGAGAGTGTCGGTCCGAGCACACCGCGCTAGGGTTATCCAACAGGAATCTGAAGGCGAAACGGAAGACGTGACTGGCGATGTCTGAGAAGAATAATACCGCGACGTTCCGCGACAAAATGCGGGTGCTGTTCCGCTGGCGGAGCCTCTTCTTCTTCAGTGCGGCTTTTCTGGCCGCTGCGCTGCTGCTGCTGGCGCATGTCGTGCCTCCCCAATACAAGGCCGCGACGAAGTTCGAGAACCGTATCTCCGTCGTTCTGCCGGAACGCGGGCTGGAAGGGGTGACCAGTTCCGAGTCGTTGGAGGAGACGCGCCAAACATTGCGGCAGCGCCTCACCGGGCGCAAGGCGACCCGTGCCGTCGCCGAGGAGTTGGGCCTGTTTGAAGGCCTGCCCACAGACGACAAGGGCGCCGCAGACGCCAAGATGGGCAAACAGCAGATTGTCGCCGGTATCCAGGGGCGTCTGGACGTCCTGTGGGATGCCCAGTCACGCGAAGTGGACCTGGTGTCCCTGACCTACACGAGCAGCGATGCGGAGTTGGCCTTCAAGGTCCCCAACGCCCTGGTGAAGTACTACATGACCACCACCAGCGCCGACACCATCGAGCGCCTCGAGCAGAGCTACGCGTTTCTCGTCGAGCAGTCGGACAAGTTTCGCGATCGCGTGGGGGACCTGACGAAGAGAAAGATCGATCTGGAGACGGAATACGTCGGCCTGATGGAAGAGACGCAGTTGGACATCGTCCGTCGCGAACAGCAAGCCAAGGCCGACCTGGATGCCATCCGGCGTTTGCGAAACATCGCCCAGCAGAAGTACAACCGCCTGATGGCGATGAAGGAAGAGCTGGAGCAGACGGATCGGCCTCTGCAGATCATCAAGGGCCCCAACCCCGAGTTGGAGCGCCTGGGCGCCGAGTTGCGTGAGTACAAGATCGAACTGGACCTGGCGATGACGCTGCAGCACATGACGCGCGAGCACCCGGCGATCAAGACGCTGCTGGTGCGGATCGCCATCATGGAAGAGCGGATCCGCAACACGCCGCCGGAAATCATTTTGCAGACGATGTACGGAACGGTGACCGGGGCTGAAAGCTACGCGGCGCAGGTGGCGGCGGCCCAATCGGAAGTGGAGATTCTCTCGGCCGAGTACGATCGCGTGGAAAGCCAGATCAAGGGCTACCAGAATATGATGCAGGGCTATAAGCCCGCCCGGCAGGAATACGCAAAGCTCCTGGCGGAGATGGCGGATATGGAGAGCAAGGCTGTCTTGTGGGAGCAGCGCCGCCGCGAGGTGGGCATGGCGCTGGCCGCCGAGCAAGCCGACCTTCGCACGAAGTTCGAGACCATGGAACTTGCCGACAAGCCGTTCCGGCCGTCGTTCCCGGCCGTCAACCACGTGCTGGCGGTGACGCTGCTTGGATCGATCGCCTTCGGGTCGCTGGCCGTGTTCTTCTGGAACGCCAAGGACCGCACGATCGCCACCGCCGAACAGGCGGCCAAGGCTTTCGCCGTCCCCGTTGTCGGGACGATCAGCCAGATCGTGACCCGCAAGATGCGGCACGCCCGCGCCGTGTGGCGGTGGCTCGTCGTGCCGCTGGTTGTCGCCGTCGTGCTGGCGGTCTTGGCCGCGCTGGCCGCGAGTGTCATCGTCAAGCTGCAGCATCCCGATCGCTACCAGCAGTGGCAATCGAAGTGGCTGAAGTACGGCCAGACCCAGGCCGTCGTGCACCTGGGACGCACCGTGCGTTAACGAGACCCCCAGCGACAACGAGAGTGAAACGTGTCTGATCCATCCAATAATTCAACACCTCCGACGAACGAAGATACCAACTCCGACGGAGACTTGATCCAGCGACACTTCGGCCTCAACGGCGACGATTCCACGGGCGACGGCCCGCCCGCGCCGGGAAAGTCCGGTTGGCTCGGAGAGAGACGCTGTTCGGAATTGGTCGTTGTTCACAATGACCGCGGCAGCCGCATCAGCGAAGAGTATCGGGCGATCCGCACCGGTGTGCTGGCGGCCTGCCCCGAGGGGCGATTCGCCTACGTGGTTACCTCCGCCGAGTGCGGCGAGGGAAAGACCATTACCTGCCTGAACCTGGCGATGGTCATGACCGAACGCCGCGACAGCATGACCATTCTGGTTGATGGCAACCTGCGGAACGGCCACATGACCAGGCTCGTGCGCGTTCCCTCGCAGCCGGGGATGACCGAGCTGCTGGCCGGTGAGGCGAGCCTCGACCAGGTCACGCAGCCGACGGCGTATCCGAACCTGTTCTACATCCCAAATGGCGGGGCGGTCGACACAAGCGCCAGCCAGTTTCTGGGACCCCAATTGCGGAACGTGATGGGCGAACTCCGTCGACGCTATGACCACGTTCTGATCGACAGCCCCGCAATCCACAGTTCTCCTGACGCCGGTATCGTCGGGGCTGTTGACGCCGAGGTGCTCCTGGTCGTCCGCATGTACCGGACGCGCCGCGAGTCCGTCGCCAAGGCCATTCGCGTTCTCAACGGCGCCAACGTCAAGATCGCGGGCATCATCCTCAACGAACGGAAGTTCTTCATCCCCAAAGCCGTGTACCAGAGCCTATGATAGCTGCGGCCGAGCGGCCTTGGATTCTATCGGCCGATGCGGACGGGTGCAATCGAATGGCGACCAGCACGCACGGCATCGAGACCCGGGCGTTGGAGCAGCCCGATGTCCAGGCGTGGGACAGCTTTGTCCTGCAGCATCCAGCCGGGACGATCTTCCACCGACTCCCCTGGAGCTGGGCCGTTCAGGCCGCCTACGACCACCAACCCATGCACCTGACGTCGTGGGCGTCGGGACAATTGGTCGGCGTCCTGCCGCTGTTTCTCGTCCGCAGCGTCTTCGTCGGGCGCGTGTTGGTCTCTGTGCCCTACGGCACCTACGGCGGGATCCTCGCCGAGAACGACCGGGCCGCTGCCGCGCTTCTGGATGCAGCCCAGGCGACGGCCCGCCGCTGCGGCGTCGCCTATCTCGAGCTGCGCCACCGCGAGCCCAACGCGCTGGACCTGCAGGAGATCGACCGCTACGACACGTTCCGCAAGGCCCTGCCTTCGCGCGTTGAAGATGTGCTGCCATCTTTCCCGAAAAAGGCCCGCGCCGCCGCTCGGGCTGGGCTCGAAACGCTGACCACCGAGACCGGTCCCCATCTGCTGGGCGTGGTCTACGACCTGTACACCCGCACGATGCGCCGCCTCGGGTCGCCCAACTATCGCCGGAAGCTGTTCGACCAACTGCACCAGCACTTTGGCGGCGACGCGGTCTGTCTGGTTGTCCGCTCCGGCGGCGAGCCGGTCGCCGGTGTGATGAGCTTTGTCTTTCGCGACGAGATCATGCCGTACTTTTCCGGCAGCACCGCCGCGGGCCGGGCCGCCGACGCCAACAATGTGATGTACCTAAGATTAATGGAGTATGCCGTACAGCGCGGGCTGCGGTGGTTCGATTTCAACCGCACCCGGCGCGACAACCTCGGCCCGCATGCCTTCAAGCGGCATCTGGGTTTCGAGCCGACCCGGCTGCACTACCAGATATCATTGAACAGAGCCCGGCATCTGCCCAACCTGACGCCCAGCCGTCGGCCGTTCGCCCTGGCGGGCAAGGTCTGGCGCCGGCTGCCGCTGTGCCTGACGCGCCCGATCGGCGGGCGAATTACGAAATGGGTGCCATGAGTGATTCGGCCAGGAAACGACTGCTCTTTGTGGCCCACCGGCTGCCGTATCCGCCCAACAAGGGCGAACGGGTGAGGGCGTTCCATGAAATCGTGGAGCTGTCGAAGACCTTCGATGTGACCGTGGCGGCCCCGTATCGCCGGGAGACGGAGGCCGCCCACGCCGAGGGCCTTCGCCCGTGGTGCCGCAACGTCCTGGCCGTGCCGATCGGCCGGCTTGGCATGGTGCGCGCGGCGATGTCGCTGCTGACCGGGCGAAGTGCTTCGCAGGGGGTTTTCGTTCCCCGCAGTTTTCAGGCGACGGTGGCCGCTGAGCACGCCCATCGGTCGTTCGACGTGGTCGTTGGCTATTCGTCATCCATGCTGCCGTGCGTGTTGGCGATCGACGCGCCGGTCCGCGTGATGGACCTCGTCGACGCCGACAGCGCCAAGTGGTCGGGCTATGCCCGGACAGGCCGCCGGCTGGACCGCTGGGCCTACCGGGCCGAGGCCCGCGCCGTCGCCCACCTGGAACGACAGGCCATCGAGCAGTGCGATGCGACCATCGTGGTCAGCGACGCCGAGGCCGCCGCCCTCGGTGAGGCCGGGTCGCGGGTGCACGTGATCGGCAACGGTGTAGACGCCGACCACTTCGACCCCCAGGCCGTTCGTCCAGCCGATCTGGGGCCGGCGGCGCTGGTGTTCGTGGGCACGATGGACTACCGCCCAAATGTCCAGGCCGTTGGCTGGTTCGTCCGCTGCGTCTGGCCGCTGATTCGGCGGAAGGTCGCCAACGCCACCTTCACCATCGTCGGGCGCCAACCGACAGCCGCTGTGCGACGACTGGCCCAAACCCCCGGCGTGACGGTCACGGGGACCGTGCCGGACGTTCGACCCTACTTCGCCGCAGCCGGCGCCGTTGTCTGCCCCCTGCAGGCGACGGTTGGCGTCCCCAACAAACTTCTGGAGGCCGCGGCGATGGCGCGCTGCGTGATCGCCTCACCGGCGGCGCTGCGGGGGTTGGCGTTCGAGGCCGACCGGGACATCCTGTCGGCCGAGTCGGCCGAGCAATGGGCCGATCTGGCCGGTCGTGCGCTGACCGAGTCGGCCTGGGCCGAGAAACTCGGCGCCGCGGCCCGGCAGCACGTGGTGGCCAGCTACACCTGGCATGAACGTCTCCAGCCATTGGTGGACTTGTGTCGCGGGTTCACGGATGACGGCGAGGCCGGCGAAACGGCCCAGGCCGAGCCGTCGATCGAAACAACCGTCTCTGAGCCGAAGACACGCCGCCAGCGGAAACAGGATCGATGCTGGGCGATGGTGCGCCGGCATTATTACGACCGCGGCTGGCGACACGCGTACAAGCTCTTCGAAGACGCCGTCGCCGACACCGTTCGCCCCGGCAGTGTGGTCCTCGATGCCGGCTGCGGACAGTCGTTCCCGCTGGCCGAGTTCCTCTCGTCGCTGCAGGCCGAGGTCCACGGCGTCGATATCGACGTCGATCCAGTGGCCGCCGACCGGCCCGGCGTGACGGTGACTCAAGGTCCGCTGGAACGGACGGCCTACGACGACGACACGTTCGACATCATCGCGTGTCGCTGTGTACTGGAGCATCTGGTCAAGCCGGCGGTGGTGCTGGAAGAGCTCCATCGCATCCTCAAGCCCGGTGGGCGCGTGGTCTTCCTGACGCCCAACCGCTACGACTATGTGTCCGTGCTGGCGACGCTCATTCCCCAAAGCGCGCACCGGTGGGTCGTGGCTCGCCTGGAGGGCCGAAGCAAGGCCGAGACGTTCCCCACCCACTACCACGCCAACTCGAAACGGGCTCTTCACCGCCTGGCCGGGCGAACCGGGTTTCACCTTCAGCGGGTCAGCTACCACAACTGCTACCCGGCGATGTTCATGCATCATCCGATGCTGTGTCGCCTTGGGATCGCCTGGGACCAACTCGTCTGTCGGGTCAAGGGCCTCAACTGGCTGCAGGGCTGGCTGCTGGGTGTCTTGGAGAGCACCAAGTCCCCGCAGACGCCGATGGCCGAGGGCAGGGGCGAGGCGGCATGATCGAAGGGCGCACCATCCTGTGTTTCGCCAGCGGCTACGATGCGCCGCCGACCAGCAAGCATCATCTCATGGGCCTTCTGGCCGAGAAGAACACGGTGCTTTGGGTCAATTATCACGGCTCGCGCCGCCCGACGGTGGGTCGCGCGGATATCTCGGCGGGGATGGGCAAGCTCCTCCAGATCGCGCGCGGCCTGCAGCGTCGCGGCCCAAATTTGTGGGTCCTGACGCCGCCGGTCGTGCCCTTGCCGTCGTCGCGCTGGGCCAGATGCGTTAACCGTCGTCTGCTGCGGCGCCGTATCGACCGGGCGCTGCGGCGAGTGGGGGAGGGCAAGCCCGTGCAGGTGTGGACATTCGCGCCGGACGTCGCGTATCTGCTGGACGATCTGGACGCCGAGAAGGTCGTCTATTACTGCGTGGACGATTTCTCGCAGTTCGCCGGCTACGACAGGCAGCAGGTGCTGGCCGACGAGGCCGACCTGTGCCGCCGCGCCGATCTGGTCGTGACGACCTCCCAGGCCCTTCAGGCGGCCAAGGCGCCGCTGAACCCCAATACGATCCTCGTCTCCCACGGCGTCGACTACGAGCATTTCGCCCGGGCCCTGGACGACGATCTGGCGATTCCGCCGGATGTGGCCGAGATCCCCCAGCCTCGACTGGGATTCTTCGGGCTGATCCACGACTGGGTGGACATCGATCTGCTGGCGGCGGTGGCGGCGTCGCGGCCGCAGTGGCGCCTTGTCCTGATCGGCGATGCCAACACCGACACCACGCCGCTGCAGCGGCTGGCCAACGTTCATCTGCTGGGGCGGAGGCCCTACGAACAACTGCCCGCCTATTGTCGCGCCTTCGACGTGGGATTGATTCCCTTCGTCATCAACGACCTGACCCGATCGGTCAACCCGATCAAGCTTCGCGAATACCTCGCAGCCGGCCTGCCCGTGGTGGCGACGCCCCTGCCCGAGGTCGCCCACGATCAGCCCTATGTCACCGTCGCCGACGGACCGGATGGATTTGTCGCGGCGATTGAATCGGCCCTGGCCCAGCCATCGCACCTGCGCACCGCACGCAGCCGATCGATGGCGGGCGAAACCTGGGGGCGAAAGCTTTGGACCGTCTGCGACGCGCTGGCCCACCCCCCAGCTGCGGTCGCGGCGGCACAGGCGCCCGCATGAGCAAGGCCCGCGTCCAAACACGGAACCTGCTGGTGAACTGGTTCGGCCACTCGGCGAACCTGGTGGTGATGTTCTTTCTATTCCCGTTCATCATCAACACGCTGGGGCAGCTCAATTACGGCATCTGGTGTTTGCTGGTTGCGGTCACCGGGTACATGGGGTTGCTGGATATCGGCATTCGCGCCAGCACGGGGCGGTACGTGATCTTCCACACCGGCCGAGACGAGCACGACGACGTCAACGAAACCATCCAGACCGCGATGGGCTTCTTCACGACCATGGTGGGAGGGCTGGCGCTTATTGCGGCGGCGGTCGGGTGGTGGTTCCCGAGCATCTTCCAGGACGTACCCGCATCGTATCGAACGTTGGCGGTAGTCGTGCTGCCGGTGCTGGCGTGCAACATCTGGCTGACGGCGCTGTCGACGATCATGTCGAGCGTGCTGGCTTCGCGAGATCGCTACGACCTGGTTCAGGCGGTCAACCTCGGCGTCCTGGCGGTCCGGACGATCGGCACGGTAGTCGTGTTGACGCTTGGATGGGGCCTGGCGGGGCTGGTGGGCGTGCTGATCGGGGCCCAACTGGTCGGTGCGGTGGGCAACTTCGTTCTGGCCCATCGCCTGTGCCCGACGCTGCACGTCTGGCCCTTCCGCATATCATCCAGCCGGCTGCGGACGCTGCTGGCGTTCAGCATCCCGGCGGGCCTGGCGGCCTTTGCCTACAAGCTCATTCACCAGACCGATCTGTTCGTCGTGGGCATTGCGCTGAACGCTTCGCTGGTGGCGGTCTTCGCGGTCGGGTCGCTGCTGCCGGAGTACATCTGGGGCTTTGTCGACCATGTCTGCGTGACGTTTTTCCCGCCGATCCAGCGCGCCGCCGCTCGCGACGACTGGGGGCCCGTGTACAGTTCCTACATTCGCCAGGGGCGGATGGCGCTGCTGGTGGGCGTGCCGATCTACGTGGGCATCCTTGTCTTCGGCGAGGCCTTCCTGATGTTATGGATGGGCGGGGGGGGGAGCCTGAGCGACGCCGACCTGGCCAGCGCGGCGCAGGTAATGCGGATCCTCAGCGGCGCGAGGCTGGTGTTCCTGTTCGGCGTCGGCGCGGCGCCGCTGCTGACGGCGATCGGCCACATCCGCTTCAACGCCGTCATCGGCGGCATCGAGGCGGTGGCGAACCTGGGTCTGTCGGTGTTCCTCGTGGTCGTGCTGGACTGGAAGCTGGCGGGCGTGGCGGCCGGGACGCTGATATCCATGGCGATCGTTCGCGGTGTGATCCACCCGTGGCGCGCGTGTCGTGCGTCGGGCTTGGAGATGGGTCTGTTCATCCGGCGTGTGGTCGCGCCGGGGCTGGCGATTGCGGGTCTGTTTGCGGTGTGGTGTTTGGGCGTCCGTCACATCCTGCCGGCCGATTCGTGGGGCGCCTTTGCCCTGCAGGTGGTCGCCGCGATGGCCGCCTACGTGCCCATGAGCTATTTCCTGTTGCTGTTCGCAATCGATCGACGACGAATCTTGTATGCCATTCGGACCTCTGTGACAGGCCCGTCGTAGAGAGTGATCCCGAAGCCGGGAACGAATCGAGACATCCATGGCGCTGGGCATATTCAAAAAGCCTTTCAAATCGCTGATGGGTTGGCTGTGGCGGGTCGGGGCGACCGCTGCGGACGATCCCTATCGCCGATTGGCCGGGCGAATCGGCCGCGGCGTGATGCTGCATCGGCCGAGCAGTTTCGTCGAGACCGACGGCATCGATATCGGCGACTGGGTCTACATCGGCCCGGGCGCGCGCATGAGCGGCTCGGGCGGGCTGTCGATCGGCAGCAACATCGCCATCGGCCCGGACGTGACGATCTTCACCTCCAGCCACCGCTACGACGGCGGCGACTGGATCCCGTTCGGCCCGGAGGTGGACAAGAGACCCGTGCGAATTGAAGACCACGTATGGATCGGCGGGGGGGG
>DRGC01000043.1 GCA_011050235.1 Phycisphaerae bacterium | reverse complement strand
TCGCGGTCGATGCTGTTGAGACGTTGGATCTGGCGAACATCGTCGTGCCGTTCGGCGAGACTGTGACGCTCTTGTTCTTCATGAACGGCACGGGGGGTGGTGAAGTCATCGATACCAGCTTCACCGTTCCCATTCCCGAGCCGGCTTCTCTGTCGATGCTGGTGTTGGGGGCGTTGGCTTTACTGAAACGTCGGCGATCCTGACGAAGGGTCCAGACCACGTAGTCACAGACGAGGCGGCGCCTGCAAGGCGCTGCCTCGTTCATGCGCGCAGTGGACGGACCGAGTGATCTGTCGGCAGGCGCTACCCGGCTGGTTCGGCCCGCCAGAGCTTCACCAGGCCCTTGTGGGTCAACTCAAACGTCTCCTGCAGGGCGTCGGCGTCGGCTTTGCCTTCTTTCAGGAGGCCGTAGTACCGGAAAAACGCATCTTTGTCGCGGAGATACAAAAAGCGGACGAGGCTCTGGGCGACGCCGCGTTCGTCAATGCCTCTGCGGACAACCTGCAAGGGCCCGGTCCGTTGGAACACCGCCATGACGTTATGCCCTTGCCGGATGGCCGCGGCCGCCGCACGGGCTCGACGCTGAGCTTGTGGACAACCCGACACGAACGTCGAGGCCAGGTAGTCGGACAAGCCCTCGTGCATCCAGGACGGAGGGGCCCCGCCGGTCGGGTCGCTCAACTGGACCACCTGGACAAGATCGCTTGCCAGGTTGGCTAGAAAGCTCTCATGCGTAGGGATCGCAGCGGAGCTCTTGGCTATCTGGTACGTCAATGTGATGCAATAGGTCGTGATCGTCCCGCCGCCGCCTCCGAAGTTCAGCGGCATGATATAGCTGGTCATCTCATCCATGTCCGTCTCGGCCGAATAGGCTCCATGAATGGTCTTGGCGAACTCGACAAAGGCATCCCCCCGGCGGAAGGCGAAAACGATCAGTTTTCCCTGCCAAAGCTTCCGGCCCTGTGGGATGCTGAACGTCTCGGCCAGGCGATCATGGAACCGCTCGCATTCACTCCTGAGCAGACCATCGTCCGTCGTATCCAAGGCCGTGTAGATCAGAAAATGATCGGTCTCGATCAGGCGCAGACTCCCGGAGATGTCGCCGCGTACCTTCGCCGCCCATTTGTCACCCGTTGACCGGGCGGCGGCGACGATTTCCGACTCGCTGAACTGGACGGGCGTCCGGGCCGGCGAGGAGGTGGCCCCAGGCGTATCGCCCGGCTCGTCGGCGGTCTCTGGAGCTTTGGCCGGAGCAGGGGTCTCGACGGGTCTGGTCCCACGGTTTTCGACCAAGACGAGGAGAGGGACGAACCTCACCGCATCGGCGACGACCAGGCCCCGGGCGTCGGCGGCCTTGATCGTTACGTATCCATCCCGGCCGTAACGAAATCGATATCGTCCGAGCGGCACCCATTTGCCGCTGGACATCTTCTGATTGATCGTCCGGGTCACCGTTCCATCGGCATGATGGATATCGACGGATACGCTCCTACTGCTGGCTGGCAGCGTGACGTAACGGATGTACACGTGGTATTGGTCGGTGGCCGGGATGGCGGGCCTGAACTTGGCGGTCGCCTTGGACCCGCCTGCGATGAAGGCGAAGTCCGCCCCGTAGCGGTGGGCGGCCCGGGCAGCTTTTATTCGCCATGCGCCCGTAAGCTTGGCTCTCTTGTCGGCATTGTCGACGATGATGTCGTTGGGGCCCGGCTCATCATCGTCCGCCACCGAATGCGGCAGGACCGCGATGATGCCGAGCAGAGCAATTCCCACAAGACGGGTCCGCGTCATTTGTCAAACTCCCAAACTGAACCGCCAAGGCCGGCTGCGCCACCGACCATGACCCCGAAACGAAAGGTTTAGACCATCATTATGTCCGCCAACGCGCGTATTGGCAAGATCAAACTGGCCGATCATCTATCGGCGATTGCTCCGGCGCGCCGAAAGCCCGTTCGGCTGTGGGCCATTGCCCGCTGATCAACCAGCGGATCACGCGCGACACGTCGTTGCCCATCAGGTACAGGCTGGGCACGGCCAGCAGCGTCAGCAACGTCGCGAACGACAGGCCGAACGCGATCGACACCACCATGGGCTTGAGGAACTGGGCCTGGAACGATCGCTCGAACAGCAGCGGCGCCATACCCACCACCGTCGTGATCGTCGTCAGCAAAATGGGGCGGAATCGATCGCGAGCACCGCTTTCGGCGGCGACCAGAATCGGCTCGCCCGCGCGCACGCGCCGGTTGACCAGGTCGATCAGGACCAGCGAATCGTTGACGACGATCCCCGTCAGCGCCACCATGCCGAACATGCTCAGGATCGTCAGGTCGAAGCCCATCAACCAGTGGCCGATGACGGCCCCCACCAGGCCGAAGGGGATCGCCAGCATGATGATAATGGGCTGGAAGTAGCTCCTGAAGATCGCCGCCAGGACCGTGTAGATCCCCAGCAGCGCTACCGGGTACCAGACCTTCAGCGCGTTGAGCGATTCGAGAAACTGCTCCCGCTGCCCGGTTAGGTCCAGCTTGATATCGGGATATTGGGCCCTCAGTTGGGCGAACACGCCGCCCGACTTGTTCATGTCCTGGAGGATCTTCTCCGCATTGGCGGAGGCCTCGTCCACCTCGGCCGAGACCACGACCACGCTGTCCCCGTCGATTCGTTTGAGCGTTGTGTAGCCTCGCTGGAACGTCACATCGGCAACCTCGTGGAACGGCACCTCGTCGCCGGCGGCGGTGCGCACCCACATGTTCTCGACGTGGCCCAGGCTGCGACGAAGCTTTTCGGGATAGCGAACCATCACCTTGATCTCATCCCGGCCGCGCTGGATGCGGTAGCTCTCTGCCCCGTAGAACGCATCGCGCAGTTGCCGGGCCATCGTTTGCAGGTTGATGCCCAGCGGGTTGGCGCCCGCCTTGAGACGGATGTTCATCTCCATTCGCCCGGGCAGCGCGTCGTCCTCGATGTCGGTGACGCCGGGGTATGTCGCCAGCGCCTCCTTGAGGCGCTCGGCGGCGGGCTTGGCCGCATCGGTGCTCTCGGCCAGCACGCGGATTTCCAGCGCTTTGCCCCCCGGCCCGCCTTGAAACGCGCTGAACGTCAGGCTCAGGGCGTCGGGAACGGGCGGCATAGTCTCGCGCCACTTGGCGACCAAATCGCGCGGCCGAAGGGCCTGCCCGCGGCGCTCCGAAGGCAGCAGTTCGACGGTGACCTCGGCCAGGTGCGAGCCGTTGTTGGGGACGCCGAACCCGCTCTGCTGGCCCAGCAGGGAGTAGACGCGCATGACGACCGGCTCGCCGGTGCGGGTGGTGAACTGCTCGTTGAGCTTCTCCGCCGCCACCGTCAGCGATCGCGCCACCTCGGCCGTTCGGACGATGCCCGTCCCCGTCGGCAGTGTCAGAATCGCCTGCATGGTGTCGCCTTCGATCCGTGGGAAGCCCGTCCTCGGCACCCGGTCGCCCATGACGGCCCCGCCCATCAGAATCATCACCGCCAGAAACACCGCGATCGTCAGGTATCGGTAGCGGAGCGTAAAGCGAAACACAGGCGTGAAGACGTTCTGCAGGAACCGCTCGAGCCCGGCGTCGAACCGGTCGCGGAAGCGCTGGCCGAACCGTTTCAGTCGGTGCGAGCGGTCGTCGGCTCGCAGCCGGTTGAGCCCGTGCGCCAGATGGGGCGGCAGGATCACCATGCACTCGATCAGTGAAAACGCCAAGGCCGGTATCACGACGAACGGGAGGATACGGATGAACTTGCCCATCACCCCCGGGACCGCCAGAAGCGGCACAAACGCCAGCCACGTCGTCACCACCGCCCCGAATACCGGCAGCATCACCGACTTGGTGCCAAGGATGGCGGCCTCCTTTGGCTCGTCGCCGCGCTGGATCCGCGCGTAAACGTTCTCGCCGACCACGATGGCATCGTCCACGATCAGCCCCAACGCCATGATCAGCGCGAACATGCTCATCATGTTCAGCGACTGGCCGCCCAAATCCAGCACCAGCAGCGCCCCGGCGAACGAGACCGGAATCCCCAATGCCACCCAGACCGACAGCCGCATCCCCAGGAACAACCACAGCGTCAGGAACACCAGCACCAACCCCTGCAGGCCGTTGCGCACCAGCAGGTCCAGACGGTCCTCGATCAGCTTGGACATGTCGGCCCAGGTGTCGATCAGGATGCCGTCGGGAAGCTCCATCTGCTTGCCCTTGACGTATCGCTTGACGGCCTGAACGATCTCGATCGTGTCTTCCTTGGGCGTTTTGAACACACTGACCAGGACGGCGGGCTTGCCGTTGAACTGCCCGGCCAGGTCCAGGTCCTCGAAACTCTCGCGGACGGTGGCGACATCTTCCAGGCGGATAATGGTTCCGTCGGGCCTGCTGATGACGGGGATATCGCGAAACTCCTCGGCCGTGTAGTACTGGCCTACCACGCGCAGGGTCAGCTCGCCGCCAGCGGTCTTGACCGTCCCGGCCGGCAGGTCGAAACTGCCCTGGCGAATCGCCTCGGCGACCTTGGCCATCGTCAGCCGGTGTTTGCGGAGACTTTCTTCGGAGACTTCGACGCTGATTTCATAGTCCCGCACGCCCGAAACGCTGACCTGCGAGACCTCCGACAGCGCGGCGATATCCTCACGGACATCCTCGGCGATCTCTTTGAGCGTTCGTTCCTGGTCCTCGGCCGAGATGCCGGCGGCGTCGACGTCCCAGGCGACCACGACATGGATTACGTGCCGCCTGAGCGTCACTTCGCTGACGATGGGGTCCTCTGCCTCCTTCGGCAGCTCGACGTTGTCCACACGGGTCTTGATCTCGTCCAGTGCTTTGCGGATGTCGGCGCCCTGGCGCAGAGCGGCCGTCACGATCGCCATCCCCTCGCGGCTGACGGAGGTGACCTCGTCGATGTCTTCCAGGCCGGAGAGCTCGTGCTCGATCTTCAGGCAGATGCTCTGCTCGATATCGTCGGGACTGCTGGCCTGGGGATGGGGGACGGTGATCGAAACCATCTCGATGCTGAACTCGGGGAACAGCTCTCGCGGGAGGTGCTGGGCGGTGAACCAACCTCCTCCGAGGATCAGCAGCATCAGCATGTTGGCGGCCACCGGGTTCGCGACGGCCCTGCGGATGATGCCCATCAGTTAATCCTCGTGCGGTGTTGGCTGGGTCTGGGCTGCTTGGTCCGTGTCTTGGCGGCGATCCACGGGATGGACGGCCATGCCGATTACGGGCTTGGGCAAGTAGTCCAGCACGACACGGTCGCCGGCGGCCAGGCCCCCGTCGGGCAGGATCATGGCCTCCCCATCGGTGTAGCGGATGACGCGGACGGGCCGACGCGTGAGACGGCCAACGAGTTTCGCCGCCTCGCCGGCCGGCTGGGTCGCGGCATCGGTGGGCTTGACGTCGGTGATGACGTACACGCTTCCGTCCGGCTGGATGGCCCGGCGGGGCAGCAGGAACACTTCCGCCAGTGTGAGCCCGTCGATGGTGACGCGGCAGAACATGTTGATGTCCAGTATCGCCTCGCCGGCGTCGGCGGGCGGATTGATGACCTTGACGATCACCGTGGCGGTGCGTGTCTGGGCGGCCAGGCCCGCCTCGACTCGGCTGACTCGACCGGCCCATCGCCTCGGCCGTGATGCCGGGCTCGCCTGCCAGACGACCTCAGCCGTGATCGCCGTGGCGGCCTGGGTGGTCTGGCCGATCCAGTCCATGTCGCCGGCGGGAAGGGGGACAGGCACTTCCATCACGTCGGTCGCATAAATGGCGCCGCACGCCTGGCCGGCCTGGACGTGTTCGCCGACTTCCAGCGGGCAGTCGATCACTCGCCCGTCGAACGGGCTGCGGTAGATCGTCCGGGCCAGGTCGGTCTCCGCCTGACGCTTCTGGACGCGCGAGACACTTTGCTGGGCCTTCAGCTCGAGACGCTGCGGCGGGATCTCCTCGAGCTTCTGCTTCAGCAGTTGAATCTGGAGCCGCCGGCCCAGCACGGTCTCCTGTGCGCGGTCGATCTCCGTCCGCGTGCCTGCCCCGCGACGGACCAGCTCCTCGGCGCGCTCGAGGTCGGTCTTTGCCAACTCCAGGCGGTCATCTTCGATCTTCAGCAACTCCTGAAGGTTCCTTTCGGAGACCGCCAGGCCCTGAAGCTTGGCGTCCAGCAGGAGGATTTCATTGTGCGCCCGGTCGCGGGTCAGTTCGTAGTCGGTCGGATCGATCTTGAAGAGCACTTGCCCGGCGGTGATGCGCTCGCCGGAGAAAAATCTCTCGTGCTTGTGGATGACCTCGCCGGCAACCTGCGGCGTGACATCCACACGGATCTTTGGCCTGGCCGAGCCGAACCCAACGATCTGCACGCGATAGTCTCGCAACGGCTGAATGGGCGGGGCGAGCACCTTCGCCACAAGCCGGCTGGGCGGACGCTGGGGGACGCCCGGCTTGGTCCGGATCATGTGACGTGCGCCCAGGGCCGCCAGAAGCAGCACGATTAGGGCCACGGCCGTATTGATGATCAAACGAAGGTACGGCATCGACGCTACACCCTCATGTTTGCGGGACATATCCGCATTCTAACCGCCCACGTTACCACAACGCAGGCGCATTTTGCCGGCGGCGCCGCGACAGCACCCATTCAGTCGCGCCCGCAGCCATCAAGGTTCACGCAATCTCAGGTTTTCCGCTCTCACCGGCCGAACTCGAGCGGTCGGACAGGAGTGTCTGCAGGGCGCGGAGGACTTTTTGGTTCGCCCTGGGGAATGCGTAGGTCGTCAGCTTATCAGCATCGACCCATCGGACGGCCGCCGGGCCGATCGCGCGGGCCCGGCCTCGCACGTGGCGGCAGCGGAACGCCTGCAGCGTGATGCGGAAGTGGCTGTAGGCGTGGCTGACGGTGATGAAGGGCTTGCTGCGGGGAGCGACCTCGATCCCGATCTCCTCGCGGACCTCACGGCGAACGGCCTGAACGGGCGATTCGCCGGGCTCGATCTTGCCGCCGGGGAACTCCCACAGCCCGCCCAGCAGCCCCGCGTCGTTGCGCCGGTCGATCAGCACGCGCCCGCCCTTAATGATGACGGCCACGACGACGTCGTAATGTGGCGTCGCCTTGCGCCGGGTCTTAACGGGCAACTGTTCCTGCAGGCCTTTGGCGCGGGCGTCGCAGATCGTTCGTAGCGGGCAGTTCCGGCAATCGGGTCGCCTGGGCGTGCAGATCGTCGCGCCGAGGTCCATCAGCGCCTCGTTGAAAGGGCCCGCCTCGCCTGGCGGAACCAGCCGCCCCGCCAGCTGCCACAGCGATTTCCGCACACGGGCGTCGGAGGGGTTGCGGCGGATGGCCAGCAGACGGCACAGCACGCGGATGACATTGCCGTCCAGCACAGGCTCGTCGGCGCCGAACGCGATCGATGCGATCGCCCCGGCCGTGTAGGGCCCGATGCCGGGCAACGTGCGAAGCTCCGCCGTCGTCCGCGGCAGCCGACCGCCCAACTCATGGACAACCGTCCGAGCGGCGGCGTGCATGTTCCGCGCCCGGCTGTAATAGCCGAGCCCCTCCCAACACTTCAGCACCTCATCCTGCCGGGCGGCCGCCAAGGCCCGGAAGCTCGGGAACCGCCGCAGCCACCGCGCGAAGTAGGGCCGCACCGTCTCGACCTGTGTCTGCTGCAGCATCATCTCGGCGACCCACACGCGGTAGGGCGTGCGCCGCCGACGCCAGGGCAGGTCGCGACCGTCGCGCCGCCACCAATCCAACAGCCGTCGTCGGATGGCTGCGATGCGGGCGGGATGCGGTGCGGATGCGGGCATGGGGGTCTCTCTTTCCTCTCGGGCGTTGATCGCCATTATGCCCTCGCCACTCGTGCGGGCCAAGTCTGTTGGCCCAACGCGCAACGACTGCCCGAAAACAGTAGAATAGGCGAGCGGCCCACCCGATCGGCTGCACGGAGACGACATGATGGCCGCGAGACAGAGATCATCCAATGTGGCATGGATCGCGGGCGCAGCGCTGATGCTGCTGGCGCTGACGCTGTGCGGTCTGGCGGTCGGCCGGCTACCTGCTGCAGAAGGAACGACACCTGTGAAACCGTCACAAGAACCCGTCGCAGCCCCTGAGTTTCCCCAGGGCATGGCCTGGCTGAACACCGATCGGCCCATCCAACTGGCGCAGCTGAAGGGCAAGATCGTCCTGCTGGACTTCTGGACCTACTGCTGCATCAACTGCATGCACGTCCTGCCGGACCTGGCCAAGCTCGAGGCGAAATACCCCAACGAGTTGGTCGTCATCGGCGTGCACTCGGCCAAGTTCACCGGCGAGAAGGTCACCGAGAACATTCGCCAGGCGATCCTCCGCTACGAAATCGCCCACCCGGTGGTCAACGACCGGGACATGAAGATCTGGCGAAGCTACGGCGCCCGCGCCTGGCCGACGCTGGTGTTGATCGGCCCGGACGGGAAGCTGCTGGGACGTCACTCCGGTGAAGGTGTGTTCGCGCCCTTCGACCGCGCCATCGCCGAGGCCGTCGAACGCTTCGACAAGTCCGGCCAACTGGACCGCACGCCGATGACGTTCGCGCTGGAAGGCGCTTCGGTCGGGCGAAGCTTGCTGTCTTTTCCGGGCAAGGTCCTGGCGACCGAGCAGCAGGGGGACGAGGCGGGGCGACTGTTTATCGCCGACAGCAATCACAACCGGATCGTGGTTGTCTCGCTGGCTGACCGCAGTGTCCAGGCCGTTGTCGGCAGCGGCCTGGCGGGCCTGGACGACGGGCCGTTCGAGTCGGCCACATTCAACAAGCCGCAGGGCATGGCGATCGACGGGGATATCCTCTATGTAGCCGACACCGAAAACCACGCGCTGCGGGCGGTCGATCTTCGGACCCGCCGCGTCACCACGATCGCGGGCACGGGTCGACAGGGCGGCTGGGGCGCGGGCGGCGGCAAAGGCAAGCAGACCTCGCTGAACTCCCCATGGGATCTCGTGCGGATCGACCGCGCGCTGTATATCGCGATGGCCGGGACGCATCAATTGTGGCGGATGGATCTCGATACGGGCGTCATCGGCCCCTACGCCGGCAGCGGGCGGGAAGCGCGCGTCGACGGGCCGTTGATGTCGGCCGCACTCGCCCAGCCGTCGGGGCTGACGACGGACGGCCGAAAGCTGTACTTCGCCGACAGCGAGGTTAGCGCGATCCGGTCGGCCGATCTGGACCTGGACGGCCGGGTGGAAACGATCGTTGGCGGCGATCTGTTCGATTACGGCGACCGCGACGGCGTGGGCCTGAAGGCCCGGCTGCAGCATCCGCTGGGCGTGGCGTTCTATGATGGGGTGCTGTACACAGCCGATACGTATAACAACAAGGTCAAACGCATCGACCTCAAGACCGGGCGGATCGAGACCTTCCTCGGCAGCGGTGGGGCCGGCCTGGACGATGGCGACGATGCGTCGGCTGTGACGTTCGACGAGCCGGCCGGCCTGTCGGCGGCGGGCGGCAAGCTGTACGTCGCCGATACGAACAACCACGCCGTCCGCGTGGTCGACCTGGCCAGCGGGAGTGTCTCGACACTGGCGGTGGCCAACCCCGACGCGCTGCTGGCCGACCCGGCTGGCGACGGCGCCTTTGACGGCCAGACCATCACCTTCGACACGCGCACGGTCAAGGCCGGCGATGTGGCCGTCGTTATCGATTTACCCCTGCCCCAAGGGCTGAAGCTCAACGCCGATGCGCCGTCTTCGATGACTGTCAGTTCGTCGCAGCAAGCGGTCCTGGCCGTGGCGACCGATGCAGCTGGCAGCAGCGGCCGGCTGAGCTTTCCGGTCACGGTCTCGGTTCGCGCGGCGGCCGGCGAGGCGACGCTGACGGTCGATCTGAACATCTACTACTGCACCGAGGAGCGGGAGAGTTTGTGTTACTTCAAAGCCCTGCGTCTGGTCCTGCCGGTGACGGTCGACGAATCCGCCGGCGATGACAAGATCGCAATCACAGCCAAAGCCGACCTGCCGACGGGGCTGTAGGGCCGGGGGGTGTCAACTGTCGGGGAAGATCATCGCGTCGGCGAACTGCATCTGGAAGTCCGGATCCTGCGACAGTTCGACGTGGCGCGTGCGGCGGGCATAGTCCTCGGCCCGTTGGCGGGCCTTGGTCGATAGCAACGCCCAGCGGGCGCCGTTGAGCGAGGCGTTGCCCACATATCGAATCCGCCCGCGGTCGATTTCGCCCGGCAGCAGGCCGATTCGCTGGGCGTGGCTGCGGCGAATGAAGCTGGCGAACCCGCCGGCCAGCAGGACGCGCGACAGGTCGCCGGACTCGATGCCGGCCTGTTTGAGAAGGATGCGGATTCCCGCGCGGATGGCGCCGCAGGCCAACTGCAGCTCGCGAACGTCGCGCTGCGTGAGGGTGACGGGGCGATCGGGGTTGTCGTCGACGATGAGGAACTGCGTCTGGTCGTCGTCGGCGACGCTGATGCGCCGGCGCAGGGGTTCGGGCAGGTCGTCGGGCAGTTCGTCGGGCGGCAAGAGCCTTCCCGTCGTCGAGATAATCCCGGCGGTCAGCAGGTGCGAACACAGGTCCACCATGCTGCTGCCGCACAGGCCGACGGCGGGCACGTTGCCGATGACGCTGCAGGATAGATCGTCGTTGACGATGATCTTGTCGATTGCGCCGCTGGTCGCCCGCATGCCGCAGGAGATTCGGGCCCCCTCGAAGGCCGGCCCGGCTGCCGTGGAGGCGGCGTAGATCTCGCCGTTGCAGGCGAGCACGATCTCGCCGTTGGTGCCGATGTCGACCAGCATCGTCGCGCCGTCATCGGGCGCGATGCGGGTGGTCAGCATGCAGGCGACGGTATCGCCGCCGACGAACCCGCCGATGATGGGGAACACGTAGGCGGCTGCATGCGAATGGACGTCGATGGTCAACTCCTCCGCCGACAGCGCCAGCGCACGGGCGTGGGCGGGGGTGAAGGGCACCTGTCCGAGCGGGGCCACGTCGATGCCGCACAGCAAATGCTCCATCGTGGTATTGCCGGCGAAGGTCAACTCGTAGATATCCTCCCGCGAGATGCCGGCCTTGCTGCACATCTCGTCGATCAGTTGGCTGATCGTGCCGAGGATCGCTTGCCGCAGTTGGTGGAGATTGGCGGAACTCTTGCTGGTGAACTCGATCCGACTGAGCACGTCGTCGCCGAAGTTGACCTGCGGATTCATCGCCGAGGCAATCGCCCGCTCGTCGCCGTTGCGCAGGTCCAGCAGCGACCCGACGACGGTCGTCGTGCCGACATCGAAGGCGGCGCCGTAGCATCGCTCGGACGTGTCTCCCTTTTCGAAGCCGATCAGATGGTGGTCGGCGATGACGGCTGTGCCGCAGAAATCACCCTCGCGCAGAACGCGCGACACGTCGCGGATAACGCTCAGGCTGGCCTTGACGGCGCCGAGTTTCTCTTCCAGGCGGAACAGGTCGGCCGCATCGTCCTGGAGCGTCGGCGGCGACAGCTCGACGTAGACCTTGCGAACGGCGGGGGCGATCTCGCCCTTCTCGCCGGTCGTCTCGGTGAGGATCTGGTGTTGGCTGGCGAACAGCGACGACTCGGGCACGTGGATGACACAGTCCTCGCAGATGCTCGTCTGGCAGGCCAGTCGCCAGCCGGCCGCGATCTCGTCGTCGCTCAGTTGCTCGCCATCGGAGGCCGTCGGCTCGCAGGCCCCGCTGGTGAACTGGACGCGGCACTTGCCGCACGTGCCGCTGCCGCCACAGGGCGTCTGGATCGTCAGGCCGGCCTGGGCGGCGACCTCCAAAGCGGTCGTATGAGGAAGGACGACGATCGTCCGCCCGGACGGTTGAAACGTGACACGCACTTGCTGCTTGGGCATCGGTGATCCTCTCTCACAGGCCGAATGCGGCAGTATGGGCCATGGTCTGCGGGCCTTCAAGCTTTCTGGCGGAGATTCTCGCGGCCCGGGCGATCAGGGGCCTGAGGCGGCAGGGGCGGGGGTGATGATTGGCCGCCCGTCCATGTCGGCGGGGACGGGCCGGCCCAGCAGGGCTAGAATCGTGGGCGTCAGGTCGACGGTGCGAACGGGCGTTTCGAGCGTCTGGTGAGGCACGCCGGGTCCGGCTATCAGCAGCGGCACGTGCAGTTCTTCGGCGGCCAGGCCGCCGTGGCCGGCGCGGTTAACGCTGTTGAAATCCCACAGCGGCGCCGCAAACAGCACCAGGTCGCCGGCCAGGCGGCTGCGAAAGTAGGCCAGCAGTTGGGCAGGCGCATCGGCGTAGTCGCCCCCGTGCGTGGCGGCCAGCCAACCGGCCGGATCGGCCGAGCCGTCGGCAGGCGCCTCGAAGGGGCTGACGCCCTGGATGAGCCGATAGGTGATCGTTCCGCCCCGGCCGGCGGGCTGGTGCAGTTCGACACAGCCGTCATCGGTCCACAGTCGTATGCGATCGGCCCCGGCGGATGCAGCGACGGCGCCGATGGCTTCATGAGCGACCAATCGGGCGGGCAGGTCGACGGGCCCGTCGGCGGTGGGATACGATCTCAACTGCGCCAGCGTCGGCCGGGCGGGCCACGGCGCGACAGCATCGCTCGCCGGGCCGGCCAGCGGGGCGCGAAGACTGAGGGCGGCGTAGCGGTCTCCGCAGATATTGAGCACCGCCTGGTGACGCTCGTAGCGAGCCCGGCGCTGTTCGAAGGGCGTCTGCTCCCACAGGCGGGCGCGGGCGACATCGAGGGCGAACTCGTCGCGGAGATAGGCCGACACATCCAGGTGCTTCTGCACGTCGGTCATGCCATGGTCGCTGGTCAGGACGATGACGATCTTATCGAGCAGGCCGGCGCGGCGGAAGTCGCCGAGGACCCGGCCGATCTGGCGGTCGGTATGGCGGAGAGCATCGCGATAACGCGGCGAGTTGATCCCGTGTCGGTACGCGCGGAAGTCCGGCGCGATCAGATAGCAGACCGTCACGGCCGGCCAGGCGTTGCGGCGTCGGGCGAGCCGGGCGACCTCGCCGAGGCGATAGAGCGTGATGCGGTCGACCCATTCAAATGCGTCCAAGCTAAACGGCGCTACGGCGGATAGGGCGTTCTCGAAGAATTTCGTCGCGCCGCGGTGCGGTTGGTAGAAGAGCGAGTATGTCGAGGCGTCGGGGAATCGCTGAAATATCGTCGTCGCCGTGTAGTCGCTATCGAGAAGGTTCTTCTGCGCGATCGTGGCGTAGTTGCGCCAGATGAGACGATTGCGGTCGAACCAGTTGACGCCGACGATGCCGTGGTGGCCCGGCATCAGGCCGGTGGCGATGCTGGCCAGGTTGGCCAGCGTCACCGACGGGGTGTTGGCGACGGCAGCGGGGACGTACAGGCCGCGGTCTATGAAGTACTCGCCGATGGCGGGCAGATCGCCCGCGGCGAGCATCTCCTGGAATATCCCTGCATGGACTCCATCGACCACGAAGATCACCGCGCCCTGCGCCCGTGCGCCGTCGGGCAACGACAGGTCCAGGCCGAAGCTGTCAGCCGGCCCGTCGGGGCCGGGGACCCCGCATCCGGCCGAGGCGATCAGCAGCGCAAGGACCGCAAGGGGGCCGGCGATAGTTCGGCGGCGACTGCGACCCGGTCGATTTGAGAAGGATAGGACAGTCAAGGAGCAGATAGGATACGCATCGCCCGTTCGGGCGGCACGCAAAAAGCTGCCGCCGCCCCGCGGCGAAAAAAAAACGCCCCGCAAGAAGCAGGGCGTTGTCTGTTTTGGATTGCCAGGCGGCTAGGGGTTATTCATGTCGATCGCTTTGGGGGTGAACCGCTCGGGGGGCAGGTCGAGGTTGAACTGGATATCCTTGAACAGATAGGTGCAGAACTTTTGGTCGTTCCAGTCATAGCCTTCGATCATGATGGGCACGAGATACTGCAGGTCGATGTAGATAATCGTCGTCGCGGCGAGATAGTCCTTCTTGGCCGGCAAGAGTCGCTTCAGGACGATGGCGTCCCGGTCGCCGACCTTGACGTATCCGGCGAACTGGGCGGTCAGATCCCCGGCATCCTTGGCCTGGCGATAGACATCCAGCAGATTGGCGAGTGAGCGATCGAGGCCGAACGAACTGATGGGCCGAAGGGTGGCCTCCAGGACGTCCGGGTCGGTGGGCTTTCTCAGAACGACGCCGCCGGTCAGCGCCTGCAGCAGGCCGCTGGTGGGGCGGACGAGCATCTGGTTGTCCCACATGCCCTCGACGTACAGGGCGCGGTCGGCGCGGGGCATTTTCAGCGCGTTGCCGTCTTCGTCGACGGTGCGCCAGCTCATCGCGACGCTATGGGGCTGCTGGCGAACGGCGACGTCGACGACCTGCTTGGGCAGCATCTTCCCGTTGATGCGTTCCTGCTTGATAAACGTGCAGGTGAAGTCGGTGTAGTGATTGCGATAGTTGGCCAGGCACAGTTCGAGCAGGGCGATCTGATCGGTCTTGGCGAGTTTCTCGATTTTCTCCAAGGCCGATTCGGACGTCTTGCCGACAGGTCGGCCGTGGACGACCGTGGCAAAATCTTCCCCCGGGCGATTGGCGTGCCCTGCCTGGGTGGTGTAGAGAACGAAAAACAGGCTCGCAAGCAGCAAGCCGACAAGCATGCGAGTGCGTCGGGTCGTCGGGCCAAAAAATCGTTTCAACATGTCAACGTCTCCAGCAGTGTCAATCCTCGCTCGCGGCGGCCCGCGACGATGGGTGCGACACCCGGTTGCTGCATAGGTCACATACTACTAGTAAATCGACCATAAATGGAACCGGGCTTAAGGCCGTTATGGAGGAAGTCCCTTTTTGTCCTGTTCAAACGGCAGAGAATTCTAACGGTTAGTCTTTGCCGGCCCCGACCAGGAATGAGCGGCGGGGATGAAAAATAATTTCAGGAATTATAGGCGGCGGACGAGACGTGGTCAAGGGAATATGATAAAGTTTTTTGTCCGCAAGGAGGAATGTAACGCATTGTATATGATAACCTTATGCCGCCATCGTGGCCGCATCTCCGAGCGTCTGCTGCTGGGCCTTGCCGGGCCGGCGCAGGAGAGGCCTAGCGGCCAACGGGGGGGGTGATAAGGATGGGTAACCGAGGGGCCATGAAGGTGCATTTTCACGGTCGGCCAATGTGGGCAGCCGCATCGGCGGACGGCCTTGACGGCCGGTAGTCGGCTCCATACAGTACGATGCTTTCATCGGCCGCCGGGATCGGCGGGCCATGTGCACAGGAGCCGACATGAACCTTATCACGGGCGCAACGGGACTGCTGGGCAGCCATATCGCCGAGAAGCTGACCGCCGCCGGCCAGCCGGTGCGGGCGCTGGTCCGTCCCACCAGCGATACGCGCTTTCTGGACAGCCTGGGTGTGGAAAAGGTCATCGGCGACGTGACCGACCCGGCCAGCCTGTCCGGAGCGATGGACGGCGTGACGACGGTTTATCACGCCGCAGCCCAGGTGGGCGACTGGGGCAAGTGGCAGTGGTTCGTCGACGTGACCATCCACGGCACGCGCAACATGCTGGCGGAAGCCAAGAGCGCCGGGGTCAAACGGTTCCTGCATGTCTCGAGCATATCGGCCTACGGCCACCCCGACGGCGAAGGGATGATCGTCGATGAGACCGCCCCGCTGGGCGTGCAACTGCACAAGTGGAGCTATTACAGCCGGGCCAAGGCCGAGGCCGAACAACTCGCCTGGGACGCTCACCAGCGCGGCGACGTGCCCGTCACGGTCGTCAAGCCCAGTTGGCTCTTCGGCGAGCGCGACCGCGCGTCGGTGCCGCGGCTGATCCGGGCGATCCGCGCGGGCAAGACCAAGTTCATCGGCGACGGGACGAATCGGCTCAACCTGACCTACGCCGGTAACGAGGCCGAGGGATGCATCCTGGCCGCGACGCTCGACAAGGCCTTGGGCGAAAGCTACAACCTCTCCAACGACGGGGTGATCACGCAGGGCGAATACTTCAACAAGATCGCCGCCTGCATCGGCGCCAAGCCCATCACCAAGAAGGTGCCCTACAAGATCGTCTACAAGGCGGCGTTCCTGATGGAACTGTTCGGCCACCTGTTTGGACGAAAGACCCCGCCGCTGGTGACGCGGTACTCGGTGTGGCTGATCGGACGGCGGTGTTTCTTCTCAGCCGACAAGGCCCGGCGCGAACTGGGATGGCAGGCGACCGTTGGCTACGACGAGAGCATCGAGCGATCAGTCAAGTGGTGCCTGGAAAACGCCGCCTGCTGAGGGGTGCGGCCGACTACACCACTGTGCTGACTTCGGTGAGCAATTGATCCATGTCCAGGGGCTTGGACAGACATGTCCGCGCGCCGCAGTCCAGGATTCGCTGCTCGTTCTCCGGCGAGGGATAAGCGGTCATGGCGATCACTTCGGCGTGCTGGGTGGCCTGTTCGCTCTTGATGAGCTTGCAGACCTCGAAGCCGTCCATGCCGGGCATTCGCAGATCCAGGATCACCACGTTGGGCTTGAGCGTGGCCAGGACCGTGCCCGCGTGAAAGCCGTCGTTGGCTGTGTGGACCTCGAAGTCGGGGTGGGCGGCCTGAATGGCCCGCGAGACCAACTCGGCGATGGCCCGCTCGTCGTCGACGATCAGGATGCGCGTCGCCATAGCGGGCATGTCCTCGGGGATCGGCATTTTGTGCTTGCGGAGGAAATTGATCAGGTCCTCAGCCACCACTCGCCTATGCCCGCCAGGGGTGCGGTGAGCCTTCAGCAGGCCCTGGTCGATCCAGTTGGCCACGGACCCGGGGTCCACGTGCAGCTTACGAGCTATCGCAAATGTCGATAGATTCTTCGCCACGGTTTTCTCCAAAGCGACGGCCACCAGCGGAAGGGCTAATCGGATGCATTTATTATCTGCAAAACCACAATAAAGTCAACACTAGCTTTGAAATTTCAGACTCTTGGACAAATTGCCAATCAACTGTTTGTAGACAATGCTCTTGGAACGATTCCGGCCAGGGGTCGCTGCGTAATCAATTGGCAAAAAGGCATGCCGGGCCAGGCCCGCGCCCGTTGCCGCATCTCCTGGGTGGCCGTGCCTTGAAGGCCCGAAGTGTTTGTGCTATCTTCACGGACTCGCAGTTCAGCGCCGGGTTGTATCGCGCCGGCTCGACACATCATGGGAAAAACGATGGCTGGCAAAAGAACCTCAACATCTCGTTCAAGACGGCCTCAGAGCCGGTCCAACCGCGAGGCGATGGGGTTGGTGGGCCTCAATGGGGCCCAGATGCTGCACCAGTTGCTGCTCGACCAGGGCGTGGAGGTGATGTTTGGCTTTCCGGGCGGCACGGTGCTTCCGATTTTCGATGCGCTGTATGAGACACCCATTCACTTCGTTCTCAGCCGTCACGAGCAGGGCGCGATCCACATGGCCGACGGGTACGCCCGGTCGACGGGCCGCGTCGGCGTGGTGCTGGCGACCAGCGGGCCCGGGGCGACGAACCTGGTGACGGGTCTGGCCACCGCGAACATGGACAGCGTGCCGCTGGTGGCGATCACCGGGCAGGTCCGCAGCTCGCTGATGGGCAACGACGCCTTTCAAGAGGCCGACACGCGCGGCATCACGCGGCCGGTGACCAAGCACAACTCGTTGGTCGCCGACGTCGCCGATCTGGGCCGCGTGATCCGCGAAGCGTTTTACATCGCCCGCACAGGTCGGCCGGGGCCGGTGCTTGTGGACATCACCGTCGATGCGGCCGCTGCGGTGGTGGGGGCGCCACCAGACCTTGAGATGGACCTGCCGGGCTACGATCCGGCGATTCGGATCAACCCGGCGGAGATATCGGCGGCCGCCGACGCGATCAACGCCGCCAGGCGGCCGGTGCTGATGGCCGGTGGGGGTGTGATCCAGGCCCGCGCATCCAAGGCGCTGGGTCGCCTGATCGTCAAGGCCGACATCCCCGTAACGACGACGCTGATGGGCTTGGGCAGTATCGACGAGCAGGACCGGCTGGCGTTGGGGATGCTGGGGATGCATGGAACGGCGACGGCCAACTACGCGGTGCAGGAGTGCGATTGTCTGATCTCCATCGGCGCGCGGTTCGACGACCGGGTCACGGGCCGGTTGGAGACGTTTGCCCCGCATGCGAAGATTGTGCACGTGGATATCGATCCCACGTCGATCGGCAAGAACGTTTCGGTGGACGTGGGCGTCCTGGGCGATGCCAAGGACGTGGTCAATCGCCTGCTGCCGAAGATTCGAAAGACCACTCGCCGGGCCTGGCCAAAGAAGATCCGCGACTGGCGGGCCCGCCATCCGTTGACGTACAAGCGGTCGGGCTCAATCAAGCCGCAGGAAGTCATCGCGCGCCTGGGCGAACTGACGGACCACGACGCCATCGTGGCCACCGGCGTCGGGCAGCATCAGATGTGGGCGGCCCAGTACTACCGATGGCGTCGGCCCAGGCAGATCGTCACCTCCGGCGGGCTGGGGACGATGGGCTTTGGCGTCCCGGCGGCGATCGGGGCGGCGATCGGCAATCCGCGTCGCACCGTGATCGACATCGACGGCGACGGCAGCTTTGCGATGACGATGGTCGAGGTCCTCACGGCCGTGCGATACGACGTGCCCGTGAAGTTTATCGTGCTCAACAACGGCTACCTGGGCATGGTGCGCCAGTGGCAGGAGTTGTTCTTCGACCGGCGGTACTCGTCGGTGACGACGGCGAGCCCGTCGTTCGCCGGTGTGGCCGAGGCATTCGGCGCGCGCGGGATCACGGTGGACAGCCGGCGCCACCTGGACGGCGCCCTGCGCGATGCGCTGGCGCACAAAGGGCCGGTGGTCGTGGACGTCCACGTCGAAGCCGAAGAGAACGTCTATCCGATGGTGGCCGCCGGAAAGGGCCTGCACGAGATGCAACTGGGCAAGCTTGCCTAGGCCGGTCCCACCGGCTATGGAGATCAACGATGAAACACGTCATTAGCGCGTTGGTGCAGAACCAGCCGGGTGTGCTCAGCCATATCTCGGGGATGTTCTCCGCCCGGGGATTCAATATCGACTCGCTGGTGGTCGGGCGGACCGAGGACCCCAGCCTGTCGCGCATGACGATCGCGGTGCTCGGCGACGACCGCGTACTGGAACAGGCCGTCAAGCAATTGGCCAAGCTCGTGTGCGTGGTGGACGTGACGGACTACAAGGACGTGCCGTGCGTGAACCGGGATCTGATGATGGTCCGTGTCGCTGCGCCCGAGTCCACGCGCGGGCGGGTGCTGGAACTGGTGAACCTGTTTCGCGGGCGCGCCGTGGATATCAGCCACGACAGCATCATCGTCGAGCTGGCCGGGCCTGAGTCGAAGATCGAGGCCTTCATCGAGATGACCAGGCCCTACGGCATCATTGAGCTGGCGCGGACGGGCATCCTGTCGATGCCTCGCGGGCTGCACCGACCGAAAACGCACGAGAGCTCTGCGGCCGCCAAGTCGAAAGCCAAACGGGCCCGCAGGTCTCCGGCCAAGCGTCGGATCAAGAAGACCGCCCGGCGACGATAGTCCAGCCGGATCGCGTGGGCTGATGCGGGGCCACAACGCCGGACGTGGTGCATGTAGCGTTTCTTGGCGTCTTTGGCAGGGGAAAGGCCGACTCTGGGATTCGAACCCAGAACCTCAGCTTTACGAAAGCTGTGCTCTACCGTTGAGCTAAGTCGGCGTCGGGCCCAGCCTGCCTGCTGGCAGGCAGGTTGGGCCGGGCGCCGCATGGTCTATGTCGGCAAATCGGCGACAAGGCTTGCGTGAAGTTCGCCTCGTCCGTTACGGCTCGCTTGTTGGGATGTAGGCGTACATCTCGGCTTTGGTGGCGGGCCAGCGGCTTCGCAGGATCCAGGGGGCAATGTAGGTCGCCACGAAACGGGGCTTGGTGACGCGCGTGTGCGGGTCGCCGCCGAGCGTCATGTCGGGGGTCAATTCTCTCTGGTATAATCTTGCGTAGGCCTGTTTTCGCAGGTCGTTGTGGCTGTCCTTGGGCCAGTCGAAGCCGATCAGGCCCGCCGCCGGCCCGTACAGGCGGTCCACGTTGCCCGCCAGCGTCGTTCCCACAAGCAGCAGCAACCCGTCATCGGTGTTATGGAAGTTGACGATACCGTACTCGCAGTGACTCAGCGCGTCGGTCAGGTTGTGGGCGCTGGAAATACTGGCTGACAGGAGAACGAGCCCCTGGATCTTTCGCTCGTCGGGCATTTTCTCGGCGACCATCACGGCGATGGCCCCACCGCCACTGTGGCCGATGATGTAGACGGGCGCTCCGGGATGGGCATCCTGATAGCGGACGATCTCGTCTCGAATGCCGGCTGCGGCAATGTGAGCGCCGATGATGTCAATCTGGCGCAGAAAAATACCCAGAAGCGGGATGGGCGTGCCCCACGACCGAATCGGCAGGGCGTAGGGTACGCCGGCGGAGACCAGCCCGCGCCGGACATCGCGGTTGTAGCCGCTCGGCCCTTCGACGCCGGGCAGGATCACGACCATGCCTCGCTGAAGGCGCTGGTCCGTCATGAACATGTCATTATTGCTGCAGCCAGCCGATAGCAACGACGCTATGACCACCAGCACTGCAAGAAAAATGTGGGTCCTGTCCATCTCCATTGCCTTTCTGACCTTCGCCGACCGGGGATCGCCTCGGCCTGGCCCACTGGCGGGCGGCGAGGTAGAATCGGTCCGATCCGCCGGGGGGACTATTGTAGCGAACGAGCCTCGATGGACAACCTCTTTCGGATGCGGCGGACGAGGCCGGCGGCCGGCGGAGACCAACACGCTGCGGGACATTTTTTTGGGTTGCAAAACATGCCAGACCATGTTGAAGATTAAGGCGGTCGCGTAAGATGGAGTGGTGCTATTGACAGCGGAGCTTGCAGTGGCCAAGCGTAGCGATAGAAATGCCTCTTCAGACGCCGAGGCACAGACTCAGTTCGTTGCGGTCGTGATCGCCAGATCGATAGAGCAGGCGGAAGAGTTCCGAGACCTTCTGGACGACCACGACATCCCTGTGATCGTGGGCCCGGACGACGAACAGGTGAAGGTGACCGGCCCTATCGAGTCCGAGATGGGTGCGGCCAATCCGGTACACGGGATTGCGGTATTGGTGCCCGAGGCGATGCTGGACGATGCGGGCGCGGTCATCGCTCAGCGTGAAGATTTCGGGCATCTCGCCGGCGATGAGGACCCGCCCGACGATGAGGACGACGAGGAGTTTACAGTGGGCAAGGACCTACCGGAAGGCTGGGGGGAGCACGACCTCGGGGGGGATGAGTTTGTCGATGACCGGAACAATCTGGATGTGCAGACCGACGAACAGGACGACGTCGATGAGAACGATCACCGATCGGCGCCATAGCAGGTGGAGACAACGATGAAAGAAGACAAAGGATCCCAGCCCCCCAAGGCCCATGATGGTGAAAAGCCTAAGGTGGAGCAACGCAAGAGCAGTCGCCGCGACGTCGTGCAACGTCGTTTTGGATTGGATCGTCGCCGAGGGCCTGGCCGGCGGCGCACGGAAACGCGTCGGGCGGCCGAAGAAGGCCAAATGACCGAGCAGCAGTGGGAGTTCCTCGAGGCGATGACCGAGTATAAGCAGTTGAACAAGCGCCCGTTCCCAACGTGGTCAGAAGTGCTTGACGTGATCATCGCCATTGGTTATCGAAAGGTGGCTGAGCCTTCCGATATTGAGTAATGGCTCCCGCCGCCACGTAGAAGAGAACCCGCGATGGGCCTTTTAAGCCAAGGAAACACGTTGCTGCCGCTTTCGGTCATCGGCATCATCCTGCCGGTGGCGGGGTATTTCCTGGTCCTGGGCCTGCTGAATAGCCGGTCGCGCCCCCAACTACTCCGGACCAGCGAAGACATGCTGCTATTGGTGGGATCCCTGGGGTTGGCGTTTGTTCCGACGGCGGTCCAGCAGATCGGGGCGACCGCTACGGGCTGGACCATCGCCGCGGCGACGATAATAGGCGTGTGGCGCCTGGCAGCGAGGCAGCCAACCGCATGGGTGATCTACAATCTATCTGCCGAGTCGGCCCACCAAGCGGTCAGCAAGGCGCTGACGACAATCGGCGTGCAATACCACCGGCGTGGGAGTCGGTTTCTTCTGCCTGACGGGGGCCGATTGGTGGTCCGGTGCTTCCCGCTTCTGCGTAATGCGTCGGTGCGACTGAAGGGCGGGCCGCCAGCGCTTGGCCGGCGGTTCGAGACGGCTTTGAGCGAGACGCTCAGCGCCGTCCAGACCGATGCGAACCCGGCCGGTGCGGCGTGCGTCCTCGCGGCGACCGCTATGCTGATCGTTCCAACGATGCTGGCCGCTCAACGCGCGGGCGAGATCGTCCGCCTCATCTCTGACTTGCTCCCATAGCCTCTCCCGCCCTTCCGATTTTGCAGTTTTTTTGGATAGATTTGATTCTTGTGCGGAATATCCTAATTGAAGGAAACTCGCTAAAGATTCTTTTGCTGCCAAACCGATAAAGAACCAAGCCGCATGGACATGCGTAATAGGGCTGCCATTACGCTATCTAGGACCTCGTGGTTTTCCGGCGATATGTGTCTCCGGCAAGATGGCGCTGTTGGCGGCATGTACGTGTATCGGAGTGCTTCAGTTGCCCTCCGATGGGCGGTAGAGACGAATGAGGCTACGGACAGCACAGATGAAATCCTTTGATCGCTCACATTCGTTTTGCCTGTTAGTGGGTCTATTGGCATTGCTGGCGGGCATGCCGGCTGGATGCCAGAGGATCTCCGACAAGCTCAAGGACGCGTTCAAGACTGATCGGGGGCGTTTCCTGGGGCCGGACAAGCCCATCCTTTCTCCGGAGAGATCTCGCATCGACCCGATCCGCACGAGCGGAAGTCTGGCCGATGTCACCGAAGAGATGTTGCGGAACTCGGAGTTCCCCGTCGAAAGCGACTACCAGTACAGCGACGAGGACTACGTGATAGGCCCCAACGATGTGCTGGATATCGGGATTCTGGATCTCTTCCAGCCGGGGCAGGAAACCATCATCCGTCGACAAGTTGAGGCCAGCGGTTTTATCGACTTGCCGTTATTGGAGGAACGCCTCCATGCAGAAGGGCTGACGTCTCAACAGCTACGTCACGAGGTTGTGGAGGCATACAGCCCGGACCTGCTGCGCGATCCTCGCGTCAACGTGAGCGTTCTCGCACGCCGGCAACAGACGTTCTCGATGATCGGTTCAGTGGTCAGCGTTGGCACCTACGATCTAGCGCGCCGCGACCTGCGCCTGCTGGAGGCCTTGTCGTTGGCCCGGGGCATCACCAACCCGACGATTCGGTACATTTACATCATCCGGCCTCTACCGGCCATCCGAAAGAGCTACCACGACGAGCCTGCCGAAACAGAGGCAACGTCCGGGCTGCCCGAAGAACGACCGACGGGCCCAAGCGAGGAATTGCCCTCCTCCCTGCCGCCCTTACCCGACGAAGGCCCGCAGACCCAGCCGATGACGCCCGAAGATGAATCGCCGCCGCCGATGGAAGGGCCCTCGGAGACGCCTGATCTTCATCCAGCTACCTCGACATCGGCCACCCCGGAGACACTGCCCGACCTGCCGGCCGTGGTGATCCCAGCCGAGACGGCGCCCCAACCGGCCACCCAACCAGCTCCGGCGGCCGAGCCGACGACCGGGCCGATCTCCGTCGTTCCGCCCACGAGCTCGACAGCCGCTCTGCTGCACTATGTCCGCGGGCTGCAAGTCACGCCGGCGACAGCTGCTGCCGATCAGCAGTACAATCGGCGCTGGGTCTTTAACGCCGGCAGGTGGGTCCTGAGAGACCTGTCGGATGTTTTCGTCCCCAATCTGGCCGAAATGGGCGAAGGGGAGGGTACGCATCCGGCCGCCGATGCCGATCAACCGGCTGGTGGGCTGACTGGCGGCGATCCGTCCAAGCCCGGGGAATCGGCCTCCCAGCCTGCGACGGCGCCGAAGGGCGATCGGTCGAGCGTGGCGGGGGAGAACGAGCCACTGGATGAGCAATCGGATCCCTTCGATTGGAACCGGGCGGCACGATCCGACATGGCGCGCATCATTGCCATTAATCTGGCCAAGCTTTATGACGGCGACCCGCGGATGAACATCATTATCCGTCCCAATGACATCATTCATGTTCCGGCCTTGGAGATCGGCGAGTTCTACATCATGGGGGAGGTGGCCAGGCCCGGCGTCTATAGCCTTACTGGACGAAGAATTACGGTCAAAATGGCCATAGCCGCAGCCGGTAATTTCACCGGAATCGCTTGGCCAAGCAACTCGGTCCTTTTTCGTCGGATAGGTGAGAATCAGGAGCAGACGATTCCGCTGAACATCGAAAAGATCTTCCGTGGACAGGAATCCGACATCTTCCTGAAGGCCAATGACGTAATAGGAGTAGGAACGCACCCAGCGGCATCTTTCATGGCCGTCATCAGGAATGCATTTCGTATGACCTATGGTTTTGGCTTCATTTATGACCGCAATTTTGCTGACCCCGCTATAGGAGAGCGGAGCCTGACGCACCATCGGTTCACGCGCTGGTAAGCCATGACCCCGGGACGCGCCAGGTGACACTCCAGCCGGCTATGGATGATGGCGGCAAGACAACCCAACGCGCACGGCTTTCTGACTTGGTGGCCGTGTCCGCCATCGAAGAGCAGGGCGGTCGGATGCCGTGGTCTGTCTGGGGGAAGGTTGCGATCCTCACCGGCATGCTGACGCTCATTAACTATAGGCAGTTCGGGTACTTATGGGATGATTGGCAGAAGGCGAACTGGTCGCACGGGTACCTGATTCCTCTGTTCAGTATGTATCTGATCTACAGTAGGTTCCGAGAGATCGTTTCTGTGCGGCGTCGTGTTTGTTGGTTCGGCCTGTTAGTGGTGCTGGGGGCGGCGGCCATGCATATATACGCGCACAGTTGGCTGAACAACGACTGGTCCAGACAGGTGACGATGGTGGTGTTGGCGATATCTTTGTTGCTGTTCCTGGGGGGATGGCAGATATTCAAGATCACTTGGTTGCCGATTCTGTTCCTTGTGTTCGCCATGCCGATTCCCGAGTCGGTTTACAGCCGTATTTCCTTGCCACTTCAGAACCTTGCGGCAACGGGGTCTGCGGCGATTTTGACGCTGGTGGGTGTGGAGATCGTCGTCGAAAAGAGCATGTTGATGGTTACCACCATCCGTGGGGCGCTCGAACCGTTGCGTGTGGAAGAGGCCTGCAGCGGGATTCGGCTGCTACTGGCCTTCATGGCGCTGTCGGTGGCGATGGCCTATTTGACCGATCGCCCCGTCTGGCAGCGCGTGGTGCTGGTGGGGTTGGGCGTGCCGGTGGCGATTGCCTGCAATGTCCTGAGAGTGACAATCACGGCGGCCATGTTTGTTGTCGATAAGAGAGAACTGGGTCAGGATTTCATGCACGAGTTCACGGGAATGTTGATGCTGGTCCCGGCAGCGCTGTCGCTTTGGGCGGTGGCTTGGCTGATGAATCGCCTGTTTATCGAGGAGGAGGTAGCCGAAGCGGCGCAAGCCGTCTGAGGTATGCCATGACCACTGATGCTGACAGCTCTGCGGCGCCGACCGGACTGAGTCGCGGCGCCCTGGTGGCATTCGCTTTGGCGGTTGCCATTCTCGTCGTCTGCGCGCTGACCATTCGGGCGATCGGCAAGGTGCCTAAGAGGCCCGTCCGCTGGCCCGCGCGAGTACGGGTGAACGAAAACTATCGCAATGTCGCCATGAGGCGAACACTCGGCCACTACCGTGCGATCGAAGAAGACGACCCCATGTATCGGTACGCAGATCGCCAGGAAGGCGCGGACATCGTATTCCGCGATGACGAGATGGACGCGCTGGGTATCGGCACGGCGGCCGATGAGCGGCGATTGCCCGATCGCCGAAGCAACTGGTACGCCAGCCGAATCTACCGCGACCACAGTGTGACCGATCCGGATAGCCCCTACCTCTATTGGCAGGTTGACGTCTACTACTACACGGGCCTGCGCGATAGTGTACCCCACGTACCCGAAATCTGCCAACAAGCCGGCGGGGCTAAGGATCTGATCACCGAACCCACAACCTTCACGGTCGCCGGCGTTCGGAAGCCCTGGGATGTCAAGGTGCCGTTTCGGCGCGTGACCTCATGGGTGGCGCGCACAGGCGGCATTTATCGCAAACGCATGGAGTACTACACATTCAGCGTCAACGACGCGCCCATGACCGACCGCATTGCGGTCAGGCGCACGCTGAACTCACCGTTCGTGCGCCACATGTACTTTGCGAAGATTCAGTTCGGCCCATTCGGCAACCGGGAAGTGGGCGATTCCGATGAGGCCGACAAAGCTGCCGAGGTATTCCTCCAGAGCCTCCTCCCGCACGTGCTGGAGATGTTGCCGGGCAAGGCGGATATTCAGGACCTGGACAAAGCGCTGGATGCTAATCCCCCCGGGGCTAAGCCAGCCCCCTAGATGATAGAGACCTTACCATGGCCAAACGCAAACGACTGAACCTGCGTATCGTGATCCTCCTGGGCGTGGTGGCTTTTCTGTTCCTCGCCGCCGGTGGCTATTTCGCTTGGCCACGTCTGTTTCCCCCTGACCCGGTGCCCTTGTTGGCCAAGGCCGAGGCGGCCTATGCCGACGGCCAATGGGCTTCGGCGGTCAAGTACTATGGCAGGACGATCCGGGCCCAGAAGGCCCGTGGGATTGAAGTACCCGGCAACTACTACAAGCTGGCCATTGCCGAGATGGAGCATGCGCTGCGAACGCCCGACCTGCCTGATGCACGCCGGGCTCAGTTCTTCAACGCCGGTCAACAGCATCTGTACCAGGCGCTGACCATCGATCCGAAGTTTCTGGATGCTCGGGCGAAGATAGCGGATATCGAATGGGGCCGGACCGTCCGTGACGGCAAGAACGCGCCGGTCTTCATCGAGCAGGCCGAGAAACTGTTGCCCCTGCTCAAGGACAGTTCGGACCAGGCGCAGGCGTATTTCCGTCGCGGGTACGCGCAAGCCATACTCATGACCACCACGGGCAACCGCGCCTTGTTTTATGAGGCCTTGGCGGACTTCAACGAAGCCATCGCCCTGGAGCCGGACAATGTCGATTACTGGCTAACGGGTAAGTTTCGCCTACTGGTGCATGCGAGGCAGAGCATCCAGAAAGACATGAGCGAGCAGGCCGAGGAAACGATCAAAGAGGCCATCCGGCTGAACCCCGCCGTTGCCCAATTCTATGTGGATTACTCAAAATTTCTGATCGGCCTGGATCGGCGCAGCGACGCGCTCGAGCAGATCAAGAAGGCCATCAAGGCGGAACCCAACAATGCTGTGGGAATGATGGCCGAGGCGAACTACTACATGAGCGACGGGCGAATGGAGGAGGCCATCAAATCGCTCGAAGAGGCCGAAAAAATCGACCCCACGGACTTTCACGTCTATCAGAACCAAGCCTTCGTTTTGCGTCGGCTGCAGCGGATGACCGACGCCACCGAGGCCGTTCGTCGCGGCCTGGGCGTGATTAGTTCATTGCTGGAAAGCGAGGAAGGCGACGAGGCAACGGCCGATCTCCAAAAGAATTATGAGCTGACTCGGGCCCAGTTGCAACTAAACTACGACTTGGGTGATCGCCTGATGGATGAAGTGCGCATCGTGGCGGAGTTGACGGCCGAACAGAAGCAACAGCGCGTGGAAGAAGTCAGAGCCTGCATCGAGCGGATCGATGAACTCGTGGCCTCCGGTCACCAGGAGCTTCCCCGTCGCTCAAAGCTCCTGGCTCGAATTGCTCTTTTCGAAAACGACCTGCCTGAGGCTCGCCGTCTGTTCCGCCAGGCGCACAACAGTTTCAAGAAGAACGACATCTTTGAACCCCAGACCAGCAACCTTCTTGTAGACGTTTACATTCGTCTTCGACAATGGGCGGAGGCGGAGAAGATCCTGGCCGAGTTCGTCGAGAAAGGCTGGGGCAATAAGGCTCCCGTGCTGCTGAGCATGGCGCGGATCCAGATCCACTACCGGGAAAATGATCGCGCCGAGCGCCTGCTGCGGCGCCTGTTGGAGATTGATCCGGACAACTCGGAGGCAAAGCACTGGCTGATGTTGATCAAGATTCGCAAGGGACAGATAGAGCGGCTTCCCCCAGGCGGCAAGCCGCCGGTCACGGTCGTGGTGTTCCTGCTGAACCAGGCGGAGACCAAGTGGTTCCAGGGCCAGCGCCGGGATGCACTGGAACTGGCGGAGCATCTTTACGAGCGCGTGCCGGAGAACATGGCTGTTGTCAGGCAACTGTTGGCGATGTACACACAACTGGGCCGCAAGGACGAGGGGCGGGCGCTATTGCAGAAGGCCATCGAGACTCACCCCGATAGGCCAGAGCTCAAGGTACAACTGAGCATCCTCAGTCTTCCCAACGAGGAAGCCCGGCGCGAAGCGCGGCTGAAATTGGCCGAAGAGATGGAAGACCCCTACCGCCGAGCGGCCGCCAAGGCGGCGGTCTACCTGGTTGCCGACGATGTCGACAAGTATGTCCACTGGCTACAGAAATCGCTCGAGCTGGCGCCCGAAAGGGATAGGCCTCGCCTCGTGGAGCGACTGTTCCTGGCCGCCATGCGCAGGGAAGACTGGTCCTTGGCCGAGCAGTGCGTCGACATGGCCCGCCATGAGAACATGGACCGGGTGGGAGGCCGGTTGTTTAGCGCCCAGTTGGATATTCAGCGCGGAAATGTGGATGACGCGGTTCGCAAACTCGACGATGTGCTGGATGAGCGGCCTGACCTGCGACCGGCGAGAATGCTGCTGGGGGACTGCTATTACCGCAAAGGAGAAATGGCGCTGGCGGCCAGAGAGTTCCAGCTAGTGTTCGATGCGGACCGAGGCTTTTCCCCAGCGGCCATTCAAATGATCCGGGTCACGAAGAGTTCCCAAGATTGGGATGCTTGGAAGAGATGGGTCGAAAACGCCTACCGACTGGCGCCCCGAAATCCGTTTGTCCGCGGTGAATACCTCGAAATGATCGAGGAGCAGGCCGACCCGTACAAGATCATCGACCAGCGTAAGGTCATCCTGCAGACGAATCCCAAGGACGGGGCCAATCGTTACCGCCTGGCGTTGCTGTATGAAAAGACCAGGCAACTCAAGAAGGCGGAGGACACCCTCAAGTCGATTCTCTACATGTCCCCCGATAAGATTCGCTCCGCCGCACTGCTGATCCAATTCTACAATCGGACCCACCAGACCGGCGGAGTGGATGACCTTGTTTCGCAGTTGCTGAATAACGCCAAGACTCCGTCCGCGAAGATCGACGTCTATCTGATGTATGGGCAATTCCTGGTTGACCGCCGTATCGATCAAGCTCTTGCCGCTTATAACATGGCCAGTGAAATCGACCCGGACGATCCTCGGCCCTACCTGGCCAAGGCAGAGGCCCTGGCACGAAGACCTCAGATGGTCGAAGCCGTCGAGGCGATGGCGACGTACGTCAAGCTGAAGCCTGATGAGCCAGCGGCCATGAAACGGCTGATTACGTATCGCCTGGAGGCAGGCCAATACGATCAGGCCGCCAAGGAGTTGAGCGTTATCTTGGCGGAGGATCCGGCGGACCCCCTTGCCTTGATGCTTCACGGGGTGTTGGCGTTCCGGCAAGGCAACAATGCCGAGGCCCTCGCCTCGCTGGAGAAGGCCCTGGAAGTCAACAAGGACTATGCACCGGCAATGGTGCAAATAGCGGAGGTGTACTTGAGCGAGGGCCAGCTCAGCATGGCCCGAGACCTTCTGGCCAAAGCCCTTCGCCTTACGACTGCCGGCAAGAAAGAAGTGGCCATGCAATTGGCCCAGGTTCACATGCAGCTTGGTGACGCCACCAGCGCCGAAAACACCTATCAGAGCATCATCCGCGAGAATGCCGACTATGCTCAGGCCTACAAAGCCTTAGCCAACGCGTGGCTGAAGGCCCGCAAATGGGTTCGTTTGACGAACTTCCTGAAGGTGGCTCAGGAGCAATTCCCCGATGACCCGTATTACTTTGTCATCGAATCGCAGATGTGGTACACCCGCGCCGATTCTTCGAAAGCGTCGGAGGCGGCCGGCAGGGCGCTGAGTCTTTCCCAGGACGACTCGGACCTGCTGCGCAGCTACCTCCGCCTGTTGCTCGAGGCCGGCCAAGACCAACGAGCCATGGAAGTGATAGGCTCCTATGAGAACCGTCCGGGCTCGGACTTCGCCCCTTGGCTGATGGCGATTCGGGCTCGAATCCTGGCCTCACGTGGGGATCAAAACCAGGCCGACGACCTGTTCCAACAGGCGGTCCGGCAGGTGGTCCCCGGCTCACTCGGGTTTGTCGCTCTGCAGTATCGCATCGTCCACGGCCTGCCGCTGACCTGTGAGAAGATTGTCGAATGGTTTGCCCTTCGTCCCGACGACTGGGCTATTCGCGAAGTGGCCGGCACGCTCCTCCGCGAAAAAGGCGACTACGAGGCCTCTCTGCGCTACTGCCAGGAGGCCCTCCAATTGGGCAAGACAAACGCTGACCGATTGAGCGCGCATGTGGGGCTCGGCCAGACCTATTACCTGACCAACAACTACGAGGAAAGCGAGAAGGCCTATCTTGCCGCTTTGAAACTCGAGCCGCGCAATGCCTATGCCTTGAACAATCTGGCCTACATATACGTCGAAAACATGAACAAACCTGAGGAGGCCGTCAAACTCGCCAAGTTGGCGGCCGAACTGGCGCCCAATAACGCCAGCATCCTGGACACGTATGGATGGACGCTGAGCAAGCTCGACGAACACAGCGAAGCGGCCAAGTACCTTGCCCGTGCGGTCCAGTTGCAGCCTTCCCCGACCAACCGGTACCACCTGGGCTGGACGCTGGAGCAGCGAGGGCACAAGGGCGATGCTCTGCAGCAGTATGAGACGGCCCGAATAATGCTGCAAGAGAACGAGGCTCCGGACTTGCGCAAGGCGTTGGATGAAGCAATCCAGCGATTGCGCCGGTGACGAGAGAGGAATAATGCCATGACTGCCCAGCCTCCGTATGGCCAGCCCATGCCCCCCGCCGAAGGCCCACCCGGCGCCCCGGCATTTGCCTTACCGCTCACGCCGCCCGGCGGCGAGGAGGGGCGCAAGTTCTCGCCGCGCGACATCATCCAGATCCTGCGCAAGCGAATGTGGATGATCGCCATCTTTGTCGTGTTTTTCACATGCATTGCGATCGTGGGCACATTTCTATGGGCCAAATGGGCGCCGATGTTCAGAGCCACTGCGGTCCTGGCAGTCCGGACGCCGATGCGGGGCAATCAGGCCTTTGTCGCTGCCGATACCGGCATTTCGACCGACATGCCAGAGTTGCTGGCCACCCATGCCGAACTGATCGTTCAAGAGGACACGCTCAACGAGGCGGCCCAAAACGAAGAGCTCCGCAAGACCAGCTGGTCCAAGCGCGGACCCAAGGCCGATCTGGTCGAACGGTTAAAACGAAGCCTCACAGTTTCCCCGCGAGCCAAGACGCGACTGATCTACGTCTCCATGATGATCGGGGACAAGAACGAGGTCGCCATCGTCGCCAACGCCGTCGCGGAGGCCTATGTTCGTATCAGCAAGGACAGCCATGACCAACGTCTGCTGGCCCACATCGATCGGTTAAGTAAACAGATCAAGGAATGGAGGGAGGCGCTGGGAGACATTCGTCTCGATATCGAGAACCAGAGGCGAGGCGCCGCTGTGGCTGATCTCGGCGAGCGGTCCAGCACCAAAACCCACGAACTGGACCAACTGAAGATGCAGTTCATTCGTTATCAGATGCAGTACACGCAGGTCAAGACGCTTCGTGACAAGTTGGCCCAGGCGCAGGATGAGGGCAAGCTGCTGGAACTGAGCGAGCTGCGCGAGGTGCTGAACGCCGACCCCGGCTACCGCGCGCTTCTGACCCAGCAGAGCCAGGCCGTCAGCCAGTTGGATTTCTACCGCCGTTCCTGGGGGCCCAGGCATTCCGCGGTGCACCAGGCCGAGGCACAGTTGAAAAACGTTAGTGACCAAGTGGCGGAAGAACAGCGCATCGTTGTACAAGCCTATCTGGCCAGTCGGGAGGCTGAACTGGGCGCCCTGGAAACTCATATCAGCGAGTTGAATGAGAGCATCCACTTGGTGGAGACCGACGTGCGCGAACTGCACCTCGTGCAGGCTCGATTGCGGCAACTGAAGTCGGAGGAAGCGGATACCCAGAATCTAATCGCCACGCTGACCCGAAACCTCGCCGCTGCTCGTTTTCGCCGCGATCTAGAGGCCCCCGTGGATTTGGTCGCCTACGCGCGGGTGCCCCGCGAGCGATCTCAGCCGAAATATGCCTTCATGGTGCCCGGCGGCGTCATGCTGGGCCTGCTGGTCGGGCTGGGGCTGACCGTTCTGCTGGAGGTCATCGATACGTCGATCAAGAAGCCAAGTGACATTCCCCGGCGCATGGACCTGCCGCTGTTGGGCATGGTCCCGCATATCGACGACTTGGCTGAGGACATTCCCGATCCACGGCTGGCGATGCAGACGTTCCCCGATTCGCCTGTCGGTGAGGCGTTCCGCCATATTCGCACGCGCATTATCTTCAGCGGGCCGTTGGAGCGGCAGCGGACGTTGATGATCACCAGCCCCTTGCCCGAAGACGGTCGGACCACCGTCACGGCCAATCTGGGTATCGTGATGTCCCACAGCGGCAGCAAGGTCCTGCTGGTGGACGCCAATTTCCGCCAGCCCATGCTGCACCAGTTGTTCGAGGGCGCCTCCGACGCCGGACTGAGCAACGCGCTGGTGGCGCAGGCCAACTGGCGCGACTTGATCTTTGAAGCCGGTGAAAATCTGCACATCCTGCCTGCCGGCCCCCTGCCGCCCAACCCGTCGGAATTATTGGCCTCGGTTCAGATGCGGGATCTGATCGAAGAGGCCGTCACCCAATACGATCGCATTCTGTTCGATTCCGGGCCCTGCCTGGTGGTGACCGATCCGGCCGTGCTGGCTGGCCAGGTGGACGGCGTGATCATGGTCTTTCGCGCCGGCGTGAATACCCATGGCGTCGCCCAGAAAGCCCGAGACGATATGATCGAGGCCAACGCTCACATTTTGGGTGCGATCCTCAACGGCGTGCGAGCGATGGCCGGCGGGTACCTGCGAAAGAACTACGAAGCGTTCTACGAATACCGCGAGCGCCAGTCGCTGCCGAGTTAGGGCCGTTGGGTGACAAAACGGCGCCATGTGTGAATGAAATGGCTTGTGGGCGACCCGCGTTGTCGTGGCGCGGGTCGCCTCTCTTCTTGGTCGGTTCCGGCGGCTTGGGAGACATTTATTTGACGATCCCGCTGATGACGGGCTAAAGTAATCGGCTGGGCCGATTGGAAACGCCCCCGCCAGCGTAGCTCAACGGTAGAGCCCCGCTTTTGTAAAGCGGTGGTTGTGGGTTCGATTCCCTCCGCTGGCTTGGATGCATATCCGCCGCCGGCGTCGGCGGTTCTTGTGTTTTTGGACAGGTCGTGCAACAGACGACGATGTCGGCCAACGCCCCGGGGAGGGGCCCGGCCGATCTGGGTGAAGCCGACACACACATGATCTCAGCGCCCAACAAGGATAAGTTGGCCGGCCGACGCTTGTGGATCCCCCGCATGACCTATGCCGGCGCGCGGATGGTCGCCGCCGCCTTCAGGTCCGTCGGCATCGACGCCGCCGCCACCCCCCAGTCCGACGAGCGCACGCTCGAACTCGGCGGGCTGTTCAGTTCCGGTGAGGAATGCTACCCGGCCAAGATCACCTTGGGCGATTTCCTGCGCATCATTCATGACGACGGATTCGATCCGGACCGGACGGCCTTTTTCATGCCCATCGCGCAGGGACCGTGCCGCTTCGGGCAGTACAGCCCTTACCTCCGCCGCGTGCTCGACGACCTGGGATACACCGGCGTGCCGATCATTTCACCGACCAGCCAGGACGGCTACGCCGATATCACCGCCTATGGCGGGACGATCATGCGCCGCATGTGGCGGGGCATCGTCGCCGGCGATCTTCTTCGAAAAATGCTGCTCAAAACGCGACCCTACGAGACCGAGCGGGGTGCAGCCGATCAGGCCTTCGAACGCTCGCTGGACCTCGTCGAGGCGGCCGTGTCGGACCAAAGCCTCGATAACCGCCAGAGCCTCGCCGAGATGATCCACGCGCTGGGTGCGGCGCGAGAGTTGTTTGAAGCCGTCCCCGCCCGCTACACCCGCGACAAGCCCCTCATCGGCGTCGTCGGCGAGATTTTCTGCCGGCTGAACACATTCAGCAACAGCGAAGCCGTCCGTCAGATCGAGGCCCACGGCGGCGAGGCCTGGCTGTCGGATATCACCGAGTGGGTCATCTACACCAACTGGAGCCACAAGCGCCGACTCAAACGACAGCGGCGGCGATTGACGCGCGAGGCGCTGTCGGCCGCCATCAAGCACACCATCCAGCGCCGCGACATCAACGCCCTGTCCAAGCCGTTCGCCGAGCATTTCGTCGGCTACGAGGAACCCCACAACGTCTACCGCGACGTGCTCCGCCCGGGCTGGCCCTACCTGCCCGCAGATGGAGCGTTGGGCGAGATGGTCCTGTCGGTTGGCAAGGCCATCTATCTTCACCACAAGGGCGCCGACGGCATCATCGACATCAGCCCCTTCACGTGCATGAACGGCATCATCTCCGAGGCCGTCTATCACGACGTCGCACACGACCTCGACGACTTGCCGATTAGAAACTTCTACTTCGACGACAGCAGCTCCAACATGCAGCGCGACCTGGATATTTTCATGGAGCTCGCCCAAAACTATCAGAAACGCAAGGCCATTGGCCGACGCTTCCCGGCCTATTTCGCCGGCGCCGTATAGGCGTCAGCATTTTCCGACAGGCCATGAACCCGACCACCGGACAAGCAGCGACCACGCCAGAGCAATCGTCCGCGGCCCGCGGCGAGGCGACGGGGCAGGTCCCCCAGGAACGCCTCCTTGCGTTCAAGGCCGACATGCGGCGATTCAGCGACCACTTCGCCCACTTGCCGGTGGATACCTGCGCGACCTGCCCGGCCTGCCGCGAGGTGGTCCCCGCTGCGTTTGAGCGCGCAGGCGCCGATGTCGTCCTGACGTTCCACTGCGACCGATGCGGGCCGCAACGGCAGGTCCACCACGACGCCATCTGGACGCCGAAGACCTCCGACGTGCCTGCAAGCCCCACCGAGACCTTCGGCGGCTCGCGGATCCGCCCCAGCGTGCGGCGCCTGCCGCGAACGGTCCAGACGCTCTGTCCGAAATGCTCAGCCGTCATCATCGGACGGATGTTCGTCGAGGACGGCGCGGTCTTCATCGAGAAGACCTGCCCCGAGCACGGCCATGTTCGAGACTGCATCAGCAGCGACGCGCTGGTCTACTCCAAGGCCGCCTGGTGGAGCTTCCAGGAGCACGCGGGCCTGGTAGAGCCCCACGTCGCCGGTGCGGCGACCTGTCCGTCGGACTGCGGGCTGTGCAACCAGCACCAGTCGCTGGCCTGTCTGGCGCAGATCGATCTGACCAATCGTTGCAACATGCGCTGTCCGGTTTGTTTCGCCAACGCCGGCGTCACCGGCCAGGTCTGCGAGCTGACCTACGAGCAGGCCATCGAGCGGCTGCGGGAGCTGCGCGAGTTGAAACCCACTCCCTGCACGGCCATCCAGTTCACCGGCGGCGAGCCCACCATCCATCCGGACTTTCTGAAGATCGTTGCCGCCGCCGGCGAGATGGGTTTCTCGCACATCCAGATCGCCACCAACGGCCTGCGTCTGGCCGACGAGAGCTTCGCCCGCCAGGCGGTCGAGGCGGGTTTGCATACGCTGTATCTGCAGTTTGACGGCATCGGCGAGGACGCGCACAGCCGGACACGCAATTTCCCCGGCATCTGGGAGAAGAAGCTCGCCGTCATCGAGAACTGCCGCAAGACCGGCATGAAGATCTGCCTCGTGCCGACGATTTTCAAGGGCGTTAACGACGAGCAGGTTGGCGAGATCTTCCGCTTCGCCGTCGACAACGTCGACGTCATCAGCGGCATCAGCTATCAGCCGGTCTCCTTTTCCGGCCGAATCGACGAGACCAAGAGACTGTCGCAGCGCTACACGCTGGGCGACCTGGCCCACGATATCGCCGAGGCGTCCGGAGCTTCGCCGTTGCGCGACATGTACCCTCTCAGCGTCGTCGTTCCACTGGCGCAATTGATGGAGGCGCTGACGGGCCAAGCGAAAATCCGCCCCAGCTGCCATACGGATTGTGCGTTCGGCACGTACTTTGTGATCTCGCCTTCCGGCCAGGCCGTCCCCATGCCGCAGATCATCAACGTCGAAGGCATGTTCATGGACATGAACCGCCTGGCCGCCCGCATCGAGCGGCGCGGGCGGGCCAACTGGCTGGACAAGATGCGGGCGCTGCGGATCTTCAAACGCCACTTCAACCCCGCCGCCGCCCCCGAGGGCCTGACTGTCCGCCGTTTCGTCCGATCGCTGGCCGGCATGCTCGACAAGCGCGTCGGACGAGGCGAAAGCGAGAAACACAACTACAAGACGCTCCTGTGTGCGGGAATGCATTTTCAGGACCGATACAATTTCGACGTCGAACGCGCCAAGCGCTGTGTGATCCTGTATTCGACGCTGGGCGGGTTGTTCCCGTTTTGCACCTATAACTGCGGCCCTCAGTATCGCCAGTTGGTCGAAGCCGCCTGGGCCAACGGCGCGCCGACAGCGCCGCCGCCCCCAACTTCGGAGATGTCGCCGTGATGAAATACGCCGTATGCACGCTAGCTATTGCCCTGGCTGTCGTGACGGGCTGTGAGCGCAACGTGGCCCACCAGCGCCAGGTCCTTGCCGCCCGTGCCGAAGACATTCGACTGACCCTGTCGCTGTCCACGACGGCTCTGGCCGCCGGCCAGGACGTGCACGTCATCGCGACGGCCGTCAACAACACGCGCCGGCCGCTCGAGATCACCGCATCCACCAGCGCGCTGGTGATCGTGCGGTTGTGGCGGCAGACGCCGTCGGGATGGACCCAGGTGCGAGAGTATCCCGAGACCGCCCTGCAGGTCCTGCACCCGTGGACCCTCGCTCCCGGCGAGCAGCGCGAGTTCGAGTGGACACTGACCGTCGAGCCCAACTGGCCGCCGAACGAACCCCTGCGCATGACGGCGGAGTTGAACGGCCACCCCGCCCGCAGCGCGCCGGTTGCCCTGCGGGTCACGGCGGCGACGAAATAGCCCGATGATCGAACGGAAGGACAATCGCCCCCAGGACAGTTCCTACACGGCCGCCGCCGGCCACAGCACGGCCGCCGCGCTCGGCAAGGACTACCGCCACGACTTCGTCCGCTCGGCCGACGAGGTGAAGGATTTCGATCGCCACAGCGACGGTCACCTCAGCAGCGGCGCCTACGCCCGCGCCAGCGAGCGACTGGCCGACTCCACCACGCCGAAGGTCTTCCAGATCGATTATCACCATCCGTTGGAGAACTGGCTGGGCACGTGGCCGATGCGGTGGCTACTGGGCCGCATCAGTCGGCCCAAGCGCGACGGGACCACCGCTTTGCAGCGCATCTTCGAAAGCTATCGCAACAGCGAGGCCTCATTTTGGCAGCGATTGATCTACGCGCCCCTTCACCTGTTCATCGACCGCATGCGGGGCCGGACCACGGTCGCGACGTTTCGCCGCAAGCTGGCTGAGCATCGCCCGACGATTCGCGGGCTCAATGTCGTCGCGCGGTCGATCGCCGAGTTTGGCCTGACCGTGCCGCAGAAGTTCTCCACGCCGATGTTTGCCGTGTGGAACTTCACCAACCGCTGCAACCTGCAGTGCAAGCACTGCTATCAGGATAGCAACCACAGCGCGTTGGCCGATGAGCTATCGCTGGATGAGAAGCTCTCGCTGGTCGATCAGATGGTGGCCGACTCGATGCCGATGATGGCGATCTCCGGAGGCGAGCCCACCATCAGCAAGGACCTGCTGCCCGTGGTTCGTCGGGCCGGCGCCGCCGGGATGCATCTGTCGTTGGCGACCAACGGGACGAGAATCACGGCGAGCTTGGCCGCCGAGTTGGCCGAGGCCGGCATGCGGTACGTGGAGATCTCGCTGGATTCGGTCGACCCCGATCGCCACGACGCTTTTCGGGGCGTCGCGGGCATGTGGCGGCGTGCGGTGGCGGGGGCCCGACACGTCGTCGCGACCGAGGGCCTGAGGCTGGGGATCGCCATGTGCGTCCACCAGGGAAATGTCCACGAAGTTCGGGCCATGATGGAGTTTGCCGAGAACGATCTCGGCGCCTCGTCGTTTGCGCACTTCAATTTCATCCCGGTCGGCCGGGGGTTGAAGATGGTCTCCGGCGATATTACGCCCGCCCAGCGGGAGCAGCTGCTGGCGATTCTCAACGAGAAGATGCAGGCCGGCGGGATGGGCGTGATCTCCACCGCGCCGCAGTTGGGTCGCGTGTGTCTGGCCGGGGCTGCGGTCGGCGAAGACCGCATGACGTGCTCGCACGCCGGCTCGGGCAGCGGCGTCAGGGCGCGCGTGGTGGCCAAGTATCTGGGCGGCTGCGGGGCGGGGCGGACGTACGTGTGTATCGAGCCCAACGGCGATGTCACGCCATGTGTCTATCTGCCGCACCGTGTGATGGGCAACGTGCGAGGCGCTTCGCTGGCGGATATCTTCCACAACAGTATCTTCTGGGACATTCTCAACGATCGCGACTATCGCCTGCACCACTGCGAGGTGTGCGCGTTTCGCCACTACTGCGGGGGGTGTCGGGCCCGGGCGGACGCGTATTTCGGGCAACTGCACGCTGGCGACCCGGGCTGCATCTTCAATGACAAGCACTGGCGGAAGCTGGTCGCCGACGGGATCGCCGTCGTCGATCAGGCGTCGTCGCCGGAGGAGATGGAGCTACCGGCGATGCGCCACGGGTTGGCCTAGCGTCGGCTGGCAAAGCAACGCGGCGGGTTAGGAAACCCGCCGCGCGATATACGGCACGTCGCGTTCCACATTTTTCAGGCCTGGTCCCAGAGCTCCTGTTCGTTTCGGAGCGACTTGGGGGGACCGATGATCTCGTGGAGGACGATCGCTTGGCGAAGCTTGCTCCTTGAAGATAGATCGGCCTTGAAACCCACTGCGGCGACACGCGCCGGGGTCGACTTCTCGTGTCCGGCGACAATGTGCTCGTCGACGTGGTCGTCGACGGTCGGTTCGAGCGTCGAGTGGTGGGGCTCAAGCGCCGGGCCGAGCGGCTGGGAGACCTGGGAGG